>JANQWK010000001.1 GCA_030729925.1 Saprospiraceae bacterium
AGGTGGCTTCCACCTGCGCTTTAAATCTTTGATTTTCATTAAATTACGTCATATCAATAAAAATTTCGCGGGGGAGGTGGTTACCAATGAGGCGTTCGGGGTATTAACCCCTAAAAAGCGTATGCGAAAATTTACCCTGTTGGTGTGGATCTGTTTTGGATGGAAACTCGCGGAAGCGCAGCTTGTGCAGTGGGACTTTGAGAATGTAGCGGAAGCGCTGGCTCCTTTGCCGATTGCGGCCTCGTATCGGGCCACCTCGATGGCTTACGGACAGGCCGGACTTTCGGGAGGTAATAACAATGGTACCCCTGCGATCTGTTTTGGCGAAAACACCTGGGCAACTAATTTCTGGAGCATCAACCCCTCCCCTGCCGACAATTACTACATGGAATTCAGCACCGGAACCCAACCGGGATATGTGGCCACCTTTACCGGTTTTTCGATGTATGTGAGTGCTTCTTCGCAGTACAGTGCCGATAAATTTGCGGTGTATATGAGCAGCGATAACTTTGCCACCCGAACTTATGTGGGTACGGGCGACATTGAAGAAGAAGCCTGTGCCGCCTACATCGCCGTGTTGCCGCAGGCGGTCACGATTGCCCATGGACAGGTCTTTGCCATTCGGGTGCATCCCTACCGACAGTTTTCGCGGTACCAGGTTGCGACAATTCGCATAGATAACGTCACGCTGGAAGGTACCGCCTTGCCGATTGTACTGAGCGATTTTGACTGCAGGGAAAGCGAGGAGGGGGTTCAGCTCAGCTGGGAGACCCAAATCGAGGAAAATACAGACCGCTTTGAGATCGAACACCGATTAGACGGAGCCGATTTTCAGCGCATCGGACAGGTGAAAGCTGCTGGAAACAGCCGGGAGCGGAGAAACTATAGTTTTGTACACAGAAATCCCGCTCCGGGATACAACTATTATCGGCTCAAACAATTGGATACCAATGGGAACTATGAATATTTTGAAGGACAAAAGGTCGCAGTACAGCGCAGAAGCCCGGCTGCCAGAAGCTTCAGTTTACTGGCCAATATCAGCGAGGGTAACTTTGTGGTTCGCATACACAACCGCCTCTCTCAGACCCGCCAACTGTTGCTGTTTTCGCTGCAATCAGGCGCTCGGATACAAGTCGTCCCGGTACCGGAAGAAAGCGCAACCCTACGCATAGCATTGGGCCATTTGCCTCCGGGCATGTACTGGCTGCTTGATCCTGCGACCCGACATGGGGAAAAATTGGTCGTGGTAGGGCAATAACTTCACTCCAGGAGTTGACCTACTGCCCTGGCGGCTTGGTTCCAGGAAAAACGCTCCCGTTGACGGCGTCCTGATGCCACCAGTACTGCACACAGTTCAGGATCGGTCCACAAGCGCTCCATGCCTTCTGCAATCGCTTCCACCTCCGAAGGATTCACCAGCAGGGCAGCATCTCCGGCCACCTCCGGCAGGGAAGTCACGGTGGAACTCAATATCGGCACCTCTGCATGCATAGCCTCTACCAGCGGAAGCCCAAAACCCTCGAACAACGACACATACACCACGGCATGGGCGGCGGCCACCACCCGGTAAAGTTCCATCTCCGGAAGGTATCCGGTAAAAACGATGTCCTCCTGAAACGGAGATGCCGCCCAAGCCTGCTCGGCTTCCTTCGTTTTCCAGGCTTTCCTGCCGCCGATCAGCAAGCGAACGGGGCTGGTCTGTCGCGACCGGAAACTCGAAAAAGCCTCGATCAAGCGGGCGATATTTTTCCTCGGCTGCAAGGCTCCCCAGTACAAAAAATAAGGCACGCCACCGCTGTACTGCTCCCGCACCGCCGCACGCTCGTTTTCCCGAAGGGGCTTGAACCCCTCTCGACAACCATTATACACCACCTGAATGTTATCGGGATCCAACGGAAAATGTGCCAGAAGATCTTTTTTTACAAAATTGGAAATGGTAAGGAGGGTGTCCGCCCTGCGGAAAAAACGGGGGCAAAAGAACTGATAATAAGCCCGCACCAGCAATGGCAGATGCTGCGGATAATGCAGGTAAGCGATATCGTGTACCACCATCACCGTGCGGATGGGCGTTCGAAGCGACAAATAACTATCCGGAGAAAAAAACACATCGGGGGCGATTTTCTTCAGCGCCCGCGGCAGGCTCCACTCGAACCACAAGTACCACAACACAGGGTGCCGGGCAGGGGGAAATACCACCACATGCCGGATATTGTCCCCGGTAAGCAGGTAGTGATCATGGGGTCGGTCGTACAACAACACAAACTCCCAGTCGGGGTACAAGCGCGTCAGTCGGCTCAGCAGTTCGAACGTGTACCAACCCAGCCCTTCCAATTTGCCCGGGATCAAAAAGCGCGCATTCACAGCAACTCGCATGGCAGAAAGCGATTTTTATTCAAATTGCCCAAAGGTTTTGACAATGTGAAAGATTTCCGGTTTTTTTACTACAAAAAATAGAAATCTTCTCTATGCAACAACAACCCCTACAGCACAACAGCGATGTTCTCATTATCGGAGCAGGTATAGGCGGGCTCACGACAGCCATCAAACTCGCTACCCAGGATCCTGCCCTGCGCATTACCGTGCTGACCAAAACGGACGAATCGGAAAGCAATACCCGCTATGCCCAGGGAGGGGTTGCAGCTGTTTGGGATACTTCGGTGGACTCTTTCGACAAACACATAGAAGACACGCTGATTGCCGGCGATGGACTCTGCGACGAAGCCATTGTGCGCATCGTGGTCGAGGAAGGGCCGGTTCGCGTACGGGAGATCATTGAATGGGGAGCCCGGTTTGACAAAAACCGACAAGAAAACTACGACCTCGGCAAAGAAGGCGGACACTCGGCCAACCGCATCCTCCATTACAAGGATATCACCGGATGGGAAATTCAGCGCACCCTGCTGGAAAAAGCGCATCAGTTGCCCAACATCACCCTGTACGATCATTATTTTGCGGTGGACCTGATCACTCAGCACCACCTGGGTTATACCGTAACCCGGCTCATGCCCGATATCGAATGCTACGGCGCCTATGCCCTCAACAAGTCCAACGGACAAATCGAGACCTTTCGGTCAAAAATAACCGTCATCGCGACTGGCGGTGCCGGACAGGTATATCGGGACACCACCAATCCCGTCATCGCAACCGGCGACGGCATCGCCATGGCTTACCGGGCAAAATGCTGGATTGAAAATATGGAATTTGTGCAGTTTCACCCTACAGCGCTGTACAATCCTGCCGGAGAAAACCCCGCCTTCCTGGTCTCGGAGGCCGTACGCGGTTTTGGAGGGATTCTCAAACGCAAAGACGGCAGGCCTTTTATGGAAGAATACGACCCCAGAGGCTCCCTCGCCCCGCGGGATATCGTGGCAAGGGCTATAGACAACGAAATGAAAATCAGCGGGGAAGAATGTATGTATCTCGATTGTCGGCACCTCGACAAGGCGGACTTTCTCGCCCATTTTCCCAATATTTACGACAAATGTCTGAGTATAGGGATTGACCCTATGGAAAACATGATCCCCATCGTCCCCGCCTGTCATTATTTCTGTGGGGGCATCCGGGTAGATGAACAGGGCAAAAGTTCCATCAATCGCCTTTTTGCCTGCGGCGAATGTACCAGTACCGGACTGCACGGAGCCAACCGGCTCGCCTCCAATTCCCTGCTCGAAGCCCTCGTTTTTGGTCACCGCATTGCAGCCAGCGTCCGGGAACAGTTGCCCGCCATTGGGTTACAGGAAGGCATTCCCGACTGGAATGCCGCCGGAACCACCCAACCCGGAGAAATGGTACTGATCACCCAGAGCCTGAAAGAACTCAAGGAAATTATGAGCAGCTATGTCGGAATCGTGCGCTCGGACGCGCGACTTAAGCGGGCGCTCGACCGCCTGCATTTGCTTTTCGAGGAAACGGAAGCGCTGTACGACCATACCGTGCTCTCCCCGCAACTTTGCCAGCTTCGCAACCTGATTACCATTGGTTATCTGATTGCCCGTACGGCCAGTCTGCGCAAAGAAAGCAGGGGACTGCACTACACCACCGATTATCGCCAGCAACAAAATATAAAGCAGGAATTTATCCTGTGACAAAACAAGAAAGGTATGAAAACATTTGATGTGGTCATCGTAGGTGCCGGCATTGTGGGATTAGCCACAGCCTGGCAGTTGTTGCGCCGCCGCCCCGGTCTGCGCCTGTGTATCATCGAAAAAGAACAGGCCGTAGCCCAACACCAGAGTAGCAACAACAGCGGCGTGATCCACTCCGGCATTTATTACAAACCCGGCAGCCAGAAGGCCCTAAATTGTCTGCGCGGCTACCGGTATATGCTCGACTTTTGCCAGGAGCAGGATATTCCTTTCGACATCTGCGGGAAGGTCATTGTTGCCACCGACCACAAAGAGCTTCCCCAGCTGGAAGCCATTTTCCGAAGGGGACAGGAAAATGGGCTGGAGGGCCTTCGCAACATCTCACCCGAGGAGGTAGCCGAAACCGAGCCTTATGTGCAAAGTGTGGCCGCCATTCACGTACCGCAGACCGGAATTGTCAGTTATGGCACCGTGGCGCAAAAGTTGTACGACCTTTGCGTGGCACAAGGCATGACCGCCCTGATGGGCGAAAAGGTAACCGATATCCGGGATCGGGAAAACGAGGTGCTGGTACTGACAGAACGCAGCGAGGTGTTAGCCAAACAGGTAGTGACCTGTGGGGGGCTTTACGCGGATAAACTGGCCAATATGACCCTACCAGGCAATACCATTCAGATCCTCCCTTTTCGGGGCGAATATTACGACCTCATCCCCTCCAGGCAGCATCTCGTCAGCCACCTTGTGTATCCCGTGCCGAACCCGGACTTTCCATTTCTCGGGGTGCACTTTACCCGAATGATCGAGGGGGGTGTGGAGGCAGGTCCCAACGCTGTCCTCGCTTTTCAGCGCGAAGGCTATTCGCTTTGGGACATCAATTTGCAGGAAATGATCGAAGCTGTGCAGTTTTCCGGTTTCCGGAAAATCGTCGGCAAATACTGGAAAGAAGCCGCTGATGAACTCTACCGTTCGGCCTCCAAAGCAGCCTTTGTGAAAAGCTTACAAAAGCTCATTCCCGCGGTTCGTGCGGAGGACCTGGTAAAAGGCAGGTCGGGAGTGCGCGCCATGGCCTGCGACCCGGACGGCAACCTGATTGACGACTTTCTATTTTTGTCCTCCGAACGTACCCTGCACGTCGTCAATGCCCCCTCTCCTGCTGCTACGGCCTCGCTTTCGATTGGGGAGACCATTGCGGAAAAATTGCTGGAAAAAGAAACATTTGCATAATTCAGGGATACCTACCCCTTCAAAATGACAAGCATCGTGAAAAAATACCTATTTGGAAGTTTGCTGTGGCTCAGTCCGCTCCTTGTTATCCTGCTTCCCGGTACCCAGGGAACTCCCTCCAAAATAGCCCCCGAAGTGCGGGCGGATCTCAACGCCGGCAAGGAAGCAGAAGTACTGGTGGTGTTTAGTGCAAGAGCGGATCTCCATGCTGCAGACCAACTCCGGGACAAGGTGGTCAAGGGTCGTTATGTGGTCGGACAATTGCAACAAACCGCCAGGAGCAGTCAGCGCGATCTACAACGCTGGCTGGTATTGCAACATATCCCCTTCCGCTCGTTCTGGATCGCCAATGTCCTGGCGATCAAAGCAGACGCGGCTGTCCTTGAAGCCATTGCAGCCCGACCCGAGGTCGCGCGTATTGTTGCCAATCCCTGGATCCAGATGGTCGCTAATCCCGAATGGGAAAAAGAAGCCCTCGAACTGCGCGGGGGAGCCATCGAATGGGGGGTAGCAAAAATCAATGCCCCTGCGGTGTGGCAGATGGGTTACCAGGGCGAAGGGATCGTGGTAGGCGGTCAGGATACAGGCTACGACTGGCAACATCCGGCGCTGAAAGACAAATACCGGGGCTGGGACGGCACCGCAGCGGTTCACGATTACAACTGGCACGATGCTATTCACGACATCAATCCGCTCAATGGCGATTCGCTGGCCCTGCCCCAGAATAACCCCTGCGGGCTGGAGGCCATTGAACCTTGTGACGACAATGGCCACGGCACCCACACCATGGGGACTATGGTTGGTGCTGTAGGGGAAACCGAACAAATCGGAGTTGCGCCGGCTGCCAAGTGGATATCTTGCCGGAATATGGAGCGGGGTTGGGGCAAGCCCTCCACCTATATAGAATGTTTCGAGTGGTTTGTCGCCCCAACCGACCTCAACGGTCAACACCCTAAGCCCGAGAAAGCGCCGCATGTCATCAACAACTCTTGGGGTTGTCCCGACATCGAAGGCTGTAACCCCGACGCCACCAAGCTCATGGAAGAAGTCGTCAATAACGTCCGGGCTGCCGGTATATTTGTGGTCGTATCGGCCGGCAACAGCGGCAGGGATTGTGGTTCAGTGGAAACCCCTGCGGCCATTTTCGAAAGCTCCTTTTCGGTGGGAGCCACCGATACCCGCGACAGCATTACCAGTTTTAGCAGTCGGGGCCCGGTCGAATACGACGGAAAAACCTACCTCAAGCCCAATGTCGTAGCACCCGGTCAAAGCGTGCGCTCCAGTTTCCCGGGAGGATTTTATGGCAGGGCCAGCGGTACCAGTATGGCCGGTCCGCACGTAGCCGGCATGACTGCCCTACTGCTCAATGCCAATCCCGCGCTTATTGGCAACGTTGACCTCATCAGCGATATCATCCAGCAAAGTGCCCTGCCCCTGTTCAGTGGCGACGGCTGTACGGTATTTCCCGGCAATCAGCGTCCCAATACCGTATATGGCTATGGCCGGATTGACGCCCTTGCGGCCCTGCGCCTGGCAGCCGAGCAGGTCAGTTCCGCGGAGGATCCCGATGCAGGAAAACCGGTTCGGATATTCCCCAATCCCTTTGGGGACTACCTCGTCATAGAGGGTCACCCCGCGCCGGCACGTCTGCGCATCGAGCTATACGACCTCAGCGGCCGCCTACAGCTCAACAGACAGTTGGACGACCAGGCTACCCTGACCTTGCCCCGGCTCAGCCCAGGGCTCTACCTGTACCGGATATGGGAAGGCAGCAACTTACTCCAAAGCGGAAAATTGGTGGGGAGGTAATTTGCCACTTTTTTATATATTGCGACTGTTAACATCGGTTATTAACCCGAACGGAGGGAGTAACGGGTTGCGTCCCGGGGTAATGCTGTAAATTACCAGGCTGCCGTCGTTCAAAAGATCAACAACATGAGACTGTACAATCGTGTCAACAACGATGAACTCAAGCATCGTATGCTTGCCAGTGACGAAGCACGCGTCACCCTTTCCTTTTACCGCTACCACAACCTCGAGGATCCGCATGCCTTCCGGGACGAATTGTACCGGCGATGGTTCCCGCTGGGGGTTTTTGGTCGGATTTATGTGGCCCAAGAGGGTATTAATGGTCAGATTTCGGTACCGGAGCGCAATTTTGAGGCCTTCAAAGCGGACATGTATGCCATTCCGTTTATGAACCATACCCGGCTCAATATTGCCATTGAGGATGACGGAAAGTCCTTTTACAAGCTAAAAATCAAGGTCAGAAATAAGATCGTTGCCGATGGGCTGGACGATCGTTCTTTCGATGTGACCAAACGCGGCAAGCACCTGGATGCCAAGTCGTTCAATCAACTCACCGACCAACCGGGTACTATTATTGTGGATATGCGCAACCATTACGAAAGCGAGGTGGGCTATTTCCAGGATGCCATTTTGCCCGATGTGGAGACCTTCCGGGAAGCGCTGCCTTTGGTGGAGGAAATGCTGCAGGCCGACAAAGACCGGCACCTGGTGATGTATTGCACCGGGGGAATCCGCTGTGAAAAAGCCAGTGCGTATTTTCTGCACAAGGGATTTGAAAATGTATATATGGTGGACGGCGGTATTATCGAGTATGCCCGTCAGTGTGAAGAGCAAGGGCTGCCCAATAAGTTTATCGGCAAAAACTTTGTTTTCGACGAGCGCATGGGCGAACGCATTTCTGAAGTTATCGTTGCCCATTGCCATCAGTGTGGCGAACCTTGCGATACACATGTCAACTGCTCCAATGATGCCTGTCATATTTTGTTTATCCAATGCGAAGCCTGTGCCGAAAAATACGAGCACTGCTGCTCCGAAAAGTGCCAGGATTTTGCCAAATTGCCGGAAGAAGAACAGGACAAACTGCGTCCCGGTATGGAATTCAATGGCACCAAGTTTGGCAAGGGTCGGTATAAAGCCCTCAAAAAAGACGAACAATTGATTCTATAATCCTCCTATTTATGGCAAAGGTCAGCAAAACAGCAACACCCAAACAGTCCAATGCTCCAGTATCCTGGTTATTGCGCACGAATCTGGTAGCGGGATTTCTGTTTTTGCTGTCCTTTGCCCTCTATCTCAATACCTTGGGTCACGATTATGCCTTGGACGACGCCATCGTCATCACGGATAATGCCTTCACCACCCAGGGGGTTCGCGGCATTCCGGGTATTCTGACAAACGATACCTTTTACGGCTTTTTTCAGGACGCCAGCAAGGCCAATTTGGTTGCCGGTGGGCGTTATCGGCCCTTTTCCCTGATTTGGTTTGCCCTGGAATACCAATTGTGGGGCGCCAATCCGTTTTGGGGACACCTCATCAATGCGCTGCTCTATGCCTTCAGTGTGTGGCTGATCTACCGCCTCTTGCTGCTGCTTTTTTCCCGGTCTTCGGATCGCAACTACGCCCCTTTTGTCGCTTTAGCGGCCAGCCTCCTCTTTGCCGTACACCCCCTGCATACCGAGGTAGTCGCCAACATCAAAGGACGTGACGAAATACTGGCTTTACTGGGTAGTGTAGCGGCCCTCTATTTCTCCTTTTCCGCCTATCGGCAAAAAAAATACTCCTTTGCGACGGCCTTGTGGGTTGGAGTTGTCTTTTTCATGGCCCTGCTGTCCAAGGAGAACGCCATCACCTTCATGGCGGTGGTACCTTTGGCCTTTTATTTTTTTGGCGGAGCCGATACGGGCAAACTGGTCCGGTATGCCCTTCCTTTCTGGGGAGCTGGTGTGCTGTTTGTGGCGCTCCGTTCGGCCATTTTAGGTGTTTCCCTGCTCGAGGTGCCGATGGAGATGATGAACAACCCCTTTGTGAAGGTTCAGGGTGATGTACTCGTGCCGTTTACCTTTGCCGAGAAATCGGCTACGATTGTCTATACCCTGGGTAAATACCTACAATTATTGTTTGTACCGCATCCGCTTACCCACGACTACTACCCGCGGCACATTGGCATTATGAGTTGGGGTGACCCCTTGGTGTGGATCAGTCTGTTGGCCGGCGCGGCTATCTTGTTGTTTGCCGTTTGGTCGCTGCGCAGTCGTGCTCCCTGGGGCTTTGCGCTCTGGTACTACCTCATCACCCTCTCTGTCGTCTCCAACATCGTTTTTCCAATCGGAACCAATATGTCGGAGCGACTAATTTACATGCCCTCGCTGGCCTGGGGAATCCTGATGGCCACACTGATTTATCCGATTGCTGCCAAACGAACCATCCCTTCCCTTGCTGCCATAGGTGGGGTTGCCCTCATTTTTGCCATATTGACGCTCGTTCGCAATCCGGCCTGGAAAGACAATTACGCCCTGTTCACTACAGATATCCGCACGGCGCCCAACAGCGCCAAACTCCGCAATGCGGTAGGCGGGGAAATCATTGCCGTAACGCAATCGTCCGAACTCCCGGAGGTACAAAAAAATGAGCGCTACCGCGAAGCCATCGGGCATCTTCAGCGGGCCATTGACATCTATCCCGGCTTTAAAAACGCCTGGTTGCTCTTGGGTAATGCCCACAGTTACCTCAAACAATACGATGCGGCGCTGGGCTATTACGACCGTGCCCTCAGGCTCGATGCCGGTTACCGCGACGCCCTCAACAACAAGGGCATCACCCTCATCAATGCAGGTCGAGCCCTCGAAGCCATTGACTTTTTCCAACAAATCAAGCAACAATTTCCCGCTTATCCGAATATAGACAACAACATTGCGGTAGCCCATCGCGAAGCCGGAAAATATTTTGGAGAAAAAATGGGTGATCTTTCCAATGCTTTATACTATCTTAAGACCGCGTATCAGTTGCTGCCAAACGATTACGAGACGCTTCGCCTACTGGGCGTAGCATACGGCATACGAGGCGACTCGGCGGAGGCCGTCAACTGGTTTACCAAAGCTTACGAGCTTGATCCTGACAACGCGGGAGCGATATACAATCTTGGAACTGCCTGGTACAATGCGGGAGAAACAGAACGGGGGCAAGCACTCATTGATCGTGCCCGTGCCTTAGATCCTTCTTTGTAGTCAGTCGCAGGCCCTTAAACACCGAAACATGACAAGAATTTCATCGGGTACTGCCCAGGGCTGGGCACTGGGTTGTCTTTTGTTACTTTTTATGGTAGCTACGGGCTACGCCCAAAAAACGGGATCTGCCGGGCAGGAAGACTGGGTCAATGCCCGCTATGCCGCAATGCGTACAGAGGAGCGAATTGCGCAACTCATCATGGTACGTGCGCAGATCAGTTATGGCGAGGCTCACTTGAAGGAAGTCCGCCAGCTCATCGAACAGTATAAGATCGGAGGGATCATCCTTTTTGCCGGTGAGGCGACCCAACAACTCGAGCGGGTCAACGAGTTTCAGGCAGCCAGTCCGGATGTGCCGCTTTTGGTAGCCATGGATGCCGAAAACGGAGTAGGGTTCCGGCTCAAAACCGAGGCAATTTCCTATCCCGAGGCCCTGACTTTGGGAGCGATTCAGAACAATGCGCTGCTCTACGACATGGGCGTGCAGGTCGCCTCGCAATTGCGGCGCCTGGGGGTGCATGTCAACTTTGCCCCTGTCTTGGACATCAACAACAACGCTGCCAATCCTGTCATCAACACCCGCTCTTATGGGGAGGATCGGTACAATGTCACCTCGAAGAGCATGATGTACCTCAAGGGCATGCAGGATAGCGGGGTCATTGCCTGTGCCAAGCATTTTCCCGGACACGGGGATACCAATGTGGATTCTCACCTCGATTTGCCTGTTATTCCTCATAATCGCAGCCGCCTGGACAGTCTGGAGCTATACCCTTACGCCACTCTGATCCGCGGCGGATTGCTCCAGGCTGTCATGGTTGCACACCTGCATGTCCCTGTGCTCGATGATAGGCCCAACAGACCCACCTCGCTTTCCCGCAACAGCGTCCAGCATTTGCTCATAGACAGCCTGGGTTTCGAGGGGCTCGTCATGACCGACGCCATGGAAATGAAGGGCGTCAGCAAACACTTTGATCCGGGTTTGGCCGATGCGGAGGCCCTGGCGGCCGGCAACGATATCCTGCTGATCCCCGGAGAAGTACCCAAGGCCATAGCGGCGGTGCAGCAGTACCTAAAGTCCGGGAAAATAACTGCGGCGGATTTGGAAAAGAAGGTAAAAAAAGTACTTGCGGCCAAATATCGGCTTGGATTGCACGAAGAACAACCTCTGGAAGTGGAGGGGCTGCAGGAAGACCTCAAGCCTGCCGATGCCTTGGCGCTGCGCGAAAAACTATATCGAGAGGCGCTCACCCTGGTCAGAAATGCAGGGCAGTTGGTTCCACTATCGGAAGCGGGGACGCAAAATGTGGCCTCCCTTGCTTTTGGTGCTGCCACGCCAAACATCTTTCAGAAAAAGCTGGAGCATTACCGTCCCATGGAGCACTTTCAGTTGCCCCTCGCCCCCACGGAAGCACAGCAGCAGGGGGTCTTTCAACAACTCGCAGGGCGGGATGCCGTGGTGGTGAGTCTTCACGGGCTGAACAAATCGCCCAAGCAAAATTTTGGTCTGACCGAAGCCCAATTGCGTTTTTTGGGCAAGCTCAATCGCAGCACCCGGGTCATCCTTGTCGTTTTTGGATACCCTTACAGTCTGCGCAACTTTGACGACTACCAAAACGTAGTCATGGCTTATGAAGACAACGAATTGACGCAGGATCTCGCGGCGCAGGCCATTTTTGGGGCTTTGCCATTCCGAGGCAGGCTACCGGTGACGGCCTCTGAAAAAAGCAGGTATAATGCCGGACTAATGACTAAAAGTCTGCCAAAATTGGGATACAGTCTGCCGGAAAATGTCGGCTTGTGTGCCGACAGTCTGCTCAACATAGACCGCATTGCCCTCGAAGCCATTGAGGCTCGGGCCACGCCGGGTTGTGTTGTCCTGGTAGCCCGAAAAGGGAAAATCGTCTATGAAAAAGCCTTTGGGCATCAGACTTACGAGCGCAAAAATCCGGTTCATCCCCAGTCCATCTTTGACCTTGCCTCGATCACAAAAGTTGCAGCCTCCACTTTAGCGGTGATGAAGCTCTACCAAGAGGGAAAAGTTGACCTGGACGCACCGCTTTGTCAGTACATTCCCGGGCTGGACACCACCAACAAAGCCGATCTCACCCTGCGCGAACTCATGGCGCACCGGGCGGGATTAAAGCCCTGGATCCCTTTTTACCAGGAGACGGTGCAGCGCAGTCGGGCGGGTATTCGCCGTATGCCTGATATTTACAGTCCACAGCCGCACGACCAATTTACGGTACCCGTTTCGGCTTCCCTCTTTATCAAATCAGACTATCTGGAGCAGATCTGGGACAAGATATTCAACTCAGACCTCAAGCAGCCGGGAAAGTATGTCTATAGCGACCTGGGATTTTACCTCATCAAGCCGCTCGTTGAGCAAATCACCGGACAATCATTTGACGCCTACCTGCAGGAGCATTTTTACCAACCGCTTGGCCTGAGGCACACCCGTTTCAATCCCTGGCAACATTTTCCCGTCAGGGAGATCGTTCCTACCGAAAAAGACAGTTATTTCAGGGGGGAAACGGTACAAGGCTTTGTGCACGATATGGGGGCTGCCATGCTGGGCGGGGTCAGTGGTCACGCCGGACTTTTTTCCAGTGCATCGGATCTTGCGGTCATCATGCAGATGCTCCTCAACGATGGCATTTATGGCGACCGGCGTTACCTCCAGCAGGACATTGTCCGTGCATTTACCACCCGTGTACCCAATGAAAGCAGGCGAGGATTGGGTTTTGACCTTTTCGAGCTGGATGCAGACCGAAGTCCCAATATGGGCAGTCTCGCCTCCCCTGCCACCTTCGGCCATTTGGGATTCACCGGCACAGCAGCCTGGGCTGACCCTGAGCAGGAGCTCGTGTTTATCTTTTTATCGAACCGGACCTACCCCAGCATGAACAACAACAAGCTCATCAAGCTCAACATTCGTGCGCGGATACAGGATGCCATTTATAGAGCTATTCTGGCAGAAGCCTGAAAACCGGGCAAGGAATAAGGATAAAAACAAGGGGTTTCTCCCGTAAAAAAGGCGATCTTTGCCGTTGAACAAGAAAAGAAGCACATGAATCCGGCACTTCGCATAGCCCGACGGTACCTGTTTGCCAAACGATCCACCAATGCCATCAACATCATCTCGGGCATTGCGGTATTTGGCATATCGGTCGGAGCCGCGGCACTCGTGCTCGTCTTATCGGTATTTAATGGCTTTGAAGACCTCATCCTCGGGATGTACAACCGCATCAACCCCGACATCAAAATTACCGTTGCCAAGGGAAAAACCTTTGTAGCAGACAGTCTGACGCTGGAGCAACTATATGCAGTGGAAGGCGTAGAGACGGTATCCCTGACCCTGGAAGAAATAGCGGTATTTACTTACAAAAACAACCGCAACTTTGGCATCCTCAAGGGAGTGGACGACAACTACAACCTCGTCACGGGCTTGGACTCTTCTCTGCGGGAGGGGGTCTATGACTTTGACCGTCGGGGGGGCAACAACATCCTGCTGGGTTTGGGCATGCGCAATCGGCTGGAGGTCAACATCCGGGACGAATTCACGCCAGTTGACGTCTATATGTTGAAGCGCAAAAAAACGGGGCCTTTCGAAAAGCAATTTTTGCAGCGTCCGGCCTATCCTGTAGGAACCTACATGGTACAAACCGACTTTGACGCCCAGTATGTCATCTCCTCGCTCGACTTTGCCCGTCAGTTGCTCAACTACAGCGACGAAGTCAGTGCTTTGGAAATAAAATTGCGTGCGGGCGCCAATGAAATTCGGGTACTGGAACAATTGCGCGCGCAACTGGGATCGGAATTTATCGCAGAAAACCGCTACGAGCAGGAAGAAGCCTTTTTGAAGCTCATGAAAATGGAAAAATGGCTCAGTTATGCCATTGTGGGATTGATGATGGCGCTGGTTGCATTCAACCTGGTAGGAGCGCTTTGGCTGATCGTTTTGGAAAAGAAAAAGGACATTGCCATTCTCAAATCCATGGGAGCTTCGGCGGGCATGGTGCGCAACATATTTTTGCTGGAAGGCGCCCTGCTCAGCCTGCTGGGCACCGGATTTGGGTTCATGCTGGCCTTACTGTTGTTTGGTCTTCAAAAATCAACCGGATTAATTGCCATACCCGGCAACATGATCCTGGATGCCTATCCGATCAGTTTGAGGCTTATAGACTTTGCAACGGTGAGTCTGACGGTAGTCGCACTCGGACTACTCGCCTCCTGGTTACCTGCGCGCAAAGCGCAAAAATTGCCGGCGATCATTATTGAAGAATAAAGTGCGCGATTAGGAATGCTTTGAAATCGGTGAAACCATTATATTTGTTGAAAATTTGAACCTTTATGGAATTGTGGGAATTGGACTTCGAATGGCTCAGGATACAACACCAGATCAAGGACAGATTTAAAAGGGACACCCTACCCGATCTGAATGCCGTTTTATTTTTAATTGGCATGCAGGAACTGGGGCGATGGAAGGAAAACTTCAGCAAAGAAGAGAAGCAGGACCTCATGCACATTGCGGTCTGCAGGCTCATGGCTTATGAAGGTTTTTTTGAATTCGAGGGAAGGGATGCTGATGGTTGGCCGCATTACCGGCGTTTGCGAGCATTGCCGGCCAACGGGACTAAGGAGCAGGAAATTCAGTTAAAAAAGTCGGCAGTCCGCTATTTCATGGAATTGGAAGCGGAGTGGGCTGCACATTAATTTATTTCGATATAGCCAAATGTATTGTATGAAACGGTTGATCCTTTTTTGTACTGCCGGTTTGTTTGTGTTCTTTCTGAACAGTTGCAGCGGTGACAAAAGCACTTATGCCAGCATAGAAACCCCTCAGGGGACCATGGTAGTTCGCTTGTTCAATACTACCCCTCAGCACCGGGACAATTTTATTCGCTTAGCCCAGGAAGGATTTTACGACTCCCTGATGTTCCACCGGGTGATCAATGGTTTCATGATCCAGGGAGGAGACCCACAATCTAAATTTGCAGGACCGCAGGATCAGCTGGGGTTTGGGGGACCGGGTTACACCGTCCCGGCAGAAATAGTTGGTCCAAAGCACTTTAAGGGAGCTTTGGCAGCGGCTCGCGACATGAACCCCGAAAAGCGCTCTTCGGGTTCACAGTTTTACATTGTTCATGGCAACACGGTCAACGACAGCACCCTGGACAATCTGGAACTGCAGAAGGGAATCACTTACACCAAGGAGGAAAGGGACTTGTACAAAAAAATCGGAGGCGCGCCTTTCTTGGATAACGACTACACTGTATTTGGGGAGGTCGTGGAAGGCATGGAAGTCATAGATGCCATAGCCCGTGTGCCGAAGGGCAGAGCCGACCGGCCGCTGACCGATGTGCGGATGAAGGTGAGTATTGTAAAGTAACTTGTAAAAACCCTAAAGCCCATGTCTGCAGTTACCTGCAACCCCGGGATAATGCGTTTCGTTGGACTGGCACTGCTTGCAGTCAGTTCCTGCGCCCGTCCTATCCCTCGATTTACCTGGACTGGAGAGCCGACTGCTCCGGCTCGGATTCAATTCGACAACCAGTCGGAAAAAGCAGAGACCTTCAGCTGGGATTTTGGTGATGGCAACCTTTCCACAGACACCCTGCCCGCGCACCGCTTTGTGCTGTCCGGCCGATACCCGGTAAGTCTGAGCGTCCGTTTAAAAAACAAAACCAGAACACTTACACAAATGATAGATATCAAAGCCCCCGAGAAATGTCTCGTCGAAATCGAGACCGAATTCGGCACCATGCTTGCTGAACTCTACAACGACACCCCCCTCCATCAGGAGAATTTTCTGAAACTCGCACAAGAGGGATTTTTCAATGACCTGCTGTTCCACCGGGTCATTGACGGATTCATGATTCAGGGTGGAGATCCCGACTCCAAAAATGCAAAGCCGGGACAGTCTTTGGGCATGGGTGGTCCCGGATATACCGTTCCTGCAGAGTTTGTAGCCGAACGCATCCACGTAAAAGGGGCACTGGCTGCTGCACGCACCCAGAACCCCGAAAAACGCTCCTCGGGGTCACAGTTTTACATCGTTCAGGGAAGTCCGCTTACCCCAGAACAACTCGACATGATGGAAGCCAGAAAGGGAATCCGCTACGGAATGCCCCAACGAGAAGCCTACCTCCAGCTTGGAGGAACGCCTTTTCTCGATGGAGAATATACCGTATTTGGACAGGTTGTCGAGGGACTGGAAGTCATTGACCGCATTACCGCAGCCGAAACAGATCCACGCGATCGTCCGGTAAGCGACATTAAGATGAAAATCAGGGTTATACAATAGAATTTAGCACGTAATGAAAGAGAACCTAATACTGGGGGTAGATGTCGGAGGATCGGGTATCAAGGGTGGCATTGTGGACACCGATACGGGAATGCTGTTGACGGAAAGGTATAAATTTGCAACCCCTAAGCCCGCTACGCCTGCAGCAGTGGCTGAAACCATCAAGCAACTCATTGACTACTTCAGCTGGGACGGGCCGGTGGGCTGTGGTTTCCCCTCGATTATCCGCAAAGGGGTCACGATTACCGCAGCAAACATAGACAAGAGCTGGATAGGCGAAGATATTACCCTCCGTTTTGAACAAACCTGCGGACTGCCTTTTTACGTGCTCAACGATGCAGATGCCGCCGGACTTGCCGAAGTTACCTTCGGAGCAGGAAAAGGCAGGAAAGGAACCGTGATGATGATTACCATTGGGTCCGGTATCGGAACGGGGTTGTTTCTGGACGGCAAACTACTTCCCAACTCAGAATTTGGCCACTTGTTCTTCCACAATATGCTTGCCGAACACTACGCTTCAAGCTCAGCCAAAGATCGCGAAGGACTGGATATGGAAACATGGGCAAAGCGGCTCAATGAGTACCTACACCACCTTGACAGACTCCTATCCGTAGATCTGTATATCATCGGAGGGGGTATCAGCCGTATGTTCGACGAATTCAGGGGCTTCCTGGATGTAGATGCCGCTATCGTACCCGCCACTTTCCAGAATAATGCAGGTACGATAGGCGCTGCCTATTATGCCCGCTTATGTCGCGAAACTGGCGAGTAGCGAAAGCACCGTAGCGTCGTCTTTTAAGGCCGGCAGCCAGGTAAACATCACCGAATGCAACTCAAAATCTTCGGTTAAGGCTTCTCCCAACTGATAGATGGCCTCATTGCGCTGCCCGCAGGCAAAGAGACAGGTTGCTCTGCAATAGAGCAATTCTGTTCCCGTACTGCAGTAGATGGCATCCTCCATCACCTCTACGGCAGCTTCGGGCTGACCCACAGCCAGTAAGTTGGTGGCAAAAAGAATCCAATAAGCCGGCTCTTCCGGAGCCAGACTGGTTGCCTTGTCGAACATCTCTATCCCTTCCTCGATATCGCCTTTTTCAAACAAAGCCTCACCGAGCGCAGCAAAGTATTCCTCCCGCAGGTCCTCAATCTGAATCGCCTTTTCATAAGACCGGATAGCACTGGCCCACTTTTTTTCCCGGGCAAAACACACCCCAATATGAAAATGCACCTCATCATTCATGTGATCCAGGTGCATGGCACGCGTGAGGTAAGTCCGCGCCTGGTTGTAGTTTTCCAACTGCTGGTAAATCTGTCCAATTTTCAAAAACAGCTCCGCATCCGGCTCAAAACGCTCCAGGATTTCCTGGTACCAGCGCAGCGACTTATGCATCGCATTCAGCTCAAAGCACAACTCTGCGCAATCCCGGTAAGCAGGTTCGAACGACTCATTGCTCACAATAGCATATTCGTAAGCCTCAATAGCCTCCTGGTAATTGCCCAAATAAGCATGCGCCTGCCCCAGATTATACCAGGCAAAATAGCAATACGGCTCCTGTTCCAATATTTTTTCGTGAATGGTCACACTGGCTTCATAATTGCGGGTAAGCTCCACACACAAGGCCAAACGCTCCAGCGCCTCCTGATGGTTGGGAACCTCTCGCAAGGCAGCCTGCAAAGCAATGAACATCAGTTCATACTGCTCCTGATTTTCGTAAATCAAGGCCTCCACCAAAAAAATATCTGCCTGCACGGCCGCATCCGGATGCGCCTCGCTCAACTGCTCCAGGACATCCATCGCTTCATCGTACCGATCCAAATAGGCATAAGCCTCCGCCTTGAGCAGATAACCCCGAGGTGCAGCAGGTGCAAGGGTGATCGCATAATTCAGCACAGAAATTGCCTTTTCCTCTTGGTGCGACTTGATCAACAGATCCGCTTCCCGATAGTAAAATATCGTAGAATAGGGATAGGTCGCGGTACCGTGACGAGCCGCCTCCAATGCCTTGTCCTGATGATTCTCCTCCAGATAAAAATCAATAATCTGCAAGTAATCCTCTTCCGAAAAATACTGTACGTGGCCGAACCGGATGTTGCTCTCGTATTCGTCAATTAAGTGTAACAATTCGTTGAAATCTTTCTTTGGCATAAATCCATAATTTTTCCGAGTTCCGAGGAAACTTCACATCAAAGTCCCCGAAGCAAATTGAATGCCGAATTTTGGTAAAACAACATACTCGCCCGAAAGAAAGGAATCGCAGCAGGCCGCGATGTACCTTACCCATGTTAGGTGTCCAGTGAAATTATGGTGTGTAAGAAAGCCCTATAGTGTAGATGCGTGGTGGTTTTGTCTATGTGATACAGACAATCCTGTAAATATAAACGATAAATTATTGTTGCTCGATTTTCGCCGAGTTTTTTTGCATTTTTTTTGAAAAATTTATCGCGCCTTCCCTGCTGGAAAAATAGACGCCGGTCAAAATGAGGATGCCAGAGAACACTTTGATCCAGGGCAGGGTATCCTTGCCGGCAAGCAGGGCTATGATGGTGGCGAAAAGGGGCTGTAGGTACATGTAAGTACCAACCAGAGTGGGGCTTACTTTTGTCATCGCCCAAGTATTGAGCAGATAGGCCAGAAAAGTGGTACCGATCAGGACGTATAGGAAGGAAAACCAGGTATCGGTTTGAAACGCCTCCCAGCGCACTGCTCCGAGGTCTGACCAGGCAAAGGGAGTCACCAGGAGCAATCCGAATCCAAACACCCACTTGATCACGGTCAGGGGTTGGTAGGTGGACATGAGCCGTTTTACCAACACCAGGTAAAGTCCGTAGGAACCGGCATTGACCAGTACCATGAGGTCACCTGTGATTTGTTGAGGGTGGTAAACGAGTTTTTGCCCCAGCAAAATCAGTATTCCGGCACCTGTGGCCCCAAAAATAATACCCAGAATTTTTTGGCGGCTGATGTTTTCTTTGAGCAAGACATTGGCTGCCAGGAGTACAAAAAGCGGGCTGGTGGTCATGATCAGAGAGGCATTGACCGGAGTGGTCCAGTTGAGCCCGATAAAAAAGAAAGACTGGTTGATCGCTACCCCAAAGATGGCGCAAAGCAGCAACCAGAAAAGGTCTTTTCGAGCCACTTTCTCCCGGACAAAGAGCTGGTGCAAGAGGGTAAAAAGCACATATCCGGTGAGTGCCCGATACCAGATAAACGCCATCGGAGGCAGGTGTCCGCTTCCCATTGCGATTTTGGCAACCGTAAAATTGCCGCCGTAAATAAGTGCGACGACCAACATCGCTATGTGTGCCTGTAACACGGATCCTGTTTTTGCTAAAAAAAACGGTACCCGAACAAAGCCCGGGTACCGGTGGCACACAAAGGTAGGAAAATACTACTTATCCCGCATATTCCGCTGGCCGGGTCGCTGAGGCCGGGATTCCCGGATCTCTTGTAATCTCCTGACCATTTGCATGTTAAACTCTTTTTCCCCGCGGGACAACAAAGCGATTTGTCTTACAGAAAGCACCTCACGAAACTTCCCGATATACGTTTTGCGGAGATCCAGCAGTGCTTCCTCCATGCGAAGATTGTTCTGGATCAGCTCCTCCGCCTCTGCATCTGTAAGCAGTGACACCTCTTTTTCAGGACGGTATTTTTTCCGGATCGCCATTTCTTCGGCTTCGAAGGCATTATACACCGGCCAAAACCGCTGGGCAGTAGCCGCATCCAAATCCAATCGGGTAGTCATAAATGCCGCTTTCATCGCTTTTACCCGCTCATCCATTTGTTCAAAGCGCTCAGCACCCGGCCCCTGCGCCAACGCAAAGGTCCCACAGGCCAAAAAGGCCACTAAAAAAAGGGAAATTCTCATGGTAATAAATATTTGTGGATGGTTAAAATAAATCTTCCAGCTCATAGGTTTCCAAGTCTTCGACCAGTACTTCCAACAACTGCGTTTCATCGGCCTCCGTCATACTCCCAGGCAACCAATCACCGTCGCGCAGCACCATATCCTCCTCCAACATCCAATCCGCATCAAATTCATCAAGGTGTTCCTCCAAATAATGCGCAACCTCTGCTTCTGACAAAGACGCAAACACAGTGTTACTTTTATTCAAGATAGCAGTACTGTTGTACCACCAAATACCTGCTACTATTAGGATGGCAACCGTAGCGGCGGCGCTGGCTATTCTTTTGAAGGACAAGTACCTGATGGGGTGCGGTGGCGGAGTTTCCAATCGGCTGAACACCTCGGCTGCATGTTGGTCAAAAAAACCGGGAGGTACCCGCAAGCCATCGTCCTTGGCGTGCAATTGCGCCAAAGTGGGTGACAGCTGCTCCAATTCTTCGCGTAAGGATTCTTCTTCGTGTATCATGGCTCAATTAGCTGTTTGTCGGATGTACTGTTCAATCTTTTTCACCGCATGGTGGAAAGAAGCCTTCAAAGCGCCCTCGGAGGTTTGCAGGATAGCGGACATTTCTCTATAGCTCATCTCCTCATAATAGCGCATCTGAAACACCAGGCGTTGTTTTTCGGGCAAGCCCGCAAGTGCCTCCTGTAGTCTCAACTGGAGTTCGTCTCCATCGAAGTATTTGTCGGCCACCAGCTGCTGCGACACCAGCCCCTCCTCTCCCACCAGCGGCATTTTCTTTTTTTTGCGCAAAAAAGAGCGCACCTCGTTAGTGGCAATGGTATAGAGCCAGGTAAACAAGCCGGAGTCGCCCCGAAAACCCGGTAGCCCCCGATACACCTTCACCAAAATATCCTGCAACAGATCGCTCGCATCCTCGTGGTCCAACACCATCCGCCGGACATGCCAGTACAGCCGCTCCTGATAAGTACCCACCAGCAACCGAAACCCCTCGTCAAAGGTAGCCTCCGATCGAAGCAGCACTTGAATCTTATGGTCGGTAAGCTGCTCTTCTGACATAATTCGGTGATGTGTTCGACGCTTGGACGCAGGTGCCTCCCAAAGGTTTAATCCAGGTTCAAAAAAGGAATAGCATCTTATCGCCTTCGGCAAAAAATAAACGCGGTAATCATCTTGTTGACTCCCCCTTCGGGAAAAAAAATTCCGGTAGGTTGTTCCGG
>JANQWK010000002.1 GCA_030729925.1 Saprospiraceae bacterium
CCAAAAACACCAAAAACAGACCGACGCCGAGGGCGTTTTCGAGGGTGCTTTCTACGGCAAAGGAACTGACCAGGATGATCCAAGCGGCTAAGAAGCCGGGACGGCGCCAGGCGGAACGGTAGAATAACGGTAGAAAAATTGCCGGAAGAAAGGCGAGCAGGCCGAGGAGGCCGTTGGCCGCGAGGATGGTGAGCCATTGGTTGTGCGGCATGAGGGGTTCGGCGACGCCCGGGTGTTTTTTCGCGACAGCGGCCCTCAGGTTACCGGATCCGACACCCACCCAGGGGGATTCGAGAAAGATGTCCCAGCCGGTTTGCCAGGAAGCAAATCGTCCCGAGTCGGCATACCCGCTGTCTGTGCCCTCGCGGAATTTTTCCCAATCATACAACATATACCCCACCCGGGTTTGTACAGAGGGCAGCAGCCGCCAGGCCAAAACGGGGAGCAGCAGCAATCCGAACAGGGCCAAAACGGCCAGGCCTTTTTTACGGGAGGAAAATACCTGCACCAACAACAAGACGCCCAGTGCCAGATATACACCGGCCAGTCCGCTGCGCACCGATAGGATGTGCAAAAAAACAAATAGCCAGAGGCCCAATACCAGCCCCAGGGGTCTTTTTTTTTGCCGACAGGCAGATCCCCCTCCGTACCCGGTGAGTAAACCCAGCGATACCAAACCGATAAGCAAACTAAACCGGATGTGGTTTTGTGGCAGCGGCAGCGGCTGTCCCTGCTCGAGCCGCAACTGTAATTCACTCCAATGCATTATATAATATAGTGTCAGTACCAAGGCCGTCAGCCCCAGTAGCCAACCCCCAAAGCGATACACCCGCAGGCGATCAGCTGTCTCCAGCCGCGGGAAGAGCATAAATGCAAAGGGGAGGACCAGAAAGGGCAGTTTGATGCGCAGACGGGCGAGCCAATACCCCGGATCTTCCAGCGGGTAGCCGGGGAAAAGCGCCAGGACAAAGACCAACATCAAAGCGAAATAGGGCAATTGTGTTCGCCAAGCACGCAATCGGCCAAATCCTTCCCGATTGAAGACCATCCTGAACCGGCCGGCATCGTAGTGATAAACAAAAATCCCGCTCAGCAGCAATCCCAGCATGGACAAACTCAGTACAAACACACTGAAGGCCAACCCAACGATCGCCAGGCAGAACCAAAAAACGATAAAATCCCGATGTGTCACCTGCATACCATTCATTTTCCCGATCAAAATCATTAGCTTTGCGATTAACAAGATAATGATCAGACTCTCGTTTTTTACAAATCGTTGCCCTTATGTCAGCAGAAATTTTTGATCAGCTCAGGACCATACAACAAGACATCGAGGCCTACCCCGTGGGCAATGCCGCCGAACTGGAAGCTTTTCGCATCCGCTTCCTCGGTTCCAAAAATATCCTGAAAGGCTTGTTTGCGGAAATCAAAAACGTGCCCAATGATCAGAAAAAGGCCTTCGGACAGTTGGTCAACGAGGTCAAACAAAGTGCCGAACAAAAATTCGAGGCCCTGCAGGAAAGTCTGTCCAAGGCGGCCTTGCAAGAACAAGCCGACAGC
This sequence comes from Saprospiraceae bacterium, assembly GCA_030729925.1. Classification (GTDB taxonomy): domain Bacteria; phylum Bacteroidota; class Bacteroidia; order Chitinophagales; family Saprospiraceae; genus JALQTV01. The sequence continues at coordinate 1,561 of JANQWK010000002.1, forward strand.
ATAGACCTCACTGCGCCGGCTATCCCCCTGTACAATGGATCGCGACACCCGGTTTCGATTACCCTGAACCGCATTACCAAAATATTTGAGCGCATCGGTTTTACCGTCGCAGAGGAGCGCGAGATCGAGGACGAATGGTACAATTTCGGAGCCATGAATACCCCGGAAGACCATCCGGCGCGGGATATGCAGGATACCTATTACCTCAAAGACAGCAAACAGTACCTGCTGCGTACCCATACTTCTTCCGTGCAGGCACGGATGATGACGACCACGAAGCCCCCTATCCGGATCATCGCTCCGGGCAGGGTGTATCGCAACGAAACCATCTCCGCACGCTCTCACTGTCAGTTTCACCAGGTCGAAGGTCTCTACATTGCCGAAAAGGTGTCGTTTGCCGACCTCAAGCAGACCCTCTACTACTTCGCCCGCGAAATGTACGGCCCCGATACCCGTATCCGGCTGCGCCCTTCGTTTTTCCCCTTCACCGAACCCAGTGCCGAGATGGACGTGAGCTGCTTTATCTGCAACGCAGAGGGCTGTAACGTGTGTAAACATACGGGTTGGGTCGAAATTATGGGTTGCGGCATGGTGGATCCTCAGGTGCTGACCAACTGCGGCATTGATGCCGACAAATATTCCGGTTTTGCCTTTGGCATGGGTATCGAGCGCCAGGCCATGATGCTATACGGCATCAAGGACATTCGCCTGCTCTTTGAAAACGATCTGCGCTTCCTGGATCAGTTCAGCGCCGCTTACTAAACCGTTTCACTACGCCAACGCCCATGAAACCCAGTATCCCGAAAGGAACGCGCGACTTTTCACCCGCCGAGGTGGCGCGCCGCAAATATATTTTTGATACCATCCGGAACGTGTTCGAGAAATACGGCTACCAGCCCATCGAGACCCCCGTGATGGAAAATCTCTCTACCCTGACCGGAAAATACGGCGAGGAGGGCGACAAGCTTCTTTTTAAGGTGCTCAACAACGGCGATTTTTTGGCGAAAGCCGATGAAAATGCCCTTGCGGAAAAAAATTCGACCCAATTGGTAGCTTCTATCTCCAAGCGGGGACTGCGCTACGACCTCACCGTGCCTTTCGCCCGCTATGTGGTCATGTACCAGCACGAATTGAGTTTTCCGTTCAAACGCTACCAAATTCAACCCGTGTGGCGGGCCGACCGACCCCAAAAAGGCCGCTATCAGGAGTTTTATCAGTGCGATGCCGATGTGGTAGGCTCCGATGCCCTCATGTACGAGAGCGAACTGGCGCTGATCTACGATGAAGTGTTCCAGGCGCTGGGCATCCCGGTGGTTATCAGCATCAACAACCGCAAACTCCTTCATGGTATTGCCGAAGTAGCCGGCATCCCCGGACAGATGATGGACATGACGATTGCCCTGGACAAACTCGACAAAATTGGCTGGACGGGCGTGCACGAAGAAATGGCTGCCAGGGGTATTCCTGAGGCTGCCGCCCAAAAAATAGCAGCTATCCTGCAATCGGATGGTCTGGAGGGCATTGCTGCTGCACTGATTGGTTCCGAAACGGGTACCAAAGGAGTGGAAGAACTCCGGGAGGTATTCCGCTACCTCGAAACTTGTCCGCCGAAACACGAAGTCACGCTCGACCTCACCCTTGCGCGCGGACTCAACTATTACACCGGCTGTATCTTCGAGGTCAAAGCCAAAGGAGTAGCCATGGGCAGCATAGGCGGAGGCGGTCGCTACGACGACCTCACCGGCATCTTTGGCATGCCAGGAGTGTCCGGTGTAGGCATCTCTTTCGGAGCCGAACGCATCTACGATGTCATGGTCGAACTGGATCTGTTTCCTGCGCACAACCCCAACGAGCTGCAGCTCCTCCTCATGGCCTTCGACGAAGCGGCGCACCTGTACGCCTTCCGCTGTCTGCAATTTTTCCGCAGCCGCGGTATCACAGCCGACCTCTACCCCGAACCGGGCAAACTCAAAAAACAGATGAAATACGCCAATGCGCGTCAGGTTCCCTTTGTGGCACTGGTCGGAGAGACCGAACTGCAAAACGGCACCCTGAGTCTGAAAAATATGGAAAGCGGCACGCAGGAACTTCTCGAACCGGAAGCCGTCCTTGAACGCCTCAAAACCGCTCGTGAATAGGCGCTTCCCAGCAATCCTGCAGATCGCGGCGGCCATTTGGCTCTTTGCGATCCTGCCACTCGGTGCCAATACCCCGGTACTCGATGACAAAATTATCCGCGAGCGGCTGGCAGGGATGGACTCCTTGGCCGTGGACATGATTGACCACCCCGTCGTGCGCGGCTATCTGCGCCGCTACCTCGTCAATGACCGCAAGCTCTCTGCCGCTATCATGGGCAGAACCCTCCAATACTTCCCGCTTTTCGAAAAATACCTCCGGGCTTATGGCCTGCCCGACGAACTCAAGTACCTGCCCATTGTCGAATCGGCGCTGCAACTCTCCGCTACCTCGCGGGTTGGCGCTGTGGGACTATGGCAATTTATGCCCGAAACCGGCCGGGCTTTTGGGCTGGAAATCAACGACTACGTAGATGAACGCATGGATCCGGTCAAATCCACCCGAGCCGCCATGGAATACCTGAAAAGTCTGCACGACCGCTTCCAAAACTGGGAACTGGCACTTTCGGCCTACAATGCAGGCGCGGGAAGGGTCAGACGCGCCATCCGACGTTCGGGCAGCCGCAAATTTTGGACCTTGCGCAAATACCTGCCCCGGGAAACCCGCAACTACGTACCCGCTTTTATTGCAGCCACCTACCTTGCCAATTACCACAACGAACACGACATCCTGATCCAAGTGCCACCGCTCGACCTTCAACTCAGCGAACCTACCCTCGTCACCGAAACCGTCACCTTCGACGAAATCGCCCGGGTTACCGGTCTGAGTATCGAACTGATTCGCACACTCAATCCTGCTTTTATACACAGCTTTGTTCCCGGCCGAGCCGCCGGGTACATCGTGCACCTCCCCAAGCGAGCCACACTTGCATTTCGGGACTTCCTCCGCACCGCTCCGGAAAACCGGGCGGGTTTTCTCTCGGATGACCAGCGAACAGCAGCTCCTCAACAGGAGCAATACAGCAGAAAAAGTTTTGTCGTGCGGGAAAAAATAAGTGTAGCAGAATTGGCCGGAGTGCTCCGGCAGGATTTGTGGCACCTGAGGGCTTGGAATAACCTGCAGACAGACACGCTGGAGGCGCATTCGTCCATTGCCGTATTTGTACCTGTGCAGATCAGCCGCTGGGGACCGGTAGCTCGGAAAATCCTTGCAGACCTTCCCTTTCTCGAACCTGAAAACTTGCCTGAAAAGAAAATCAACAGTCAGCACGAAGTCAACCCCGACTGTTGCCGCATGCAGGTACCGCATGTGTACATTCGCAAAGCCATACGGCTCGACCGCCTGGCCGGGCAATTATCCGGCCTCTCGGCAGCAACCCTTGCACAGCGCAACAACCTCAAAACCAATCAAAAAATAAAAACAGGCACCTTACTCAGGCTTGATCTGTAGCATCGCTGTGGGGACAAGCGCCTTTGCATGCCCCCACAATGACGTCCCTTACTCCGATTTTTTGTGCTCGGAATCCTTCATCCCCTCCTTCAATTCGCTCTCGATAGACGTACGAGCTGCATTGAACTCCCGGATGCCTTTGCCGATGCCGCGCATCAATTCGGGAATCTTTTTGCCCCCAAAAAGAAGCAGGATTGCAAAGAACACCACCAGCATTTCGGGGCCCAGGAAATTAAACAACAAGATGGATTTCATAAGTATTGAGTTTAGTCTTTAGTCAGGTTACAAGTTCGCACTATTTTTTCAAACCAATTTCCCGAAGCCGTTCATCCAGGTAAGCTCCTGCCGTAATCGGCTCGTATTGGAGCGGATGTGCCTCGTCCACGCAAGCCGGCAGACAGGAAAGATCCATTTCTGAGCGGGGATGCAGGAAAAAGGGGATAGACAAGCGGGGTTTGTGCCACTCTTCGCGGGGCGGATTGACTACCCGGTGGGTAGTGGACTTCAAAAAATTATTAGTCAGTCGTTGCAGCATATCGCCCACATTGATCACGATCTCATCGTCCTGGGGCACCACGGGTAGCCAGGCCTCGGTATGATCCAGCACTTCCAATCCTCCGGCGGAAGCTCCCACCAGCAAGGTAATCAGGTTGATATCCTCATGCTGTTCGGCGCGGATCGCAGAAGCCGGTTCGCGGGTAATCGGAGGGTAATAAATACTGCGCAGGATGCTATTGCCGTATTGCACGTGGGTCTCGAAATACGCCTCATCCAGGTTCAGTCCCAGCGCGATGGCACGAAGCAACTGTCGGCCGGCAGCCTCAAAAGCCCGGAAAAGGGCGATAGCCGTTGGCAAAAAATCAGCTTGTTCTGCTACGGCCACGTTATCGGGATAGGCAGCTCGGTCGGGATGGTTGTCGGGAACTTCCTGACCAAACTGAAAAAACTCTTTCAGATCGGGCACTTCGGAATGTTTGGCATGTTCTCTTCCGAAGGAAGTATAACCGCGCTGTCCTGCCAGGCCGGGGATCTCGTACTGGCGTTTTTGCTCCTCCGGCAGCGCAAAAAAAGCGGCGGACACCTCGTAAAACTTCCGGATCAGGGCAGGATCAATACCGTGGTTGATCACCCCTACGAAGCCGATATCCCGGAAAGCCTGGATGAGGCTTTCCACAAATGCCATGCGAGCTGTGGGATCACCTCCGGTAAAATCGCTTAGGGAAACCAGGGGAATGGATCTGTTTGTCATCGTGCAGAATTTCGGTAAAAGTTATGATAGCTACGCAAAATAACAAAAAAACTTCGAAGATTACCGCGCAGGTTTATACCTTGATTTCAGCAACAATTCCTGTGCATCGCTCAATCCGATCAATTCCTGCATACTGGTCTCGGGGAAGCGGCTCATATATTGTTTCACAATTTGCCAGCCCAGCCAGTTGGCCGTACGCCCGGGAGCCTCATCGGGCATTCCGGGAGAATTGGGGCTATAATCCACATACTTTCTGATTTTTTGCCAATCGGCGCTATACAGCAGCTCCTCTTCGAGGAAAAAAGCCCACATTTGAAGCGCATTTTCGTTCAGCCAGGCCACCTGTTCCTGCGACACCTCCAGTTTAACGCTATCCGGAGTCAGGGGCAGCAGGGCATCGAGCAGGTACAAGCGTTTGCCATTATGAACCATGATATCCAGCAACTTATCGCCGGGCGCCGGTCCGCTGAGGTCTTCGATCAGGGGTTGGAGGGTTTTCGCCACCAGGTGATCTGCATTAAAACTGCGGGTGAGGTAGCGGGAAAAAGCAGGATTGCCGGGATTCAGCAGTTGGTAGGGATAATCGTCGCCCAGGAAAAAATCTAGTCCGACTGCCAGAGACTGTTCTTTGTAGATAAAATTGGCCATGGAGTACTCCGACACAAAAGTTGTCACATCGGGAGTAGGCAAATCGGGAAAATAATACTTCAGGTACCTGAACGCCTCGGTAAACCTGTCGGCGAAGGGTTGCCAATCGCCGAACACCAGTTGACAGGTATCGTAGAGTTGTCGCACCTCCGGAAAGCCCACAAACCCACGGATAAAATCGGCGTGTTGTTCGGGTGAAACCGTCGGATTGCGGCTTCTCAGGATATAATCGAAATAAATGGGTGCAAAATCGGGATAATTTACCTCCAGTGTTTGCAGCTCCTCCAGCATGCGGGTCGTATCCAGGCCAAACAAATCCCGATCGAAATGTCGGAACACCGGTTCGACCACAATACCGCTCAGATCTGGCAAATCGCGGCGGGTTTCGCCTTCGCAGGCGCTCATCAGCAAGCTCAGCAACAGCAGGGAGGGGATCCAAAATTTCCAGCTTAGGTTCATCAATCCGTATTTTTTAATTTCCAAAAAGTAACTTTGCGAGTGGTTTGAGTGTTTGCACCTAATAAAGCGGATAACACAGGGATTTATTTTCCAAAAACAACATCTCCATGAGAAGTTTTATATGGACACTGGGGTTTGGGCTATTTTTCGCCCTGACCGCCAGGGGTCAGGAAAACCTAAAATTTGGATTCCAGTTGAGTCCTTCCTTTTCGCACATGCGCAGCACGGATCCCGATATCCGTGCGGGAGGCACCAATTTGGGGCTCAAGATGGGGGTCATGAGTGAATATTATTTCCGGGAAAACTATGCCTTTGCCACGGGCATTGGCTTTTTCTTCAACACCGGTGGATCCCTGCTGCACCAATCGGCCGGTCAGTACTGGGTGCGTTCCGGTTTGGACAGTCTTCCTGCCCAAGCCCGACTCAAATACAACCTGCAATTTATCGAAATTCCGCTTGCGCTAAAAATGCAGACCCGGGAATTTGGCTATGTCCGGTACTTTCTCGAGCCGGGAATGAGTCTGGCCATCAACACCCGTGCCAATGGTCAGGTAAGTGGCCCCGGCATTGCGGATAGTGACCAGGCCATCAACATCCGCAAAGACGTCAATGCCTTGTTGCTGTCTCTGAGCATTGGAGCCGGTGCAACGTACAGTCTCAACGAAAGTCTGGCCCTAACCGGCGGTATTTTTTTCCAATCCGGATTCACGGATGTCACGGACGACAGCGGTACCGTGCTGGAGGCGGGCAAAGCTCCGCGCCGGGAAGACGCCAGAAGCAGCATCAACGCCATCACCATACGGGTAGGCATTATCTTTTGAACCCTTACCTCTCCACAACCATGCATACAGACAACCAGCAGCTCTCCGAATTTATTGACCGTGCCTTACAGGAGGATGTAGGTCCCGGCGACATCACTTCTCTGGCCTGCATTCCGGCTGAAAAAACCAGCAAAGCCAAGTTATTGGCCAAAGATCCCGGCGTACTGGCGGGTCTGGAGGTCGCCAAAGCCGTATTTGCCAAAGTAGATCCCCAGTCCAGTCTGGAAATTTTTATCCCTGACGGCGCCTTCATCCACCATGGCGACATCGTGTTTGAGGTCACCTGCAACACCCGTGCCCTGCTCCAGGCCGAGCGTCTCGTGCTCAACGTCATGCAACGCATGAGCGGCATCGCCACCCTGAGCAACCAATTTCACTTTGAAGTAGAAGACCTTCCCGTCGTCCTGCTCGACACCCGCAAAACGACTCCCCTCTTGCGCTTTCTCGAACGGCAGGCGGTCCGTATTGGAGGCTGTCAGAACTACCGCAGTGGACTCTACGACCGTTTTCTCATCAAGGACAACCACATTGACGCCAGCGGCGGTGTCAAAGCTGCCATCCGGCAAGTCCTGGACTACCGGAAGACCCATCAGATGGATCATTACCAGATCACGGTAGAAGTCCGCAATTTGGTTGAACTCTCCGAAGCCATGGAAATCGGACAAATTGACCGCATCATGCTCGACAACTTTGAGTTGCCCCTGCTCCGCGAAGCCGTTGGCATTGTGGCCGGACAGTTTGAGACCGAAGCCTCTGGCGGCGTGACCCTGCATAATGTCCGCAAAGTAGCCCAAACCGGGGTAGATTTTATCTCGATCGGTGCGCTCACCCACTCCTCCACCAGTCTCGATCTCAGTCTCAAGATTGTGGACTGAGGCGGCCTGTCGGCCAAAAAAAAATATCAGTACGTTGAGGAGGTTACTTTTTTGGATGTCGGGGTATTAATAAGGGTAAGTAACGTGCAAGTCACCTTAAGGTGCCTTGCACCTGTATGATAACGCTATGAAAATCAAAAAATTAAGCAAAAAACAAGGTGTAACGCCACTACTTTTTTTATCAATCAAAGGCCTTTCAGGATACGCCTGACCAAACCGGGGCCTTCATAGACAAGGCCGGTATAGACCTGCACCAGATCGGCGCCGGCAGCTATTTTTTCGCGGGCATCCGCGGCACTGGCGATACCACCCACTCCGATAATCACTTTGGAAGGATCCATCAAGGCACGAAGTTCGGTAATCACCGCCGTTGAACGCGCTTTCAGCGGTTGACCGCTCAATCCGCCCGGGCCGATGGCATCCAGTTCAGGAGTGGAATAAGCGAGGTCGGAGCGTGAGATGGTCGTGTTGGTCGCGATCAATCCCGTGATAGCGGTCGTTTCCACAATTTCTGCGATATCTCGGAGCTGCTCGCTGCTCAGATCGGGGGCAATTTTCAGCAAAATAGGTCGGGGTTGGGGAAGCGCTTCATTGCGGGTCTGCAGCGCGGCCAGCAAAGCCGTAAGCGGTTCCTTATCCTGTAGCGCTCGAAGATTGGGGGTATTAGGTGAACTCACATTCACCACAAAATAATCCACCCAGGGATGAAGTCTTTCGAAACAGTACAAATAATCGTCCAGAGCGCGCTCGTTGGGGGTATCCTTATTCTTCCCGATATTGCCGCCCAGCAGCAAACCTGGTGGTCTTTTCAGCCGCTCGAGTCGCCCCACCAGCGCATCCACGCCTTCATTGTTGAACCCCATTCGATTAATCAGGGCGCTGTTGCGGGTCAACCGAAACAAACGGGGTTGGGGGTTACCTGTCTGAGGGCGGGGCGTCACAGTCCCCAGCTCCACAAAGCCAAAGCCCAGCACGTGCATGGCAGGGATATATTTGCCGTCCTTATCAAAACCTGCAGCCAGCCCAACCGGATTTTTAATATGCAATCCCATCAACGACTTCCCCTGTGCAGGAACGCCTGCACTGAACCAGCGGGTCAGGGCGTAGCGCAGACCGGGGATGCTGAGCAGTTTCGTGAACAAGCTCATGGTCAAGTGGTGTGCCCGCTCCGGGGGCAGTAAAAACAGCAGAGACTGAAGCAAACGGTACATTGGCATAAAAAAAGGGCCGGGCGAATTTGGAGTGCCCAGCCTGAAATCATAATCCCAAAAACTATCTTGAAGGATTTCTGCGATGCAGAAAACGCTTGTACTTATCTATTTTGAACCCTAAAGATACATAATTTTTAGAAAAACATAACATTATTCAGATTTTACCAACAATTGAAAACCATTTCCGTGAATATTCACGATCTCTATGGCTTCATCCTTTTTGAGGTACTTCCGCAGTTTGGTCACAAACACATCCATGCTGCGCGCGGTAAAATAATTATCCTCTCCCCAAATTTTGGTCAATGCCTCGGAACGGGGTAGGATATCATTGACGGACACTGCGAACAATTTGAGTAGCTGCGCCTCTTTGGGCGACAATTTCACCCTTTCCTCCTGTTGGCCATCTTTGTCGAAAGTCAGGATGCGCAGGGGGTAATTAAAATGGTATTTGCCGATCTGGTATTCCCTTCCTTCGGACTTGGACGCTCCGACCGAAGCGCTGCGTTTCAGGATAGCCTGGATGCGGTACAACAGTTCTTCCGACACAAAAGGCTTTGAAATATAATCATCCGCGCCAATTTTGAACCCTTCCAGTACGTCCTCCTTCAAGGTTTTGGCCGTCAAGAAGATAATCGGCAAGCTGCTATCCATCGTGCGAATTTCCCTTGCCAGGGAAAACCCGTCCATGCGGGGCATCATCACATCAAATATTCCGAGATCAAAGGTATCGGATTTGTAACATTCCAGCCCTTCCATTCCATCGGTTGCCAATTGCACCTCATAGCCGTGCATTTCGAGGTAGGACTTCAGCACATCTCCAAAATTCTGATCATCCTCTACCAGTAAAATTTTGTTTGACATAGTTATCGGGATTTAATCTCACAGTATAACAAGATTAAAGGGTGAAATATTAACTGAAAGTTAAAAAAAATTTCGGCCGCTCCATTAATGGTGTCTGTGAGGAAAAAAGAGGGTGAAGCTACTGCCTTTTCCCAGCTCGCTCTTCACCTCGATGGTACCCTTGTGGGCGGTCATGATGGCCTTTACATAGCTTAGCCCCAGACCGAAACCCTTTACATCGTGTAAATTGCCCGTATGTACCCGATAAAATTTATCGAAAATGTACTTGCGCGACTCTTTACTCATGCCAATACCGTTATCGCTCACCGTTACTTCCACACCGTTTCCGGCATCTTTAGTAGTGATAACGATTTTCGGATCGTTTGGTGTATATTTATTGGCATTATCCAGCAAATTATTAATTACGCTCGAGATATGGGTAAGATCGCCCTGAATCACCGCCTGCTTGGCCTGCAGATGCGCTTCAACCGTTCCTTTGCGTTTTTCGACCTGCAGACTGATATTTTCCAGCGCAGCGGCAATTACCTCATGCAGATTGACTTCTACGATTTTGAGCGACACATTTTCCCGATCAATCCGAGCCAACTGCAGCACCTTCTCTACCTGGTTGTTCATGCGGCTATTTTCCTGCTTAATGATATTGGCAAAACGCTGGATCTTTCCGGGATCGGCGATAACCATGGGACTGTTGATCGAGTCCGCCGCAAGTGATATCGTCGCGATGGGAGTCTTAAACTCGTGCGTCATGTTGTTGATGAAGTCCGTCTTCATCTCCGATATCTTCTTCTGCCGGAAAATAACATTGATCGTATAAACAAAACAAAACAGGATAATTCCGGCAAACAACAAGGTGCCCAACAGATTGAGCCGCAAGGAACGCCACAAATATCGCCTTTGGTCGGGGAAATGTATCATCAGCATGCCTGGCGGCGGAAAACTTCTTGGAAAAAGACTAATTTCAAACAGCCGCGATTGCTCACTCGACCGAGAACCTACCAGCATGTTTTTCTGTAAATTATCCCCCACCACATAGTGGTCATTTACAATGACCAGACTGTTTTTTTCATTGGAAAATACACCAAAGTTAAAATTTGCTTCTATACCTTTGTCTTTCAAGCTACTATACAGCATAGACTCCAATAGCGACGGATCCAACCGCTCTTCCAAAGGCTGCTGATCCTGTTGAAACCAAGCATTCAAGGTGGAATAATTGCGCCGGTACAATTGGTCGCGAGCCTTCACGCATGCTGCACATTCGCACCAACCTCCAGACACCTCAGACATCAGTCTGTCCAGCAGGGTCTCATCGTTGATTACACCACTGCCCGGTGCCCCGGGGCGATGCACGCTGTACGACAAGGAATAAGCAGAAGTGACCTGATCGTCTGCCCGCATACCCTGCTCCCGGTAATACGTCATAAACCCATTGGCAGAAGTTTCAAATGCCTTACGGTTTTCCTCCGTTTCCAGCTTGCGCACGATGTCATTGAGCGCATCATAAACGTTTTCTTCAAACTTTTCTTCTATGGCACTCACAGAAGACATGACCACCCCGACCTGAGATACTACCACCCCCACGATCGCAATGCTCATCAACCCGACGATCAACCAAATGATTCTTTGATTCATGTGTGTTCCAATTCTATCTCCTAAAGTTACCCAAACGGCAACACTAAAGCCTCCTTTTTAACAGCGCATTAACGCCAAAGCAACTGATATCCAAATAGGAACAGCAACCCATTCAACTTGGATGAAAAATTAACTCAAAATAAGGGTTACTTTTTGAATGGGAAAGGTATTAATAAGGGTAATCAGGTGGAAGGCACCTTAAGGTGGCTTCCACCTGATTACCAAAAAATTGATAATCAAATATTTATATTCAAAAAATTCAAATCTAATTCAATTTAAACCGCACAACCAAGCCTCCGGCGGTATCCGTGCGTGGAAAACCGGCTGAGGTTTTGGGCACGTTGCGGCGGTAGTTGAAGAACAGCCGCAGGGCCAATCGTTCGTTGAGTTGGTATTCTGCAGAGGGGGCGATGGTCAGGGCATAGTTACCGCGAGTCGGTTCAATGATATTTTGATCCAGCAGGTGATTAAAGGTAACGTCATCGCGGAGCGAAAAATCGAAATTGATGTCGAGGTCTTTCCCCCTGAGCTGATTCCCGGCCGTTGTAGGCGCAGAACTGCCCGGTCGCGGAGCGTTGCTGCCTCGCCGGTTATTCCCTCCGAATATGCCAATATTGACATTGTTCACGAGGTAGCCAAATCCAATCACGATCTCCTTCGTCTGGGTTTCGCTGAGCTGATTGCTTACAAAACTCATCCCGAGCGTACGAGCTTTTTTGTAGTCCACATTGAGCGACATCCCGTTTTTCAGCCTTGCGCTGACCGCCAACAAAGGACTAAAGGCCTCTTGAATGGCAATTTGTGGAATCTCCAGACGGGCGTAAAAGTTGCCGTTCAGGTCATTGACTCCCCCTCCGGTTCGCAAATAATCGAGTCCGGTATTGAAAGAATTGACCGTGAGGGTGGACTGGTAGCCGTGGGTGACCTGAAAGCTTTCAAAGAGGTCTTCAAACAGGGGCAAACGGGCAAGTCCGTCGTAAGTGACCCGCCAATTGACCCGCGGCAACACCTTGAATACGTCCAGGTCTATACTGCGGGCATCTGTTTCGGTATAAGCCGCCAAAAACGCGGGAATCAACACATCTTGCTGGGTGCGCCCGTAGCCAAAGGCATACCCCTCCGGCCCCAGTACCTCGTCGGTATGCGTTCCCTCTCCCAAACGCCGGGAAATGATTACCCGGTTTTGCTCGAATTGCTTGAAAAGATTGACAATTTCTTCCCTACTGTCCTGGAAAAGGGTATTGAGCGAAAAGTAAGAGAGCGTCATCGAACCGATATCTTTCGGGATGGCGTGTACAAAGTCAACGATGTTGTTCTTCGTCGTATCTTTGAAGTACTGCGAGTGGTTCTCGGTATAATTTCGGGTCAGGAACAGTTCGACCTTGAAACTGGGTATCGGCTCGAGGTTCACCCGGGCATCGAACGACTGGGTGTATTCCTGGATGACTTCCTGGTTGAGAAATACGCTGTTGGATATCCAGCCCCGATTGTTGTACAACCAGTCTTTGGCCGGATTGCCATAGTCTTCCGGCTCTACATTCCGGATGTCGGGCTGCAAACCTGCTACAAAACCCAGGCCGGGCGCCTCAAAACCACTGCTCATCCCCAACAAACGCGTTTGTGGCATGAAGCCGGGAATGACCGTCCTGAAACGCTCCGTGAAAGTAAATCGCGCATCGCGCAACAACAACAAAGGCCGAATCAGCACTTTTTCAACCGTACTCGGCTCTCCTCCCCTGTCTTTTTCCTGATCATCCTGGGCATTTCTACCCTGGCCTGCCGTGTTGGAAGGCAAGCGCGAGGCAGGATTAGGGCCTCCTCGCTGTCCGGGGCGCTGGTTGCTGCCTCCGTTGATTTTCCGCAGGTATCCGCTTTTGTTGTACAAACTCGCAAAATTTAATTCTGCGTTGATCTGGCGGTTCTGGCTGTTCTGTATCACATTGCCCAAGCTATCTGCATTCAGTGCCGCTGCACTCCAACTGTAATCACTCTGGTATTGGGTGCGCACCGTCACCCAGTCCATCAACGGCAAATAGCGGATCGGCAGGGTGTAACTCACACTAAGGTTGTGCCGATAGTTTTTGTTCCGGCCAAAATCCCGGATATTATTTAGGATGCTATCCTTTCGAATCGTCTCAATGTCTGCCAGGGTGATCAGCGGATCCTCCAAAAGTGCCGTTTCGTTCGGTTCATCTATGACCGCCTGGTTGAAGGCACTGAAGCTGAATTTGATCGAGCGGGTAAGGTCCCAAACGAGGTTGTAGTCCCTGTCCCAGGTAAACCGTTTGTTAAAAAAGGTATTGAATTTATCATCCAGGCCGGTGAAGCGGTAGCGGGTCAAGGCCATCCTACGGTCGAGCACGGTACTCACCCCTACGCTATTGGGCAGCGGATTGAGGTTGACCTGGGAAAGGAGTTTCAGCAAAGGACTGCCAATGCCCTTGAAAGGCTCCAGATACTTCACCTGTCGGCTAAAATTGTATTCCAGTCCGCCGATATATACCTTCTCCCGGTCAAAAGCAATGATGGGATCCGTTCTGTCGGTCTGGGTATAAGAATAACTGGCACTGAGGTTCTCCACGTCCCAAGGCTTGGCCGTGCGCTGGTTGTCTGTGCGCTCCTTCCGTACATTATTAAAATTGATGCTCTTTATTTGCACCACGTCCCGCGACTGGCTCCGAATCGAATCCCGGGCTGCGCCATCTTCAGCGGTATTCAACTTGTCGCGCAACAATACATCCTCGTCGTAAGGGTCAAATTCAGGAGTTTCGGTGGTATTGGACACCTGTCCGTAAAACGGCAGCCGAACGCCCCAGGCTTCCGGGAAAAACTTACCCAGTTCCAAGCTGGCTGCCAGGTCATACCCCACGATATTTTCCCGGTTCCGCTCCTGTACTTTTTGGTTGAGGGCACCAAAACCGATGGAACTGAAGTTACCGGAAAGGGTAAGATTGCCAAAATCAGCCAGTTGCAGATCCATACGGGCAATACCCGCCACACCCCCGCGCTCGTCCAGACCGGTCAGTCGAAATTCATTTACCCAAATCTCTGTGCTGTAGGAAGCCCCATCCGCATTATAAGGGTTGCGGATACCGATCATCGCGATCTTAACATTACCCAGGTTGGGATTGCCCTTTACTTTATGGTAGCGGGGCAGGCGATCCGGCCCCAGGTCAATCAGTTGAACGTATTCATCGGTCGCACTATATCCCTCGCTATTGCGCTGCAACTTGAGGTTAATCCAATCATCCAGCGCCACGTCAATTTCATTCTCGGGTTTCCACACTTCCCGCTTGTACTCGGAAGAATTGGGACTGTCATCGGCCACGAGTTTCGGATCCGACATGACCAGCGGGACTTCGTACTCGTAATAGTTGTTCTGAAAATCACTTCCCACCCGCACAAAAAGGCTCAGTGCCCCGTTCGGAACTTCGATACCATCAAAGGATTCTGCGTGTACAAACATTTTCAGCCGTTCATAGACCCTAAAATCGAGGTCAATATTCTTAAACACGGCCTGATCTTTTCCGTCGCAAAGGTTCTGCACCCGAGCCGACAGCGACTGTTCGTTTTGCAGGGCATTGAACACCCCCAGTCGTTGTTCGCGTTGTATGCCTTCCGGCAAAACGTAATTAAAGGGGCGACGACTGCTGTTTTCCTCGATGTTCACGGCATCCACGTCAAATACCGGCGGCACTTCACACTCGTCAAACCCGATTCCGATGCTCGACAAATCCTGGGTGTAAGTCCGCCACTGGTTGCGCACCAGTTCGAGACGGGCAAATCGAAGCGTGACAGGTCGCTCGAACTCTGTCATATACATCCGCATAAACCGGATGGAACGGAAATCGCGGATACCCCCTACGCTCTTCTTATTGGGTCCGTTGAGCGGAATCCGAAAACGGTACCAGATCCGCTCCCCGTTTTCGCTTTCCTGCACATCCGTGATGAAGGGCGTATTTTCCACATCTATGGCTCGGGGATTAATCGGATCGAAGCGAACGGGAATTTCGTATTCAAAATAAGACTCGGTTTCGTTGAGGGTGTTGTCGCGGTTGAGGTCTTCCGCATCGGGGATGTTCGTACCTGTTTGTCGGATCGAATTGCCCTGATTGGAGCGGGAGTTGCCCTCCGGGTTGTTGAAAAAGCGATAGCGTTCCCGCACCCCTGCTTCTGCGGGGAAGGACTCGTCGTTGAAGTATTTAAAGTCGTCGTTGGAGGGGTCTTGCGCGATTTTGGCGGCAGCCGCTATGTTGAAGGCGGCGATTTTGTCAATGTACGACTGAAATTTCAGGCGTTCCCCTTCATTATTGAGTCCATCCAGGCCCACATCCTGATCGTTCCGGGTATTCTCCCCGTTGTCAAAAGCACGGGTGATCTGCTGGGCAATCGGAACCACCGACCAGGAAGTCGTGTCCACCCTTCGTTCGGGATTGGACGAGCTGGGCAGACCATTTTCAAAAAATTTGCGGGAATCTCGCAGGATATCCTCCGAAACGTTACCCAGGTTGATGTAGATCTTGCCCTCTTTGCCGACTCGGTCTTCTGCCGGAGACATAGGATCCGATTCGTCCAGGAAAGGAGACAACATCCAGAATTCCAGAAATTCAATATTAGCCGACTGAAAGTCGTTGGTATTCAAAGCCCGCATCATCCCCCCCCAGCGGGTACCGGGATCTTTGAGGGCCAGGGTAGAATCGCCTATGAATTCCATTCCGCGCGAATAGCCGGGATACCCATCGGGCAACTCAAAGTTGTAAGGACCGCGGGAAGAAGGATCGTAAAACAGATCCAGGGTTTGTACGTTGGGCAGCTGGTCGGGGGTAAGCTGTACGTTGGGGAAAACCTCCTCCTGAGGCACCAAACTGGTATAAGGATTCTGTTCGTCGGTCGAACGATTGCGCGCACTCGGATCCAGGCGGTACCAATTGAGCAAAGCGCGATTAGCGCCCGCTTCGAGGCGGTTCACCAGGGCAGACTCGGGAAATTTTGGGTTGTTGTTGCCCCCGTCGTTTTGGGGGATAGAAGCCAGGAACCACTGGTTGGCCGGCTGGCGCAGGTCAAAACTACTCGCACTCCCCTCGAAATCGTCAATATACACCACCCCTCCCTTATCCTCGCGATTTTGGTTGATCGCCCGCGAGTGTCCGGGTTTCAAAATGGCCGTCTCTGCCGAAATCGCGACACTCGACTCCTCCTTGGTATCAATAAAAGGAATCGCATCCACGATTTTAGTCAGCCAAGGCGCCTTTTTATTCATATTCAGATCCAATCCGTAAATGCGGTTGTTGATCGGATCCTCCCCTATCGTCACCTTCTGGGTAAAAGGCCGCTCAAACAAATGCAGGTAAGTAGCCCCCAGGTTAAAATTGTCGTTGAAGCGATAATCTGCCCGCACCCCTATCATCGTCTTGGACTGAAACCCGAAAAGGGTATTGTCTTCAAACGAAACATTCACCGGAACCCCGGAACTGATATACACATCATTGAGGATCCTTACCCGGCCAATATTGTAGTCCACCTCGTAATCCTGCCCCTCCACCAAGGTTTTTCCGCCTGCGGTTACCCGCACCGACCCCTGGGGAATATTAAATGCACCCAGCGAAATCTCAGAAGACACCGAGGATTTGTAACTGCCCCGGATCGTAAACCGGTTTTTCTCGGGAAACTCCCTGGCCAGGAAGATCGTTCTGTCGTACAATTCCTGATAGACATATTTTTCCCGAAGGCGATCATCCTCAATCTGTCGCCCCAGGGAAGACCCAAACGGTTCGAGCACCGGAAACATAATCCGCCCATTTCGGGTATTGATCGTCACGCCTTCCACGTAATCAAACACCCCGTCGGGCTGGGGATCACCCTGTACGTTGAGAATATCCAGGTTGAACACCCGCAGCAGGGGCTTGCCCGCCAGATTGGTCTCCGGCAAAAAGCGCTTTTCCCCTTTTCCGGGATCGTCGTAAAAAATATCGAGTTTGAAATCCTCGCGGTTGACCTGAAACGCCCCAATCGGATACACGTTTTTCATCATCAGATCCCAGGTCGGAATATCCGTCTGCTGGGTCGTACTCTTTAACATCTTCACAAACAATACCCGCGGAGTAGGATTGAGCGTATCCGTACCCACGTTTTCCGTGTTGTAGGAAAGCTCTCCCACCTTGAACGACTGACCGTTATAGGAGTATTGAAAAGCGATACCCAACACCTGGTCGGGCTGAACATTAATATTCACGGAAATAAAACCCAGATTGGGGTGGAACGTAAATTCCGAAGCATTGAGCTTACGGGCACTTACCTTCTCAAAATCCCGGGACTGCACCAGGCCAAACTCGCCCGATTGGAGGATGGACACCGACTGGTCAATTTCGCGGAGGATAGTACCTCTGTCCAAAAGGCGCTGGTACAAGCCATTGGCCTCATTATCCGGCAGCGGTCGTCCGTCGCAAATCTCCCGATAACGCGGCGTCTGAAAAGCGGGAATCCTGTCGGGATTGACCAATCGTGCAGGCTCGCCCAAATCCGAAAAAGCCACAATATCCCGAACCTCATTCACCTCATTCCGATCGTTGGTAATCCAGACCTCTATATTTTCGATCTTAAAAAGTCCCTTAATTTGGGGCAGATTGACCAGCGACTCCTCAAAAGCATCGCGGTTGTAATGCGACAGGAAGAAGTGCCGGTTTTCATCGTATTCATCTGCCTTCACCTCAAACTCTGTCACCTGACTACCGCCCTTCAACTGCAGATTTTCGCGCTGCGACTTCTGCTGAGAAGCGATGGCCGTGAGGTACAAATGCCCAAACTGCAGCTCCGTTTTGAGTCCAAACAAACTCTCCGCTCCCTGAATCAGGGATCCCTGCAGCGGCAAACTCACATTGCCCGCCTCAATATTTTTGATGATATCGTCCTCCCCGAATACATCGGTATTGTAATCCAATTTGATCTGATTATCAAAATCAAAAGTCGCATTGGTATTGTAGTTCGTCGTCAGGTTCAATTTCTCCCCAATCTTTCCCACCACATTCATCTGTATATTCATATCGAAATCGAAGCCCCCTTGTGTGCGCTGGCGCTCGGTCAGGATAGGATTTTCCACCTTTGACACATCAAAACCAAAAGTAAGGTCTATCCCTCCCTGGGGCTTGATATCTACCGTAGTACCCCCAAACAAGCGATCCAGCAAGCTTGTCTCCACATTAAACCGCGACAGCGGATCCACCACCGCATCTGCTCCATCAGTGCTGATGCCTGCCAGGCGGTCGAAATACTTGCGCTCCTCCTGCTGACGGCTCCACTCGAGGTACTCCTCAAAAGTCAGGTAAGCCGGAGGGCGAAAATCGAAATTGCCGATCTTTTCCGTAATCATGTACAAACCCGTCTCGGGATCGTAATCCACCTGCTGCTCAATCGCCGCCGGATCCTTCAGGTTAAAAGGATTTTTCACCGGATCGGTGACAAAATCACCGTAGCGCTCTGGCACAGGGGGCAGTGTATCTGTAACCGCTGCTGTTGTCGGATAGGAAGGATTCTCAGGCGCCGGAGACTCATTGACGTTCAAGCTAAAAAAACCAAAAAGGCCCAGCGACCAAGCTAATAGTAAATATTCTTTAATCATAACCTTACAGGTAGTTCCTGATAATCCGCAAAAGTAAACAATCGTTTTTTAAAACAAGCCACTTGGCATTTGATGCCAGGCGTGAAAACATCCTGCCGGCATGCGGCACTACTTAGTACAGTTTAAGGGAAAAATTCCGGTCGAACATACCGGTGTTATTGTGATTGACCTTACAAATACCTCAAAGCAACTTTGATCAGATCTTCCACTTTTACAAGTTCGGGCTGATCCTGGATCACTTTCTGCAGAACTTTTTGCGCTTGCAGTCTGTTAAAACCTAATGCAATCAAAGCAGATAACGCTTCTTCCTTTTTTGTATTGTCCGATCCACGCAACTCCGGGATGACTTCGTCCGGTTCGCGCGTCAGCTTGTCTTTCAAATCCAAAATAATCCGTTGCGCTGTTTTCTTGCCAATTCCCTTGATGCGCTGAAATTGGTCGAGGTTTTCCTGCAGAATAGCCATGCGGATGTCCTCCGGCTGAAGCGAAGAAAGCATGATCTGCGCAGTAGATGGGCCAATCCCCGAAACAGAGATCAAATGCCGGAATAACCTGCGCTCCAGTTCTTCCGCAAAACCGAATAAAGTGTGGCTGTCCTCTTTGATGTACAGATGGGTCAACAGCTTTACCTGTTCGAGCGATTCAATCCGTGCGTAGGTATATAATGAAATATTGATGTGGTACCCTATACCACCGGTTTCCACCACGACGTGCGTAGGGTGTTTTTCCGAAACGATGCCTTTGATAAAGCTGATCATGCCCTTGTTTTTTTGAAAGCCCAATGGTTTGCAAGGTACACAATCCCCCGGAAATCTTTTTCAGCCAGTGTAACACTCCTCCCCCCGGAAAAAAATGGAAAAGCGCCTGCCAGCGTGGTTACTTTTTAACCAGCCGGGGAATTAATAAGGGTAATCAGGTGCAAGGCACTTTAAGGTGCCTTGCACC
>JANQWK010000003.1 GCA_030729925.1 Saprospiraceae bacterium
CTAGGTGGTCAGACAAACTCATACAAAACAGGCGAAATCAAGAAGCCATTTTTGTGGAAATCAGGCCGTTGAGCATAACTTTTTGAGGGAGCCCTAAGATACACCGCAGGCAGCAGGCAGCAAAGGCTATGGGTAGAAAAGTGTTATACTTCCCTCTCGTACCGGGGGTTCAAGCCTTATGCGAGGTCGTTTTTTGTGCCTGGTAGAACCCGTCCAGCAGCTTTTCGATAAGTTTGTCCAGGGGTACCTGGTTTTTTTCTACCCACTGCCGGATATCTTCTTGTAAGGTTATCTGTACCTCTGTTTTGGGGCTGGTGGCCTTTTCTATCCTCACCCAGTCGCCCTCAAAGTCTTCGTCGGGTACGATATCCGCATCGTCATAGTAGATTGCCTCCTCGGGGACGAGGATACCTGCTTTGGCCAGCTTCATAACGTCCAGGGCTTCTATTTTTATCCGGTCAAAGTCAATAGAACAGCCATTCAGGGATTCCCCGGCCTGTATTTTCCTCAAGGCTTCTGAAACGGATAGCTTATGCATCATGGCCTTTATCGTTAAAAACATCGGTAGCATCTTCAAAAGCGATTTTATGCTTTTGCTGGTTCAGCCTGTTTTTATTCTCGTCCCACTCAAAATAAGCCATACACAAAATATATGTAATATGTATTTGATACGAGCCTTTCAGCGTGCAAACGCAATCATCGGCCTACTAAGGTATGTAATCCTGGACACATTATCAAGATGTTGTGCTGAAAAACGTACCCTGTACGGCTTCCTCACCTTCCCCCCTTCTTTTCCACAAAAAAAGCCGGAAATCCGCCGGAAGGTTCCGGGGCTCCGGCCAGTATAATACCTCAACAAATTTAGACCACTTCATGGCGAACAGCCGAAATTCCCAAACGATCCAGGGTTATCGCTAACAAACTAGTGCTACCTATTCCCTAAAAAATTCGGGGTTAAAGGTTAAAGTATAAGGTACTGACGAGCCGGAAGCTGAGATAGGACGCTTTCGGGGTCAGTAAAAATAAAATTTCGTTTTGTCAACTGGTTTTTCGTTTATTTCGTTTATGTTTATGGTGCAAAAAGAAAACCATGCGAAATGAACAACCTGGAAGAAATTAAACGACCAACAAAGCAAGAGCAAAAAACGGCGATGGAGTCATACAATGCCATAAGTGCTATGCTTGCCCAATTAAATTCAAGTACCGTTGAGATTGAAATTGAAGAAACCAAGGAAAAGATCAAAATTCCCTTGCACGCTTTAAAACTTCTGGCTAAGATTTTGGAGGCTACAAGTAAGGGAAATCCCATTTCGATTATTCCGATCGCTGCGGAATTGACAACCCAGGCAGCAGCAGAATTCTTAGGTTGTTCAAGGCCCCATCTTGTAAAGCTTCTTGAAGAGGGTGAAATCCCCTTCACCAAAGTAGGGAAACACCGAAGGGTTAAATTTGAAGATTGTGTTGGATACAAAAAAAGGAAACGTGAAGAAAGGGAAGCGCTCCTGGTTGAAATTATGAAGGGTGACGAAGAAATTGGCTTGTATGATTCACAGTGTTAAATTTACCTGCGTACTGGACACAAATGTCATATATCCAATTGAAATAAGGGATTTGCTTTTTTGGTTTGCCCATTTTGAACTATATACTCCCAAATGGAGCGCCCACACTTTTGATGAGTGGAAAGATCTAATGACTCGAAAAGGGGTGACAGCTGAGGAGATTATTATCAGAGTTGAAAAAGCAACCAAGGCATTTCCGGATGCCTTGGTTAAAGATTATGAGCCCCTAATTGGGTTTCTTAGTTTACCGGATTCAAAAGATCGTCATGTTTTGGCAGCGGCAATCAAGGCGAATGCAAATGTAATTGTGACGAATAACCTTAGAGATTTTCCAGAGGAAATTTTGGAACCGTATGGAATCATAGCAAAAAGCGTCGATGATTTTTGACAGACCTTATTGATTTGAACCACCAGAGAGCAATCGAAGCATTTAGAAGGCTGGTTATGAATAGAAGAAATCCCGACTTGGATGAATACCAAGTATTGGATGCATTTAGGAGAAATGGATTGAAAGATACCGCAGATTACCTCCATGCATTACTTTGATTTCCATTTTGTCTATTTCAAACCTTCCCTAAAAACAGACGACACAGAAAATTTTATAATTTGACAAAATTCCTTCTCATTTTTTTCAGCCCACTTTTACACAAAAAATTTTTAATAAAATGTACAAAAAGAATAATTTTTACTTTCAACCATCCGTTAGATGACATATTTTAAATGGTAGGCTGCATGCCAGCGTGAAAATGGGAAAAAATGGAAGTAATCAATTATTCGGCGGAACCCTTGAACAAAGTCTATGGCTGGCTTCCTCATGACCTTAGAGCAGAGCGGGTGATCTTTTTTCCGGATGCTTGTCCGGGGAAATCACCCCTTCCAACAGGAACGGTAGTTTATACCGAGCAGGAAGACTGGAGGAAATTTGCGATTTCAGATTGTGGTTGCGGAATGCTGCTTTGCGAAGCGGATTTGACCCACAGCGATTTTAAAAGAGAAACGTGGGATGAAATTTATTATGCCCTACAGGCCAACAAGGGGAAGCTCGGGGATCTGGGGTCGGGTAACCACTTCCTGGACGCCTTGGAGTCCTATACGGATGATAAGCTTTATTTTCTCATTCATACGGGTTCTCGCAATGAGTCCAAACTGGTGGACGACCTGATAGACCAACCTAAAAAATTTGATGCCAAATTTAATGATGTTTGCGAATGGGCAAAAGATAACCGATTTGCCATCTTTAGGATATTGGAAAAGTATTTTGGAAGGCTAAATTTAATT
This sequence comes from Saprospiraceae bacterium, assembly GCA_030729925.1. Lineage (GTDB taxonomy): Bacteria > Bacteroidota > Bacteroidia > Chitinophagales > Saprospiraceae > JALQTV01. Next base: position 2,838 of record JANQWK010000003.1, read on the forward strand.
TTGGATAAAAATCATAATCATTTTGAGCTTACGGAAAAGGGGGTAATTATCAGAAAGGGTGCCGTAAGGGTTACTCCGGGAGAACAGACGGTTGTTCCTTCGAATATGAATGGTGATGTGGTGTTGATTTCAGCTTCCAGTGAGGTTGAAAATACTTATAACTCACTTTGTCATGGAACAGGACGGGTCATGTCAAGAGGAGAAGCCAAGGAGTTTGCTTCCACTTTTGACTATAACGCTTTGAGGGAAAAAATCTACATTCCCGAAATGATCGCCAATGACAATATCAAGACGGATGCTCCTTTTTGTTATCGCGATTTGGATAGTTGTCTAAGCCTTATTGATAATTTAATTACGGTGGAGAAACGATTTAGCGTTTTTGCATATATCGGACAAATGTAATCCGAAGGGTTCCTTGTATCTTAGTGTCCAACTAACCCTCGTTGTGATGCCAAAATCTTTATTCCTTGCATGTTGGCTAATGGCCACTTCGGTGATGTCTTGCGAGACTCCTGCTGATGAGCCGCCAAAAGCGTTCGGACCGATTCCCAGCGAGACCCAACTGGCCTGGCACGACCTGCAATATTATGCGTTTGTGCATTTTAATATGAATACATTTACGAATAAGGAATGGGGATTCGGGGATGAGTCTCCGGAGCTGTTTAATCCAACTGATCTCGATTGCCGACAATGGGCAAGGGTGTGCCGGGATGCGGGGATGAAGGGGATTATTGTGACGGCCAAACACCATGATGGATTTTGCCTCTGGCCCAGTGCTTTTACCGAGCATTCGGTGAAAAATGCCCCCTGGAAAGCGGGGAAGGGGGATGTGCTGCGCGAACTTTCCGAGGCCTGCAAGGAATACGGGCTAAAGTTCGGGATTTATCTTTCTCCCTGGGATCGCAATCATCCCGATTATGGTACTCCGGCATACCTGACGTATTTCCGCAACCAGCTGCGAGAAGTACTGACCAATTATGGGGAAGTGTTTGAAATATGGTTCGATGGAGCGAATGGTGGCACGGGTTATTACGGGGGAGCGAATGAGGAGCGGAAGATTGACAACCAAACGTATTACGATTGGGAAAATACCATCCAAATCGTCCGGGAATTGCAACCCCAAGCCATGATTTTTAGCGATGCAGGCCCGGATGTGCGCTGGGTGGGCAACGAGGATGGCTATGCGAATGAAACAAATTGGGCAATCCTGCGGCGGGATGAGTTTTACCCCGGGTCACCCAATTATGTCGAACTGCGTTCCGGTCACGACGATGGAACCCACTGGGTACCAGCCGAATGCGATGTATCTATTCGACCAGGTTGGTACTATCATCCCGAACAAGATGATCAGGTGAAGTCTTTGCAACAACTTACCGATATCTACTACCATTCTATCGGGCGCAATGCCAATCTGCTGATTAACCTGCCCGTGGATCGGCGCGGACAGGTACACGAACGGGATGTGGAACAACTCATGCAGCTGAAAGCGCGCATTGAATCGGATTTTTCAATAAATTTAGCTCAGAGTCAGCCTGTTACAGCGTCTCACACCCGTCCCGGAAGAAAGGAGTACGGACCACAGCGGGTACTCGATGGGGACAATCAGACTTATTGGGCTACTCCCGATGGGGTACTGGAGGCGAGCCTGGAGATCGCTTTACCGGATAATACGACTTTCAACCGTTTTCTCATACAGGAATATGTCCCGCTCGGACAGCGGGTGACGGGCTTTAGCTTGTCGGTCCAACAGGATGACCAGTGGATACCCGTTGCTGAAGCTACTACCATCGGGTACAAACGTATCCTTCGCTTTGAACCCCAAACCGGCAGCAGGATAAAAGTGGATATCAGCGCACGGGCGCCTATTACCCTCTCCAATATCGGATTGTACCGAGCGCCCGATTAGGTCAATCCTGAAACAATAACGGAAGGAATTCAACCAGGTACTTGCGCCAGTTTTCCCAGGAATGACCGCCGGAGGTGGTGGCATAGTCGTAGGGCATGTCGAGCTGATCCATTTGTTGGAGGTGTTCCCGGATACCCTGTAGCAGCTGTGGGAAATCGTTTTCGCCCACCCGGATCCAGTACAGGCGGTAGCCATTTTGTTGTTGTTCCCGCAGCTGCTCAGGGGCGTTTTGGTAAACTGCTACATCGGGATTGACGTGAAGAGCCGGGGAAAAAAGACCCATGTAGTCGAAGGTCTGGGGATAAAATCGGGAAATATTCGCGCTGTGAAATCCTCCCATGGAGAGACCTGCAATGGCTCGGGATGATTTTCCGGGGCGTACCCGATAGTGGCTTTCAATATTGTTCATGATCTCTGGAAAGGATACTTCAAAGTTGCCGTCCATGGTATTGGGCATCTGGAAGGTAGGTTTGACCAGGCCCGAACTGCCTTTTCCGGGAGCGGCTTCCTGCACGACATTGCCATTGGGCATGACTACAATCATCGGTTTGATGGTACCCCTGGCGATGAGGTTATCCAGGATTTGGGTGGCCCTGCCCAGTTCGATCCAGGCCTCTTCGTCGCCTCCCATACCATGCAAGAGATACAGCACCGGGTATTGTCGGGTGTCACTTTCATAGCCTGGGGGAGTATAAACAGCCATTCTGCGGGCTTTTTCATTGTGTGGGGATTCGTACCAGCGGAAAGCAAGGCTGCCGTGGGGTACTTGGTTGACGCGGTACAGGTCTGCCTGACCTGAACCCAACAGAAAAATATTCCAAAGGGTACCGACATCCCGCATCAGGTGGGTGTTTTCCGGATCCATCGTGCGCACTCCGTCAACGGTAAAATGATACCAATACAGGTCGGGAGCCAGGGATGTCTGCGTGAAGTACCATGTCCCATCAGCCCCTTTTTCCATCTTTGCTGCTTGTCCCCAGGGCATCCAGCTGGCCGACAAGGTAACTTCCTTTGCATTTGGGGCCTTTATCCGGAAGGTCACGCGCTGATCCTCATGTATTTCCGGGTTTGCCTGCCCTTGCAGGGAAAATACAAAAAGGACTAAGGTCGTGCTGAGCAAGGTTGTTTTTTTCCGAAGGAAGAGACAAAAGCGATCTGGGACAAGCATTAGTGGTTGGGTTTTGTGCAAAGTGGAGGTTGAA
>JANQWK010000004.1:0-18041 GCA_030729925.1 Saprospiraceae bacterium
CTAACCCATAAAAAAAACTTTTTTGCATACTTCTTTTTGGCGTTCAGCCTTTTTCCTATATTTGTAGGCAGGAGTGAAAAGATGGAGGAAATCCATTGGAGAGGCGGGAGAAGTGTGCAACAAGTAAGTGAAGTAAAATATCCCATGAAACAAAAAAAATCAGTTGCGAGACTAGTCGTCTTTTCATGCCTGCTATTCCTTTTAGTAGCCTTTCCCGCTGCAGTCAGCACCCAACCTATCCTTTCTATTACTAATCATCAGTCCAATTTCGGAGATACTGTATTGGTTTCTGTCAAGGTAACGGATTACACCAAAATCCTTAGTACGCAGTTTACGTTGAATTGGGATCCTACGGTCATTCAGCTCAAAAATATTTCTAATTTCGGATTGAATGTCAGGGTGCAGGACAACTTTGGCCGCAACAGGGTGGCTGATGGAGAAATGACTTTTTTTTGGTACGATCCGACGCTATCGGGGGTATCGGTCAGCAACGACAAGCCCTTGTTCGACCTGACCTTTGATGTGGTGGGGGCACTGGGGACTTGTTCGACGGTTTCCTTTGTGGATGTTCCGACAGCAAGGGAGGTAGTGGATACAAGTGCAAAGAAAGTGGCTGCCGTGTTTACGAATGGGGAAGTAGTTGTCGGCACACAATGCCTAAACGTAAGTACTAATGAGCCTTTCCTGTCGGGAATCAAGATAGACCGCGTTTTCCCCAACCCTTCTTACGGCGATATTATGTTACCTATCCATGCCAATAGATTCGCGGATGCCAATATTGTGATTTTTGATGTAATGGGGAGGCGCGCGGGCACATTTTTGCGAAAGCTAATACCTGGAGCGCAAGTATTGGAGATAGAGAGAAAAACGTTTCCGCATGCGGGGACTTACTACATACAAATTAACATAGATGAACAAAGTTACACGCAAAAGCTAGTAGTTAAATAAAAACCGAACATTACTTAACATCCCAAATTCCGTAAAAAATGACCGGCACAATTAAACTTCCTTTAATTGGGTTAATGGCCGTTTTGTTGCTCTGTATAAGTTCCCTGCCATCTCAAGCAACGACTGTCCTTAATACTTCCCTTGATTTGGATCATTACGATCCCAATATTTCTGTCTCCAGCACTTTTTCAGGCGAGGAAATGCCCTTTCAAAATCCGGTGGGCATTTTGATTTCTGATGCTACAGCCAATAACTCGGATGAGGTATGTGTATCGGTGGCTGTGAGGAATTTCACGCAAATTTTGGGGTTGCAATTTACCTTGGATTATGATGCGGGTTTGTTGCAGTTCAAAAAGTTGCAGAACTTGAACAATTCACTGGGATTGTTTGAGGTGTTCCGCGATCAGAACTTTGGCTTGCCGGGTCAGGGGGCAGTACCTGTGGGAAAAATGACCTTTTTGTGGACGGCTCCGGGGGCTTCACCGTCAACGGCTGCGGATGGAACGGTGTTATTTGAGGTTTGTTTTACGGTAATTTCCGGAACGGGAGCAGATGCGGAGATCAAATTGTCCAATTCTCCCACCAATATTTTGGTTTCTGATGCAAATTCAAGACCTCTGGAGTTTGATGCGACGGATACGGGGGAGTTGACTTTGAACGGTGGAGCAGGAGGTTCTTCAGGTGGGGGTGGCAGTACAGGCGGTACCGGGCTTAGATTGGTGATTGATGATGCTTCGGGAGTAGCTCAGGGGCAGCAGATTTGTTTGCCTGTAAAGGTGTATAATTTTAACAATGTGTTGGGAACGCAGTTTAGTATAGCTTTTGACAATACCCAACTTCGCTTTGACAACGTGCGCAATTTGAACAACTCCATAGGATTGTTCGATGTATTCAGAGATCAGAATTTCGGTTTTCCCGGTCAGGGAGCCGTTCCCAATAATAGAATGACCTTTTTATGGACGGCGCCGGGTGCCAATGCACTGAGTCTTCCCGATGGAACGGTCTTGTTTGAGATGTGTTTTACCGTGCAGGGTAGCAGCAATACGGAGGTGACGTTCAACAACACGCCTACGCAGGTGCTGGTGAGTGGCGCTTCTTCTGCTCCGATTGCTTTTACAACGGAGAACAGCAGTGTTGGTAATGTAGGCGACACCGGTGGAGGAACTGGTGGCGGCGGTGGTTCTGGCGATGTGACGCTCACAATGGCGGATGTAGCCAATGTGGCGCAGGGGGATCAGGTTTGTTTGGCGGTGACGGTGAGTAATTTCAACAATGTGTTGGGGACGCAGTTTAGTGTTTCATTTGATAATGTCAAACTTCGCTTTGATAACGTGCGCAATTTGAACAATTCCATTGGATTGTTTGATGTATTTAAAGATCAGAACTTTGGTTTTCCCGGTCAGGGAGCCGTTCCCAACAACCGGATGACGTTTTTATGGACGGCACCGGGTGCAACGGCGATCAGCCTTCCGGATGGAACGGTGTTGTTCGAGGTGTGTTTTACGATGCTCGGGACGACGGATACAGAGGTTGCTTTTGCGAATACGCCTACCCAGATTTTGGTGAGTAACGCCAGTTCTGCACCGCTGGCTTTTGTAACGAACAATGGTAGTGTGACTACGGGTAGTGGTGGAGGAACAGGAGGAGGGGGAGGCGATCCCAGTCCTACGGATCTGACGCTGGAGCTTGCCGATATCTCGAATGTGGCACAGGGCGACCAGGTTTGCTTGCCCGTTCGGGTATATAATTTCAATAATGTCTTGGGTACGCAGTTCAGCCTTTCTTTCGACAACACCAAGCTTCGTTTTGATAATGTAAAGAACCTGAATAATTCCATTGGACTGTTTGATGTGTTCAAGGATCAGAACTTTGGTTTTCCCGGTCAGGGGGCAGTCCCGAACAACCGGATGACGTTTTTGTGGACGGCGCCGGGAGCAACGGCGATCAGCCTTCCGAATGCTACGGTGTTGTTTGAGGTTTGTTTTACAGTTACCGGTACGACCAGCACTACGGTTGGTTTCACCAATACACCTACACGGGTTTTGGTAAGCGATGGCGCTTCGCAGCCGATATCGGTGGTGACCAATGATGCTACGATTACGCTGGGAGGAGATACCGGTGGTGGCGGGGGTGGAGATCCTGTGACTTCAGAAAAGGATTTTGAGGCGTTGACGATAGAGTTGACCGATGTTGCCGATGTTGCTCAGGGAGATCAGGTTTGTTTGAAGTTGCGGGCGCATAAATTCCAAAATATTCTGGGTACGCAGTTTTCTTTGTCGTTTGATCCGACTTTACTGCGGTATGCCAAAATGCAGAACCTCAACAATTCGATAGGTTTGTTTGATGTGTTTATTGACCAAAATTTTGGTCTTCCAGGCCAGGGGGCTGTACCGGCGAACCGCATAACGTTTTTGTGGACAGCACCGGGGGCTACACCTGTTAATTTGCCGGATGGTACGGTGATGTTCGAGGTATGTTTCGATGTGATTGGGAATACTTCCACACAGGTCAATTTTGTGAATGACCCAACCCAAATCCTGGTATCGGGGGCGAATTCCCAGCCGCTGACAGCGGGTACAGATCCGGGAGTGGTTACAATTGGTACCGGCGGTGGCGGTGGTGGTGGCGGCATTGGTACCGACAATTTCGTACTCGAGATGGGGAGTGATATGGTTTCCGGTGTTGGCCAGCAGGTATGTTTGGATTTGAAAGTGTATAATTTCAACAATATTTTGGGTGTCCAATTTACGGTAGGGTACAATCCTTCTATCCTGCGCTTTGAACAGGTGCGCAATATGAACCTGGCTGGTTTGTTGCCGCAGTTCCAGGATCAGTATTTTGGTTTTCCCGGTCAGGGAAGTGTGCCAATAGGCAGGATGACCTTCCTATGGACGGCTCCTTCTACCTCAGGGGTTACGGTGCCCGATGGAACGACGATTATGGAGGTCTGTTTTACGACTTTGGCGGAAGCAGATTCCGATGTGAGTTTTGTGTCTTCTCCTACCCAGATTATTGTGACGGGCGGGGATCAGCGCACGGTTGCTTTTGAAACGCGCAATGGAACCGTAAGGGTAGGAGAGATCCAGCCTCCACGGATCAGCAATGCTGCTGTGACCAATGTGTCCTGTTTTGGCGGATCAAATGGCGCTATCACTTTGAGCGTGGCAGATGGTTCGGGCAACTACACCTACCGCTGGAATTATCAGAACAGAACAACAGCTAGCCTTACCGGGATTCCGGCAGGAAGTTACAGTGTCACGGTAACCGATGCGACGAGTTCGCTGACGACAACCGGGTCTTATACGGTCACTCAGGGAATTGAGATTGCTCTGGGTGGACTGGATGTTACGAATATTTCCTGTTTTGGCGCCAATGATGGTCGTATTGTTGCAAATGCGAGCGGGGGAACGGGTGGTCTGACTTTCCGCTGGAACAATGGCTTGCCGAATGGCGCGACGCAGTCTAATCTCGCTCCTGGGACCTATACCTTAACGGTGGTAGATGGCAGTGGCTGTACGAGTGTGTCGGGGCCGGTGAATATTACCCAACCTAATCAGTTGAGCATTAGTAGTATAACAGGAACAGATGTGGTTACTGGTAACGATGGCGCTATCCGCTTGAATGTTTCGGGAGGTACCCCTGGGTATGCGTACCGCTGGTCAGGTCCCGGAGGATATACGTCCGAAGCGGCCAATCCTACAGGATTGAATATGCAGGGAGAGTACTGCGTGACCGTTACCGATCAGGGCAATTGTACGACTTCTGGGTGCGTGACCATTGCGAGTGTTTTCCGCATTATGGAAACAAAAGTTACCCGACCCTGTGGCAGCGAAAGCAATGGTGTGATTGAGGTTATTCCAAACGGCGGGGTGATGCCTTATAGTTTCCGTTGGAATACAGGTTCTGTTGCTTCCCGGATTTCTAACCTGACAGCAGGAACCTACAGCGTTACAGTGAGTGATCAGTCCGGAGCTTCTCAGGTGTTTTCTGAAAACCTGGTGGCTTTCCCGGAAATCGAGGTGTCGGCGACTACGACCCAGGTAGAGGGGATTGTGAGTAACAGGAACGGGGGGGTTAGTCTGAGTGTGGGAGGAGGAGCAGCGCCCTACACGATTGTGTGGAACAATGGCATTACGGGGACGACTTTGTCGAATGTAGGTGTAGGTGTTCATTGTGCGATGATCAGTGACCAAAACGGTTGTTCTATGGAGGCTTGTTTTGAAGTGACCTTCAAGTCTGCACCCCTGTCAATCCAGAGTACCGTTCAGAATGTGGCCTGCAACGGACGGAGTAACGGACAAATCAATATTTCTATTTTTGGCGGGGTACCGCCTTATACCGCATCATTTTCAGACGGACAGGCTTTCCCCTCTTCCAGTGGTTTGCTTACCCGCTCGAATTTGCGTGCAGGAACCTACAGCTTTACGGTTACGGATAAAAGTGGAACCAGTGTAAGCGGACAGGAGACGATTTCCGAACCTGCTCCATTGGTGTTTGCCGGAGCAACAGTGCTACACGACTCCGAAGCTCCGGGCTGTACCGGTTCTATACAATTGGCCATAGAAGGAGGTAATCCGCCTTATACGGCTACCTGGGGCAATGGTTCTACCGGCCTTGCGTTGAATAACCTTTGCGCGGGTGCTTATGTGGCCACCATTACAGATGCAAAGGGATGTACGCTTACGACGGATTCGATCCGGGTGAATACTTTTTCGGCCAGTGCGGTTATCGTGGATAATGAGTGCCCGGATATGAAAAACGGGCAGATTGATCTTACGGTGAGTGGGGGGGCGGAGCCTTATAGTTTTGTCTGGCAAGACGCCCAAGGTAATCAGGTAGGTTCAGCAGCGGATCTGGAATCGGTAGGCGCGGGTTCTTATACCCTTCGCGTGACCGAGGCTTCCGGTAATGAGCTGAGTAAGGTATTTGTGGTGCGCACTTTGTCTAACCTCGGAGTTTCTGTGGAGGTGCTGACAAATTTCCAGGGCTTTGGCGTGAGCTGTCCCGCCGGCAGCAATGGTTCGCTGAGGGCGACCGGCTTGAACAGCGATGGCAATTTTGCGTACGAGTGGACGCGTGATGGCGTGTTGCTCGGTACTGCTGCTACTTTGTCCAACCAACCCGCTGGGGCCTATACTGTGATGGTGTCCGATGGACTGGGCTGTACCGTTACCCGCCAGATAGAACTGACGGCGCCACCCGCAATTACTTTCGAATCCGTGGTTTCCGCTCCGGTGTGCGTGGGGGGCAATACGGCATCTATCGAGGTAGCTGCAAGCGGAGGAGCTTTGCAATCGGGCTTTACGTATGTATGGAGCAATGGCGCTACGGGGCCTGTTGCGCCGAATTTAGTACCGGGTACCTACCGGGTGACGGCAACCGATGCCAATAATTGTCGGGCTACCGATACGATTGTGGTGGTAAATCCTGAGCCATTGGTGGTGTCTGTTGAAACTACCCCGGCAGAAAATGAATGCGATGGTATGGCTACAGCGATGGTAAGCGGAGGAACGAGTCCTTTTACGTATCGTTGGAACAGCAACAATGCCTGGAACACAGCTCAGATTACGGGTTTGTGCCCCGGGTCTTATTTTGTCGAGGTATCCGATGCGAATGGGTGTACTGCCGAAATTGCAACCGGTGAGGTGCTGGATCGGCGATTCCCTTGCTTGGAGGAGCGATCGGTGATCTCTCCCGATGGGGATGGCCTAAACGACAATTTTATCATTTTCTGTGCTGACTCCGAGTTTGCCGACAACCGATTGGAAATCTTCGATCGCTGGGGACAACTGGTGTTTGAAGCGAAAAATTACGACAATAGCTGGACGGGACAAACCCCATTTGGACAAGAATTGCCCGAAGGACCGTACTACTACATCCTCGAGTATAAAGATCCCAACGGTAACCTGCTCCAGAAAAAAGGCTCGATCACCTTGTTGCGCGAGTAGTTTTTTCCCATGAAATCATTTCCCAAAACCTAAACTAGTATGCATGAAAAAGTTTTTAATCGCTTGCTTAGCGTGTAGCTTGTCTGCCATAAGCTATGCTCAGGACGAGGCCATTTTTTCCCAGTACTTTATTTCTCCTATCCTGATTAATCCCGCCGCAGCCGGTTTTGAGGATGGACAGCGACTCCAACTCAACGCCCGTGGGCAGTGGAGCGGCTTTGTGGACGCTCCCAAAACTTATGCCGTCAACTATAATGGTGCTATGGGTCCTTCCTTTGGATTGGGACTGGGCATCCTCACCGAAACGGCAGCACAACTCAGCCGTACAAGGGTGCAATTGAATTACGCTTTCCGGTTTAAGGTGAAAGATAAAGTGAAAATTAGCGCAGGCTTTTCAACCCGCTACGAACAACTCTCCCTCGACAATTCCGCCACTTCCGGTAGTTTTTTCGACCAGGCAGACGATATCATTTTTAACGCCCTCAACGGCGTGGGCAATTTCGATGCTTCTCTGGGCGTCTTTGGTTCCGTGAACGAAACGACCTACATGGGACTTACCATTAATAATTTGGTGAAAACCCGACTGGATCAGATCGTGACCGAAAACCAGCAAAACTTGCTGGAGTTCTTTACGTTTCAGTTTGGCCACAAGGTGACTGTCCCTGACCTGAAGTTTACCCTCGAGCCCTCCCTGATGATTCGCCAGATCAGAGATGCGCCCTTCCAAATGGATCTGAACATGAAAGCAGGATTTCTGGACGACCAACTGATCACCGGCCTGTCCTACCGCACCCTGGGTACCGTCGGATTGCTCCTGGGTACCAGACTGAATGCCTTCTACTTGTATTATTCCTACGACCTGTCCTTCCAGCGCTTCCAACGCTATACCGCCGGCTCACACGAAATTTCTTTCGCGTTTGACCTGAAAAAGAAAAAGAAACCCTCCGATAAGTAAGCATACACGGGTTTTTGGGAAAGCCTCTTCCGATTTGATTTGGAAGAGGCTTTTTCCTTTTTCCCCGACACAAATTTTCAGAAAATAACTGCTGCCAAGTGCGCGATTTTCGGGCAATTAACCTATATTTGTTTTGGTTTTAAGGTTGCACCATTCTCAGCAACTATAGCTATCTACACACCTACTACTATTTCCCTCAGTATTCGTATGTCCATGTCTTCCCTTCCCCTCGCGTATGCGTTTCGGAATCCGGCAGCTGTTTCATATTATCTTTTGACTCAAAAAAGATAACATGGAAACAGCACTGCTATAAAGATTTAAGGCGATTGGATTGTATGTGATTCACAAGAACCGTTTTCAAAGTGTTTACTTAAATCGGTTTTTGGGATGGCCTCTCTCTCAGTTCAACTGGAGGGGGGCTTTTTTATTTTACCCCACCCCATGGTTTTGGCACGGTTTTTTCTATAAGGCTAATTGTAAAAATTAACGAGGCCATCCCGTTAACAAAAGCCGTAAAAACAAATCCTTAAGTTGGTTGCTGCCCCCTAGTGGGTCAGCCCTGCAGATTTTATCCCTGCTGAAAAAGCGACATCTCTGCCGCATGCCTGGTGCTGCCGATAGGGGTGTGTTTTCCGGACATGTTAATGCCCGGGTATTTCAGACTCGAATGTTCATAAAATCTGTATATTCCATGAGACAGTTTTTTTCTGATAACCCAAAAATGGTTCTGCGCTTTTTCCTAATCGGAATATTGTTCGGAACGACACAAGTGCTTCATGCACAGTGCACTAGTCTCGAATGTAAGGGAAGTGATATCTCTGCCCCGCTTACCGTGGCGGTGGACGACCAATGCCGAGCGATCTTGAATGCCGATGTGCTGATTGTGGATCCGGCAACTTGCCCGGTGACCCGCCAGATCGTCGTTAGAGATCCCTTCAACAATATTATTGTTCAAGGGCAAAACGAGGTGGTTTTCGATGCTACCGCTTACATTGGTCTGGTCTTGAGCTATACCATGACGGATGCTACGGCTATCCCGGGTACTGCGCTGACTTGCAGCGGATTCGTAGCGATTGAAGATAATCTTCCACCTGTTTTTGACTGTTTGAGTACGACGATTTTTTGCACCGCAGATACCAGCGTGGCGAGTATCGGACAGCCAACAGTGATTGATAATTGCTCGAATGTGCTGAAAGTTAACTACGAGGATAGGATAGAAGAAGGCGATTGCGATTCGCCACTTGCTTATATTATCAGCCGCATCTGGACAGCAGAGGACGAGTCCGGCAACTTGGGTACCTGTATCCAGAGCATTCTGGTAGAGCGCCCCGATCTGGAGGAATTGGTTTTTCCTACGGATGTCAACCTGGATTGCGTGGATGCCGATGCTTCTCCCGATATTACCGGCGTGCCGACCATGCAGGGTATTCCTATTCCGGATATCAATTTCTGCGGGGTGGATGTGAGCTTCCTGGATGATACGACTTACTTGTGTACTACTGTGGGCTATCAGATCGAACGCATTTGGAATATTACCGATGTACAGTGCTCCAACCGAAGCCGCATTGTGTCCCAGTTTATTGTGGTTTCAGATAATACCCCGCCCGTGTTTGAATGCCCCGGTGATGTTACTTTTGGCTCCAGCCTGGGTACTTGTACAGGGGTGGTGACCCTGCCTGAATTGTCCCAAATTTTTGATAACTGCGACCCGAATCCGATTTATGTGGTGACGACTTCCTGGGGAGCTACCGGTCTTGGGCCTCACTTTGGAGTGGAGGTAGGCCAGCATACAGCTACTTATACCGCTCTGGACGAGTGTGGCAATGCGAGCGAGTGCGTGATTAATATTACAGTCCGAGATACCGAAACGCCTGCTCCGGTTTGTGAAAACTTATCGGCTTCCGTGAATTCGGCCGGCTACGCTTTTGTGTTTGCGAGTACGATTGATGAGGGTAGTTTCGATAACTGCCAGGATCGCTTGTTTTTCAAAGTGAAAAGGACAGAGTTCGCTACCTGCGACGGAATCAATGGCGATGATTCCCCCAGCATGCCCGGCTACCAGGAATGGTTCGATGATATGGCCATCTTTTGTTGCGATGAGCTGGATCTTGGCCCACGCACGGTTACGCTGCGGGTCTATGATGTGGATCCGGGTTCGGGCCCTGTAGATCCCGCCCGCGAAGCTCCCGGAGGCGATTTGTTTGGCCGCTATTCCGAGTGTACGGCTTCCGTGACGCTCCAAGACAAACTTCCACCGGCTATCCAGTGTGCACCCAACCTGACGATTTCCTGCAAAAGCGATCTTTCCGACCTGAATGTGTTCGGTGTTCCCAGAGTGTTGGACAATTGCGGCGCTGTAACGCTGACTTCCAATGATGTGTTCGACCTGGACGAATGCGGTACAGGTACGATTACCCGCACGTTTACAGCTACCGACGAGCGCGGCAATGCTTCCAAGTGTATCCAGACGATCACCGTGATCCTGGATGATCGCCTGGAGGCAGCCGATATCGCATGGCCACAAAATTACATGACCAGTGTCTGCGGCGCACAGGTGGAGCCAGCCGATTTGCCCGCCGGCTTCAATCGTCCCGTGATCAATTTCGAGTCCTGCGGCATGATTGCCGTTCAATATACCGACAAAGTATTCATGACCGCTCCAGGCGCGTGCTACAAGATCTTCCGCACTTGGTCCGTGATGGATTGGTGTGCTTTTAATACCCACAAAGAACCGAGCAATGGCCTGTTTACGCATACCCAGATCATCGAGGTGAAAGACAACAAACAGCCCGAACTGCAAGGCATCCCGGATACGGTGGTGAGCCTGATCAGCGGATGCGATTTCGCAAGGGTCAATCTCCCTTCGGTGACCGCCACCGATTGCAGCAACGACCTGACCATTACCAATAATTCTCCTTACGCTGCGCAAAATGGAGCCAATGCGAGTGGCTTGTATCCCTTCGGGAAAACTACAGTCACCTTCACCGCAAGCGACAAGTGTGGCAACCGCGCCACAACCCAAATGGTAGTCGAGGTGGTGGACCGCAAAAAACCCTCCCCCGTCTGCATCGTTGGACTATCCGTCAACCTGATGAATATGGGCGGCGATGCGGTAGCAATGGTAGATGCCAAAACCTTCGACAGCAACAGCTTCGATAATTGTACGCCAAAGAACAATTTGATCTTTACCATCCGCCGCAGAGATACTACACAAATGACTGCTCCTGAAGAGAGCCAGATCGTGTTTACCTGCGGAGACGTAGGGCTGCAGGAGGTCGAAGTATGGGTGACCGATGCCTACGGCAATAGCGATTTTTGTGTGACTACCATTGATGTACAAGACAATATGCAGCTTTGCCCGGCCAGCAGACCCGTAGTGGCAATGGTGAAAGGAGGCATTACTACCGAAGATGGTCGAAACGTGGAAAATGTAGAGGTGAAAGTGATCGGCATGCCCGGACTCGAGACCATGACCGATGTTAAAGGGGATTTTACCTTGCAAAATTTGAGAAAAGGGGCTACCTACCAGATCACAGCCGATAAGAAAGATGATGTGATGAACGGTATTTCGACCTTTGACCTGGTGCTGGTTACCAAACACGTACTAGGCATCCAGTTGTTGGATTCTCCCTACAAACTGATTGCCGCAGATATAGACAGATCCGGTAGCGTGACCACCATGGATATCGTGCACTTGCGCAGCTTGATCCTGAATATTAATACCGAATTGCCGAAGGGAAGCAGCAGCTGGAGATTCATTGACGCGAACTTTACTTTCAAACATCCACAAAACCCATTCCTCGACAGCTTCCCCGAGGCAATCAAAATTACCGATCTGGAGACACAGGAACTGAACCGATCGTTTAAAGCAGTCAAAATCGGCGATGTGGACTACACCGCAGTTTCTAACCAACTGATGGCAACCAATAGCCGCTCTGCCAACAATGATTACCTGATTGAGATCCCCAATCCCGATCTTCAACCCGGTATGACCTTCGAAGTGCCCGTGACCGCCAATATGCTGGATGCCATCAGCGGATTCCAATTGGGATTGCAGTTCCAACCGGCAGCGCTCCTGCTGGAGGATGTCCAACCCGGTGCACTGCCCGCTTATACCCAAGAACACTTCGGTTTGTCGAACCTCAACAAGGGGGTCATACTGACCAGCTGGAATGCTGCTCGCCAACAAAAAGTCGCACCGGAAACGGTCTTGTTTACCCTGACCTTCAAATCGCTACAGTCAGGAAAGTTGAGCGATTACCTCCGACTGGCAAGCCAATACCTGCGGGCAGAGGCCTACACCGCAGGAGCAGAACGCCAATTCCTGGGCTTGCAGTTTACCGAACCCAAACCCGGCTCAACAGGCAAAGGCTTCCAAATGGCACAGAACAGACCTAATCCGTTCGACCACAAAACCTTGATCGGGTTCGAACTGCCCACAGCAGGCGAGGTGTCGCTGAAGGTCTTTAACCTCAAAGGACAGGTGGTGTATCAGTCCACCCGCTGGCTAGACGCCGGTACACACGATTGGGAGTTGTACCGCTCAGATTTGCCCGCAACCGGTCTGTACTACTACCAACTGCAGAGCAATGGCCTGCATGCTACGAAAAAGATGATTGTCAGATAAGACAAACACTAAAGATGAATTGAATCGGTTATCAGACGTTGTCGCCCCCGCAATTACCTTGCGGGGGCTTTTGTTTTAAATGCAAGGTTACTTTTTGAGATGTCGGGGTATTAATAAGGGTTAATCAGGTGCAAGCCACCTTAAGGTGCCTTGCACCTGATTAATAAAAAACTGAAAATCAATTAATTGTATTAAAAAAATATGGCAAAACATCTACATACCGGCAAAATAGGGGAGGCTTACGCCAAAAATTTTTTGCAGCAAAAGGGCTGGACGATCCTCGAAACAAACTGGCGCATTGGCAAGGCAGAAGTGGATATTATCGGATTGGATGGGGCTTTTTTGGTGTTCGTAGAGGTCAAAACCCGCAGCAGTGAAAGGTTTGGGCATCCGGCTGCTTTTGTGGGCGCATCAAAGGAGGAGCTGCTGGTGGCGGCTGCACAGGGCTATATGGATCAGAGCCACCACACGGGAGAGTTTCGCTTCGATATCGTGAGTGTTCTGCTGCTTCCCGGCGTCCCACCCCTGCTTGAGCACTTTCCGGATGCCTTTTTCCCAGGCTTCTAATTTTCCAAGGCTACAAAGTCTGTAGCATACGCAGCCATCAATAACATATCTACTAACTCACCCCCGGGCTTCCGCCTTTCCATCCGCAGGTCGCCTTCCCTGCGAAAGCCACATTTACGGGCCAAACGCTGACCAGCGTAGTTGTCCACGTCCAAACTGAGCTTAATTTTCTCCAGACCCAATTCCTCAAAGGCAAAGGCAATTACTTTAAAAAGTACCTCCGTCATGAGCCCCTTTCGGGAAAATTCCGGAGCGACGAAGAACGCCAATTCACCTTTGGGAAGCTGCCAGTCAATCCGATCCAGGTGCAACAATCCGATGAGCTTGGCCTGATCCTTGTCCCAAATGCCAAATCCATACGCTTCCTGCTTGAGCCAGGCCGCCAGTTGCAGCCGCACATATCCATGTGCATCAGCCAGGGTATGGATGGAGGTATTCCACGGCGAGCTAAGGTCGGCCAGCCAGGATAGATTCGGATAAACCAATTGATATACAGCGTCTCCGTCTTCTTCCCGGAGTCGCCTGATGACCGTCCTGGGAGTGAGCAATGCTGTGTCGAGATGGAACAATCTTTCTTGCATGGTTGGAGTATCTTAAACTTGCTATGATGCATAAAGATACGCATTTGTGTACCTTTGTGCTCTAATCGTTTTTTGGATGATAAAGTTTCTCCCAAACGGCCGTGTTCGGTTGATGACTCGCCAAGTGCTGATGATAGCCCTGGTATGGGCTATTGTAGGGGTGTTGGATGCCTTATATATTCAGGCCGTTGTAGTGAGCGAAATTGGTGCGGGCAGCTTGCCTTTTGGCATTAACCGCCTGTTGCTGGTCAAAGGGGTTGCCGGTTTGACAGTAGGATTGCTGTCGGGATCCCTGCTGATTTTTTTTCTGCGGGAACGCGTGCGGCACAAGTCTTTTGGTTTTGCTATCCTGGTCAATAGCATGATTGTTTCCCTGATCAATTTCGGGATCATCGTGCTGCTTTACAGCGCTTTTTTGCCGCTCAACACGACCAGCCTGCCTTTTTTTCTGAAAACACTGACCCTCTGGTTTTTGGTAGTTTTCCTAACCATCGTGGCACTTCATGTGAATGAAAAATACGGACCGGGGGTGTTGCTGAAGTTGCTGCTGGGGCGGTACCACAAACCCAGAGAGGAGGAGCGGATTTTTATGTTTGTAGATATCAGATCGTCTTCTATGATCGCCGAACGACTGGGGCATATTCGGTTTTTTAATTTGCTGAACGATTTTTTTCGCGATGTGACAGGCCCCGTGGTGTATTCCCAGGGAGAGGTGTACCAGTACGTGGGCGATGAGATTGTGGTGTCCTGGACCCTGGAAAATGGGCTGCGAGATTACAATTGCCTAAAGTGCTTTTACGGCATGCAAGAGGCTATCCAACAGCGGAAGGCAAAATACCAACACAAATATGGTCTGGTACCCGAGTTTAAGGCAGGTTTGCACGGGGGCTGCGTGACAACCGGCGAGATTGGCGTGATCAAAAAGGATATCGTTTTTTCCGGCGATGTGCTGAATACTACTGCCCGCATCCAAAACAAATGTAATCAGTACGGGGTGAATATCTTGTTGTCCCGGTACTTGATCCACAAATTGCAGCTTCCTCCGAGCGATTTTTTCGTGGACCGCGTAGGGATGATCGAACTCAAGGGGAAAAAACAAAAATTGGAGTTGTTTACGCTGGATCTGCTGCCTATCCCCCAAATCAGCGCAGATATGCCTCACCAGGAAATGTAAGGGAGCAGTTTCCGGATTTGCGCTTCCCATTCCGGGAATTTTTCGAACAGCTGCTCTTCCTGCTCGAGCTTTCCTGTTTTTTCGCGTAAGCGGACGATCCCCAGCGCAAGCGGGTATTCGATATACGGGTGGGCGACGAGGGTTTTGAGGTCAGCTTGGTTGAGGTCTAATTTTTGATGGGCTTTTTCGAGGTAGAGATAGGGCACGGCGGCGCGATAGACAGAGTCGGGAAGTCCATAGGTTTCTGCTACTTGCTCGATCGCGACAAAACCACCCAGTTTGTCCCTGAATTTGATGATCCTGCTCGCCAATACAGGGCCTATTCCCCTAAATTGCTTCCAGGCTGCACTGTCCGCCGCGTTGATGTCTATCCGGCTGTACGATTTTACCTGCGTGGCTATTGGCCGCTTTTCTCGCTTGCTTGCCTGAACCCTTTCCCGCGTCGCTGCTTTTTTCCCCTCCGGGAAAATCTCAGCTATTTGCAAGGTGTCTAAGATGATGTCGAGGTCCTGTGATGTAGAGACATCCCCGATATCGGGAAAAAACAGCAAAAGGGACTGCAATCCGAGCAAAAACAGGATGGCGTTGCGCTGCGAACGGTTGAAGGGTTTGAACCAAATGGGTGCTTTCATGTGCATTTATAGTTGTAGGTGTAAATCGCCGCTTTCGGGCAGGTAGTGCAAGGTGTAGTTTTTTCCTACTGCGTCCTTCCATTGCGCGAGCCGCAACAGAGAGAGCCGCATGGGAATGATGAGTCGGATAATTCCGCAGTCTTCCGGCAGGGCATCCGGCACAAAGGGACGGGCAAGGACAATCAAGGGAGTGGCGACATCCAGCGCCGCTAAAAGTTCTTTCCGAGAGGAGACAAGGGCTACCCGCTGCTCCCCAATTCCTATCCGAACGAGTTGCCCGGTTTGTACTTGCGGGAGTGCCTGCTCCGACCACTCCTGGATACCGTAATGGTTCAGACTTTGACCCAGGTAGTCAGGGGTGTCTGTGCCGATTGCGTGAAACAGGATACCCCGCTTTCCGGCTATTCGGGCAAATCGGACCTGGGTGTTGTCGGTAAAAAACAACCAGGCTTGTTGCCGCGTTTGCCGAAAGTCAATCTCTCGCCGCTCCAAAATGACCATGCCGAGTAGGATCGCCCCGATATAGATAGCCGCCAACCGGTGTTGCTGCCAAAGCCAGGGCAGGACAAACAGCCCGATGTAAGCCAGGATGAGGGCTAGGAGGGAGAGCTGGGCCGATACCGCACCCGCACCGGGTAACCCTGCGATGTGGTTTACCGTGGTTTCCATGAGGGTCAGACTGAGGGTATAGACTTTTTGGGGAACCCATTGAAGCCAGTCGGTAGCAGGCAACATCACTACTCCCAAACCGGAAAAGAGTACCGCCGACGACAAAGGGGTGAGCAGGAGATTGCTGAGCAGGGCATAAATCGGGATCAGCTCAAAGTAATAGGTGCTCAGCGGCAGGGTGCCCAGTTGGGCTGCTATGGAGAGCGCAGTCAGGTTCCAGACTTGTACCCATATCCAACGGCGCGGTTGTAGCCTGTTTTTTATGGGGCGGTAGAAAAAATTGATCCCCAATACCGCCAGACAGGAGAGCTGGAATCCAACCTGCATGAGCAGAAAAGGATGCTGCCAAAGCAGCAAAAAGGCAGCTGTTCCGATAACTTGTAAGCCTTGTACGGGCCGCTGCAGGCTGCGAGCTGTGGTGTACAAACTGAGCATCAGACCAGCACGGAGTACCGATGCACTGGCGCCTGTGACCAGGGCATACAGCCAAATTAAGAGGATCTCAACGAGCCACCGGAGCCTGCCCCGCAGCACCCGACCAAGTCCCCGGATCAACAGAAACACAATACCCAGGTGCATGCCCGACACCGCCAGCAAGTGCATGGCTCCCGCCCGGGAAAATACCTGCTGACGCTCCTGGGTCAATTCCGATTTATCGCCCAGGATCATCGCCGGCCCAATTTCCTGCAGAAAGGTGTTAGGTCCAACCGCTTTCAGCTTATCCACCGACTTCGCCTGCAAATCCCGGATACTCCGCATCAGGTGGAAGCGGGGACGGTGCAGCAAGTGAAGATCTGCAGTATCGGCAAAAGCCTGAAAGTAGAGGTTTTGAAAGCGCCAATACCGACTGAAGTCAAACCCTCCGGCATGCAGCGGCTTGTCTATGGAACGCACCTGCAGATCGGCCACCAAAATATCTCCAACCCGATATTCCATCCGTTCTCCCGTGCTGCGCAAAAATACCAGTAGCCTGCCATCCATGGCTTTCCAGGCGGATACCTGGTGTCCTGAAACCACCCGGAGGACAAGCCGTTTTCGCACCACCTGTTCCACCCGAGCTACTACCTTGCTTTTGTCCAAGCCCAGCTCCGCTGCAAAATGACCGGGTCGCAGGATGTCGGTCTGCCTACAGGTGTTGAGGTAAGCCATCAGCGCAGTAGCCATCAGGAGGAACAGGGTCGCTACTCGACGGGATTGTCCCCTCCAACCACCCAATACCAATAACCCTGCAGCCACCAGCAAGGGGGCTTCCGGGCAACCGGGATACGCAATGGCCAGGGAAATACCCAGGATCTGGAACAAAAGCAAAGGGATAACAGGCATCAAATTGGGCTATAAAATTTTTGTTGAAGCAATTAGTAGTATGTAAATCAATTATTTGGCTTATTTTTTGGAAAAAAAAATTAAAATGTGATGGATTTTGTTTCTTTATTTTCTTTATTGTGTGAATTCTGGATACACAATTAATCCAACGAGATCATGGATGGTAATCAAAGCCGGGTAAAAAATTTGGTACAAACGCGAAAAGCCTTCGACAACTTCTTTAAATCGGCGTTTACGGTTGATAATGTGATATTTGGTTTTGACGAGGGGGATTTGAAAGTGCTGCTTATCAAGCGGGGAGAGGAACCTTACGACGGAATGTGGGCACTGCCCGGGTATTTTGTGTATCCCAATGAGGATCTGGATAGTGCAGCCAACCGGGTACTGGAAGAATTGACCGGCCTGCGCAATGTATTCCTGGAACAGGTGCGCACCTTCGGCAAGGTAGATCGCCACCCTTTCGGTCGGGTCATTACAGTGGCTTATTTTTCGCTGCTCAAAATTGATGCCTACCAGTTGCAACCGGCTTCGATCGCACTCCAGGCACAATGGCATTCGATTTCAGCTATAGAGGAACTGGCTTTTGATCACAACGGTATCCTGGAAGCGTGTTTTTT
>JANQWK010000004.1:18051-130513 GCA_030729925.1 Saprospiraceae bacterium
CCCAAAAACCCACGACCCATTGGGTTCGAACTCCTTCCCCGCAAGTTTACCCTCACCGAGCTGCAACACCTGTACGAGGCTATCTTGGAAACTGAACTGGATAAGCGGAATTTCCGCAAAAAGATCCTGAGTATGGATCTGCTGATTGACCTGGATGAAACCCAGGAAGGAGTGGCACACCGGCCGGCTAAGCTGTATAAGTTCGACAAAGAACGCTACAAAGAACTCGAAGCTTCCGGGTTTAGTTTTGAATTGAAAGATGGCAGGCGCAACAAAGCCAAAGGCATGCTGGTCAATTCCGACTAATTGATCCCGCTTACAGAAGTTGCCCCCGCCAGTTGGTCAGGTGGATAGATAATTGCTCGGTTGCGTACCGGCTGCGGTAGTGCTGCAGGATAGTTTGCAACTGATCCGTTCCCTCTCTTTGCAGGTTGATCAACACCGGAAGAAACAATTGCTTTTCCGGCGACTGCCGGATGCTCAACTGATCGTCACTCAGTGTAAAATGCCCGTAATAGCCCCGCTCAAAATTTCGCCCGCTCGATAATTTGCTGATTTCTCCGACTACCTCCGAGGCTACTTGTTGTGTCGTAGCCGAGTACGCAATCCAACCCCAGATCGTTTGTTCGGGAATTTTCAACAATTCCCTATGCAAAATTTGTATGCCATTTTCTGTCTTCAGGTTGAGCCGGTAAGAACTTGCGCCATTAACCAGCGTACCGGGGTTCTTGATGGTTTGTGACAAATCAATGGAAAAATCAAAGTTGCCTAAGCTCACCTTGCCAAGATTGATAGCAGCCCGAGCCGGGGCATTGCCCTCCTGACAATTGACCGGAATGACAATTTTATTGAGTGAAACCCCAATTTGTCTGCTATTTTGAGAAACTCTATAGTCTATTTCCGCATTTGCACACGATTCTTCCCGGATGGTCTCGACCTGAAGCGTCAGGTAATTTCCCTCCATATCCAAAATTTCGAGCAGGTCTATGGTAAACTCCCGCTCAATATCCGCCACAATAATAGGATCCTTCATGGCATCACTTTGGCAGGCAGACACAAATAGCACCATCGCAGTCAACGTCGTTACAGCGTATTTCATTCGTAGGGTTTCTTTGTTGTTGATCGTGTATCTTTTACAGTAACGCTGCAAGATAAAAAGTGCTGCCTTTTTACCCACCGCTGTAAAAATTTAATTTTTGACTAACTTTATTCCCAAAATCAAATTTATGGCTACGCAAGAGGAGATACTGGATTACTGGCAACAACATATTGAAGCCGCACAGGAACGGATAGCTCCATATATCAGAGAAACACCCCTGGAGTACGCACCCTACCTCAGCCGCCTTACCGGGGTAGAGGTTTGGTTAAAAATGGAAAACTGGCAGGTCAGCGGTTCTTTTAAAATCAGAGGGGTGTTCAATAAGTTGCTGTCGGTTCCCGAGGCTACCCGAAAGTCAGCGCTTTTTGTCGCGGTGAGTACCGGCAACCATGCGTCCGCTTTTGCCTATGCCTGCAATTTGTTGGGCCTCAACGGCAAAATTTTCCTCCCGACAACCGTGGCTTCCGCCAAATTGCAATACATCCAGTCTTTTGGCATCCCCTACGAACTCTATGGTCGGGAAAGTCTGGAAACGGAACTGTATGCAGGGGAGTATGCCCGCAAGCATGGAGCTGTTTTGGTTCACCCCTACAACGATCCGGATATCGTGGCCGGCCAGGGTACCATTGCACCTGAGCTGCTGCGCGCGCATTCTTCGCTGGATGCCGTGTTTATCCCGGTGGGCGGCGGTGGACTGGCTTCCGGAATTGCCACTTACCTGTCTGCAAAGGCTCCGGAAGTGGCCAGAATAGGTTGCCAACCCAAAAATAGCCCCGAAATGCATGTCTCTATCCGCAAAGGCAGCATCATCACCGAGTCCATTACCAAACCCACCCTGTCCGACGGTACTGCAGGGGGGATAGAACCCGGCTCCATTACCTTCGAACTTTGCAGGGACTACCTGCACGATATCGTGCTGCTGTCCGAAAAAGAACTCCGCCAGGCACTTCACTGGATGCTGGCCAACCACCAGCAGATGATCGAAGGTGCAGCCGCCAACTCCCTGGCAGCGTTGTTCCAACAACAGGATCAGTGGAAAGGCAAACAGGTGGCACTCGTCCTCTGCGGCAAAAGGTTGAGTATGGACAAACTGAAAAAGGTGGTACTTCCCTCCTGGATGAGCCGCTGGATCTGATTTTTTTATCGTTTAATCCGCATGAACCCGCAACATGTAAAAAATGTTATGCCTGGGTTGCATTTGTTCAATTCCTCAAAATGAATTTGACGTATATTTGTGGCCTATGAAAAATATCAGAAATTTCTGCGTTATCGCCCATATTGACCACGGCAAGAGTACCTTGTCCGACCGATTGCTGGAATTTACCAAGACGATCTCCGATCGCGATATGAAAGACCAGGCCCTGGACGATATGGACCTGGAACGCGAACGGGGCATCACCATCAAAAGCCATGCGATCCAGCTCAATTACAATAGCCCCTCCGGATCCAGCTATGTCTTCAATTTGATTGATACCCCCGGCCACGTGGACTTCTCCTACGAGGTGTCCCGTTCTATCGCCGCCTGTGAAGGCGCACTGCTGTTGATAGATGCTACCCAGGGTATCCAGGCACAGACGATCTCCAACTTGTATCTTGCCATAGATAACGACCTGGAGATTATCCCCGTACTCAATAAGATAGATATGCCCAACGCCATGATTGACGAGGTGTCGGAGCAAATTATCGAATTGATCGGCTGCAAGAAAGATGAAATTATCCACGCCAGCGGCAAAACAGGACAAGGGGTAGCCGAATTGCTCGAGGCAATCGTGGCGCGTATCCCTCCCCCGGTAGGCGATCCCAACGCTCCCCTGCAGGCACTGATCTTTGATTCCGTGTTCAACTCCTTCCGCGGAGTGATCGCTTATTTCAAAATTATCAACGGAACGATCAAAAAAGGGGATAAGGTACGCTTCTTCCATACCGGAAAAGAGTATGAGGCCGATGAAGTGGGTATCCTCCGACTGAATCAGGAACCCAAAAAGGAGTTGAGCGCAGGAAATGTAGGTTACATCATTACCGGGATCAAAAATTCAAAGGAAATTAAAGTGGGCGATACGATCACCCATGTAGAAATTCCCTGCGATAAAGGCATACAGGGCTTCGAAGAGGTCAAACCCATGGTTTTTGCCGGGATTTTCCCCATCGAAAACGAAGATTTCGAAGACCTCCGCGAGAGTCTTGAAAAGCTACAGCTCAATGATGCTTCCCTGGTGTTCGAACCGGAAACTTCCAACGCCCTTGGATTCGGCTTCCGCTGCGGATTCCTGGGAATGCTCCACCTGGAAATTATCCAGGAAAGGTTGGCCCGCGAGTTCGACCAAGATGTGATTACGACCGTGCCCAACGTGTCGTATGTGGCCTATACCCGAAAAGAAGAAAGAATGGAGGTGCGCACGCCCTCAGAACTCCCCGATCCGACTTTCCTCGAGCGGGTGGAAGAACCTTATATCTCCGCTCAGGTAATTACGAAACCAGAGTATATCGGTGCCATCATGACCCTTTGCCTCGAAAAGCGTGGGTACCTCGTGAAACAGCATTACCTGACACCGGAACGCGTCGAACTTACTTTCGAACTTCCGCTCGCCGAAATCGTATTCGATTTCTACGATCGCCTGAAGTCCATTTCCAAAGGCTACGCTTCCTTCGATTATGCCCCCCTCGATTATCGGGCATCAGATCTGGTGAAGCTGGATATCCGACTCAATAATGAACCCGTAGATGCACTTACCGCATTGGTTCACCGCGATAAGGCCGAATACCTGGGCAGAAAAATATGCAAACGCTTAAAAGACCTGCTGCCCCGGCAACAGTTCCTGATCGCAATCCAGGCCGCCATAGGCGCTAAAGTGATCGCCCGCGAAACGATCTCCGCCCTGAGAAAGGATGTTACCGCCAAGTGTTACGGAGGGGATATTTCCCGTAAACGAAAACTACTCGAAAAACAAAAGAAAGGGAAGAAACGTATGCGACAAATCGGTAATGTGGAAGTGCCCCAAAAGGCTTTCCTCGATGTACTGAAACTGGAATAGTCCACTCGCAAACTTCACTCCCTCCACAACTGATACAGTACACCGGCAGGGCGCAATCTAAATAGTTGCCCCTGCCGGTTTCGTTTTATAGAAAGCGACGTACGCCCGGAAAGCCCTCTTATGCTGCTAAATACTATTTTGGAGATTTGAAATATTCGGGAGAACCCCGGCTTACCCTTCAGGAAAAACTGACATAATCATAAGAAAAAATATGCGTAGCCTCTCAAAGCAGATATTTTTTGCGTGCTTATGGATCTTCTGATCAAATTATGCCAGTTTTTTTCGCTGAAGGATCTGGTTTAATAGTACATCCTCTTAGGGCTGGATGTCATAATATTTGTCAAGGTGACCAGACCACCTCCAATAACGAACGCACCTGTAGCGATGTAAAGAATCAACATAGTCAATTGGATTGATTGTGTTAAAAAAAAATACAGGATGTGTTCATGAGGATTGTCAAACGCTGATATGTTCATGGAGGGACTGCTAAAATGAGCATTTTCCGCCAATAATCCAACTTATTTTAAATTTTTTTTACCAATTAAGTTTGCCGGAGGCATATAACCTGGAGGTATCGGGTTGAAGAGGGGTTTCTTCGGGCTGGAGGGTAACAAAAAAGCTACGGGCACCGGGGATGAACCGGAGTTCCTGAAAGGTATTCAATACTAAGGCTACGATCCCGGCGTGGAGGGTTTTTCCATTGGAAATGGCCCAGATATGGTAGCGCAGCGCTTTCGGAGGAGAAGGGAAGACTTCGAGGTAGAGCGTACATTGTTTCATGGCCTCGTTGTAATACAGCTTTGCCTGACAGGGATTGTCCGGGTTGCTACTTTCGAGGGAAACCAAGTGGGTAGCGGAGTGTTCAAGCAAAGTGGGTTGTGCCTCTATGGACGGGAGATTAGGGTTGTTTGGCATCTGCTGAGTAGTCTGCCTTTTTAACAAGAGCAAACCAACAATAAAAAGGACTGCAATGCCTAAGAGTACACTCGGCTGAATGGATTTTGCAGGAGCAGCGGGAATTGCGCTCAATTCTACCGTCTGCTTACGGGCATACTGCATCATTTCCGACCGCATCTGGGCTACCTGCCGCTTTAAGCCGGGGTTTTTTCGCAGGTGGGACTCCACCAAATGCGTTTCATCGTCATCGGTTAGCCCAAGGACGTATAGCTCGATCATACCAGCCTCGATAAAATCATGTTCATTCATGCCTCAACCAAAATTCAGTGACTTGTTTTTAGATCTTTTTGCTATGCTTGCATTTGCTTTAAGGGCAGTGGGAATAGCTTTACCCCTATTCCGAACGCGAAGTGCTAAAAAAGGTTTACAGCAAGTTGGTGATTTTTGCTTTTCAAAGACAAAGCAAGCCAGAAACAGCAATTTTTTTTCTAATTTTCCTTCATTCTGGATTGTTGATTAAAATTATACACAACATGAGGTATCGCAATATCTTATTTTTTGTTTTTTGGAGCTTTACTTTCCTGGCTTTCAGCCAAAAACGTCCCATGACAACCGATGATGGGCTAGAACTGGTTAATCCCGGCAATGCAGGTATTCATCCCGGAGGGGGTTTTGTCTGGTTTGAGAAAAGCGAATTGGATTGGGATGCGAATAAGCGAAAATCGTCTTTCTGGTACCTGTCAGCCGATGCAGCCGAGACCTACCCCTATCTGGGTGAGGCAGGCGGAACCGATATTCGGTTTTCCCCGAAGGGTACCTATTTGAGCTTTAAACGCAAGTCAGATACCAAACAACAACTTTTCCTGCTTCCGACTCAAGGCGGTGAGGCTTTTCGCGTGTCTGAACACAGCAATAATGTGGGATCTTATGTCTGGACGGCAGATGAATCCGCAATTTATTTCCTCTCGGATCATGAAGTGGATAAGGAGGCTGCCGCCGAAAAGAAAGCGGGAAGCGATTCGTATTACGTGGATGAAGGACCTAACGGACAGACCGAGGATGCCTGGAATGATGTCTGGAAACTCGATGTGCAGCGCCAGACGATTACAAGAGTGACTACCGGAGAGCATCTGCTGCGCAATCTGACCGTTTCCGCCGATGGCGCAATGCTGGCGTTTACTCGGCGAACCGAAAACCGACGCAACCAAGGCAATCTTTCCGAAATCTGGATGTACGATCTGTCTAAGGGGACGATGGAGCAACTGACTTCCAACGAGGCACCCGAAGGCGATCTGGCTTGGTCTCCGGATGGCAAGTGGCTCGCTTTTTCGGCGCCAGACGACAAAACCTACGAACTAAAGAATGACAAAATCTGGCTGATCCAACCTGCAACTAAGGCAATTACCCTGGTTTCCGGGGCTTTCGAAGGGAATATCAGCAACTTTTTTTGGTCCCCGGACAGCAAGTCTGTCGTGTTCGCCGGCCTGCAGGGAACCAACGCCAACCTCTACCGCCTACAAATCGAAAACAAAAAATTGCAACAGCTGACCAATAAAACAGGCCAACTCCGCCTCTACGGTCTGGATGCTGCCCATACCCGCGCACTGGTGAGCTTGTCCGATCTCCAAAACCCCACCGATCTTTTTTTGGTGGATATGAAAACCCTGGCCTTTGAACAGCTGACCCAACTGAACCCACAGGTGCCAACAGATTTCGCGTTAGGAAAGTCAGAAGTGGTGCGCTGGAAAAGTAAAGACGGACTGGAAATAGAGGGCATCCTGATGTATCCCGCCAACTACGAACCCGGCAAAAAATATCCCCTTTTACTGCATATCCACGGTGGTCCTGCAGGGGTTTTTACCAATGCTTTCCGCGCTGCTTACCAGGTCTGGGCAGGCCTGGGGTACGTACAATTGATGCCCAACGTACGCGGTAGTTCCGGCTACACCGACGCCCTGCTCCGCGGTAACATGCAGGACATCGGCGGGATGGACTACGAAGACCTCATGACCGGCGTAGATGCACTGATCGAAAAACAACTGGTAGATCCCGACAAAATGGCCGTCAGAGGCTGGAGCTACGGCGGTATCCTGGGCGGGATGACCATTACCAAAACAGACCGGTTCAAATCCGCCAGTCTCGGAGCAATGGTGTCCGACTGGACCTCCGAATACGGAATCGGATTCAACCACGATGTGCGCTTGTGGTACATCGGCGGTACCCCCTGGGAAAATGCCGAAGCGTATCGCGCCAAGTCTCCCCTTACCCATGTGGATAAGGTGAATACCCCCGTTCTGCTCATGCACGGCCTCGATGATACGACCGATACCGAAGCCCAGAGTATGATGTTCTTCAATGCCCTGAAAGATATGGGCAAGGCCGTGCGCTATATCCGATTCCCCCGCGAACCACACGGATTCAGAGAACCCCGACACCAGCGTACCCGCGATGTGGAAGAAATCCGATGGGTGCAAAAATATACCCTCGGGATTGACTGGTCACCCCAAAGTCCCGCCTTCGGCAAAAAAGCTAAACCCTGATCGCCTATAACCGACCAAATACCTGATCCCTTACCTTACCCGAAAGGTTACTTTTTAACAGGAAACGGTATTAATAAAGGTATTCAGGTGCAAGGCACTTTAAGGTGCCTTGCACCTGTGTTTTAAAATTCTGTTATTCAATGAATTAAGTCTGAAAAAACCAAAAAAATCCCCTCTTTTTTTCTCGTTTTTCATTGCTGCAGGGGACTTTCGAGGTAAAAATGGACTACAGGATCGGGGTCGTACCAACATTTTTTTGAGCATCTTAAACTAAATTTTGCAAAAAGTCATTCTTAGTATGGCTGATCTGCACAACGGTGTAGCCGGGCAATTTTTCCCATAAACATAACCCGAACAACTGCATGCTTACATTACTGGTATTTTGGACCTTGCTGAATGTGTTTCGAAAATCCAGAAATCTTCCTCCCCTGGGATTTCCTTCACCCCAAACGGTACGCCACTTTTTTCGCCTGAAAGGCGCAGGGGCTTTGCCGTAAAGGGCATGCGCGATTTACATCAAATAGTGTTACTTTTGCGGGAAAAATACCTTGTTCATGAAGTATATCATTCCCCGCCTGAAACACCTGCACTCGGGCAATTTTTTCCTGATCGCGGGACCTTGTGCCATCGAAAGTGAAGCGGTTGCTTTCGAGGTGGCCGAACGCGTAACGGCGATTTGCCAGCGTTTGGAGATTCCTTATATTTTCAAAGGGTCTTACCGCAAAGCCAACCGATCGAGGGTAGATTCTTTCACAGGTATCGGGGACGAACAGGCGCTCGAAATTTTAGGAAAGGTGCGCGAACATTTCGATGTTCCTACGACTACCGATATCCATGCCGATGAGGAAGCCGCAATGGCTGCTCCCTTCGTGGACATCCTGCAAATTCCCGCTTTCCTTTGCCGACAGACCAGTCTGCTGGTGGCAGCTGCTCGTACAGGTAAGGTAGTGAATATCAAGAAGGGGCAGTTTTTGAGCGCCGATGCTATGCTTTATGCCAGGGATAAAGTCTGGGATTCGGGTAATGATCAGGTGATGCTGACCGAGCGGGGCACAACGTTTGGTTACCAGGATCTGGTAGTGGATATGCGTGGAATCCCTGTGATGCAACAGCTGGATGTGCCGGTGGTGCTGGATTGTACCCACTCGCTTCAACAACCCAATCAGGCCAACGGCGTTACCGGTGGCAAACCGGCACTGATCGAAACCATCGCCCGCGCGGGTATTGCTGTGGGAGCCGATGGTCTTTTTATCGAAACCCATCCCAATCCCGCTGTGGCTAAGTCCGATGGGGCAAATATGTTGCCGCTTGACAAACTGGAGCCCCTGCTGGAAAAATTAGTGGCGATTCGGGCAGCAATTCGGTCTTTTGATTAAATAGTTACCATGATGAAACCTACCGCTGTTTTGATCCTGTTCTGCTGGTTGTTGTTGCCCCTGTCTTCCCTGCAGGCTCAGTTTACCCAGATCCTGTATCACACGGAGACGCTGGATGCAAAAGATAGTTTGGTGCTGGATTTCGATCCGACCGTCAGCATGGAGACCTGGGCCAGCAATCAGGTGTTGGTCGAAACGACCATCCGGCTTTCAAAGGTCAATACCGGTTTGTTGGAACACCTGGTAAAAAGCGGTCGCTATGCGTTGGAGGTGCATAAAGGCGAGGCTTCCCTTCGCCTCGCACAAAAGCCGATCAATCCGCTGGCCGCTCCGGCACTAGAACAGATTAGCGTGAAGTTGTATATTCCGGATAGTTTTAAACCCATAGGGGAAGGGGTTTGGCTCAGATAAGTCGCAAACGTATGATAAAGGAAATAGAGGTTAAGGTGCTGCCCGCTAACATGAATGATGAAGCGGCGCTGCGACAGGCAGTTTTGAAAAAAACCGGCTTCGATCCGAAACGAATAAAAGGAGTCAGGTTGATCCGGCAGTCTATTGATGCAAGAGGAGCCAGACCGTTCTTTTTATGTAGGTTTGAGGTATTTGTGGATGAAGAACCCACGGAAGTACCGCGCTTGCTGGATGCTTTCCAACAGGTGAGCCATCGCCCCGAGGCAGTTATTATCGGAGCGGGCCCTGCAGGGTACTTTGCGGCTTTGGAATTGATAGAACTGGGCGTGAGGCCCATTATCTTCGATCGCGGAAAGGATGTCCGGGCGAGAAGAAGAGACCTGCGTGCGATCCAGCAGTTTGGCGTGGTTGATCCCGATTCGAATTATTGCTTCGGAGAGGGTGGGGCAGGTACGTATTCCGATGGCAAACTCTATACCCGCTCGCACAAGCGGGGAAATATTTACAAAGCGCTCAAATTACTGGTAGAACACGGAGCAGATCCGGCTATTCTAATTGATGCGCATCCCCATATCGGATCCAATAAACTTCCCAAAGTAGTCGCTAATATCAGAGAAACGATTCTTCAATTCGGAGGGGAAATCCACTTCGAACACCGACTTACCGATATCCTGATCCGAGATGGGCGTTTGCACGGAGTGGTACTCAACGGGGAAAAGGAATTTGCCTGTAAGGCCATGATCCTGGCAACCGGACACTCCGCCCGCGATATTTATCAGTTGCTGCAGGCCAGAGGGGTTTACATGGAGGCCAAACCTTTTGCACTGGGCGTGCGGATAGAACATCCCCAAATGCTGATTGATGAGATTCAATACCACCAAAAGGTCAGAGAACCCGAGCTTCCTGCTTCGAGTTATCGCCTGAATTGCCAGGTGGACGGACGTGGCGTGTATTCTTTTTGTATGTGCCCCGGCGGATTGGTGGTACCCGCCGCAACCGCTCCCGGAGAGATCGTAGTCAATGGAATGTCCATGTCGCGACGGGATTCCGCTTATGCCAACTCCGGCACAGTGGTGGCTATCGAACTGGAAGATATCCCCGAGTACCACCAATATGGTGCCTTAGCCTGCCTGGAGTTCCAGAAAGATGTCGAACAACACATTTTCCAGGCAGGAACCGGAAGCCAGCAGGCACCCGCCCAACGCCTCAATGATTTTGTGAACGGCCGATTGTCGGCCAACCTCCCTGCGACTTCCTATATCCCCGGATTGTATTCGGCAGAACTATCCGGCTTACTTCCAAAATTTGTTTATGAACGATTGCAGAAAGGAGTGCAGATTTTTGGTAAAAAGATGCATGGATACTACACCCAGGAGGCTAATGTGATTGCTACCGAAAGCCGTACCAGCGCCCCCGTGAAAATTCCCCGGAATAGTAGTACCTTCATGCACGAAGGAGTGGAGGGCTTGTTTCCCTGCGGAGAGGGCGCCGGATACGCAGGAGGCATTATTTCCGCAGCCATGGATGGCCAAAACGTGGCCCGGGCACTCGCAAAATTTTTACAATCCTGATTTTTGTCAAATACTACCCACTCATGCGCGATGTCATTGATCTGATCGGAAGAGTCTTTTTGTCGTTTATCTTTTTCTACGATGCCTACGACACCATTTTTTATTTCAAGGATACCCGCGACAAAATGACCGAATACGGACTTACCTGGAACCAAGATCTTCTCTTATATGGTTCTATCTTTTTGCTCATCTTTGGCGGTACGATGCTCCTGATTGGCTACCGCGCGAGCTTGGGCGCTCTCCTCCTGCTGCTTTACTGGGTACCCCTGACTTTTATTGTCCACGCTTTCTGGAATGAACCCGAACCCATCCGACGCCTACAGGGCATCCTGTTCATGAAAAATATTGCCATTACAGGCGGTCTGCTGATGGTACTGGTCAATGGCAGCGGAAAAATTAGCGTGCGAAAATTGGTCGAGACCATAAAAATTCCCAAATCCTGAGCAAAGCACCATACTCCTAATGTACCCATGACCCCAAATCGCTACCACTCCGTAAATATCCTGTAAATACTTCGGCACAATCTTAGCAGCATTGGAGTAAATTCAATATCTTCGCTATCCTATACATTAATTTTGTTATATGTAATTTTTAACCATTTAATCCTTCCCAGCGTGATTCGAGCCGTGATTATCGAAGATGAAGTCCATGGGTTAAACAACCTCAAAAATCTGATCGCAGCAAACTGCGAGGAGCTGGAGATCGTCGGCGAGGCCTCAAGCATCGAAGAAGGACTGGAATTGTTTGCTGATGATTTCCTGGAGCCGGATGTGGCTTTCCTGGATATAAGCCTGCCCGATGGCCTGGTTTTTCAAATGCTCAATGCACTTCGCCCCATCCGTTTTGATGTGATTTTTGTTACCGCTTTCGAAGAATATGCGATCAAAGCCTGTGAATACAGCTCTATTGGTTATATCGTCAAACCCATTGATCCCGATGCACTCAAAGAGGCCGTTGCCCGCGTAAAACCCCGCCGCAATAACGAAATCAACAACCGACTCGATATTTTTAATACCTTCTACAACAAC
This sequence comes from Saprospiraceae bacterium, assembly GCA_030729925.1. Classification (GTDB taxonomy): domain Bacteria; phylum Bacteroidota; class Bacteroidia; order Chitinophagales; family Saprospiraceae; genus JALQTV01. Next base: position 30,006 of record JANQWK010000004.1, read on the forward strand.
CCCAATGCCTTCCGCAAAATGAGTATTTCCGCGCTGGATGGCATTTATTTTATCAATATACAGGATATTGTACGACTGGAGGCAGAGGACAATTACACCCACGTGTACCTCCATACCTCCGAACGCATCACCGCTTCTAAAACGATCAAGGCTTTCGAAGACCTGCTGGAACCTTTCAACTTCTACCGGGTTCATAAAAGACATGTGATTAACCTCAACTACATGCGCAAATTTGTAAAAGGCGATGGGGGCTACCTGATCATGGACGATGATATCAAAATCGAAGTGTCCCGCAGACGACGACCCGCATTTATGGAGCAAATGAAAAAATTACAACAAGGGTTCTGATCAGCTTTTGGCACTTCGGATTTATTCGTATATTTGTATAACATTATACTGCCGTTTTAGCATATTACCCTCAAAATGCACACACCCAAAGGCTGACGCAATCAAATAAAAATACTTACTATGGGCAACAAACCAAAAAAAGACCTGGAGGCACTTAAGAAGGGTCTCAAAATTCTCAATAAGGAGGAGATGAAAAAAATTATTGGTGGAAAAAATAAAAAGAAATGGAACAATAGCTGTGGAGGGATTCTTCCTCAGTAGATATGCTTCCCATTGATGCTTCCTGATGCTGGAAACCGGTTCGAGTTTAATTGAAACTGCAGTCCTGGAGGCCAAGCTTCGCAGCCAAAAGGATCCCTTACAAAGACTGGTACTTATTGACCAGCTGGCATCGTTTTATGTGTTCACCAACGTAGTTCGTGCTCAGGAATTACTGACCGAACTTGCTCAGATCCTCAGCATCCACGATTTCCCCGATTTCCAACTGAATTATCATTTGTTTAGAGGGCTGGTCAACAACCAGCAGTATTTTTTCGATCAGGCACGTCACGAGTTTGTACAGGCTATTGCGTTGTTGCAAGAGCGAGGTACGGTAAAGCAACAGGCTGAGACCTACATAGATTATGCCGGGGTGTGTATGAACCTCGATGATATGGAGGGGGCAACCCAGTACCTGGACTTGGCGACCCGCCTGCTGAAAAATTTTCCCGATGAGGGATTACTGGCAAGGGTGATTTGCAGGGAGGGCTTCCTGAACTTGCATTATGCCAATTATTCCAGAGCAATAGAGCTACTGCTGGCCGCAGATAAAAAAATTACAACCCTGAACCGTGGGCTGGATCTGAAAGATTATTATTTCCTTACGCTGATCCATAGCGGTCTGGGTAAGATCTACGAGGTCAACGACGATCCGGAAAAGTGCGTGATGGCTTACCTGAAGGTGGTGAATATGTCGGAGGCCATGGAAATGCGTACCCGGATTTCCTGGCATTACCTGAATGTGGGTACAGCTTACATTGCATTGGAAGAGTATTCGAGCGCAGAGCCTTATTTCAGAAAGGCCATCGAAACTTCTGATGATATGAGCCAGTATGCCAGGGCAAGTGCTTATGCGAACCTGGGGTACTGCTTCCTGGAAAATCGTTCCTATCCGGAGGCACTGGATTTTTTTGCCCGGGCAGAGGACTTGTACCGCGATAGCGCCGAGGATGAGTTCTATAATTTTGCACTGATCGAGTCCTGGAGAGGGCGCTTGTATGCCGAAACCAATCAGGAAAAGTTAGCCATCAAACATTTTGCCCGGGCTTATGAACATGCCCAGACGATTAGCAATTTCAAATTGCTGGCAAATTTGTGCAGGGATATTGCTACTTTTTATGCAGAAAAATCCGATTACCAGAGCGCCTACGATTACCAACTGCTGAATGAGAAGTTTGCCGAGAAATACCTGGAACAGGCCAACTTGCGCAAACAGTCAGAACTGGAGGTGAAGTACGAGGCAGAAAAGAAGAAACAGGAAATGGAACTGCTTCGCCTTCAGGCTACCAAACTCCAATTGAAAGCCCTGCGCGCCCAGATGAATCCCCACTTCTTGTTCAATGCGCTCAATGCAATACAAAATTTTATTACCTCCAACGATATTACTTCCGCTACCAAATACCTTGCCCGCTTTGCCCAGCTGATGCGCCAAAGTCTCGATTATTCAGATATGGAGATCATCTCCCTGGAAAAAGAGATCGCCTTCCTTCGGGATTATCTGCAAATCAACGAAAAACTTCGCTTCAAGGATCGCCTGCGCTTCGATATCCTCGTGGACGAGGATATCGAAGAGGATATCCTCGGGGTGCCTACGATGATCGTGCAGCCGTATGTGGAGAATGCGATCGAGCATGGACTGCGCAGCCGCGAAAATGGTTTTGTAGAGGTGAAGTTTAGCCTGATTGATGATCATACGATCCTTTGTACGATCCGCGACAATGGGATAGGCCGCCGCGCCGCCCGCATGCAGCGACTTCAGGATCCCCAGTACCAAAACCACCGCTCCAGAGGGACGAGTATCACCGAAAAACGCCTGCAAATTCTCCATCAGGCCAAGGCAGATGAGGTCTTCGTGGAAACGATTGATTTGTACGATCCCGATTCCGGCGAGGTGCAAGGAACTATGGTCAAGGTGAAAATACCCGTTTTTGAGATCCAATAAATGCTATCCATGAAAACCAACTTTACCCTCTTTCTGCTTCCATTCTTATTCCTGTTTGCCGCTTGCGAACAGACGAGCAAGGATCCGGAGCTTTCCCGATGGGAAAACCAAGCCGCCAATGTTACGATCATTCGGGACGATTTTGGGGTACCCCATATTTACGGAAAAACCGATGCCGATGCGGTGTTCGGCTTGCTGTACGCCCAATGTGAAGATGATTTTATGCGGGTGGAGCGAAATTATATTTGGGCCATCGGCCGATTGGCCGAGGTGGAAGGGGAGAAGTCTTTGTATAGCGACCTGCGCGCTCAGCTGTTTATGACCCGGGAAGAGGCCCAACAGGCCTACGATGAAAGCCCCGATTGGCTGAAGGCACTTTGCAATGCTTTTGCCGACGGCATCAATTATTACCTGCATACCCATCCCGAGGTGAAACCGGCTTTGCTGACCCGCTTCGAGCCATGGATGCCTTTCTATTTTAGCGAAGGATCTATCGGCGGAGATATCGAAAGGGTTTCTACACAACGCCTGGAGGCTTTCTATGAAAATACGCCGGTGCCCGCCACTACTGAGTTGAGCTACCTCCATACCCTGGAGGAACCCCAAGGGTCAAATGGTATCGCAATTTCCGGCAAACTTACCCAGTCCGGCAATCCGCTGCTCCTGATTAATCCGCACACGACTTTCTATTTCAGACCCGAAGTGCATGTGGTGAGCGAAGAAGGTCTCAACGCTTATGGGGCTGTTACCTGGGGGCAATTTTTTGTTTATCAGGGATTTAACGAAAAAACAGGCTGGATGCATACTTCCAGCGCCACCGATGTGATTGATGAGTTTGTCGAGGTGGTGGCCCAAAGGGATGGCGCGCTGCAATACCAGTACGGCTCAGAATGGCGACCCGTTTCTGAAATGAACCTGAGCCTGAAATACCAGACAGGGGATTCCCTGGCGGAAAAATCTTTTTCGGTGTACCGCACTCACCACGGGCCTATTACCCATGAACGGGAAGACCAATGGGTGGCAACCGCACTGATGTGGGAGCCTTCGATGGCGTTACAACAGGCTTTTACCCGCACAAAGTTGAGCAACCACGATGAGTTTCGCCAAATGATGGAGATGCGTACGAATTCTTCCAACAATACGGTGTACGCAGATGCTTCCGGCAATATTGCTTATTATCAGGGCAATTTCATTCCCCGAAGGGATACCCGCTTCGATTATGCTCAAGCGGTGGATGGGAGCGATCCGGCTACCGATTGGCAAGGATTGCACGATCTGAACGAGTGCCTGATCCTGCTTAATCCCGAAAATGGCTGGATACAGAATTGCAATTCTACTCCTTTTACGGCAGCTGGCACATATAGTCCCAAAAGAGAGGATTATCCCTACTATATGGCACCGGAAGAGGAAAATTTTCGCGGGGTACACGCGGTTCGACTCCTCGAGCAACGCAAAGATTTTACCCTGGAAAGTTTACTCGAACTGGCCTATGATTCCGCTTTGCCAGCTTTCGAACAGATCATCCCCGGATTGGTATCGGCTTTCGATGCCAACCCTACCGCTTATCCTGATCTACAGGAGGCTATCGAATTGCTGCGTGCCTGGGATTTCAAGACTTCGGTCAGCTCTGTACCGATGACTTTGGCACATTATTATACGACCCAGTGCCTGCGCGATGGAAAAACACCACAGGGCTTGTCCTTCATGGATCGGGTAAATTATTTCGGCACAGCCGCTCCACTCCAAGAACGACTGGATATTTTTTCCGAAGTGGTGAAGCAATTGACCGCGGATTTCGGAACTTGGAATTTGCCCTGGGGCGAGGTGAACCGCTTCCAGCGGCTGAGCAATGAATGGGTGCCTCGCTTTGATGATAATGCGCCCAGTATTCCGGTGGGTTTCGCTTCCGGCAACTGGGGATCCCTGGCAGCCTACGGGATGCGGGGTAGCGTACAAGGCAATCCCAAAAAGATTTATGGTACCCGCGGCAATAGTTTTGTGGCCGTGGTAGAGTTTGGCGAACGGGTGCGAGCCAAAAGCATCCTGGCCGGAGGCCAGAACGGCGATCCCGCTTCTCCTCATTTCAACGATCAGGCTCAGCGATACGCGGAGGTGAATTTCAAAGACGTGGCTTATTATCGGGAAGATGTGGAGCAAAGAGCAGTGCGGACGTACCGTCCCGGCGAAAGATAACAGTTGACCGGATTCCAAGCAGGTCAGCACATTCCTGCACGGGGGCTTCTCCGTGCAGGAATTTTTTTACCATTTCCTCAGCTAAACTGACCACCTGACAGGATTATTCCCCCACTTAGTAAAGTACCAAAAAGCGTATCGCTATACCCTGTATATTTGTTACGTGTAGTTTTCTCATAGTATGATGCGTGCTCCTACATCGGAATATTTCCCCTTTCCTGATGTAGGAGCTTTTTTATTTTCCAGATAGGATCTGGAAGCTACATTCCAGCCTCCGTCCGTTTTCATCTACTAAAATGAGCCGATGAGTACCTGCTTTCGGGTAGAGTTCCATCGTATGCAGGTTACGGGTAAGTCCCAAATATTGCTGATCGAGGTGCCAAAAAATGGTTTTTTCCGGCTGCCGGTGGGCCACTTCAAATACCGTACGGGAGGGCTTTCCGTCTATGTCCAGGGGAACATATATCTTGGCGCCCGGTTTCGGATAGATGAGGTCCATGGTCTGCCCGGAGCTGCCTTCGTCCACACAATCCGATCGGAAAGGCGGCAGCGCCAGATGCTGCGGATTTTTTTGTCGGTAGTAATGACTTTCCAGCGGGGGAGCCTGAAAGACTACTTTTTCTGTTAGGTTTTCTTCACCTGCACAACCCTGGTGTACTTGGTATTTTTCGTCGGCAGACAAAAAGATGGTTTTGTGGTAACTGCAATGGGGGAGCCGCACCGCCTGAGGTGGCCCCCAAGTGCTTACGACAGGACAATGACGGCCTGCCCGGTAGCCACTTTCCCTGCAAATGTCGAGGTTGACAAGGTCGTCGTAGGGCGGTTCAAATTTGTATATGGAAGGCAACAGTTCAAATAATTCGAATAGCACCGGAGCAGCTGCACTGATACCAGTGAGCAGCGGCCTGCCTTCCCCGTCGGCATTGCCTGCCCACACTCCAATGACATAGTCGCCGTTGATGCCTACCGCCCAGGCATCTTTGAACCCAAAACTGGTACCGGTTTTCCAGGCAATGTTTTGCGCAGATGCAAAGCGCTGCCACTGGCCAAATTGGTCGGGACGCTCCACTTCCTGCATGGCCCGCAAGGCAAGCCAGGAGGCGCCCGCTCCGATGAGAGGAGGGTTGTTTTGTAGTTGCTCGGCAACAGCAGGCATCGGCAAGCGTGGGGCAACAGGGCGGAAGTCGTCCAAAACATACTTGCTGTTGCGCTCCGCAAAATACCGCAGGGTGCGAGCCATACCGGTGTAGGCATAGCATACGTCCCAGAGTTTTACCTCTGCGCCTCCCAGAATGGCGGTAAGCCCGTAATGGCTTGCCGGAAAACGCAGGGTGCTGAAGCCCGCTTTTTGCAGCTGGTATAAGAATTTTTCGGTGCCAAATTCCTGTAACAGATATACAAAAGGGATGTTGAGGGAGCGCACAAGCGCTTTTTCCGTGCTGATCAGACCATCATAGGCGGTTTTGAAGTTTTCCGGGCGGTATCCGTTGAAATTGGTAGGCACGTCCGGCAGCAGACTTTGTGGCAATAGGATGCCTTCCTGCATGGCAAAGGCAGCGAGCAGGGGTTTGAGGATGCTACCGGAACTCCGGGGTGCCTGAATGACATCTACCTGTTCCTGGTGACCGTTATTATTGGCCGTAATGTTGCCTATATAGACGAGGGGTTGTCGGGTAGCGACATCAATGACGAGAGCCGAGAGGTTGTGTATCTGGTTGAGCCGAAGTACCTGGTGGTGCCGCTCCAGAATATGCGCCATCCGGGTCTGGAGATCGAGGTCGAGGGTGCTCCGCACTCGGAACGTTTGATGCCTGAAATCGGAATACGCTTTTTCGAGGAAGTGGGGGGCAACAGCGGGTAGCGGAAAGACTTTGTCGGGCAGCGGTTCTTCCAAAGACAATTGGTAGGTGAGCTCGTCCAGGGTTCCCTTTTGCCGGAGTTTTTGGAGGAGCCGGTTTCTTTTTTGGAGGAGCCGATCTCTGTTTTTACCGGGATGAATCAGTCCCGGACTGTTGGGCAGCACAGCGAGCAAGGCAGCTTCCCCCCAGGAAAGCTGTCGGGGAGTTTTGTGGAAATACCGCCAGCAGGCCGCTTCGAGTCCAACAATATTGCCGCCAAAAGGGGCATGGGTGGCGTAGTGGAGCAAAATCTCCTGTTTGGAAAAGGCGATTTCGAGCCGCGTAGCCAGGATCATTTCGATGATCTTGTTGGGCAGGTTCCGTTTGCGATGCCCAAGTGCCATGCGCATCACTTGCATGCTGAGGGTACTTCCTCCGCTCACGACCTTGCCGGCACGCAGGTTTTGAAGCAGTGCCCTACCCAGACTTAGCACATCTACGCCAGGATGGCGAAAAAAGCGCTGGTCTTCGAAGGCAATGAGCGCCTGCACATAGGCAATAGGCAGCGAATCCGCTGCGGGAAAACGCCACTGCCCGTCAGGAGCGATTTTTGCGCCGAGTAGGCGCCCCTGACGGTCTTCAAGGACAAAGCTGAGGGGCTTGTCGAACAAAGGATCGGGCAAAGCCCATCCATAAGCCAGCAAGCCGCCCAGCAATGCAATCCATGCGTATGCAGCGCGTCTGGATATCAGGAAAGTCCGCCAATCATATCTTCCGGTCTTACCCATTCATCAAATTGTTCTGCGTTCAGGAGACCCAGTTCTATGGCAGCCTCCTTCAGGGTTTTGTTTTCGGCATGCGCCTTTTTTGCGATAGCAGCAGCATTGTCATAGCCAATCTTGGTATTCAAAGCGGTAACCAGCATCAGGGAATTGTTGAGGTGCTGCTGGATGCGCGGATAGTCGGGCTCTATTCCAATGGCACAGTGGTCGTTGAAGCTCACGCAGGCATCGCCAATGAGTCGCGCCGAGGTCAGAAAGTTGAAAATCATCATCGGCTTGAAGACATTCAGCTCAAAATGGCCGTTCATGCCGCCTACATTGATCGCTACATCGTTGCCGATGACCTGGGCCATTGCCATGGTAAGGGCTTCGGACTGAGTGGGATTGACTTTTCCCGGCATGATGGACGAACCGGGTTCGTTCGACGGGATGATGATTTCGCCAATGCCCGAGCGGGGACCGGAGGCGAGCATGCGGATGTCATTGCCAATTTTCATAAGCGAACAGGCAACGGTTTTGAGGGCACCGTGCGCCTCCACTACGGCATCGTGGGCTGCGAGGGACTCAAATTTGTTGGGCGCAGACACAAAGGGCAACTCGCTCAGTTCGGCAATTTTTTTGGCGACAGCCTCCGCATATCCCTTGGGGGCATTCAGACCTGTCCCTACCGCAGTACCTCCCAAAGCCAGCTCCGACAAATGCGCCATGGTATTTTTGATAGCTCGGATGCCGTATCCGATTTGCGCGGCATACCCGGAAAGCTCCTGACCCAGCGTGAGTGGGGTGGCATCCATGAAATGCGTACGGCCGATTTTGACCACCGACATGTATGCTTGGGATTTTTCGTGCAGGGTTTTTTGCAGCAACTCCAGACCAGGAAGGGTAGTGTGCACCAGAATATGATAGGCCGCAATGTGCATAGCGGTGGGGAAGGTGTCATTGGAGGACTGAGACTTGTTGACATCGTCGTTGGGGTGCAACACCTTCTGTGCATCGGTAAGTTGGCCGCCCTGAAGCACGTGTCCGCGATTGGCAATCACCTCATTCACGTTCATGTTGGACTGGGTGCCTGATCCGGTTTGCCAAACCACCAGCGGAAACTGATCATCCAGCTTGCCCGCCAGGATTTCATCGCATACCGCAGCAATCAAATTGCATTTCTCCTCGGAAAGGATACCCAGATCCCGGTTGGTCATCGCTGCCGCCTTTTTCAGGATGGCAAAAGCGCGTATGATCTCCACAGGCATGCGGTGCCCCCCGATTTTGAAGTTTTCCATCGAGCGCTGGGTCTGCGCAGCCCAGTACTTGTCGGCAGGGACATCAACATAACCAATACTGTCTTTTTCTTTTCTGAATTCCATGTTTTGGGTTGGTTTAGCTCATGAATTAGAAGTGTCACAAAAATAACGGCTTTTTGACAATGGACTACGCGAAGAACCGGATTTTTGAAGGATATAATAGGTAGCCCCTGCTAAACTTATTATATTTGACATTGTTAAAACCCCAACGATATTGTTTATTCCATAACCATAAAAAAGTGCTATCATGGCTTTTCAACTTCCGGATCTACCTTATGCATTCGATGCACTCGAGCCCAATATTGATGCCCGTACCATGGAAATCCACCACGGCAAGCACCACGCGGCCTATACCAATAACCTGAACGCTGCGCTTGCCGGTACCCCTGCAGCCGATCTGACGATCGAAGCGATTTTGGCGAATATTTCTCAATACCCTGTGGGCGTGCGAAACAATGGCGGTGGCTTTTACAACCACAACCTTTTTTGGGAAGTGATGTCGCCCAATGGCGGTGGTACACCTGCGGATTCCCTTTCGATTGCAGCTGCCATTAAGGACACATTCGGTACTTTCGACGATTTCAAAACAGCCTTCAGCAATGCTGCAGCTACCCGCTTTGGCTCCGGTTGGGCATGGTTGTCTGTAGATGCGGCAGGTAAATTGTTTGTCAGCAGTACCCCCAACCAGGATAATCCCCTGATGGATATCGCCGAGCAAAAAGGTACCCCCGTATTGGGATTAGATGTGTGGGAGCACGCCTATTACCTCAACTATCAAAACAGACGCCCGGATTATATCGGTTCTTTCTTCAACGTGATCAACTGGGAGGAAGTAAACCGCCGCTTCGAGGCCGCAAAATAAGACCACAAAAAAGCCCCTGGAGGACTTCTGTCCTCAGGGGCTTTTTCTTTTTCCCGTTTACGGGGGATCCTGCTTTATTTGGGTTGGTATTTGACCGCCTTATACATGTTTTCGACGTCTTCCAGCGAAAAAGTACCTACCAAGCCAGTCTGAAAAACATACTCCTTGTCGCCCTTGATCTGCACATACCGGAAACCATAACTGGTATTGGTAGAATCAATCGCAGATTCATAGATAAAGCCTTCTTCGTCCTCGCGGACAACTTTAGAAAAATAACGCATATCCTTGACCGTATTGAGCTGATCGCTTTTTACCCTGGCCAGATCAGTAGTCGTGGCGTTACTGGCATAAATCTGAACAAAATACTTGTCCTCATCATTTTTCAGCGTAACGTCTTTCATCCAAGAGTAGTCCTGCGCACGCACAATCACGCTGTCGGGACTAAGGATGGTAATGGGAATACCGTAAGTAATGAGATCTTTCGGCTTCCAGTTTTTACTGGGATCTTTTTCACAATTGGCAAGTAAAACAATAACCAGCAACCACAAGTAATTTTTGTACATAAAGGGCAGTTTTAGTTGTATGCTAAGAGCTACAAAAATAATGGATTTCTTTGCAAAAGCGTTAAATTTGTTTCGCATTCAATAGCCCCCTTGATGATATGATCAAAAAATTACACATTCAGAACTACGCCATCATTGACGAACTCCGGATAGATTTTTCCGAAGGACTGACCATCATCACAGGTGAAACAGGGGCGGGTAAGTCTATTTTGATCGGGGCACTGGGATTGATTATGGGCAATCGAGCCGATACCAAGTCCCTGTACAACGAATTAGAAAAGAGCGTGGTAGAGGCGGTCTTCGATATCGGATCCTACGACCTGAAGCCTTTTTTTGAGGCCAATGAGCTGGATTATGATTCCGAACTGGTGATTCGCCGCGAGCTCAGCCCTTCAGGTAAATCACGGGCTTTTATCAATGATACTCCGGTCAACCTGGGTGTGCTGCAGCAGCTTTCTTCTACCTTGATAGACCTCCACCAGCAGTTCGATACCCTGGATATCCACGAGACTTCCTTCCAGCTACGGGTGCTGGATGCCCTGGCGGAAAATAAAAACCTGCTGGCCGCCTACCGGCGACAATACCGTCAGTTTGAATCGGATAAGTCCCGACTGGCCGCTATGAAAGCGGCACAACTGAATGCGGCGAAGGAACAGGATTTTATCGCTTTCCAGTTGTCCGAATTGGATACCGCTGCCCTGACAGCCGGCGAGCAGGATGCCCTGGAGGAGGAGCAGCTGCGCCTGAGCAATGCGGAAGATATCAAGCGCAATTTGGCGGGGGCTTACCTGGCACTGAGCGAAAGCGAAACAGCCGTGGTGAGCCAGTTGGAAGAGGTGCTCCACGCTGTGCAGGCCGTGAAAAAGTTCGACAAGGAGATCGAGTCTATTTATCAGCGCCTGGAGGCAGCCCGGTACGAACTGGATGATTTGTCCAGAGAGTTGGAAAATTTGTCAGAACGCACGGATTACGATCCCGGCCGGTTGAGCGAGATCCAGCAGCGCTTAGATCTGATTTATCGCCTGCAGGCAAAACACCAGGTGAAGTCCGTAGAAGAATTGATATCCCTGCAGGAAAATCTGCGCTCCAGGATACAGGCCGTGGACGACAGAGCGGGAGAGATCGCAAAACTGGAGGAACTGATCGCCCGGCAACATAGTCAGCTGCTGGAAATTGCCGGCAATTTGTCGGACAGAAGGAAGTCCGTTACCGCAGATTTTGAGTCCCAGGTGATGGGTATGCTGCGCTTGCTGTCTATGGAACACGCCCGACTGGAAGTGGCCATAGAGTACCTGCCGGATCCGGGTCCTACAGGCTTCGATGAAGTGAATTTTTTGTTTGCCGCCAATCTCGGGAGCCGACTGCAAGCCATCAAAGATGTGGCTTCAGGTGGGGAAATTGCACGCCTAACGTTGGTGATCAAGTCGCTGGTGGCCAGTGCCATCCCTTTGCCTACCTTGATTTTTGACGAGATAGATACCGGAATTTCCGGAGGGGTAGCCCTCAAAATGGGACAAATCCTGAGGGCGCTGTCCGATCAGCATCAGGTGGTGGCTATTACGCATTCGCCCCAGGTGGCGTCAAAGGCCGATGCACATTACTTTGTATATAAGGAAGTTATCGGAAATCGAACCGCTACGAATGTGAAACAGCTGGATATGGAAGGCCGCATACAGTCTATCGCCGTGATGCTGAGCCAGTATCCGCCTACCGAATCCGCGCTTAAAAATGCTAAAGAACTACTCGAATTGACGTAATTTGCGATTTTTATTTCTCCAGAACCATTTAATTGATACCTATGTCCTATAACTTACTCAAAGGCAAGCGCGGTGTTATTTTTGGCGCACTCGATGACAAGTCCATCGCCTGGAAGATTGCCGAGCGCTGTGTGGAAGAGGGTGCTCAAATTACCCTGACCAATGCACCCGTTGCCTTGCGATTTGGTACGCTCGATGCACTGGCCGAAAAGCTGGATGCCAAAATTATCCAAGCCGATGCGACGAGTTCCGAAGATCTGGACAATTTGTTCCGCGAGTCTATGGATGTCCTGGGTGGGCAACTCGATTTTGTACTCCACGCGATCGGGATGTCGGTCAATGTGCGTAAGAAAAAGGAATATACCGACCTGAATTACGACTGGATGATGAAAACATTCGATGTTTCTGCAATTTCTTTCCATCGTACGATGCAAAGCTTGTGGAAGTTGGATGCCATGAACGAGTGGGGGTCTATCGTGGGACTGAGCTATATCGCCGCCCAACGCGTTTTTCCGGATTATAGCGAAATGGCAGAGTCAAAGGCACTGCTGGAGTCCTTCGCTCGCAGCTTCGGCTACCACTACGGCAACCGCAAAAAGGTGCGCGTGAATACGATTTCTCAGTCGCCAACAGTGACTACCGCCGGTAGCGGGATCAAAGGATTCGACGATTTCTTCAACTATGCAGATAAAATGTCACCCCTGGGGAATGCTTCCGCCGAGGCTTGTGCCGCTTATTGCGTGTCCCTGTTTTCCGATCTTACCCAAATGGTGACGATGCAAAATTTATTTCACGATGGCGGATTTTCAACCATGGGTATGAATCCGGCTGTGCTTCATGGATAATACCACTCCGTTTTCCTTTTTTGAAATGGCGCGTTTCTTCCGATCGAGCTATGCCTCCCACCGGGTTTTTCTGCTGATTTTTGCTTTTTGCATGACTGCAGCAGGAAAACTCGGAGGACAGGTGCGACAGCCCGTGCAGCGCGATGGCGGCATGTTCGACCAGGGGCGGTCAGAACGGGGGGATATGCGGAGCCAGGGTGATTTTGACGAGACCCTGGATACTTTCGGGGTGTTTCCTTTTTGGGCTTCCAATCCGGCCAAGTTCGAACGGCTCCGCGATACGACACTGGATGCCTGGCTCCATCAGTACGATCCAACCCGGCAACGGCTTTTCGATTATCTGCACCTGGGCAATACAGGATCCGCTCACCAGTCTGCACGATTGGAAGCGCCTTTTCGAGTGGGCCTCGATCTGGGCTTGCACCAGTTCGACTTGTATATGCTGTCTCCGGAAAAAATGCCTTTTTACCGACTGGAAAAGGCTTTCACGAATGTATCTTTTCTCCAGGTAGGCGAACAGTCAGAGTCTATCCTAAAGGCACAGTTTGCCCGCAATTTTTCAGATGGGATTCACCTGAGCGTGGATTACCATCGGATGAATATGTTTGGTACCAACAAGTATCCCGAACAGGATGTTCAACATACGTCGCTGGGTCTGGGCTTGTGGATCCAGGACGCAGAGGGCAGGTACGATGGCTTTCTGGTTTATACGGGCAACACCATACGACAGGAAAATAGCGGAGGGATCCAAACGCCTCCGTCAGGCACGGGTACTTTTTCGAGCGCGCAGTCGGCAGAGGTGTTTTTGTCGGATGCCGAGACGTTTCACGAACGCAATGCTTTGGCTTATACCCAGTATTACCGGTTGAATAAAATTCGCAGCGATTCTCTGGGGACTTCTCCCGGAAGGGCTTTTTTGCTGGGGCACCACGGCACTTTTCAGTCCAATCGCTTCCGGTTTTTTGATGCGTTCCCAAGTACAACAGGGCCTACCGCCACCGATTCTTCGCATTATCAGGGTTTCCTGGTAGATGCCAGAGGGCTGCGCTTTTTTCTGGGACAGCAGACCCTGGACAATACTTTTTCCCTGGCAACTACCCGGACGGGAAGAACCGGGTCTAATGGCCGATTGCCAGCCGATCAGAAGGATTTGCTGGAGGCCGCGCTACAACACCAGGTACACTGGCTGGAGATGGACCAGGGAGATACGACCTTGCAGTACTTGTTGCTCAAAGGCCGCTTGAATTTTTCCCCCAATCCGGGTCTGGATATTCAGACCTATGCCCACCTCGGGCTATGGGATCAGGCAGGGGATTACCGGATTTCAGGGAGTTTGTCGCTGGGACTGGGCAAGTTTGGCCGGTTTTCGGCGGAAGCCATTAACCAGTTGTACAGCCCCACTTTTATGGAGCACCAGTTTTCGGTCTCCCAGCGCAGCCTTTGGAAAACCGACCACAAGCGCACCCTCCATACGACGATTCGCGCTACTTACGCACACCCCTGGTCGGAGTTTTCAGCCGTCGCCACCTACCACCTGATCAACAATTTTATTTATTTCGATACCAATGGCCAACCGGCACAGCTTTCCCGCCCCCTAAGCGTGGCGCAGCTAAGTCTGAGCAACCACTTGCAAATGGGTAGTTTTCACCTCGAAAATGCGGTGTTGTTGCAACAGTTCAGCGAGCAGGTGGTAGCCCTGCCCAAATTGTTTTCGAAACACAGCTTCTATTATGCCGGCAAGTGGTTCGGCGTATTGGATGTCAAAACAGGTCTGGACATCCGCCTTATTCCCGCTTACCAACCTGCCTACTATTTTCCGCTCAGCGGCCAGTTTCAGCTGCAGGAGGGTTTTGAAGCGCCTTTCTATCCTGCAATAGATGCCTTTTTTGCCATGCAGGTCAATAAATTCCGTGCTTTTGCCAAGGTCGAACAGGCAGCGGGATGGCTGGGTAACGATGCACTTTACTACCAGACCGCCTATTATGCCCATCCGGGTACGGTCTTTAGGTTTGGCATCAAATGGCGTTTTGTCAACTAATTTGACTTTCAGAGGTTTGGACGCACAAAGAATTAACCTGAGGACTTCGGGCTTAAAGTATATTTAATTTTTCATTTACGCGGGTTTTATACTGAATGGTGAACTTGCAATAATATTTGTTCACCGTTAAGTGTGGCTGCAGCTATGAAAAGAAAACTCGATATTGCCGTGATTTCGGATGTGCACCTGGGAACCTACGGTTGCCATGCAAAGGAGTTGTTGCTTTATCTGGATTCCATTTCCCCCGATACGCTGATCCTCAATGGGGATTTTATTGATATTTGGCAGTTTCGCCGCCGGTATTTTCCCAAAGAACACATGGCTGTTATTCAGTGTATCCTGCGGATGTCTGCCAACGGGACTAAGGTGTATTATATCACCGGCAACCACGATGACGCGCTGCGCCGATATTCCGACTTTTCTTCCGGTAATGTACACCTGCGCGATCACCTGATTCTTCGTCTGAAAGAACAAACGTACTGGATTTTTCACGGGGATATTTTCGACCTGTCGGTCAAAATTTCTCCGCTTGTGGCCAAACTTGGGGGCAAGGGCTATGATTATCTGATCCTGCTCAACCGCTTTATCAACTGGTTGCGTGCGGGCTTGGGCATGGGAAAGATGTCTTTCACGAAAAAAATCAAAGAACAGGTCAAAAAGGCAGTTAAGTTTATCTCGGACTTCGAGGAAACTGCCATCAACCTGGCAGCTTCCAACGATTACGATTTTGTGATCTGCGGCCATATCCATCAGCCCCAGATCCGACAGGTGGAACGCAAAGGAAAAACCATCACCTACCTGAATTCGGGCGACTGGATTGAAAACCTCACCGCACTTGAATACCAGCATGGCAAATGGAGCCTGTACGAGTATTCAGCGTCCCACTACCCCCACGCCCGAATGACAGAAGACAGCCTTCCTTCCCTGGAAATTAATCTGCCCGAAGGAATGTTTATTGCTTAGTTACCTTTTAATAGCTCGGGGTATTAATAAGGGTAATCAGGTGCAAGGCACTTTAAGGTGCCTTGCACCTGTATTACAAAAAATTGACAATCAAGATATTAATCAATTTTTTCCGCATAAAAGCCCCAAAAATATCAGCTCATAGTCTATTTTCCGATTCCTCAGGTTTTTGGAGATTTGGCCGACAAATCCAGTTCCTGTGCCAGGGGCGCGAAAGTTTGCCTTGCGGTTTCCGGGTAGCTGTGGAGTAAGCTAAAAGCCAGGTTTTGACTCTTCCAGAGATCCAGTTTGTAGTGCTGCTTGCGCGATGCCTTGAGGATATTGTCGAGTAGGGCAACCCTGCCGCCAAAGTCTGCTGCTGTCGGATCGAGTTGCCGGATTTCCCGATAGATCCGTTCTCCGACGATCAGCGACAACTCAGGGTCGTCCATGAGGTGGATGTTCCATCTTTCAATTTCCTGAAAAAAGCGACTGATGGTTCTCAGCGACAAGGGTTCGGAGGAAAAATGTTGTTTCATGTCCTGCTGGATGACAAAACTTACCGCCTGAACATAAGCCTGCGGCACGGGAAGTCCCGATAGTTTGGCCACGGACATGGTCTGGTAGTTGTGCTTGTAAATTTCGCGCATGCTGAAATTGACGGGCGTGAAGTCTTCATCAATGATGCGCTGCAGAAATTGTCGTTTGACATCGTGAAAACAATCGGAAAAGGAAAATTTGTCCGACTGAAATTGCTGTTGCATGGTTCCTATGACCTTGCCGAGTTCCGCTTCCTGAAAGGCTTCCGAGAGCCGTCGCGCCGTTTCGGTAAATACTGCCAGCGGCATTTGGGTAGAGAGGTTGCCTACGATGTTCTGCTGACCGAGGTAGAGCGCCGCAAAACTAAAATGCTTTTGCGAGCGGGTTACTTTCGAGTGGATGTGCGTGCGTCCCATGACCAAAACGTGCTGACCGGCTTCGAGTTTTTCAAATACCTCACTGTCGGCACAAAAGTTGAAAAAGTCCAAACTTTTGGTGTAAGGATCAAAGATGGATTGTACCGCATAGTGAATACCTACCCGGTGAAGATTGACACTCGAAGGAATGACCTGACGGATGTATTGGTGCGCCCCGTTGTCGTAGATATTGCTCGGAATGGCGGTTAGGCGCTGCTGAAATTCCTGGTGCAGATCCAGGTGGCTGACTTGCTTGGCGTACTCAATAGCACGGTAGGCGTATTGGAGGATCTGGTTGGTTTCGAGGCCGGAGACTTCGTCAAAAAACCATCCGCAACTGGTAAACATCTGCATGGCCTGAAACTGCATTTCCAGCAGTCGCAGGGTTTGGGTCTGCTCGTCGGGATTAAGGGGACGGGAAGCGTGCCGGGCAAAAAACTGATCTATCACTTCAGGCCGTTTTTTGCGGAAAAACAGCAACTCGACATAATCGTTGCGGGCTGCCCATACATCCTGCAGCAAGTGAGCACCTTCCTGTTCAAATATGGGGATGAGACTGTCCCGCAACCAGTTGAGGGTTTCGCGCAGGGGCTTGCGCCAATGCTGGTTCCACCCGGAGTTTCCTCCCGTGTTGCAGCCGCAGTTGGCTCGCCAGCGCTCTATCCCGTGAACACAGCTCCAAGAACTGTTCTCATGGATCTGTACTTCGTATTCCGGAGGAAATTGGGCGAGGTAAGCCCCGTAATTGGTCAGCGTTGCCAGCTGATTTTTTTCGATGTATTCCAGACAGTCCGCCAGCGCCATCTCCCCGTGTCGGTGATGGTGGCCGTAGCTCTCCCCATCGGTAGCAATGTGTACGAGTTGGGTCGAATCATCCGGATCGAACCCGCGGATCAGGGTATGTGCAAAATTTTTCCCACTGTTTAGCAAGCCTTTGAAAGCCACTCCCTGGGCAATTTCTC
The DNA here is from genome assembly GCA_030729925.1 of Saprospiraceae bacterium. Classification (GTDB taxonomy): domain Bacteria; phylum Bacteroidota; class Bacteroidia; order Chitinophagales; family Saprospiraceae; genus JALQTV01. Next base: position 47,590 of record JANQWK010000004.1, read on the forward strand.
CGTCGTAAAAAAACAAAGCCATGGTTTTGCCGGAAGGCAGCTGCACCTGGTAAGGCCTTCGGGTATCTATATTCTGGGTAGGCAGCGGCGTCCATTCCGTCGCGCCAATCTTCCGGAAAGCCTTTGCCTGTTGTGGGGCAAGTATCGTAAATGAAATATTGTAGGTTGCGAGCAGTTCGAGGGTAGGAATATCCACGGCTGTTTCTGCGAGCCACATCCCCTCAGGCCTTCGGCCAAACCTGAATTCAAAGTCCCGGATACCCCATATAATCTGGGTTTCTTTGTCCTTGTCATTGGCCAGGGGCATGATGAGGTGTCCATACACCTGCGCAACGGCAGATCCATGGCCATCGAATTGTTCCCTGCTCAAAACATCTGCGTCCTGAATCGCTTTATAGGTAAGCGGATCGGCTTTTTCCATCCAGGATAGTAGGGTAGGGCCAAAATTAAAGCTGATTTTTGCGTAGTTGTTGACAATATCAATGATCTTGTGGTCGGCCGACAGAATACGCGCAGCAGCATTGGGAGCGTAGCACTCAAAATTGATCCGCTCGTTCCAGTCGTGAAAGGGAGCCGCCGAGTCCTGGACTTCTATGATGTCGAGCCAGGCGTTTTCCCGGGGCGGCTGGTAAAAATGGCCGTGGATACAAAGGTATTTATGTGCGTTCATGTTTGTTTTTTAGCGCTTCTGAAAAATAAAATTTTTCCCGACAGGGATCGAAAAACAGATCCTTTCTTTTTTTGGTAATTATTAACATGGATTCAAAGCCCTTCTTGCAGTCAGGCTTTTTATCTTTGTAAAAAAAACATCCATTATGGGCTTAATTTACAAAAACCTGCTAATTGGTATAAGTTTTTGCTTGTTAATTAACCCGGCCAATGCTTTTGGTCAGCAGCCGGAGAAATGGACGTCCACGCAAATTTACGAGGCTATCCAGCAATTGAATTTTCTGGGATCCGTCTTGTACGTGGCAGCGCACCCCGATGATGAGAATACGCGTCTGATTTCGTACCTGGCTAATGAAAAGAAGGCCAATGTGGTGTCGCTATCCCTGACCCGAGGCGATGGGGGACAAAACCTGATCGGCTTGGAAATGGGCTCGGCGCTGGGCGTGCTGCGCACCCAGGAGCTGCTGGCAGCGCGTTCGGTGGACGGCGGCAAACAGTTTTTTTCCCGTGCCAACGATTTTGGCTTTTCCAAGCATCCGGATGAGACGCTGGAAATTTGGGGCAAGGACGCTATTCTGCAGGACGTGGTATGGGCAATTCGCAAATGGCAACCCGATGTGATCATCAATCGCTTTTGGCACGAGTACGATCCTGCGCTGGCAGGAAGGATGCACGGCCACCACACGGCTTCGGCGGCTTTGTCGAAGGAGGCTTTTGACCTCGCGGCAAGAACCGATGTTTTTCCGGAACAACTCCAATATACCCAGCCCTGGCAGCCTTCTCGGCTGTTTTTTAACATGTATTCCTTTTTTGCGCCGATAGGGGAGGAGGAACTCGCACGGGTGCGGGAAACAGGCCTTGCAAAGATGGACGTGGGGGTGTATTTTCCGCTGAAAGGGAAGTCGAATAACGAGATTGCAGCGGAAAGCCGCTCCATGCACAAATGCCAGGCTTTTGGTTCGGTAGGAACCCGGGGCAGCGAGACAGAGTACTTGCAGTTGCTGAAAGGGAACCGCCTGTCAGACGAGACCGCCGATATTTTTGAGGGCATCAATACGACTTGGACCAGGGTGGAAGGGGGCGCAGCAATCGGCAAACAGGTGTCCGACCTGATCCGGGATTTTGATTTTGTCCGCCCCGAGACCAGCATGGCCGCACTGCTCGGTATTTACCAAAATATAGCCGCACTGCCGCAAGGTTTCTGGCGCGACATGAAACTGGAGGAGACCCGCCGCGTGATCAAGGCTTGTCTGGCACTCTACACCGAGGCGATTGCCGCAGATTATACCGCTACCCCCGGAGAACAGGTTGCGGTGTCGGTTGAACTGACCAATCGCGCCGAGGTGCCCGTGGCACTGAAGGGGATTTCTTTTTTTCCCGAAGGGAGAGATACCCTCCTGGGCGTGCAACTGCCCAACAACAAGCCTTTTAAGGGTAAGTTTGCCTTGCAAATTCCCGCCGATATGCCTTTTTCCAATCCCTATTGGCTCAGTAATCCAGGTTCTTTAGGCCAATATCAGGTGGATGATGCGGCTTTGATCGGATTACCGGAGACCCCCGCACTGTTCCGCCTGGTTTATCACCTGGAGGTTGCCGGGATACCCCTTGAGCTGGAAGATAAGGTGGCGTTCAAGAAAAGAGATCCTGTAGATGGAGAGGTTTTCCGACCCTTCGAAATTACACCTCCTGTATTTGTGGAGGTGCAAGATCCAGTGTATGTGTTTACGACAGCCAGTCCGCAAAAAATAGATCTGGTGGTACAATCGGGCAAAGCAAATGTGAAAGGCCAACTCAGACTGGCGCTGCCCGCCGGATGGCGCTCCGAGCCGGAACAGATAGCCGTTGATATTGCGCTGAAAGGGGCAGAAATGCGTTTCAGCTTTATGTTGTTTCCGCCCGAACAGGCTTCCGAGGGATTTGTCAAACCGGAAGTGGTGGTGGATGGACAGACCTATTCCCGCTCCCTGCAATTGATCGCTTATGATCACTTCCCCGTTCAGACCTTGCTGAAAGATGCTTCCGCAAAGGTGCTGAAAATTGACCTGGATATCGCCGGCAAAAAATTGGGTTATATCATGGGTGCAGGGGACGAAATTCCCGTTGCCCTGCGACAGATGGGGTACGAGGTGCAATTGATTGACCCGGAGAGCATGGGGCAGACCGATTTATCCGGCTTCGATGCTATCGTAGTGGGGATCCGGGCTTACAATACTATCGAGGCCCTGAAGTTTCAACAACCCCGACTCATGGATTATGTTCGCGAAGGCGGAACACTGGTGGTGCAATACAATACCAGCAGCGGACTGGTGGTACCCGATGATCAGATCGGACCTTATCCGTTCAAACTGGGTAGAGATCGCGTGACCAAAGAAGAGGCCGAAGTGCGCTTCCTGGTGCCCGATCACCCGGTACTGAATTTCCCAAATAAAATAACCGCAAAGGATTTTGAGGGCTGGGTGCAGGAACGCGGATTGTATTTCGTGTCGCAATGGGATGAACGCTATACCGCGCTGCTGTCAGCCAACGACCCGGGCGAAGACCCCAGAAATGGCGGATTGCTGGTAGCCGAACACGGGAAAGGACATTTCGTCTATACCGGCTTCTCCTGGTTCAGAGAGCTGCCCGCAGGGGTTTCCGGCGCTTTCCGCATCTTCGCGAACCTCGTGTCGCTGGGTAATTCGGCCAAACCCTGATATTGTTAGGACATTTACGAAAAAATAGCTTACTCAAAAGAAAACTTACAGCATGACAGATACCCCTAACCAGGAGGAATTGGATGATCAGCCACCTATCTTAGGCTCGTGGAAGAATCTCTACATCCTCGTACTGGTGGTACACGCTATTATTATTGTTTTGCTTTATCTTATTACCAGGGCTTATTCCTGAACCGGGCAAGTGTTCGGCTAAACCATTATCCTACTGCAAATGAATGTGATAGATTGGATTGTTATGCTCGGCACCCTGCTGGGGATCGTTATTTACGGCGTTTGGAAAACCCGTAATATTTCAAGTGTACAGAGCTACCTGCTGGGCGACCGGGATCTTCCCTGGTGGACGATCGGTCTTTCGATCATGGCTACCCAGGCCAGCGCCGTCACCTTTCTTTCTACCCCCGGTCAGGCCTACGAAGATGGTATGCGCTTCGCACAGTTCTATTTCGGATTACCCGTGGCGATGGTGATCCTGAGCATTTTCGTGATCCCCATCTACTACCGCTTGAAGGTTTATACCGCCTACGAGTACCTCGAGGGGCGCTTCGACCGCCGCACCCGCACCCTGACAGCGATCCTTTTTTTGTTGCAACGCGGATTGGCTGCCGGGATTACGATTTATGCGCCGGCGATTATCTTGTCGAGTATCTTGGGCTGGAGCCTGAACATCACGATTTTTTTTATCGGATTGGTGGTAATTTTCTATACGGTGATGGGGGGAACCCAGGCGGTTAGCGTGACGCAAAAGCAGCAAATGATCGTGATCCTTACCGGAATGTTTGTGGCAGCCATAATTTTGGTGTATAAACTTCCCGAGCACGTGGGTTTTGGGGATGCAGTCGGGCTGGCAGGCAAATTGGGCAAGCTGAATGTGGTGGATTTTTCGTTTGATTTGAATAATCGCTATACTTTCTGGTCCGGTATGCTGGGGGGCGTATTTTTGTTTTTATCCTATTTTGGTACGGATCAGTCTCAGGTGCAGCGCTACCTGTCGGGCAAATCCCTGACGGAGAGTCGGCTGGGCTTGCTGTTCAATGGCCTCCTCAAGGTACCCATGCAGTTCCTGGTGCTTTTTGTGGGTATCCTGGTGTTTGTGTTTTTTCAGTTCAATACCCGACCCCTGCATTTTAACGATGCGAATGTGGCGAAATTGATCGGGACACCCTACGAGCAAACCTATCGCGAATACGAAACTGCTTACCTGCAAGTTCAAGAGCGCGAATTGGGTATTGCAGAGCGGATTGTCGCAGCGAATAGAAGCGGCGATGAAGCTGCCCTGGAGGCCGCTCGGGAGGATTCCCAAGTGGCGGTAGCGGACGGGAAGCGCATCCGGGAACAGGTCGAGGCACTTATCCTGCAGGCCGATCCCAATGCCAAGACGAAAGATACCGATTATGTGTTTATCTCTTTTGTGATTTCTTTTTTGCCGGTAGGTATGGTGGGTTTGCTGCTGGCTGTGATTTTTTCGGCGGCCATGTCTTCTACTTCTTCCGAATTGAATGCGCTGGCGACGACTACCGTGATAGATCTTTACCGGCGCTCGATCGTAAAAAATCAAACCGACCGACACTACCTGCAAATGTCCAAAATTTTTACCATTGCCTGGGGGATCGTGGCCCTGATGTTTGCAGTGGTGGCCGACTTGTTTGAAAACCTGATCCAGGCCGTCAATATCGTGGGGTCTTTGTTCTACGGCTCCATCCTCGGCGTTTTTGTGGTGGCTTTTTTCATGAAACGGGTTGGCGGAAGAGCGGTGTTCTGGGGTGCTATCCTGGGAGAAATTCTGGTCGTGACCATCTTCTTGCTCGATTATTACGAGTACCTGAACATTGCCTACCTGTGGCTCAACATGATTGGCTGTTTATTGGTGATGCTGCTGAGCTGGATATTTGAAAAATTGGGTTCCGGAGGTTCGTCAAGGCCCAAGTTAGCTTAAAAACCCTCATCAAAAATGTAACGCAATGGAAGTGCTTCAGGTTTGGGCAGGGGAAAAGGCTTATCGCCAGATTCGGGACAATGGACTTCAGGCTTCCGATGTGTTTGCCGTGGCAGGTGCCGCCGGGGGACCTAAATGGATTACCCTGCAACAAATAGATAAATTTTTGTTTGGCGAGTGGTTTGCCGGCAGACAGGATCCCCTCTACCTCATGGGGTCTTCGGCGGGAAGCTGGCGCTTTGCCGCTGCCCTGGCTTTCGATGATCCTATCGAAGGCCTGCATCGCTTCAAAGAGGCTTATTTTTCTCAGGTTTATACGGGCAAACCCACCCCGGAGGAGGTGAGCCGCTTGTTTATCGCTGCTACCCGCGACCTGATTTCTCCCGAATCGGTTCAGCATATCCTAAGCCATCCCTATGGCAGGGTGGCTATTTTTACCGCCAGGGCAAAGGGATGGATGGCCAGCGAAAATCTTCAGGTGCAGGGCCTGGGCTTTCTGATGGCACTGCTGACCAACGCGGTTAGCCGCAATGCACTGGGCTACTGGTTTCAACGGGTGGTTTTTCAGGATGCCCGGATCCAAATGCCTTTGTTTCGCACCCACGAGTTTGATACCCGCCTTGCGCACCTCGATACGGCTAATTTTAGCGATGCGCTGATGGGGTCTTCGGCTATACCGCTGGTGCTGGCCGGGGTAAAAGATATTGCCGGCGCTCCCGTCGGGGTGTATCGCGATGGCGGAATGACCGACTACCACATGGCGCTGCCTTATGTGGTTCCGGAAAACAAGGTGGTGTTGTTGCCTCACTTTTTTGCAGAGGTGATTCCGGGCTGGTTGGACAAATACCTGAAACACCGCAAACCGCTGGCTAAGGACATGGAACAGGTAGTGCTGGTGTGTCCCAGCAGGGAGTTTATTGAGACCCTGCCTGGCGGCAAAATTCCGGATCGGAAGGATTTTGAAAAATTGTCCGATCGCGAACGCCTCCAGGCTTGGGAAAAGGCGTATCGCGATTGTGCCGTCCTGGGAGATACTTTCGCAACCTGGGTTCTCAATGGTAAAATAAGAGAAAAGGTTAAGCTATGGAAACTCTAAGCCCCGTTATCCTCGCCATTCCGGTTTATTTTACCCTCATGGCGATCGAACTGGTTATCGAAAAATTCAGCAAACATCATACCTACAGGGTGGATGACGCGATTACGAATATCAGCACAGGTGTGCTGCAGCAACTGACCGGCACTTTCGTGAAAATTGTCAAACTGGGTGTGTATGCCTTCGTGTTTGAACAGTTTGCGTGGTATGTCATCCCCGTGAATGCCTGGAGCTTCGCCCTGTTGTTTGTGCTCTGGGATCTTTGCTATTACTGGGAGCACCGCGTCGCGCATCGGGTGAGCTTGTTCTGGGGTGGCCATAGCGTACACCACCAGAGCGAAGTGTATAATCTTTCTGTGGCGCTCCGACAGAGTTCCACTTCTTTTCTCTGGGGCTTCCCGTTTTACCTGCCGCTGGCACTGATCGGGTTCGATCCGGTCCAGGTGCTTCTTGCAGGGGGCTTCAATTTGTTGTACCAGTTTTGGATCCATACCGAACACATTTCCAAACTCCCCCGCCTGCTGGAGTGGGTGCTCAACACGCCCTCCCACCACCGGGTGCATCACGGGCGCGATCCGAAGTACCTCGACAAAAATTTTGCGGGGGTATTCATCGTCTGGGATAGACTTTTCAATACTTTTCAAGAGGAGGAGGAGCGCCCCAATTACGGAGTTACCAAACCGCTGCGAAGCTGGAACCCGGTGTATGCAAATGTCGCGCACTACGTGGATTTGTTTGGGTATCTGGGCAAGGCCCGCAGCCTGGGCGATGGCTTGCGCATCTTGTTTAAGCCTCCGGGGTGGCTGCCGGATTACCTGGGGGGCGTATCAGAGGTGCCCGTGGTAGCCGATGATTATCAAAAATATGAGGTGCGCCTCTCCCTGCCCATGAAGGGATATGTCCTTGCACAGTTTTTGTTCGCCCTACTGGTCAATGCTTGGTATTTTTTCAATTTTGAGGGACTGGATATGCCCGTGCAGCTCTTTTTTGCCGGCTGGATTATGCTGACTACCCTGGCTTTTGGTTTTTTGTTCGAGCAACAGGGACGGAAATGGCTGTTCGGGATAGAAGGGATCCGCTTGCTGGCATTGCCTGTCGGCTATGTCGTCCTGCAAATACCCGCAGCAGGGTTACTCCCTTTTCTGAGTGTCTTTGCTGTGCTTAGCGTTGTTGTGTTCCTGCTGCTGCAAAGGTCCATCAGTCCCCGGAAAGCAACAGACTCAGCTCCCAGCTACCGGTAGGAGTTTTGGAGAAAAATGCACGATAACCAAGAGGAGACTTGATGTACTTGCCAAAGATATAGCCTTCCTGACCCGCGTGCCGGATGTGGGCCCAAGGGTACGTCTCTCCCGAAAGGGTAGTCGAATCAGGGGTGAACGCAATAATATCCACTATATCGTGGGACAATTTATATACGGCAGCACTGCTTACATTGGCTTTTTCCCTTGCCCTGACCCCCGTTCCTGTAACAATACCCTGAGTAGCAGGATCCCCGTTGCCGGGAAAACAGGCGAAAGTATAAGGCGCTACAAAATTACTGCCCCCTTCGGTGAAAATTCCCCCCTGCGCCAGTATCTCCGACAGGAGATCCCAGATAGGAGAGCCGGCAATTTCGACTGGATTATCCAGACCCCAGCGGCGCACAAAGCCCGCAGTGCCGTCGGTGCTGCCGTAGTCATACCGGATGTCCTTTGCCACTACGCTCATCAGCCCAAAAGCATCTCTGTCCCTGAGGGTCTGTCGCAGCGCTTCGCGAAAAACAAAAAAAGCAGTATCCAAAGGAGCTTCGTCCACCGGATACACTTTTCCAACCTCCGTGACCCGGGTAGCAGGCAACCGTTCCGCCTCCGTAGCAAGCCAGTAGTGGTTGTATTTTTCCCGAAGGATGAGGGGATCCTCTACAGGAGCGCTATTGGGCGGTTCTGGTACACCCCTTTCGGAATCGCTTGTACCGGAACTACAACTATTTAGCGCAGCAAAGCAACATAGCGCAAAAAAAATCATCCTGTAGCGGTCAGGCATTATCAAAAAATTTAGATCAGGCCCTCAAAACCGGTTAACCTCATGAAGGAATACCCAGGGTTTGTTTGATGTAGCGGGAATATTTTTTGGTATATTTCCACTTGTAGGTCTTATAGATGCGTTTGATATAATCGTATTGCGAATCCTGCTGATGTGCCTGGAAAAACCCTTGCTGGGCCATCCAGTCGTCGTTGTAAATCTTGTCGAGGTACCGGCTGCCGTGATCCGGAAAAAGCACTACGACCACATGCTCCGGTTGAAAGATCCGCTTGAGCTTGAACACGCCCTGAAGCGCAGCTCCGCTGGAATAACCCATGAGCAAACCCTCTTCCCGAGCCAGTTGCCGGGCGCGATGGGCGCTGTCTCTGTCGGTCACCTTGATAAAATCATCTATGAGTTCAAAGTGGACATTGTCCGGGATAATCGTTTTGCCCAGCCCCTCAATCTTATAAGGGAAAATCTCGTCGGGGTCAAATTCACCCGTTGCCCAATATTTTTTCAATACAGAGCCATAAGCGTCTATACCAATGATCTTGATATCCGGATTCTTTTCCTTGAGGTATCGGGCAGTCCCCGAGAGGGTTCCACCTGTGCCGGCACAACAGACATAGTGGGTAATTTTGCCTTCTGTCTGCTCCCATATCTCCGGACCGGTTGTACGGTAATGGGCTTCAGCGTTATTTTCATTGAAGTTTTGTCCCAGGTAAAAGGAACCGGGGATTTCCTGATGCATCTGCAACGCCCGCGAGTAGTAAGAACGGGGATCTTCAGGGGTTACATCGGCCGGACACACAATGACTTCTGCTCCCATAGACCGCAGCAGGGAAAGTTTGGCTTGAGAGGCTTTGCTGGTTACCGTCAGCACGCACTTATATCCCTTCATACTACAGATCATAGCTAAGCTGTAGCCCGTATTGCCGGAAGTCGCCTCGATAATCGTATCGCCAGGTTTGATCTGACCCGCGCGCTCCGCTTCTTCCACCATGTACAACGCAATTCTGTCTTTCGAAGAATTACCTGGATTGTACGCCTCAACTTTGCCATATACCGTGGCAGGTATCTCTTTGCATATCCTTGACAGCCTGATCATCGGGGTGCGACCAATGGTTTCCAGCACATTTTCGTAAACCATACAATTAGTTTTGGATAAAAAGAATCCGGGCGATATAGTTACTTAAGATAAGTTTATTTTCGCAAAAGTACGAATGCAATAGTAAAAATAAAAGTGCTTCCTGCTACGACAGCTTTATCAAATGTGAGTTTGATATTCGTCACTCCAAATTACAAGGTAAAAACTATCTTTGCCCAGGAACAACAATGTTTATGGCAAATGTCTGAACAGAATGTCAAATTAAAAGCCCGGCTGATCCTTTATCACCGGGGTAAGATCTTGCTGCTCAAGCAAACAAAGCCACAAGGGGGCAATTACACGCTTGTGGGCGGAACCATTGAGAGCAGTGAGTTTGCCAGGCGCGCCCTGATTAGGGAGAGCTTTGAAGAGGCAGGTATTTTGCTCAAAGAACAGGATCTGCGGCTGGTGCATGTCATGCACAAAATCAAAAAGGGCGAGCACCGACTGATTTTTTATTTCAAGGCCATAGAATGGGAGGGTAACCTTCGTGCCAAGGAGAAGCACAAATTCAAGAAAGCAGAATGGTTTGATTCTACCAATCTGCCCGAAAACCTTACCGAAACCGCAGCTCACGTGCTGGAACTATACCGGCACGGTATCCTGTACTCGGAGGTTTGGCAGTAAGGTATGCCCTACAACCCGTTTTGCTCGATTTCCAGGATGGCAGCCACGTGCGCGTCAGCAATTTTTTGTCGGCCTTCCTCGCTCATCAAAAAAAGAACCTCGGTTTTATTGTTGTAAAAGCCATTTTCGGTGAGGATGGCAGGCATAAGGGTTTTTTGGAGTACAAAAAATTGTTTGGTGGCCTGGGATTTAATCCCCCGGTTCCGAAATCCCGTTTTTTCACAGATATGTTTCTGAAATACGGCTGCGAGTTTCCTGCCGGAAACGCTGGTGTGATAATACCAGGTTTCCGCCCCTGAGGCCATTGACCAGTCACGGGTGTCATCGGGCACCGGACCGGCATTGGCATGCACGGAAACAAAGCATTTGGGAAGCTGCGATGCCCAGTCGTTGGCCCGCGCTACTCTTCCTTCTAAAAAGTCCCCTATTTCTTCTTCTGGCACGACAACCAGGTGTTCAATGCCATGTTGCGTCAAACTCCGGGCGATGCGTTGCACGATGTCGCGGTTGAAGGCATATTCGAAAAACCGGGTGACCCCGTCGTCGAAAAGCGGTGAACGCTTGCCTGCGGTAAGTTTGCCGTGCCCGTTGTCCAAACACCACGCATACCGACCGGATGGCTTGGTTACGGGTACCTCAGGACTTGAGTCCAGGGTTTCAACCGGCTTGAGCGCCGCTGCCTGATCAATGACTTCCTCCAGCCGCTCAATGACGAGAAGGGTGTCGTTGGGTATGGGATCCAGCTCTGAGGCGTCCTGAGGCTTTTCAAGAGGAGGCTCGGCATTGATCCTTGGTGAAGGCGCTGAACCAAATATGGATTGGAAGAGGGCACGGATGGCCTGGATGATTTGTTGTAACATGAGCGGCAGGTTTGTAGGTGACAATACACCTTTTAAATATACGGAATTTTCCCTGCCGGGAAAACAGGATCCTCGAGGTTCCTGTAAAAAAGTGTTCCTGGCTCATCACGCAGCGATGAGCCAGGAACGAGATTTATTGCAGCTTGTTGCCCACAGGGCCGATGCGGGACCAGTTGATGCCATTCGACAGACTTCCTTCCCGCAGCGAAAACCAAATGAACAGCGGCATACCTACAACGTGGTCTTCGGGGACAAAACCCCAGATCCGAGAATCTTCCGAGTTGTGCCGGTTGTCGCCCATCATCCAGTAATAATCCATCTGGAAGGTGTAAGTGTCCGTTTCGATATCATTAATATATATTTTTCCATCGCGCTGCGCTACCGTATTGCCTTCATAGACCTCGATCACTCGTCGGTACATAGACAAATTTTCCGGAGTAAGGGCCAATGACGCTCCTTTTTTAGGAATATAAATCGGCCCGAAGTTGTCTATGGTCCAACCCGGGAAATAGTCTGGGGCATGGGGAAACAAACGCTGCTTGCCTAACTCGTAGTTTTGGACGACCAGCGATGTGTCAGCCCGAAGTTGCTCGGCTTGCGCATCGGTCAGCGAAAAAAACAGGCTGTTGGGACCCAATTCGCCGCGGAAACCCGACATGTCCAGCCCTTGTTCAAACAAACGAGCAGCATTGTATCCCTGCGGTGTATTGACGAGATACTCCATGGTAGGGGCAGCCACAATTGCCGGATCCAGACTTCGCAACTGCGCTGCCTGTTTTTCCGACAGGATCAGCAGCATCGAATTACCGGACTGATCGCTTTTCAGGACGTCCTCCCTCGAAATGCCCCAATTGGAAAACGAATTGGTGTTCAATCCATTAGGAGCACTTACATGATAAATGTATTGAATACCCGAAGGATTGGTCTGCTTCTCGCCGTTGATCCAGATGTCGCGGTTGATGATTTCCAGCGAATCACCCGGTAAACCTACACAGCGCTTGATGTAATGATCTTTTTTGTCCACCGGACGCGTTACCAATTTCTTGCTTCCCGATTCAATCTGCCGCTGTGCTTCTGTACCCGCCAAGGCACCATAGCGATAATCTTCTATGGTCCAGGTTCGATTGGGAAACACATATACCGAGTCACCCGCGGGAAAATTAAAAACCACCGGCGAATTGTGCTTGATGTTTCGGAGCGCAGGCAGTCGAGTAGGCTTCAACCTGGGACGCTTGAAGTAAGATTCGCTGTCGCCAAAAGGCAAGCGGTTGTGCAAGAGGGGCACCATCGCGACAGTCTCGGGAGTGCGTATGCCATAACTGGCTTTGCTGACAAACAAAAAGTCTCCTACCATCAAGGATCCCTCCATCGAAGAGGTGGGGATCATGTAGGCCTCGATCAAAAACATGCGGATCAAAGCTGCCGCAAAAACAGCAAAGACAATGGATTCCGTCCATTCGCGCAAACCTGACTTTTTATACGGATTCTCCTGCTCGAGTTTCTGAACTTGGCGGGTCTTTTTTTCCTTACGCGCTTGTTCCAACTGGGCGCGATAGGCGCTTTCCTTCGGCAAAATAGGGCCGTCGTATTTTTCTTTGTCGCTCATGGCCAGGTATAAAAAGTAAAATGGCGTTGCCACTACCGCTAACGCGCTGTGCCAGAACAACATTTTGTTGAAAGAACGCACCAGATCTACCGCCATCCCGGCGAAAATAAACACATTCACCAAGGGAACCAGCAACCAGGCCGCATGGGCATCTTTCCTCCCAATGATCCGGCAAAGTACCACAAAGTTCAAACCTGGAACCAAACCCTGCCAGGCTTGCTGGCCGACCTTCGGAAAAAGAAAGTAAAAACTGATGCTCAACAGCACATAGGTAACCAATAAGAAAAGACCCATACAATCAATATTTCGGGGAATGAATTACAAATGCAACAAAAATAAAATTAAATCTAGGGCTTGCAAAGGATATGCAAGCCTAAAGATAGATAATCCAGTGTCAATCTTCGATTAATTCTGGAATTCGGCAGACTTCTCCAGGATTTCCCAGGTGTGATCGGCCAATAATTTGACGGTTGCGATGAAAATGAGCGGAGACTTGGGCCCCCACTCCCTCGGACCCACCATCGAAAGCGTATGCTTGCCGTTGTTGCGCTCGTACAAATGGTAAATCTTCCCAATAAGCGGCTCAAAATTGATCTCGGCGTGATAAATAAATTCCGAAATCTCCACCCGATCCTGGATGTACCTGGCTTGTTTGGCCAACAACTCCATCTGCTGGCGGATCTGATCCAGCTGCATGTCGGTTTGCTGATACATCGAACTTACCGCCCGACCCTTGATCTTGCCCTTGTCTTCCGGCTTGATCACAAATCCACCCCGCGTGTGCGCATAAGGCAGTAGGTGCGGATTTTCAGCTACATCGTCCAGACGAATGGGATTGACGAACGTGTCGTCCACTTGCTCTTTTTTTTCTTCAGCCATGATAGCACGGGTTAAATGCAATGCTAAGATAACTAAACGCCTCTACTGGAAAAGTGTTTAAGGTTGACCCAACTACTTGCAAAACCATTAACCACCACAGATATCCACAGATGGACACAGATTAAAGGGGGGGGTCACAAAGAGGCATGCGAACTACCTGTTCAGAATTTGCTTTACGGTTTCTTCGGGCAAATCCACAGCAGCCGCTATTTGTGCTGCTGAAAAATTTTGATCCTTCATTCTGTGGATCGTATTGGTCTTTTCCTGTTCAATCCCCTGTTCCGTTCCTTTTTCAAAGCCTTCTGCAATAAGCTTGTCGTAGAATGATTTTACTTCTATAGCCATGGCCGGTTCAATTTGTTCGAGGATTTGTTCTTTGGTGTAGGTTTTTTCTAAAACCTTAAACATGTAAACAAAGATGCCGCGGGGCGAGTTCCCCGGACTTAATGTTTTGGTGATTAGCCTCAGGTTCAAGAATAGCTGCTTGGGGTTGAAACTAAATTTGAGGACAATTATAGCAGCCCGGAGAAGGAGGTATTTGATGCTGGTGATGTCGGTGTCGCTCATGTGCGTTAGACTGCGAAATTCGAATAAAAAGCGGGGGTTAAAAGGAAGTGCTTCTTCGTAGTCTTGGTCAAAAAGTTGGTCGAGCTGTTTGGCTTGCCAGTTGCTTTGCCCATGATAAATGACCATCGGGACGATAGGTCTCAAATAATAAGGCTTACCATCTTTGGGACGATTTTGCAGCTGGTGTTTGTATCCGGCTAACATATATTCCAAGACCTGGAGGGCAACAAATCGGTCGGGGCTGCTTTTGTGTTCGACCAGGAGCGCCAACTGGATCTTTTTGTTGCCCCGCCGACTTTTGTACTCGACATTAAAGACGACATCCAAAAAGTACTGTTGCAGGGTGTCGTCCACATAGGAATCTTGTGAAAATTCCAGGCTCTCTAATACCAGTCGCTCCTTCAACCGTTCGGGCAGCAGGGTGTCGAAAAATGCAGCGGGGAAACCCTGTTCTTGCATCAACAACTTGATCAAACCATCGTGAGGGATATTTTTTTTTCATATCCCCAAAATATCAGGTAAAATCATAACAATCAAATAGTTGTCCAAAAGTGTCCAATTTTGGTAGAAAAGTGTTGGCTATATTTGCTTTACTGTTTCTTCAGGCAAAACAGAATTGAGTATCGCTTGGTAAGTTACGCCAGGCAATTCGTATCTTTAAAATCCTAAAATTTGATGCTATGCTGGATGGAATACCCTCTACCAACATTTTGTTTTTCGATATCGAAACGGTGTCTGCCAGTCCTTCGTTTGCTCAACTGGACGAACCTTTCCAGGAACTGTGGAGATACAAGGCCAAGAGTATTACCCGCCAGCCCGATTTGCCGGATGAGGCTGAGGCTGCGGATGTGTACGGGGATAAAGCAGCGATTTATGCCGAATTTGGCAAGATTGTGTGCATTTCGGTGGGCATTCTTGCCGTGGATAAGTCCGACCAGCGCCTCCGCGTTCGCTTGAAGTCCTTCGCGTCGGAGGATGAGGCTGCATTGCTTGCCGATTTTGCAGAGCTGCTGAACAAACGGTACCACAATCCTCATACCCATTACCTCTGCGGACACAATATCCGGGAATTCGACGTCCCCTACATCTGTCGCAGAATGGTGGTGCAGGGGGTTCCGCTGCCCGCCGCACTCGATATTGCAGGCAAAAAGCCCTGGGAGTGCAAACACTTTGTGGATACCATGGAGCTTTGGAAGTTTGGCGATTTTAAGAGTTTCGTCTCGCTCAAACTGCTTTCGGCCCTGCTGGGTTTTCCTTCTCCCAAGGATGATATTGACGGCAGCGAGGTGGGACGGGTGTTTTGGGAGGAAAAAGACCTGTCCCGGATCGCCCGCTACTGCGAAAAAGATGTGCTGGCCACCATACAGCTGTATATGCGCTACCGCAACGAGCCATTGATCGGAGACGATCAGGTGATCATTACTTCCGAAGACTGATTTTCCCGGTGCTACCGGGCCATTTTACCCGCTGGAAGCCCTTGTCGTCCGTCCAGATTTGCACCCCTTCCGAGGAGCGCTTCTGGTGCCGGCGATCGGCTCCTACCAAGACGTAGCGGTAAATCCTATCCCGCGCCAAGCCGGAGTCCTGGAACGTCATGCGCCGCCCGGAAGGCTGGAAGGGGGAAATGTATTGGATAAACCTTCCGTCTTCGAAGTTGTCGGTTTGTTTTTCTTCAAACCGGTACAGCACATAATAAAAATGAGGGGACTGTTTGTCGGTTTTCCACACCAGCAAGGGGTTTCCTGCTTTGTTGCGAATCTTTTTGATGTTGGGCGCCTTCGGCAAAACAGGTGATCCGGACTGTTCTCCTGCAGGTATCAGCGCCGGATACCGAAAATAGACCTGCAGCGAGTCTTTCAAGCCCAGGGAGTTGCGCAATATCGAGTTGGCACTAAAAAAAGCACTGCCACGAACAACGGGATTGCTGCGGTTGAGCTGTATTTGTCGGCCAATTTCAGCCGGATCCTGCCAGGTGCTGACGGGGTTGTTGCCCACCTTGTAAGCAGCTTGTCCGATCAGCAACTGAACGTCCGGCACAGTGCGGGCCCACCAGGCCAGCAGTTGCGCGTAATCGGCCGGTTCGTAACCGATATTCCAGTACAATTGTGGGAGCAGATAATCAATCCAACCCATGCGCGCCCATTTGACGACATCGGCGTACAGATCATCATAGCTGGTTGCGCCGGCACGGGTAGGAGAGCCAAGTGGATCTCTTTCCTGGTTGCGCCATACCCCGAACGGACTTATGCCGAATTTCACGTGCGCTTTCTTTTCCCGGATTTTTTCTGACAACAGTTGAATCAGTGCATCCACATTGGCGCGGCGCCAGTCTTCAATGCGGGTATATCCTCCGCCGTACTGCAAGAATGTCGCTGAATCGGGAAAGGGAACTCCTGCAATGGGATAAGGATAAAAATAATCATCCACATGAATCGCATCCAGATCGTACTTGACCAGCAGCTCTTCCACGACCTGGACGATGTGTTGCCGAACCTCCGGAATACCTGGGTTCAGGTACAGTTTGTCGCCATAAGTCAGTCCCCAGGACGGATGTTTTTTGAGTACATGACCCTCTACTAATCTGTCCGTATTGGTACTCATCGCCGCCCGGAAAGGATTGATCCAAGCGTGGAACTCCATGCTGTTTTGGTGCGCTTGCCGGATCATAAACGCCAGCAAATCCGATTCAGGCAGTGGGGGTAAACCCTGACTCCCGGTAAGGTAAGCCGACCAAGGCGCCATTTCGCTGGGATAAAACGCATCGGCCACCGGGCGCACCTGCACAATAGCCGCATTAAACCCATAGGATTTGAACTTGTGCAGCAAGTTCTTAAACTGCTCTTCATGGGCTATGCTATTGGGGGTGGGGGTCTTGGGGTAATCAATATTATTTACCGTAGCAATCCAAACGCCCCGAAACTCCTCTGCCGGACTACCCGTTTGTCCCTGAAGACCGAAACCCATGCAAAGGATGAGTATTCCACCAAAAAAAAATTTTAAAGGCCTATCCATAGCAAAGTTGTTAATGACATTCTTCCAAAAGCCAGTAGCGGTTAAACAAATTTTCGGTCTTTTCAATTTGCGACCGCAACTGCATAATTTTTTTCGACAAATCTTCTCGGGCATAGGTAAAGTCGTGGTGCTTCAACATCACTAACTTTTTCGCGAAGCGGAGAAAATTAGTGTAGCCCCGCTTTTGTTCCGTCGGGATTTTGCGGTTGCGAATCACGAAAATGCGGAAAGCCTCGATCAGATACAGCAGCGCTTCGGTATCCCGGAGCGCATAATAACTCCGCAACAACAAGAGATTGGCGTTGATGTAATACTTGGGATCCGTAAACTGAACGTCCTTCAGGGCATCCTTGACCTCATTGAACATATTCTTGTGGAAGTACAAATTGGCCAGGTTGTAATTATAGGCGTTCTCCCGTTTGTCCTCGGGCAATTTGTCGCGGTATTCCTCAATAAACTGCTCTGTCCAGTTAAACTCCTTTAACACACAACCCAGGGTGGTGATGTTTTTGTACTGCCACTCGGAAATCGTATCATTAGTGAGCAATAAATTGTACTTCAATCCCTCTTTATACCATTCGAACAACTCGAGCCGGTACTCGTTTTCGCCTTTGTTGATCTTGGCAATACAAAAATTATAAGCAGCTGCATACAAATTTGCCCGCTCTTCCTGCTCAAACCCCTTCAATTGATCTGCCAACAACATTTTTAGGTTGAGGTAGTACAAGGGATTGTCACCGTCCCGCTGGCTCATCAGAATATTGTAGTACAAATGAATCAGCCGGTTTTGCTCCAGTAACTCCGGATGCTGATGGATGTAACCAAGCGTAAACTCCAAAAAACTGAAATCGTATTCCGAATTGCTGACCATCGTGTAGGCCATCAAACTGCAACTCAGTTTGAGCTGCTCTGCCAGAAAAAAATGATTCAAATACCCAATCATCCGCTTTTGCTGCCCAATGGTCTCTTCGTCCAGATCCTCTTCTCCCGTATTGCTCAGCAAATAATTGAGCCGATATCCCACGAAAGAATCCTGAATGTTACGGGTAGGTTTGTTGTTGAGCAACTTCTCCAATTGCTGCGACCGGTTGAGCAGCAACTCCTCGTTGCCCAGGTACGAAAGCTGCTCCAGCGCAAACAACTGCTGCAGAGGCTCGTTGGCTTCCAGTTGCTGGTACGACAAAAACTTGACGTACAATTTCTTTAAGGAAGAAAACAAATTGTGCAGCCGCTGCTCTTCAAACAATTCCCCCGGATGCAAGTGCCCGAATAGCTTTTTCCGATCCTCCAGCAAACGCGGTTTGTGCAGGATACACTCCAGCAGCTGAATCGTCTTCGCATGTTGGTTGAAACAAGGCGAAATGACATATTGATGAAATTTTTCTTGCTCCTTGCGCGAAAGCGACTGTATATACCGAACAATCTTACTTTGCTCCATTTGGTCAACTTTATTCCAGTTTTTTGAGTGTTTTTTGCATGTAAGCTCTTGAAAATAATTGCTTTAATTTAAAAAATGAAGTTAAAACAATTTCAGAAATTTTCAAAAATGTACTTATTAAAACAAAAAATAATATGGAATATTGTATTGTCACTCACCATGAAGCACTAAAACAAAGGTGAGCCAGTCATCAGATCATACAGCCAGGCGGTTCTGTTGATGTAATTAAGCCAGTAATTTAAAGATATTCCTGATATTTTACCGCCGGCAAGGTTTTTCTGGTAGCAACTTGTCCTTTGTGAGAAAAAGGGTTTCGGAAACAACGGAACCCTTTTTTCTTTTGCTGCCCATCTTTCCTACATCCCATGCGCTGCTTTTTTTATACGCTGCAAATTTTATCCCTTTGTTCCGGTTACGTTTTGGCAGACCGGGGGATTAATAAGGGTAATCAGGTGGAAGCCACCTTAAGGTGCCTTCCACCTGATTGCTAAAAAATTGAAATTCAAATCTTTAAGTGGATTTTTTTGAAATTCGGCCATTCCCGGATTGGCCTTGGACGGCGGGTCAGCTGCTTTGCCAATTTACCTGGCTGGAAGATTTTTTGCCAAAACCCACATAAAAAAAAGAGTTTTTTTTTGAGGTAAAGACAAAAAAAATTCCAGTAGCCTGAATAACTTTTAACGATTAAAAGTTGAATATCAATTTTTTGGATAAAAAAAGGAGGTAAAAGAGAGTACAGTATTTGGGTTTTTTGTACTTACCTACGCCTGAGAAGTGTCGCATATTTGTAATGTCAAAAGGAGATAACGACCAAACAACCTTACGACCAACGCTGATAACAAATCATAATCTCGTGGAACTAATCCTCAAGACGACAAAGGTAATTAGTTTCACGGACAAATCATAATCTAAGATTTTGGGAATATCAAAGGATATTTCCATGGTATGTAGATAGCCTCTCAAAGCTCTTTGTGAACCGGTTGGAAACCCCAACCGGTTTTTTTATTTTTGCTCCATGAAAAGAAAACATTTAATTGCGCCTTCTCTGCTGGCCTCTGATTTTTCTGATTTGAGGGCAGTGTCTCGCTTGTTGAACGAAAGTGAAGCGGACTGGTATCATTTGGACATCATGGATGGTGTCTTTGTTCCCAATATTTCTTACGGTATGGATTTGGTTCGGGTATTCCGGAGGTTAACGGACAAGCCTTTGGATGTTCACCTGATGATTGTGGAGCCGGAGAAGTACATTCCGGTTTTTCGGGATGCCGGGGCAGACATGATCACGGTTCATTATGAGGCATGCAGGCACTTGCATCGCACCCTGGAACAAATTCGGCAGACGGGAGCGGGAGCGGGAGTAGCTTTGAATCCGCACACGCCTGTGAGTTTGCTGGAGGATGTCTTGGAAGACCTGGACATGGTGTTGGTGATGTCGGTGAATCCGGGTTTTGGCGGTCAAAAATTCATTTACCAGTCTTTGTCAAAAATTCAGCGTTTGCGGGCCATGATGGACGAGCGCAATATTTCTGCTTATATTGAGGTTGATGGGGGAGTAGGGATGCAAAATGTCGAGCGTTTGCTTCAGGCAGGTGCGGACGTACTGGTTGCGGGAAGCAGTATTTTCCAGGCACCCGATCCTATGGCTATGATAAGGGATATGAAAGCACTGGGAAGAGATTTTACCGAGTTTGTTTAATGTCAGATAATTACTACAATTAATGTTGCGAAACATCCTTTTGCTTTTGGGTTTGGTGCTGGTTTGCGCTTCAGGACTTTCCGGGCAAGGTGTCCGCAGGGCCTCTTTGTCGGGGATTGTGACTGATGGGGTTTCGGACAAGCCGATTGGCTTCGCAACGGTATATGTACAGGATTCTTTTCTGGTGACAGAGACGGCCGAAAATGGGCGTTTTAAGCTGGATGTTCCTGCGGAAAAATCTTTTCTATTGGTGGTTACCCGGATCGGCTACAAGGAGGTGAGGATTCCCGTGGAGGCGATGCCCGTTGGGAGTAGTAAGCAGATAGATATTGGTCTGGCACCTGCCGACGCATCCATTGAGGTGGTCGTGCGGGAGAGTAAGCTGGAGTCGGGTGGCATGGTTCGGGAAACGATGGAGCAGTTGAAGCTCATTCCTTCTACTTCCGGTAATTTTGAGAGTTTACTGCCGAGCATAGCCCTGGGCACAAGCGGCGGTACGGGTGGCGAATTGAGTTCTCAGTACAATGTCCGGGGAGGCAATTACGATGAAAACCTGGTGTACGTCAACGATTTCGAGATTTATCGCCCTCAGTTGGTTCGCGCAGGCCAGCAGGAGGGGTTGAGTTTTCCCAACGTGGATCTGATTCGAGATGTTTCCTTTTCTTCCGGAGGTTTTGAAGCTCGATACGGCGACAAACTTTCCTCCGTGCTGGATATCAAATACAAAAGACCGGATACGCTCCGAGCCTCTTTGAGCGGGAGTATGCTGGGGGCTGCTGCCCACCTCGAGGGAAGCTGGGCACCCGGCGGGGATGCCTCCAGGAAGTTGCGCTACCTGATGGGCGCACGGTACAAGACGACCCGTTATTTGCTGGGTACCCTGGATGTAAAAGGGGAGTATGTACCGGATTTTTCTGATATACAGGCCTATGTTACGTATGATTTCAATCCCGATTGGCAGCTTGGCCTGATGGGCAATTACAATAGGAGCGTGTATAATTTTGTTCCTTCCGAGCGAAGTACGGCCTTGGGACTGATTAATTATGCCCTCGAGTTGTTCAGCGTATTTGAAGGCCAGGAAGTGGATGATTTTACCACGAGTATGGGAGGGGTGTCCCTGACCTATATCCCGGATCGCAAACGCAATCCGCTTTTCCTGAAATGGTTGGCCTCCACCTTTGCGAGCGATGAAAACGAACGCTTCGACATCCTGGGCTATTATAGTTTGCGCGAAATTGAGTCCGGTCTGGGTAGCGATAACCTGGGCGAGGTGCTGAGCGAGTTGGGCAATGGCATCCAACACCTGAATGTGCGCAATTTTTTGGACATCAATGTGGCTAATATCGAGCATAAAGGCGGATTGGAATGGCAGCCCAACAACGACGAGGGTGCCAGTCATTTTTTCCAGTGGAGCCTGAAATGGCAGCACGAACAGATACAGGATGAAATCAAGGAATGGGAGCGACTGGACTCCGCCGGATATTCCCTGCCTTACGATCCGGAAGTGGTGCGGCTGTACAATGTACTGCGCGCCAGTAATACCTTGTCATCGAACCGTTGGAGCGCTTATTTTCAGGATACCTATACCTTTAGAAACCCACAGTCGGGCGAATGGCGCATCTCAGCAGGTGTGCGGGCAGGTTACTGGGACCTCAACAGGGAATGGTTGTTTTCACCACGGGTGCAGTTGCTGTACAAACCTTTGCAGTCCGATAAAGATATTTCTTACCGGTTTGCAGCAGGATGGTACGTGCAGCCGCCGTTTTACCGGGAATTGCGAGGCCTTGATGGCTCGATCAACACAGCTCTCCGTGCCCAGAAATCCTTGCACTTTGTCGGGGGACTCACCTGGGACTTTTATATCGGAAGAACCAACCCCAAAAAATTCAAATTTATTACAGAGGCCTATTATAAAAGTATGTGGGATCTGGTATCCTACGATATCGAAAATGTAAGGATCCGCTACTCCGGACAGAATGACGCCGAAGGGTATGCCATGGGATTGGACCTGCGCTTAAATGGTGAGTTTGTCCCGGGCGCAGAGTCTTGGATCAATCTTTCCCTGCTCCGAACCCGCGAGCGCTTACTGGATGTCCAGCATCTGCAGCGGGAAGTCGGACAGGAAAGCGCCGTTGAAGTCGCAGATGTGCCCCGACCCACCGACCGACTGTTCAACCTGTCCATGTTCTTCCAGGATTACCTGCCTAAAAATGAAAATTTCAAAATGCACCTGAACCTTACCGTTGGGTCAGGACTTCCTTTTGGCCTTCAGGGCAACAACCGGATCTATCGCAACACCTACCGGTTTTCTCCCTACCATCGCGTAGATATCGGCTTTTCCTATGCCCTCTGGACGGAGGCCCGACGCGCTTCCAAACCCGACCACTGGTTGTCCTTTACCCGAAATGCCTGGATGAGCCTCGAGGTCTTTAATTTGATGCAAGTGCAAAACGAAGCAGGCAATACCTGGATCAAGACGGTATTCAACCAGCAATACGCTATCCCCAATTACCTGACCTCCAGAAGGATCAATTTGCGCTTGCGCGTAGATTTATAGAGAAAATACTTTAATTAACACGCTCTGGCAATTCGATAGCTGAATAACTTGTCAATTCGGATTTAATGAACTAAATTTGCACCTCGTTAAAAACCCTTAGCTTGTTCAGCAAGGTAAAGGGGTATGGTTTAACCTATAATTTTAACTTTAATGGCCGTAAAAATCAGACTTCAAAGAAAAGGAAGAAAGCAAAATCCTTTTTACCACATTGTGATTGCAGATGCAAGATCACCTCGTGACGGTAAGTTTATCGAAAAAATCGGTACTTACAACCCAATGACCAAGCCAGCGACAATTGATCTTGATCGCGATAAGGCTTTTGACTGGATGGAAAAAGGAGCACAGCCAACGACTACTGTTCGTGCTATCTTGCGCTTCAAGGGTGTGTTATACCGCAAGCACTTGATGCGTGGTGTGAAAAAGGGTGCCTTTACGCTGGAGCAGGCGGAGGAAAAGTACCAAGCATGGATTGACGGCAAGGAAAATAAAATTTCTTTGCGCATCCAGCAAACTGCCGAGGAGAAAGCAGCTTTCCACAAAATGGTTTCTGGTACAGCTCCTGCACCTAAGCCGGCACCTGTGGCAGAAGCGGCTCCTGAAGCTCCTGAAGCAGATGCTCCTGAGCAACAGGAAGAAGCAGGCGAGTAAGCATAGTTGTATTTTTTTGCAGTACAATTACATTTGCCCCTAAATATTTTATTGCGACTTAAGGCTTAAGTCGTTATATTTGTTGTAAATGATTTAGAGACCTGGTAACACCAAGATGGCTGTTACCAGGTCTTAATTTTAAATTCAACCTGTTATGTACGAATTAGATCAGAAATATATCGCAGCACTGGAGCAGTGTGCTGAGGACATTCAGAATGCCGAGGAATTGCAGCAGTACTTGGAGGAGGAGGAAGAGTCTCATTATTTGCAGCTAAAGGAGCGCTTCGAGCCTGTGCTTGGGGCGATTTACGAGGAAGTTGCAGCGCAGAATCCCTTGCAGTTGATCAGCTTGGAGTCAATCCTTCTGGATCCTTTATTTGAGGGTTTGTTTTTGCCCAGGATTCTGGGGTATTCGGTGTTGCGGGGAGAAGTGGACGCGCAATGTAAGTATTATCTTCCGCAGGAGCATTTCAAAAGTGTGCTGTTGGCGATCTGTCAGTCGGCCA
This sequence comes from Saprospiraceae bacterium, assembly GCA_030729925.1. Taxonomy (GTDB): domain Bacteria; phylum Bacteroidota; class Bacteroidia; order Chitinophagales; family Saprospiraceae; genus JALQTV01. The sequence continues at coordinate 71,546 of JANQWK010000004.1, forward strand.
ATTTTGATATCCTTCGCAAGCGCATTGGGCAGGCTATCCAGGTAGGGTTTGCGCTGAGCAGCGATATTTGGGTAACGAACCTGATTAATAGTTTGGACAACAAACGGGTGAGGTACTTTTTGCAAAGCCAAAAACTGGAAAAATACCGCAACAGTCAGGATCGCTGGACGGGTTATGAGCGCTTCAAGCGCCAGTTTACCCACGACAATTACCTTACTGCGAGTTTTCCAGGAAGTGAAGCAGAGCTGAAGCTACTTTACCTGCATCTCAAAAATTTCTTGTTGTACCGGGTGGGTCAAAAACTGGACAATACCAGTATTATTCCGCATCTGCATACTTTTGTTTCCAACAAGTCGCTGTATGCTTCCAAGGAATTTTTGCATATCCTGATGATTTATGGCAGCTATTTTGATTTGGAACCTGCAAAGCAGGAAGATGTGAAGGCTATTTTTGGGCAGCTGCAATCAACGCTACCTGAATATGAGGAGCATTTTATGGCGTTTTTGCTGGAACTACATCATTACCAAGGCAACCTTGATCGCGTGGCGGCGGATAATCGGATGGCTATAGTAGCAGGATCATCCGATAAGGGGATGTTGGGCGAATATTACCGTTTGGTGAATATGATTCATCAAAAGGGTTACACCAACGACGAGGTACACCAGGCTATCCGGGATTTTTACAACCAGCATGAAGGGCTGTCCGCAGTGAATGATTGCCTGCGACAAACGATCCTTCATTATTTCAGGGGTTTCATCCCGAATCTCGAGCCATCGGATTATCCGGAGTTGTTTGAGATTTCAAAGTTGTATTCCATTTATATCCACTTGTTTGTCAATCAGAAATTCACACAGGAAATCAAGGAAATGTGTATGGATTATGTGCAGTTGCTGATCAAGCACTTTACGGACAAACGGGGAAGGGATTATCAGGATATCAAAAAATTTGTTTCGGGAACCTTCCCGGATCTTGGTTTTTTGAAAGAAAAGGAAATAGTAGAGTTGTTCAAAACGCGTCGTAAGAGCAGTGCAGGTGCTGCGGAGGGGAAATAGGGCGCAACAAAAAATTGCATATCGTGGTAGGTTCTTTCGTACAGGGGATAACGGCTTATGGTCGAGCGCTGGAGTTTATTAATCGCCACAGGCTTTGGTCGTATGTTCTGGCGCCGATGTTGATTAGCCTGGTTTTAGGCTTGTTGGTATTGAGTACGGCTTGGGCATATTCGGACGATCTGGGTCAATGGATCATGGAAAAGTATCCCTGGCAGCGTGGGAAATCGGCACTTGAAAGTGCTTCTTCGTTTTTAGGGGGATTGATTTTTGTGGTTTTCGGTCTGCTTGTTTTTCGCCATGTGGTGATGGCTTTGTCGGCACCGGTGATGAGCCCCTTGTCGGAAAAAATAGAGGAAATTGTTACAGGCCGACACGGACAGGTGTCGTTTAGTGTACAAAAGGCCATAGGAGATTTGGTTCGGGGCATCCGGATCAGTCTCCGTAATGTGCTGCGCGAGTTGGTGCTTACCTTATTGCTTTCTTTGTTTGGACTGATCCCGGTGTTCAGTATTTTCAGTGCAGCGGGGATCTTTCTGCTCCAATCTTATTATGCGGGCTTTGGCAATATAGACTTCACGCTGGAGCGCCACTATGGCGTACGAGATGCCGTTCGGTTTGTGCGCCGCCATGCGGGTCTGGCGATCGGCAATGGGGTGGTGTTTATGTTGTTGTTGTTTACGGGGATAGGTTTCGTGCTGGCGCTGCCATTGGGAACGGTGGCGGCCACGCTGGAGACAGTCAGGCGCCTGGATGGCGAAAACTAGGCCTCTGGTTCCGTAAATTTATAGCCTACGCCACGGACAGATAAAAAGTACACCGGATTTTTGGGATCCTGTTCGAAGTATTTCCGGAAGGAGAGGATAAAATTGTCTATGGTTCGGGTAGAGGGATATACGTCATATCCCCAGACAGCTTGGAGGATTTCATTTCGGGAGACCACCTGATTTTTTTTGTCAATCAGCAGCTTAAGCAGCAGGGCTTCTTTTTTGGTCAGTTGAAAGTGCCCATTATCACCGGTGGCTTCGTAGGTAGCAAAGTTGACGGTATTGTTTCCAAACTGATAGATGCTCAGGTTCATTTCTTGTTCCCTGGAGGTTCGCTTGAGCAGGTTTTTGATGCGAAGCAAAAACTCTTCCAGCACAAAGGGTTTGGTGAGGTAATCGTCGCCCCCTTTTTTCAGACCCTGTATGATATCTTCAGAACTATCCTTGGCTGTCAGGAAGATGATGGGGGTTTTGACATTGCTTAGTCGGATTTGTTCGCAAACCTGGAACCCATTCATTTCGGGGAGCATGACATCCAGTACGACCAGATCGAAATGTTGTTCGTGGAAAAGCTTTACCGCATCTTTACCGTTAGAGGCAGTAACCACTTCATAAGCCTCCATTTCGAGGTTGAGGCGGATCAGGCCTCTCAGGTATTCTTCGTCTTCAACCAGTAGGATTCTCATAGTGCTATATTCTTTACTAAGCGATTTGGGCGTTATTTTGCCGAAGGGGTAAATTGATTATAAAGCGGGTGCCCGAGGGCAGATTGTCCAGTACGCTGATGCTGCCTTTGTGTGCGCGTACAATCTCTGCCACGATGTACAGACCCAAACCGGTACCTTTTGATTTGCGGGTATCTTCATTTCCGATTCGGTAGAACTTGGTGAAGATGCGCTTTTTTTCTTTGTCGGGGATGCCGTAGCCCTCATCCGCTACCACAATGTCGAGGTTTGAATCGCTGGGCTTCAGACTGATGAGCAACCGAGCATTTTCCGGAGCGTATTTCAGCCCATTTTCGATTAGATTGGTCATGATGGAGGTGATGCCAGTCTTATCGGCCACCATGGATATGGTCGCAGCGTCACACTGCAATTGAATATTTTTACCAGGATAGTTTTGGAGGATATCCTGGATCAGGCTGCAAAGTTCAACCATCTCCAGGTTGGGCTGATAGGCCGTTTCGAGTCGCGCAGACAGCAACAAATCATTGACCAGGGCAAGCAGCCTCTCCGTCTCCTTCAACCCATTGCGACTGAGACTACGAATAGTGTCCTCCGGCAGGGTGCGTTTGATGAAGGTATCCAGTACCAGTCGGATAGTAGCAATCGGCGATTTCAGCTCGTGGGTGATCGAGAGGATAAAGTTTTTTTGCTGCTGCGCAGCCGTCATCTCCTTATAATAAGCCCGGTTAATCAGCCAGATGCCGATCATCAAACTAATTACAAAGAAAAGACCCTCGCCCAGAATCATCCATTCCTGTCGCTGAAAACGGCTTTTTAACTCCTGGAACAGCCGACTCTCTTCAAATTCATCACCGAGATCCGGATGCTCCAACTGGTATTGCAGTTGCAGCAAATCGGCCTTAGCCTGGAAGGTATCCCTGTTTTTTTGGTACAGGAGCACAGACCACCAGGCGAAGGCAAAGAGCAGGTAGATGATCACTACATTGGAAAGCAAGCGGATTTTTGTGTTCGTCTGCATAGACCGTTTCCGTTTTTCTAATACCAAATGTAGGCAAATCCCTTTTTGTCGGCACGATTGCCGATAAGCCGCAGGCTAAAAATTAAAAATTTTGCGGATCGCCTTTTCCCGATAGGTGAAAATCTGATTTATCCGGCCTTCCACAAACAGCTTATCTGCAATAGTGCCAATAAAACCATAAGGCACCTTGTAGTGCAGGATGTCTTTCATCTGCACCCCATTGTCCACCTCGGCAAAGTGGTGCTGGTGGTGCCACAGGGCGTAGGGGCCAAATCGTTGCTCGTCAATAAAATAAACCCTGTCCCTGACATGCGTGATCTCAGTCGTCCAGTCCATTTTGACACCCGGAAAAGGACTCACCTTATACTGTATGATCATACCCTGATACATGGGTTGCTGCGGATCCAACTTCGTCAGGATCTGAAACGACATATCCTCCGGCGTGATGGCGTCCAGGTTTTCAGGTCTGGAAAAAAAATGCCAAACTTCATCCAAAGGCCTCGGAATAAAGCTTTCCCATTCCTTACATTTAATATTCATGATTATTTTTTTTCGAAAACCATTTTTGGCATCATTATTGATTTATACCTGTCGTACATAAAATTGATTTTTCTGCGAATTGTTCAGCCAGATCATCACCCTGGCCCAGATTTGCAGCAAATGTTTTCATAGCTGTTGATTATCAAACTTATAAATTTTTGCTTATGCGTGTCAAAATAGGCAATTTGTCAAAATTATTGATATTAGATAAATTTATATCTATTTTTTACCCTAAATCGGGTATAGATAAAAAAAGCTTAAGGTCTATATTTGTTCCGTCGGAAGTTATACCGGCAAATAGAAATCAGTTATCCCTTAAACCGTACATCCCATGACATTGAAATTAAACTTTTCTATGGACGACCCTCCGTGTTGTTCATTGGCTTCAAGCCAGTCAAATTTAAATTTTCCCTACGTAAAGCAACAGTTTTCAAAATTTTTTAGTCGTTAAATTTTTTGTCCCGTTTTGGTCACGCCTCTTTTTTGTCGTTGATCATTTTCGGGTCGGTATTGGAGTATTTGTACTCAAACAGATGGTTTTTCCAGGATCGTGGTGTATGACTGCTATTCCTACCTATTCTTTGTGCAACAAAGCAAATGGGAACGGCTGAGGTTTGAATAATCCTGATAAATATCTGTTTGTCAATAGGTTGAAAAAATAGACTCAAATATATATTGGTTTTTGGTCTTTTAATTCCCCGCTGTAAGCAAGTGAGGGAAGCTGGCTGGGTTATGTCTTGGCCGGAACAAGAAATAGTTGGGGGCTACGGCAAAAGATTTTCGGTGAGTGACAACAAAACAGGGTATATCCCCTATGATTACACAATTTGGCCGTAGCACTCCCAACTTCACAGGAAGGTAAATTTGTTAAGGGTTTCTCATACAGGACTGAAGGTGGAGGGACTATCCCTCCGCCCTTTTTTTTCACAGGTACCTTGTCGCCACGTATCCGGGTCTGTTTTAAAGCTCCGGATAGATGCTAACAGGTGTTATAGTGATCCATTTCGATAAAAGTGGCCATGAGCCACTTTTATTTTTTTATGCACATCCCATCTCAATCCTTGTCTTTTTCGGGGGCTTCTTCATAACTTCGGAGTTTTGAATCTGATTTTTTACTGCTCAAATCAACCCCTATGTCACTGGTTCAAGACTTTAACGCCTATCGGGCAAAGATGAACGACAAGCTCCTTGCCGAAGACAACAAGGTGCTGAAACGATTTTTCAATTTGGATACCAATACGTATCAGGATGGGGCGCTGAGTGCCAAGGTAAAGGAATTACTGGGCTTGGTTGCTTCTATGGTACTCCGCTGCGACGATTGCGTCCGCTATCACCTCGGGACTTGTTACGAACTGGGCGTGACGCGGGCGGAGTTGTTTGAGGTTTTTGCCATCGCCAATTTGGTGGGCGGTTCTATTTGTATTCCCCATACCCGCCGAGCCCTGGAATACTGGGAGGCATTGGAAGCAGAAACAAGTCAACAGGCATAATTTTTTTTCAGAAAATAAGGAATCTTGAATTTTTTAAACGAACTCAACGATATCCAAAGGGAGGCGGTCGTGGCAAACGATGGTCCCGTGCTGGTGGTCGCAGGCCCCGGTTCGGGGAAAACGCGTGTACTGACCTACCGCATTGCGTGGTTGCTGGCGGAAGATAAGGCAAAAGCAGACGAAATTTTGGCCCTGACTTTCACCAACAAAGCCGCTCGCGAGATGAAAGAGCGGATTCAAAGGGTGGCAGGGGAAAGCGCAGGCCGACTCTGGGCGGGTACGTTTCACTCGATTTTTGCGCGCATTCTTCGCACAGAGGCTGCTCATATCGGCTATCCCACTAATTTTACGGTGTATGATACCGATGATACCAAGAGCTTGCTTTCCACGATCATCAAAGAGATGAATCTCCCCCGGGAACAGTACAATGTGAATGGGGTGCGCGCACGTATTTCCTGGGCGAAGAGCAAACTGATTACGCCCAAGTTATATGTCGAGGACGAGGAGTTGCGCCGGGAGGACAAACAAAAGCAACAGCTGTATATCTACGAAATTTACGCCCGCTATACCGCCCGCTGCAAAATGGCAGGAGCTATGGATTTTGATGACCTGCTGTACCGTACTTACGAGCTGCTGCAGACCAAACACCCTGAGACAAAGGAGTACTTTATTGCAGAGAAGTACCGCAATCGGTTCAAGTACATCCTGGTGGATGAGTTTCAGGATACGAATACCCTGCAGTACGCGATTATTCGAAAGCTGGTGAATCCCGAGAACCATAATATATATGTGGTAGGTGATGACGCACAGAGTATCTACGGTTTTCGCGGAGCGACCATCCAAAATATCCTCGATTTTGAACAGGATTATAAGCCTTTCGGGATTAAAACGGTCAAATTGGTGCAGAATTACCGGTCCACCGCCCCGATTGTTCAGGCGGCCAACCGCGTCATCGCTTTCAACCGACAGCAGATTCAAAAGCAGATTCGCTCGGAAAAAGGGGAGGGCCAAAAAATCCGGATTGTGAGGGCCATGACCGATGATGAGGAGGCCAGACGGGTGGTAGATGCGATCCTGGAACAAAAGAACCGCGATCACCTTCAAAATAAGGATATTGCTATCCTCTACCGGACAAATGCCCAGTCGCGGAGTTTTGAGGAAAACCTGCTGCGATACGATATTAAGTACAAGATTTTTGGCGGGGTTTCTTTCTACCAGCGAAAGGAAGTGAAGGATCTGATCGCTTACCTGCGCGTGGCGGTAAACCCGAAGGATGACGAGGCCTTGAAGCGGGTTATCAATTATCCGAAACGGGGTTTTGGAAAAACTTCCATGGACAAAATAGAGGCACTGGCAGCAGCTCAGCAACTGCCGTTCTGGGACGCTTTGGGGCTTGCTCAACTCGGCGGACGGATGGAGCAGACGGTGCTGGATTTTAAAAGTATTTTCAAGGAGGCCCACGAGAATATGGCCAATGCAGATGCAGCGGTGCTGGCTCGATCCATTGTACTGGAGTCGGGGCTTTTGCGCGAGCTAAAGGAAGATACGACACCCGAGGGCAAGTCTCGACTGGAAAATGTCAATGCGTTGCTGGATGGGATCCAGGCTTTTGTCGAAGACGATACCCTGATTGATATCGAGACACTGCCGGATAAAACCCTGGCGACTTATCTACAGAACGTGGCTTTGATGACAGATATGGACAGCGATGAGTCGGACCAGGACTACGTGACGCTGATGTCGGTCCACGCGGCAAAAGGACTTGAGTTTAAGTCAGTTTTTGTGGTGGGGATGGAGGAAGATCTTTTCCCGTCTTTTATGTCCAAAGAGTCCCTGGATGCGGTGGACGAAGAGCGGCGGTTGTTCTACGTGGCGATTACCCGTGCCGAGCAACTGCTTACCCTGACCTATGCCAACAGCAGGTACCGTTTTGGGAAAATGCAATACAATTCACCCAGCCGCTTTTTGGAAGAGCTTCCTCTGGATCAAGTGGAAAATGCCGGACAGGTGTTTGGGGGGGAGCCTTCGGCGAAAAAAACGCCTACCGGGGCTTCTGTGAGTGGCAATTTCAGCAGGCGTACGGCTATCACGAATACAGTACCCAGGATTGATCCGGCTACTTTTCAGCCGAGTCCTTCCGATGCCATCCAGGCAGGTATGGAGGTGTTGCACCTGAAGTTTGGAAAAGGGAAGGTGCTGCACATTGACGGGGGGGCTCAAAACAGAGTGGCTACCATTGTGTTTGAGGCATCCGGAGCGGAGGAAAAGCGGATTATGCTGAAGTTCGCAAAGTTGCAAATCCTCTGATATGGACCTGAAGGAGCGGACGCATTGGCTAAAGTCGGCCGCAGCAACGCTTGGATTTGCGTTTGTGGGGATTTCCAAAGCGGAATCGCTGGATGAGGAGGCAAGGTACTTGGAAAAGTGGCTCGCAGCCGGCCATCAGGGCAATATGGGGTACATGGAGCGGAATTTCGACAAGCGCATTGATCCCCGCAAATTGGTGCCGGGAGCACGCTCGGTGATTAGTTTGATGTATAATTATTATACTCCCGACAAACCTGCAGATCCCGATGCTCCCAAAATGGCTACTTATGCCTATGGCGCAGATTATCACCATGTGATTAAAGCCAAGCTTCGCACGCTGATGGCGGGACTACAGGAACAAACGGGTGCTTTTGAAGGGCGTTGTTTTGTGGACAGCGCTCCCGTGATGGAGCGGGATTGGGCTAAACGCAGCGGTCTGGGCTGGATGGGGAAGAATACCCTGCTGATTCACCCCCGCGCAGGATCCTTCTTTTTTCTGGCAGAGATTATCCTGGACTTGGATTTTGAGTACGATGGCCCGATCAAAGATTATTGCGGGACCTGCAGGCGTTGTATAGAGGCTTGTCCAACCGGTGCTATTGCTCCCGGCGGATACCAATTGGATGCCAGCAAGTGTATTTCCTATTTTACCATCGAATACAGGGAGGAGCTGATCCCGGATGCTTTTCAGGGCCAGTTTGAAAATTGGATGTTCGGTTGCGATATCTGTCAGGATGTTTGTCCCTGGAATCGCTTTTCTACCCGCCACCAGGAGCCGGAGTTTGAGCCGAAAGCCGAGCTGTTGCAGCTTCGCCAGTCAGACTGGATCGAACTTACCGAGGAAATATTTGGCCGCTTGTTCCGACACACAGCAGTCGAGCGAACCGGATTCAAGGGCTTGCAACGCAATATTCGCTTTTTGCAGCTTCCTGCACCCGAAGCGACAAAGGAGTAAACCATGAAGCAACTGGTGATCCTAATCGGCTTGTTTGTTGTAGGGATGGCCTGTCAGCCTGATTTACAGGATGCTTTTGTACTGGAAAAGGGTGATGTTTATGTGCTGGGCAGTTCTTGGTCTGTTGATGGGAGCCTGCCTTCTTCGCGTTTGTTTTCTGCTTTGATGCACAGACGAACAGGAGCCCGCGTAGTACATCTCGGCATTGCAGGGGAGTCGGCAGATCTGACATTAGCGCGACTGTCGCGCTTGTCTTACCCCATGCCTGCACTGATCATTATCGAAGCGGAAGGGTATGTACAGCCTGAAAAATCCGATCTGTCGGGATTTTTGTCGGAGCTGAGAAGGCTTTTTCCGGAGGTACCCTTGTGCATCCTGTATCTGAACAAGATTCCGGAGGCACACAAGCGATCCGCACAGGACTTGGACAACCTTACCTGGATTGATCTGCACAAGGTGCGGCAAGAATGGTCGGACAAAAAGCCGATATCCGGCAATGGGCGCTTTCACCAATACCTGGCGGACTATTTGTCGGATAAGTTTTTAGTCCACTGATTCCTGAAAAAATTGCCAGGCAGTCTGTGCGATTTGCGCGGTCCATTGCTCTACCAACCGGCTTCCCGCTGCGGGATCAACTACCTTGTCGAGAAAAGCCTCATATCGGAGCACGTGTTGCAAATTGCGCGCAACCCTCCTGCTAAACTCAGTTCCGTCGAGGTTTTCCCGGATGTCTGAGGGCAATACCAGCAAGCGTTGTACGCCGCCCATTACGGCCGACATGCTTTGCGTGGAGGCAGTGATCATATTTTGGTAGCTGTCAAGATCCAGGCTGTCGGGATTTTGGAATGCCGTGATGGGGGCTTGTTGGGGAGCCATTCCCCTGGCCTGCAGGTAATTGGCCCAAAGGATATGAAAAGCTCGGATGCTGGCGAGTTCGAGGAAAAAATCACGCCCTGAAGGCCAGAAAAAGTGCATTGCCCCGATAGACAAGGCAGGGTCAACGCCCGCTCGATGGAGTACACGGGTAACTTCCTCTGCCTGCAACAAAAGGGTAGCCAGTTGCCGGGTAGGGGTCAGGATCCCATCAGTCCGGCTGAATGCCATGATTTTAGATCCGGGAAAGATATTGCAGAAGCGGCAGCTGTCTGCCAATTGATCTATATAGCCTGCTTGGATCCACTGCAAGGCATCTATACCCCACAAAACGGATAGTCCGGCTGCCGGGTAGCTGCTTGTCAGGTGTGTTTGCAAGGCTTCAAAGTTGTGCCACTGATCCGCGACACTGCCGGTGCAGGTCACCTGCAACTGGATCATATCGAGGTGGATGCCCTTGAGAAAAAGCGCAAAGTCTGCAACTTCCCAGCGATGAGGTAGTACTATCCATATACATTCGGCTCCTCCTGTCAGGGCCTCCATAGCCAGACCATGCGCCTGCACAGGGTCGGCCGACAAAATTTGTACCGTAACCGCCCAGTTGTTATCGCTGCGCCCCTGATTCAAAGGCCCGGGAACTTCCTTTGGCCCAAGATCGGGATGGATATAGGGACTCATCCGCAATCCGGGCTCCGGTTCCGTGAAAAGCGATTCGAAAGATTTGCCTCGCAGCTCAGCCTCGAGCTTCGCTTTCCAGGTTTCAAAAGATACCGGCGGGAACGCCGAAAACAATTGTGCTGTTGACATACCGTGCGGAATTGAAAATTCAGTCCTTAAATTTAGGGAATACTTTGAACTTTGCAGGAAGGAACTGCCCTTCTTATTCCTGAACAGGCCATCAAAAAAATAGTTGCCTATGATTTACATGGATTATTGTGCCACGACTCCTATGGATCCATTGGTGTTAGAGGCCATGCTGCCCTACTTTACCCGTCACTTTGGCAATGCTGCCAGCAGACACCATGCGCTGGGCTGGGAAGCGGGTGCAGCGGTAGATCAGGCGCGGCAGCAGGTTGCGGGGCTGATGGGAGCCCGTGCGGAGGAGTTCGTTTTTACTTCCGGAGCCACAGAGGCGATTAACCTGGCCATTAAAGGGGTTTGGGAGACTTACCGGCATAAGGGCAACCATGTGATAACGACCCGGGTGGAGCACAAAGCGGTCCTGGATTCCTGCGATTGGGTGCGCCGGAGAGGGGGCAGGGTGACCTATCTGGACGTGGACAGGAATGGACTGGTGGATTTGGATCAACTTGCAGATGCCATAGATGCAGACACGATCCTGGTCAGTATCATGTGGGCCAACAACGAAACGGGTGTCATTCAGCCTATGGATATCATTGGGCAGCTTTGTGCGGAAAAGGGCGTTTTGTTGATGAGCGATGCCACTCAAGCACTCGGAAAAATACCGGTCTATCCCGAATTGACAGGAGTACAACTCCTGGCCTGTAGCGCTCATAAGATGTATGGGCCCAAAGGAGTGGGCGGCTTGTACGTACAAAAAAGAAGACCGACCATTAAGCTTGCGGCACAGCTGCATGGGGGCGGGCATGAGCACGGCATGCGATCCGGTACGCTCAACGTACCGGGGATTGTAGGGTTGGGTCAGGCTGCTGAACTTGCTGCCGGTACTTTTGCCGAAACGGCGCAACAACTGGAGCTATGGCGAAACACATTGGAAAGTGGTCTGCTCGAACAGTTACCCGAAGTATATGTCAACGGTGGAGCTGCACCCCGTTTGCCGCATGTCAGCAACCTGGCCTTTCGATTTGTTGATGGGGCGGGATTGCTTGCCCGGCTCAACAGGACGGTAGCGCTTAGTTCGGGTTCTGCTTGTACATCGGGATCGCTGGATCCCTCTCACGTGCTGCTGGGCATGGGTGTGGGGCCCAATGTAGCCAAGTCCTCCCTGCGCCTCAGTTTGGGCAGGTACAACACTGAAGCAGAACTTGGGACCGTAACAAAGGCTGTAATTGCTGCTGTGGACCAACTCAGATCGGTCAGTCCGCTGTGGGCTATGCACCAGGACGGTCAGGATCTGGATGCTTTAGGCTGGGGGCGTTAACTTTTTTATGGGATAAATTTGTCTGTGAACTTGTTCCTTTGTTTTTTAGTTTTTATGTTTAATAAGAAAAAAAGTTGAAGATGATTTATGTATCGGAAAGTGCGAAAGCGCGAATCAGTCAAATTAAGTCCACCGAAGGCTACGACGACCGCTATTTCGTTCGCGTTGCGGTAACCAGTGGGGGCTGTTCGGGCTTGACGTATGAACTGGATTTTGACCACGAGCTCAAAAAAGACGATCAGGAATTTGAGGACAACGGGGTGAAAGTCGTCACTGACTTGCGGAGTTTCCTATATCTTTTCAACACCACCTTGGAATTTTCCGAAGGATTAAACGGCAAGGGCTTTCATTTCAATAATCCGAATGCCTCGCGCACCTGTGCCTGCGGAGAGAGCTTTTCCGTATAATTTGACTACAAATTTTCCAAAATGGACGATGATCGGAATATTTCCGGAATTCCTGCACCCGAATCGAAACGCTCCAGGCCATGTTGAGGATAGGTTTCGATGCAAAACGGCTTTTTCACAATTTTACCGGTTTGGGCAATTACAGCCGGACGCTGGTCAAGAATGTTGCCGAGTACTATCCCGACAACCCGCTCTTTTTATATACGCCTTCGGTCAAAACGCATCCGGAGACGCAATTTTTTCTGAGTAACCCTCAGTTTCAGGTCATTCAGCCGGGTCCCCGGGAGCAATTTTTGTGGAGGAGTCTGGGGATCAAACAGCAGATTAGCAAGAACAAGCTCGACATCTACCACGGCTTGAGCCATGAACTCCCGTTTGGGATAAAAAAATTGCCGATCAAAACGGTAGTGACGATCCACGACCTGGTCTTCAAAAAGTATCCGGAATATTACGGCTTTTTTGACCGCAAGATGTACGACTTCAAATTCAGGTATGCCTGTGAACAGGCGGATCAGATCATTGCGATCAGCGAGTCCACCCGGCAGGACATCATCACCTACTACGATATTGATCCGGACAAAATCGAGGTCATCTATCAGTCGTGCCACGATTCATTCAAGCAGGATTTATCCGACCGAACCATCCGGCAAGTCTTGCAGAAGTACCAGTTGCCCGAAAATTTCATGCTGTTTGTGGGTTCGATTATTCCCCGGAAAAACCTGCTGAATGTGGTTCGTGCCATGGCGTTGTTGCCGGCATCTGAACAATTGCCGCTGGTTGTGGTGGGCAATGGTCGCCAGTACAAAAAAACCGTACAGGAATTTTTGCAGCGGGCGGGACTGAGCGACCGGGTATTTTTTGTACAAATTCATTTTTCGGAACTCCCCGCCTTGTACCAACGAGCTGCGCTATTCATTTATCCCTCCTTTTACGAAGGGTTTGGCATTCCTGTCATTGAAGCGCTGTACAGCAAAACACCGGTGATTTCTTCCCGGGTATCCTCTATGCCGGAGGCCGCCGGACCGGGAGCCCTGCTGGTAGATCCCGGAAGCAGGGAGGAACTGGCGGCTGCTATGCAACAACTGTTGAGCGACGAAGCATTGCGCGCCCGCTCGGTGGAGGCAGGATATGCTTACGTACAAAAATTTAACAGTGAGGGATTAACGGACCAACTGATGCGTTTGTACGAGCGGTTGGTATAAATCTATCTGGACTTTAAGGTTGCAATTTCTTTTTTCAGTTCCAGGATTTCAGCTTCCTTTTCGAGTAACTGTTTTTTAAGCTCGAGGTTTTCCTGTTCCAGTCGGAGTGTTTCCGGGGTGGTCTCGGAAGAACTTACCGGTGGAAGGGTGGTATCGGGCAGCGATGCTGTGCTTTCCTGGGTAGTGGCAGCAGCATCCTGTTGTATGCCAAGCAGCTTTTTCAGGTTGGCAATGCCGTCTTCGCCATTGTAGTAGGAAGCCCCCATGTAGGCAAGCGGTCCGAGGACGAGCATGACAATCAGGAATCTGGAAAAAACGGTCAATTTTATTCTCCTTGCCATATTTTTTATTTGCAAATATAGGGTACTCTGTCAAATTTGAAGGCGGACAATCTACGCTTGCTTGTTTTTTGTAGATGAAAAACGAAAAAAGCATCGCGATTTAGGTCTTGTTTCCGGATATTTACAAGCAACCAGGAAGAGGCATCCCATGTTGGAATGGCCTTACAAAACCTCATTCGCTATGAATCCGGTGTATATCTACGATGCGTTGCGCACTCCGCTGGAAGCAGGTCTGTCCGGCGGAGCTTACCGCGAAATCCGTCCTTTGGATCTGCTTAGACAGACCCTGCTTGTCCTTTCGAAGCGGGAATTTTGGCGGCATGTCCCTCCGAGCGATTTTATCCTGGGCTGTGCTACTCCGGTGGGTGACCTGGGGAAAAATATAGCCCGGGCGGCGCTTTTGCACGCCGGTATGCACGCGATTTCCGGTGTTCAGCTCAATCGCTTCGATCTCAGCGGACTGGATGCGGTGGGGTGGGCAATGGCCAGGATCGGAGCGGGTATGGAGGCTGCTGTCCTCGCAGGGGGGCTTTGTCTTCAGAGCAGCCTCGACGCTCGACAGGACAGGGGTGCCTGGACTGATGATCCCGATATGGCTATACTGCCTACGGGTTTTCCTCCGGTTTTTTCGGCCGATCTACAGTCTTGGCTACACGCCCTGGATGCAGATGGGCTTGAGGCTTACGCCAAAAACGCCAGATCGCGTGGACAGGATATCAGCACCAGCGATTTTTCGTATTTATTCCCGATCTTGGACGACAACGGGTTGACCCTCATAGACCAGGATCGCTTACCGGAGGCAAGTGAGACAAGCGAGGGGCTTCCGCTTTTACCGGAGGTGGTCTATCAGCGATTTTTGCCGCTTGCGCAAAAAAAATATTTTCATCTGGAGCATTTCCCCAGGATCCATGCTGCTTCTACCGCAGCTGCCCCTGCTGACGGATTAGGGTTGTTGTTGCTTGGCGGGGAACCGACGACTGCTGCCCGGGTACCTTTGGCGCGGATTCGCGCCTATGTACTGCTGGAAAGCGCGGAAAACCTTCCCTTTGCAGGCATGACGCAGGCGGCCGAAGCTGCTCTGGCCAGGTCAGGACTGAGCAGGGAGCAGATAGACCTTTGGGCCTGTGACGAACCCTTTGCAGGAATTGCATTAGCTTTCCAAAGGAGTATGCAACTCGACCCTGAGCGGTTGAATGTATCGGGCGGAAACCTCGTTTTTGGCCGTCCGGCCGCTGCCAACGGATCCTACTTGCTAATCCGGATGTTGGAAGACTTGAAAAACAAGCAATTGTCCTTTGGACTGCTCGCATTGGCCGATCATTCCGGAAGCAGTGGAGCGATCATTGTTGAAAACCTGGGGTAAATAAACCGTAAACGCTGACAAACTCACCTGCCATGATCAAATACCACAAGGATACCCATAATATTGTCACCCTGACCCTTGATATGAGTGGTCGCCCGGACAATGTGATCAATCATGAAATTGGAAACGCATTCATGCCTGTGGTGAGCCATCTCAAAGCTGAGAAGGCCAAAGGGTTGCTCAAGGGGGTCATCATCACCTCTGCCAAGGGAACTTTTTTGTCAGGGGGCGACCTCGACTACCTCTACCAGCGGAGCGATGCGGCCGGGATATTTAGTTTTAGCGAGCAGCTGAAATTTGTACTAAGAGAAATTGAGCGTCCCGGAGTACCTGTGGTGGCCGCCATTAATGGTTCTGCACTGGGCATTGGCTTTGAATTGGCGCTCGCTTGTCATTACAGGATTGTTTTAGACAAGCCCTCTATCGTATTGGGATTGCCTGAGTCGGGGATGGGGCTCATTCCGGGAAGCGGCGGGACGGTTCGACTCATGTGGCAGCTGGGAATCCGGCAAGCCTATCAGGTCTTGACCAGCGACGTTGGTTATACCCCGAGGGAAGCTTTAAAGGCAGGACTGGTTGACGCGTTGGCGCCAGGTCAAAAGGCGATGTTGGAAATGGCCAAAGCATGGTTGCTCGAGCAGGGGGAAGCGAGGCGATTTTGGGACAGACCGGGCAGTAGTATTCCCGGTGGAGACGCCACCCATCCTGAAAACATTGAATTTTTGCGCGAGCGAAGCGTAGCGGTTGCCGCAGAAAAAGCGGACTATTTTTCTGCAGCGCAGGCCATTATTCTGATGTTGTACGAAGGATCCAAAGTGGATTTTGATACGGCCTGTCGGATAGAAAGCCGGTATTATGCCAGGCTGTTGGTTAGCCAACCTACCCAGAATATGATCAAGGCTTTTTGGCTGGACAGGAAGGCCATAGAGCGGGGCGATACCCGGCCCAAAGGTTTCGGCAAATTTCGACCCCGGAGGATTGGCATCATTGGTGCGGGAAGGATGGGATCGGGGATCGCTTTGTCTTGTCTGTTGAATGGAATGTCTGTTGTCATCAAAGATGTATCCAAGCTCATTGCGGCCAATGCGTTGGTTTATGTGCAGGGGAAGCTGGCTGACTTGGAGGAGAAGGGCCGTATAGACGCCCAGGAATCGAAGGCTTTGCTGAACCGCATTCAGATCACGGATCACGTTAGGGACTTTGAACACTGCGATATCGTAGTAGAAGCGGTATTTGAAAATTACGCATTGAAGCACAAGGTAACCCGCGAAGCAGAAGCCTTTTTGGACGAGTACAGTCTGTTTGGCAGCAACTCCATTTCCATTCCCATTTCCACCCTTGCGGAAGCCTGTCAGCGCCCTGAAAACTATGTAGGACTGCACTTTTTCCCTCCGGTGGAGGAGGTGCCCCTGGTAGAAATCGTGAAGGGCAGACAAAGTTCCGACGAATCTGTAGCCCGAGCTTTTGATTTTGTGCGCAGCATGCAAAAAATTCCGATTATCGTAAAAGACGTGTGGGGATTTTATGCAGCCCGGGTACAGAATACCTTCATTTTGGAAGGGATTACCATGCTCCAGGAAGGGCTTTCGCCTGCTATGGTGGAAAATTTGGGTCGGCAATCCGGTATGCCGCGCGCGGCACTTGAACTGGCGGACGAACTCGGACTGGAGATCGTACTTCGCTACGAGCAACTGGCAGCGGCCCACTATGGGGTTCGCTATATCCAGCATCCGGCTGTACACACCCTGAATAAGATGCTGACGGAGTGGAACCGACCCGGAAAAAGTGCAAAAGCCGGATTTTATACCTATCAGGGGGACGAGGGCAAAACCCTTTGGCAGCACGCCTATGCTGGGGAAATCCGCATGGATCTGGCCGTAGAACCACAAGAAATATTTGAACGATTGTTGTTTGTTCAGGTTATAGAAGCATTTTGGTGCCTGCAGGAGGGTGTTATTCGCACAGCAGCCGAAGCGAATTTGGGCAGCATTTATGGCTGGGGCTTTCCCGCATGTAAAGGAGGCGTCATACAGTTTGTCCAAGACTATGGTATTCAAAATTTTCTGTCCCGCTGTGCACACTTCGAAGCCCTGCATGGCCCCCGCTTCAAGCCTCCCCGTATGCTGACTAATTTGGAAGGGTAGGGGGCTTTTTCTGAAAAGAAAAAAATATTGTGTTTTTGGCTGAATTTTGCTGAACAAAATAAATTCTTTTTTGTCATTGCTTTGATTTATCCGTATTTTCAATCGCAATTACGTTTTTTGAAAAAGTATAATTTTGTTTTCGCAGGAGGAGGTTTATCAGGGCTATGTACGGCATACTATCTGTCGTTGAGTGGGATAGACTTTGAGTCTGCGCTAATTCTCGACAGGGACGAAAAAAACGTAGATGACAGGACTTGGTGTTTTTGGTCTTCGCTACCTGCTGCATTTGAGGGTTTGGTCAGTCACAAGTGGCGTCAATTGGGCGTTGCTTTTGAGGACTTTTCCCGCTTGGAGCGGATTGGGGGTAATGGGTATCAGTTGGTTAGGAGTTTGGATTTTTATCGTTTTGTAGAAGACCGGCTCAGAAGTGACGGTCGTTTTGAGTGGTTGCAATCGGGTATTCGGCGGATGCTGCCTGAGGGAGATGGTGTGAGGGTGGAGTTAGTTGGCGGCGGAAGTGTAGTGGGCGATCGGGTTTTCAACAGTATTCCTGCCTTTTCGGGGGATACTGGTTTACCGGCGCGGCCCAGTTTTTTGTGGCAGCACTTTATGGGATGGGTCATTGAAACGGATGCACCTGTTTTTGATCCTTCGGCACCTTTGCTGATGGATTTTTTTGATGGAACGGAGCTACCGGATGTGCATTTTTATTATTTGCTGCCGCAAAGTGAGCGCAAGGCTTTGGTAGAATATACTGTATTTTCTGAGGCTGTATTTGCGTCCGGGGTATATGAAGAAAAATTGGAGCGGTATATCCGGATGAAATTTGGGGAGGGTGCTTATCGGATCACGGCTACGGAGCGGGGTGCGATACCGATGACAGACAGGGTGTTTCCGCAAATAGAAGCGGATCGTATATTTAATATAGGTACGGCGGGTGGATGGGTAAAGCCCAGTACGGGGTATGCCTTTGTGCGCACGCTGGAGCGGAGTAAGGCTTTGGTAGCGGCGCTATCGGAAGGAAAAGAAAAAGAAGTGCGACTGGGGAGCAGATCCCGGTTTGTTTTTTACGATCGCTTGTTGTTGAATATTTTGCAGGAAGAAGGATATCGGGGAGGAGGAATATTTCGGGCTTTGTTTAAGCGCAACAGGATTGTCAGTGTATTGAAATTTTTAGAGGAGCGGAGTAACCTACTGGAGGAAGTGCGGATATTTATGCGGCTTCCTGTCAGAACTTTTCTTCGTGCTTTGGTGCGGGTATATCTCCCGCGCATATTTGAGGGGTATCAACATTATCGGGCAAAATTAAAAATCAGGTTCCGCTATGATTTCTAGGTATCCGGGGATGTATGTGGGAATTATTGTGCTGACGGCTGTCTTTGCGCTATTGGGGCTGTGGTTGCCTGTTTTCTGGGCTGACAATGCCTGGGTATTGGCGGTAGCGCTGATCCTGTTGATAGGCATTCCGCATGGGGCGACGGATCATCTGATCTTTTCGCGGTTGGGCGTGGAGCGTTTTGGGCGGAACAAGTGGATATTATTTTTTTCGGGTTACCTGGGGTTGATGTTGTTGTATGGAATATTGTGGTGGTTGGCTCCGGTGCTTTCGCTTGGGCTGTTTTTAGTCATGAGTGCCTATCATTTTGGTCAGTCGAACTGGTCATTTTTGTGGGAAAAAAGTGCCTTAGGCGGGGTAGTAGTCAGTATGATCTGGGGATCCTGGGTCATCTTTACGCCGCTGTTGTTGCAGGCTGAAACTTCGTTGGTGATCGTTGCCCAGATCATCGGAAAACCGTTACCGGTTCCGACCAATCTTTGGATGGGAGCGATTGCGTTGTTGGTTTTGAACCTACTGGCGATGGGGTATATCTTCAGTCGGGGTTGGATTGGAGTCAAGGAATTTTCGCGAGAAATTTTTCATGTCATTTTGTTGGAGTTGTTGTTTCTCACCTGTCCTTTATTATTATCCTTTGCGGTTTATTTCACCCTTTGGCACGCTTTGGGATCCATGCAGGATCAGGTTGACTTTTTTTCGAGGTATGAGCCACGTTATCGCTGGTTGGAATATTTCCGGCAGGTCATACCCATGACAGTATTGGCGTTATTGGGTTTAGCTGGCTTTGTCGCTTGGCAATACACCCGGTTATTGGAGGGTAATATCGCTGCTATGTTTGTGTTTATCGCCATATTGACGCTTCCGCACATGATTTTAATGGAAAAATTGTACAAAATTTTGAACAATGCAAAATAACGTTTGTTAGGATCAAGTCTTTGCCAAACTTTAACTATAAATTAACAAAATCACTAAAAATGGATGTATTACTAAACAACTTTGACGGGCTTTTTCTAGCCAACTTGCAACCTGGCGACTACGTCGGTTTCACTTTCTTCATTGGCTCCATGGCAATGGCAGCTGCAACGGTCTTCTTCTTTGTTCAGATGTCTCAGGTATCTGGAAAGTGGAAGGATTCCATGCTGGTATCCGGCTTGATTACCTTCATCGCTGCGGTACACTATTATTACATGCGTGACTTTTGGGCAGAGAACCAAATGTCTCCAACGGAGTTCCGTTACATTGACTGGATTTTGACAGTACCTCTAATGTGTGTGGAATTCTATTTGATTCTACGTGCATTCGGTGCAAAAGCCAGCTTGTTGTGGAAAATGATTTTCTACTCCTTGTTGATGTTGGTGGCTGGTTACCTGGGTGAGACGGTCTTCCGTGACCAATCTCCACTATGGGGCTTCATTTCAACCATCGGTTATGTGATGATTGCTTATGAGGTTTGGTTTGGTTCTGCCAAGCAGTTGGCAAGTGGTTCAAACGACCCAGTATTGCAGAAAGCTTTCAGCACTTTGGGTTGGTTCATTTTCGCAGGTTGGGCGATCTACCCAATCGGTTATATGACCATTGAAACAGGCTGGTTGGCTGGTATGATTCCTGGCAATGCTATGGACATCATCTACAACATTGGTGACGCGGTGAACAAAATTGGTTTTGGTCTGGTGATCTACACACTGGCTATTTCCAAAACACAGCACGCTTAATCCATTCATGCTGTTTTTTTGAATAGTTTACTTTCGAGGCTCCGGTGTAATCACCGGAGCCTCGTTCGTTTTTATATATTAAATTTGTGCTTCTTGAAGAGTAGGGGCTTTTGATCCGGCAAATTCCTTGTATATTGGGTCATATTTGCAGTTTTGCACCAAAACGCTCCCTCATGAAAATATTGTTTCCCACCGATTTTTCAGCAGCAGCCCATCATGCTTTTATCTATGCCTTGCAGGTCGCAGACAAATGGAATGCCTCGATCGTGTTGCTACACGTGTATCAGTTGCCAACGATAGCAGGTACGGGTTTGGCACCTGAGCTGGAGCAGTTTTACAGATCCATTGACGACTTTCAGTTTAAAAATTACCAGGATGAAATTCCGGTTCTGAAGAAGATTGCTTCGGAGGCGGGGTTCGACTACATTCAGATAAGTCATGTGCTGTTGGAAGGTCCTACGGTGGACTCTATCCTGGAGTTGGTCAAGAAAGACGGGTTGGATATGATTGTCATGGGGACGACCGGGGCGAGTGGATTAAAAGAAGTAGTGCTGGGGTCGGTAGCGGGTGAGGTATTGGAGCATGCTTCCTGTCCGGTGTTGGTGGTTCCGCAAAAAGCGGTCTTTGACGGGAATATTGACCAGATTGCTTTCACTACTAACTTCACGGAGGACGAGGCTAAGGCATTGGAAGAAACGATTGCATTTGCGGCTCCTTTTGGCGCACATGTACATTGCATCAATATTGACACTGCTCACATTGCGAAATACACCAGCAGGTCGGAGGTTTGGTTGCAGCAGTTTAGCGATGCTTCCGGGCTGTCGGTGGACATCCTGGATCGTCCGGATATCATACAGGGTATTGCGGAGTATATAGATGCCCATGCCATTGACATCATCAGTATGGTCAGCCACGAGCGCAACTTTTTCCAGGAATTGTTTAATTACAGTCGGGCTAAGATGCTGTCTTATCACACGAAGGTACCGATTCTTGTTTTTCCGGAAAAAATCCTGGAATAACCCTACCATTCATAGATTTTGCACATCTCTATAGGTTGTCCGTCGAGTCCGAGATAGCCTTTCATGCAGTCTGCTGTCATGCAGGAATGTATGGGGAGTATGCCGACCAGGTCTCCAACTTGTAGCTGTTGTAGCAGCTGGGCATCTGCCTGAATGACCCCATGTTCCTGGGAGAGCGAAACGACCTGAATGGGGGTATCCGGCAACTGCCAGGTTCCATCTGCTTGTAAAAAAACCATTTCCCCGAAAGAGGTTTTTCCGTCAGGAAGGGTATAGCGATCTTTAGAAAAGTGGACACCTCCCCCATAAACCACGATTTGGTTGCGGGAGCTGTAGCTGGCGATCACGGGGCAAGCCATGGCAACTGCAATTTGGGATTTAGAGCAGGAGCCGATATGGTGTTGGGTAAGATCATAGAATACGAAATTTCCGGGTCTGATCTCGGTTGCACCGGGAAAATGATGGGCTGTGCTACAGGTGGGGGTATCGCCCAGCGAGGCGGTCATATCGGGGAAGCGATGCTGGTAGCGGTCCACCAACTGCTGGAACAGGTCGGTGCTTTGATGATGGATATCCATGATAGCCGCTGGGCTATTGGCATGATAGCTGTGTCCGGCATGAGACAACAGCCCCTTAAAGCGCAGGAAGGAGCTCGTTTCCATAAACCCGATCATGGCATCCAGGGTATCTGTCTGATGACTTTCCAGTCCCGTTCTGTGATAACCGGGATCTATCTCGATCATGATTTCAACCGGTTCGTTCAGGTTTTTTTCCAGGAACTGGAGTGAAGCCAGGCTCTCTGCGGTGAGTTGCAGCCGGATCTTACCTGCCAGTTCCCTGATCAGACCTATTTCTCTCAGGTTAACAGGTACGGCCACCGTAATATCTGTCCATTGATCGCTGGCAAAATAAGCAGCCATCCGCAGCGACGACACGGCTATGCGATCCACTCCGAAACCCCGGAACCAGCGACCTATCTCTTTAGACTGATGCGTTTTGAAATGCGGACGCAAGTGTACCCCCGCAGATGCTGCCCGTTGCACCATCGAGCGGATGTTGGTCAAACACTTATTTTTGTCCAGTAAAAGCGTGGGCTTGTCAATCTTGTCCAACAGCATAGCATTGTTCGTTTTAAGCTGCACATATATACGGCTTTTTTGTATTTGTCAGATAAAAAAACTTGCAGCTATACAATTAGTTGTTATCTTTAAAGATAAATTTGCCGTAAATATATTTTTAACTGGGTAAACACTTGCCCATGAACACGTGGAACACTATAACAAGACTTGATTACCGCAAGGTAAGTAAAGCTCAGGCTATGCTAGAGCTCATCTGTGATGAACCCAACATTCCAATTCTGGAATCGCTGCGTATTAGCGGAGAATCTTCTGTAACGGATCTGATTGTGCACACCCGGTTGAGTAAAAACGACTTAGAGGATCGTTTATCGGTACTTACGGGTATGTTGCTTGTATTGGAGCGCAAGGATGGTTCGGGCAAGCGGCATTACAGGCTCAATGAATCGTATCTAAACAAGATTGCGGGCATTGTAGGCATGTTTGGCACTCCACAGGTGGTGTAGGGGGCTTGAAGCACCCCTACTGATACTTTTTGGATATGCAGGGCTTAATCGTACAGGCCTCCGCAGATGCTAATGGTCTGTCCGGTGATATAGGACGACTGGTCTGATCCTAAGAACACACAGAGGTCGGCCACCTCTTCGGCGCTTCCGAGCCGGTTGAGGGGTATATTTTTCAGGTAAGCTTCTTTTACTTTTTCATCGAGTTTTTCGGTCATATCGGTTTCGATAAAGCCGGGTGCGATAGCATTGCAGCGAACATTTCGGGATCCTGCTTCTTTGGCCAATGATTTGGTGAATCCGAAGATTCCGGCTTTGGAGGCGGCATAGTTGGCTTGTCCGGGATTGCCGGTAAGGCCTACGATAGAACTGATATTGATAATGGATCCGGATCGCGCTTTGAGCATTGCCTTGAGGGCGTGTTTGCTGAGGTTGAATACGGACTTGAGGTTGGTGTTGAGTACTTCGTCCCACATCGCTTCGGTCATTCGGAGGAGGAGGGTATCCCGTGTGACGCCGGCATTATTGATGACGACATCTATTTTGCCGAAATCCTGGAGTACCTCCGTGATCAGCTGTTCGGCGGCGGCATAGGAGCTGGCATCTGACTTATAGCCTTTTACGGGGGTATCGGGGGTAGAAAGTTCTGTGGCGAGTGCATTGGCTACTGCCTCAGAGGAATGGTAGGTAAAAGCGACAGCGGCGCCTTCTGCCACATATTTTCTGACGATAGCCTGACCAATTCCTCTGGAGCCTCCTGTAATGAGGGCTACTTTACCTTTTAGAAGATCCATTGATTTGCGTATTTAATTGCTAATTAATACGCGAAGGTAAATATTTCCCTGTTTTTGCCGGGCATTACCGGAGTTTTTCCCTTAGGAAATTGGCGGTAGGGGACGTTGCGGAGGCGATCATTTGTTCGGGAGTGCCTTGGAAGAGCAGGTAACCTCCTTTTTCGCCCCCTTCGGGCCCCAGATCGAGGATCCAGTCGGCCGACTTGATCACCTCCAGGTTATGTTCCACCACCAGTACGGTATGTCCTCTGTCCACGAGTGCCTGCAGCGCGTCCAGCAATTTCTGGATATCGTGAAAATGCAGGCCTGTGGTAGGTTCGTCGAAAATGAAGAAGATGGGTTGCTGACTATGTTCCTTTGCCAGGAAGGAAGCCAGTTTGACCCGTTGGGCTTCACCGCCGGAGAGGGTATTGGACGACTGTCCGAGTTTGACATAGCCGAGTCCAACATCCAGCAGGGGTTTCAGTTTTTGGGTAATTTCTCGTTCATCGCCAAAAAAAGAAAGGGCTTCTTCGATGCTGAGTTGGAGGATTTCGTGGATATTCAAATTATTATAGCGCACTTCGAGAATCTCTTGTTTGAAGCGTTTGCCTTTACAATCTTCGCATTCTAGGCGAACATCGGCGAGGAATTGCATTTCCACGATTTGTTCTCCTTCCCCTTTGCAGGTTTCGCAGCGACCTCCTTCCACATTAAACGAAAAATGTCCGGGTTTAAAGCCTTTGATTTTGGACAATTGTTGATTGGCCATGAGATTGCGTATGGCATCATAGGCTTTGACATACGTAACCGGGTTGGATCGGGACGATTTTCCGATAGGATTTTGGTTGATCAGTTCTATTTGTTTGATGGCCTTCAGGTCGCCTTCCAGTGCGGCATAGGCTCCCGGGGCAGGTGCGGAAGTATCGTCGAGCAGGCCGAGCAGTGCGGGGTAGAGAATTTGTTTGACGAGTGTCGTTTTCCCTGAGCCGGACACTCCGCTCACCACACACAGCGTTTGGAGGGGTATTTGGGCATCAAAGGATTTGAGGTTATGCTGGGCAGCACCTTTGATCCAGATAGCCTTTTTAACGGGACGGCGGTGCAGGGGTACGGGGATTTGCATCTTTCCGTTCATGTATTGGGTGGTCAGACTGCTGCTCGCTGCGGAAAAAATTTCCCGATAGGGGCCGCTAAAAACCACCTCTCCTCCGTGTACCCCTGCTCCGGGGCCGATATCAATCAGGTAATCTGCGCTTCGGATGATATCTTCCTCATGTTCTACCACGATTACGGTATTTCCGAGATCTCTCAGGGCGTACAGTACTTTTACCAATCGGCTGGTGTCGCGGGGATGTAGGCCTATGCTGGGTTCATCGAGGATATACATGGAACTGGTCAGGTTACTGCCCAGGGTACGGGTAAGGTTGATCCGTTGGGTTTCCCCGCCACTCAGGGTAGCGGAAAGTCGGTTGAGGGTCAGGTATTCCAGTCCGAGGTTCACCATAAAGCCGAGTCGGTTGGTGATTTCTAGTATTAGTCGCTTTCCGATGTGGGCATCGTGTTCGGGCAGGGAAAGTTGTTGAAAAAAAGCCAGCAAATCTCCGGCATTCATCTCTACCAGTTGATCAATAGCATGGTCTGCAACTTTAACGTACCGGGCCTCCGGTCTCAGTCGCCCTCCTTCGCAGGTGGGACAGGTAGTCCTGCCGCGGTACCTTGCCAGCATCACGCGGTTTTGGATTTTGTAGGTTTTTTCTTCCAGTTCCTGGAAAAAACCGTAGATACTCAGGCCGTTTTTGGCGCCATGCCAGAGCAATTTTTTTTGAGCCTTACTTAGTTCTCGGTAGGGGGTATGAACCGGAAAATCCAGGGTATGTGCGGATTCCAGGAAAGCCTGCAACCATTCGCCGTATTTTTCGCCTCGCCAGGGTGCCACGGCACCTTCATATACAGAGAGCGACTTATTGGGGATCACTTTGTCTTCATCTATCCCCATGACCTGACTGAATCCCTCGCATTGGGGGCAGGCGCCGTACGGATTGTTGAAATTAAACAACTGGGGAGTCGGTTCGAGGAAAGTCAGTCCATCGAGTTCAAACCTATTGTTGAAGCTCACCTTGTTTTGTCCCGGCACCTGTATCACGCAATCGCCCTCGCCTTCCTGGAACGCCGTTTGGACGGAATCGGCAATCCGTCGGATATTATCGGTATCGTGGGTCAGGGCAAAGCGGTCAATCAGGATAAACAGGGTGTCGGTGGGAAGTTCGCCTATGTTTTTCTGCAACAAATCCGGAAAACTCGCTGTAAAATCCTCTATCCGCCACAGTTCATCCTGAAAAACGATCCTGGGATATCCCTTTTGCATCAGCAAATCCAGTTCTTTATCCAGTTTGCGGTCCTTGTATTTGAGGGGCAGCGGAGCCAGCAACTGGATGCGGGTACTTTCATCCAGGGAAAGCAAAAAATCCACCACATCGGTCACTTCATGCTTTTTGACCAGCTCCCCGGAAACAGGGGAATAGGTTTTTCCGATGCGGGCAAACAACAATCGGAGGAAATCGTAAATCTCCGTAAGGGTTCCTACCGTAGATCGGGCATTCCGGGTACTCACTTTCTGTTCTATCGCAATAGCAGGGGCAATACCTTTGATAAAGTCCACCTCCGGCTTTTTCATACGGCCCAAAAACTGTCGCGCATAAGAAGAGAGACTCTCCACGTACCTGCGTTGCCCTTCGGCATAGAGCGTATCAATCGTCAACGAAGACTTGCCGGATCCGGACAAACCCGTAACCACCACCAATTTGTTTTTTGGGATAAACAAGTCAATATTCTTCAAATTATTGGCGCGTGCCCCTTTGATAAAAATACCTCGCCGAAGGTCGTTTTTGTCGAGGTGCTCCATCTTACTGATCAGTTCCGCTTTCTTCATGGACTTGGTTTCTGGCCGTTGCGATAATTCACAGGTTTCAACACGGATGCAAAACTATGGTTTAAATTACAACCAAAAGAAGCCCCGGGCTACAATATTTGAAATAGGCCAGGAGCTATCTCAAAAACAATTTCGAGGCAGCTTCCAGCCTTGCGGTTGGTGAAACTGGCCGAATTTAGGTGAAAAAATATGTCAAAATATTGATTTTCAAATATTTAAACTAAGGTGCAAGGCACCTTAAAGTGCCTTGCACCTTACTCACCCTTATTAATACCACTAACCGCTGAAAAGTAACCCTTCTGAAGGGGGTTTTTGTGATTTTTTTCCCGGAGGGAATACCCGCTTATCAGGGCTGAATATTTGCCCTGTAGAGGGGGTATAAATCATAAAATTTTCAAAAAAAAGGAAAAAAATTAGGCTGGTAAAAAATTAGATCCTATTTTTGACTCATTCATAAATCGTTCACCAAATACTAATCTATCGAAAGTAACTTCTACACTAAATAAAATTTAGACACATTCTATTGTTAATCCCAAGGTGTATCAAATTATTTAGTTATGCAAGTTACTAACATGAACGACCAAGAATTAATCGCCCTTTATTTGGGTGGAGAAGAAAGAGCATTCGAAGAACTGCTCAACCGTCATCAGCAAAAAATCTACACTTCCATTTATTTGTTTGTCAAAGAACAGAGTCTTGCTGAAGATATCTTTCAGGAAGTATTCATCAAAATCATTGATACCCTGAGAAAGGGCAAGTACAACCACGAGGGTAAGTTTCTGCAATGGGCGATGCGTATTGCATATAACATGTGTGTGGATCATTTCCGCAGATCGAAGCGCCGGCCTAAGATTTCTCCCACGGATACCTTTGACATCTTTGATGTGTTGCAGGTTACGGATGACAATGCCGAGCAGTTTATGATCCGTTCACAGACGCACGACAAGATCCGCAGTTTGGTTGACCTGCTTCCACCGGAGCAGCGGGAGGTGGTTATTTTGCGCCACTATGCGGATATGAGTTTCAAGGAGATTGCCAAGTTGACCCGTGTCAGCATCAATACAGCACTGGGTCGGATGCGTTATGCGCTGATCAACATCCGAAAGATGGTGGAGGAGAAAGAGGTGGTTTTGCACTAATCGCGCAAACGCGTTGGGGCTGAAAAGCGCAACCCGTAACAAATGCTCGTGTATTTGCTACGGGTTTTGTTTTTTAGAATTTTTGGGTACGGGATCGTATCCATGTCCGCCCCAGGGGTGGCAGCTGCCTATGCGTTTAAGCCCAAGCCATATTCCTTTGAGCACGCCCCATTCTTCGATTGCCCCGACCATGTAGTGCGAGCAGGTGGGTTGATAGCGGCATTTGTTGGCGCCCAGTACGGGTGAAATGGCCATTTGGTAGAACCGGATGGGGAGGATGACGATAAATTTTAGGAATTTTTGCATGTGGGAATCAATTAAACTGTAAAGCTTCGCTGTTGGGGTTGTCTTTTTCCAGGATAAAATAGCCTTTGCGCTGCCCTGGGCCAACGACGCTGATAAGGTTCTTTTGGTCTGCAAAAGTTTCTGTGAGGATGCTGTTTTTCACCTGAAGGGAGCGGAGGTTTGAAATGGCCGGCACCTCGATATAGCACCACAGGGAAAGCGGATCTTCACCGGGTTCTTTGCCCAGAAAAGTATGTTCTACTTTTTGACCGTTTACGGTCAGGACAAAATGTTCTGCCAGATAGGCACGCAGATAGGTTTCCGCTTGGGGGTCTTCTTTGGGAGTCCCGATTTGGAGGTTATCCTGTCCTTTAAGCCGCAGCGCATCTTCGAGGTCATCTATAAACAAGTGCATGCTGATCTGGAGCGCCTGTTCGGAGCTGTTGTACTCAATGAGACACTTGCTGAGGTGGAACTCGTGGTCGGCACCCGTGTTGCCGGTAAGGGGAAGTGCGGTCAGGAGCAGTAGCCCCAGTATTTTGTGTGCGATGGTCATGGTCATGTGTTTTTTGGGGTTATCCTATCCAGGGGATTCTTTCGAGTGCCATAACGAGCGCGAGGCCCGCTGCTGCTCCTGAAATAAACAGGTTCCACTCGCGCTTTTGAATTCGGAGGAGCTGCATGCCGATATAGGCGCTGAGCAGGATGAAGGCAACGATCATGAGCTGTCCGAGCTCGACTCCTATATTAAAAGCCAGCAACTGGCTCAGCAGGGAATTTTCTTCTCCCGGAAGCGCGGATGCCCGAAAAAAGTTGGAAAATCCCATGCCGTGAACCAGGCCAAAGATGAGGGCAAACAAGTAGTTGATCCGTATTTTTTTGTTGAATATTCCCTTAGCGGCTGCCTCGTGTTGTTTGCCTGCAACATTGAACAGTGCGGTTCCGAGGATGGTTACGGGGATCAGAAACTCTATCCAGGCTCCCGGAAAGCGCACAATGTCCAGCGCTGCCAGTGCCAGGGTCAGCGAATGCCCCAGGGTGAAGGCAGTCACCAGAATGGCTACTTTTTTCCATTCGGACAACTTATAAACCGCACACAGGGCAACAATAAAAAGTATGTGATCGTAGCCCTGCAAGTCCGAGATGTGCTCGAAGCCCAATTGCAAAAAAGCAGAGAAAGAACTTTGCATACCGTGTTTGTTTTTGCTGAAAGGGGATAAATTACTTTATTTTTTTTCGATATTTGCCACCTATCCGATTAAAGTACTCACGTTTGGCTTCGGAAATTTATTTCCGGAGCCATTTTTTATGATAACAACATTTATGTCGTTTCGGATGCAAGCAGTGCTTCCGCAACACGTTCTGCCAGTCCGAAAGTGGTACTTGAAGAAACCTGCACATACCGGCATACTTCCTGAGCCGTCACAGCCCATACGTGATAATTACCGGCTTCATCCTTAGAACAGTACACTCCGGTGCTGCCTTGTTCGGCTTGTGGGATGAGCTGCAACACTTTTCTTTCGACATTGGTTAGTTCCGCTACTGCTGCATCGTGTAAGGGCAAAAAATGTTTCCGGTAAAGGGTGTTGTTGGCCTGCACTAACACAGCGGGTACGCCCAGTCCGGGTTCTGGCACAAATTCTCTGGGGTGCAATTGGAGTCGGACAAACTGCTGCCAGCTATCGGGATTTTGTTCGAGTCGGTAGGCAGACAAGAGCAGCGCTGCGCAAGATCCATCACTCAGTTGTTGGTGTAGGTCGCTCAGTGGTGCTTCGCTTTGCCTTACCTTTACGTCAGGTCTGTAGTGCTGCAATTGACGGCTCGCCAGCAAGCTGTCGGTCAATACGGTTACTTCCTTTTCCAACCTGAATACCGCTTTTTTTTGCAGGTATTCGGGATGTATGATCAGGGTGTAAGCAGTAGGTGTTCTTCCGACAAGTGCACCAACGGCAATTGTTTCACTGCGTTGTAGCGGGATCTGGTGCAAGGATAACACTGCGAGGGCAAGGGGATCCTGCAACACTTTGTCCAGTGCCTCGGGAGCTGTTGCATCAACGAAAATGGGGGGTTCTGCAAATAAATTATTGACAGCGAATCGAAGATCCGGGTTAATACTTATTTCGGTAGGTATAATGGTTGCCAATTTTTTTCTCGCAAAGATAGGACAATTGGCGTTTTGGTACAGCCCTCCAGGGTTAATTTACCGGTGTGGAATTGAATTTGTACTCTTTAAACTTCAATCATTTTTGCTACCTTTGCCGGATGCACTTAAAAGCCAAGGAACTAGCACAAATACTCAACGGTCGGGTAGAAGGAGACCCCGAGATTGAGGTTCATAGCCCCAGCAAGATAGAAGAGGGGGGCGTGGGCACCATTTCATTTTTAGGAAACCTGAAGTACGAATCTTATCTATATACGACGACAGCGTCCATAGTGCTCGTAAACAATGATTTTGTAGCCAGGTCTCCCGTAGCAGCAACCCTGATTCGGGTGGACGATGTCTATGCGGCGATAGCCCTGTTATTGGAGCGCTTTCAGCCGCAAGCAGGAAGTACATCGGGGGTTTCTCCGGACGCGCGCATCCATGTTCAGGCAAGCGTTGGGGCAGAGGTGTCCATAGGAAGTTTTACAGTCGTAGAGGCTGATGCTCAGATCGGAGCGCACACCCGTATTTATCCACAGGTGTATATAGGAAGAGGGGTAAAGATAGGATCGCACGTAACCATTTACCCGGGGGTTCGAATTTTGGATGCTTGCGAAATAGGCGATCATTGTATTATTCATTCCAATGCGGTGATTGGGGCTGACGGATTTGGATTTGCGCCTCAGTCGGATGGGAGCTACAAAAAAATTGCACAGATCGGGAAGGTGGTTCTGGAAAGCCATGTAGAGGTTGGTGCCAGTACTTGTATTGACCGTGCTACAATGGGTGCTACGATCATTCGGTCGGGGGTTAAATTGGACAACCTGATCCAGGTTGCGCACAATGTCGAGATTGGAGCGCATACGGTCATCGCTGCCCAGGCGGGCATAGCGGGTAGCACCAAGATTGGGGCATCGTCTATGATTGGCGGGCAGGCTGGTTTTGCAGGGCATCTCGTCATAGCAGAAGGGACGCAGGTTCAGGCGCAAAGCGGGGTGGCGAGTTCGATCACAGAACCCGGCCAGGCTTGGTTTGGCACCCCTGCAATCAAATGGAAGGAGTACATCCGGTCCTATGGTGTATTTAAACGGCTGCCTGAGCTGGATAAATTGGTTGCTCAGCTCGCTAGAGCAGTGCGTTCGACAACCGATCGTGAGGACAAGGGATAGCGCAGCCTATACCCAAACTCACAGGCAAAATATAAATTAACTTTGTATAAAATTAGCTTACTACCGAATGAAACAGTGTACCATTGAAAAATCCGTTTCCATAGCGGGCGTTGGTTTGCATACCGGTGCGCAGGTAAAACTGGTTTTTCATCCCGCTCCTGAAAACCATGGCTATAAGTTCAAGCGTGTTGACCTCGAGGGGCAGCCCGTTATTCCTGCTTGTGTGAACCAGGTGGTTTCTACCAATCGCGGAACTACGCTCAAGAGTGCGGCTGCTAGCATCAGTACTACAGAGCACGTCTTGTCTGCCTTGTTTGGATTGGGGATAGACAATGTGATGATGGAGGTTGACGGGCCGGAAATTCCAATCATGGATGGCAGCGCTTTGCCTTTTGTAAAGCTGCTGGAGACTGCGGGGGTGCTGGAGCAGGAGGAGGAGAGAGAATACTTTGAGATTACCGAGCCGCTTACCTATCGGGATGAGGCTACAGGTGCGGAGCTGATGGTGGTACCTGCGGCCGATTTTGAAGTTATTTCTATGATTGACTTCAATTCCGCTTTCCTGGGTCAGCAATATGCGAGTTTTTGCTCCGATACCAATTATATCGCGGACATCGCTCCTTGCCGTACTTTTGTTTTTCTGCACGAACTGGAGTTGTTGTACGAAAATAACCTGATCAAGGGAGGCGATCTGAACAATGCGATTGTCATTGCAGACCGTCCGGTGAGTCAGGAAAGTTTGGATGCCTTGGCGGCAAAAATGGGCGTGGAACGGGTTACGGTCAACAAAGAGGGGGTTTTGAACACGGTGGACTTGAAGTTTAAAAACGAACCCGCACGGCATAAGTTGTTGGATATCATAGGAGATGTTTCCCTTCTGGGAAAACGGATCAAAGGGCGGATCGTGGCTACGCGTCCCGGACACACCGTAAACGTGGAGTTTACGCGCCTGTTGAAGCGCAAATACCAGGAGCAGCGCAAGCTCAAGGGCAAGCCGGTGTACAATCCCGACGAAGCTCCTTTGTTTAATACGGTAAAGGTAGCTGAATGGCTGCCTCACAGATATCCTTTCTTGTTGATTGACAAAATTATTGAACTCTCTCCTTCCCACGTTGTTGGGGTTAAAAACGTGAGTTTCAACGAATCATTCTTTCAGGGGCATTTTCCGGGCAATCCGGTCATGCCGGGGGTGCTTCAAATAGAAGCTATGGCACAGACAGGTGGTATTCTGGCGCTGTCAACAGTAGATGATCCGGGCAACTGGGATACGTATTTTTTGAAAATTGAGAATGCGAAGTTCAAGCATAAGGTCGTTCCCGGCGATACGGTATTGATTAAGATGGAGCTGATGGCTCCCATCCGCCGGGGTATCTGTCAAATGTACGGAACAGCTTATGTAGGGAACAAAATCGTCTCAGAAGCTGAATTAACCGCTCAAATTGTTAAGCGTAACTAACATGGATTTTTACAATAGCAAAGGTAATTTTATCGTCCATCCGGAGGCAAAAATCGGGAAGGATGTCACCATTGGCCCTTTTTCCTATATTGACAAGAACGTTGTAATTGGGGATAATTGCTGGATAGGTTCCAATGTCACTATTTTTGAAGGGTCTCACATCGGAGCGGGCTGCCGGATTTTTCCGGGGGCGGTTATCGGCGGAATCCCCCAGGATCTAAAGTATAAGGGTGAGTTTACCGAGGTTTTTATCGGCAACCACACTACCATACGCGAATATGTGACCGTCAACAAGGGAACGGCGTATGCCAAAAAAACGGTAGTGGGTAGCCATTGCTTGTTGATGGCTTATGTACATGTCGCCCACGATTGCCTTATCGGCGATCACGTGATTCTGGCCAATAATGTAAACTTGGCCGGGCATGTAGAGATTGAGGACTGGGCTATTTTGGAGGGATTGGTTGCGGTGCAGCAGTTCATCAAAATCGGGATGCATAGTTTTATCGCTGGAGGTTCGCTGGTGCGCAAAAATGTGCCACCGTATGTGAAAGCAGCGCGTGAACCGCTATCTTATGCAGGGGTGAATACGGTGGGATTGCGTAGGAGAAATTTTTCAACCGAGCAGATCAACCAAATCCAGGAAATTTATCGTTTTGTTTTTGTGAAGGGCTACAATGTGACGCACGCCATGGCGATTATAGAAAATACCCTTACAGATACGACAGAGCGCAATAATATCCTGAATTTCATTAAGGCAGCCGATCCCGGCATCATGCGGGGTTTTCAGACGATTAACGGGGGCAAGCTGGATGAAAATACAATTGAATAGTACTGGCAAGCGTTTCCGCTGGGAGTGGATTTTTCGGGATGTCACAATGACGATAGGGTCGGGCGATGTTTGTGCGGTCTATGGTCCTAATGGATCCGGTAAATCCACTTTCCTCAAGGTACTTTCCGGGTACCTCACGCCGTCAGAGGGCAATGTGGATTGGTTCCTGGCGGAAAAAAAATTGACCCGAAACGCGGTGTTTCGCCATGTTGCTTATGCCGCCCCCTATGTCGAACTGATCGAGGAGTTTTCTATCCGGGAAATGGTGGAGTTTCATGTTTCTTTTCAAACTGCCGTGCACGGACTTTCCGTCCCGGAAATGATAGACCTTATCGGACTGCCACGTGCAGGAAACAAGCAAATTCGGAATTTTTCATCGGGTATGAAGCAGCGCCTGAAATTGGGGTTGGCCATTTTGACCGACAGGCCTCTGCTGCTCCTGGATGAGCCGGGTACCAACCTCGATACGCCCAGCCATGAATGGTACTTGGCACTGCTGGAAAGGTTTCGACACAACAGGACTGTCGTGATTGCATCCAACGAAGACAGGGATTTTGTGGCTTGCAATAGCCACATCAGCATCACCGATTATAAGTAGGGACTTACAACCGCTCTTTGAGTTGCTTCAGAAAGTCCCGCATCGCTTTTAGCTCCTGCAGGCGGACTTTTTTTTCCCGCTGTCTGACCAATTCCTTTTTCGCGCCTTCGAGCGTAAAGCCCCTAACCTTGACGAGCTCGTAAATATTGCGGATCAGGGCAAAATGATCCGGGGTAAAGCGCCGGTCGCCCTTGCTGTTTTTGCTGGGTCGCAACTGGGGGAATTTCGTTTCCCAAAACCGAATCAGCGATTTGGACACGCCCAGCGCTTCAGCTACCTCGGCTATGCTATAGTATCTTTTGGGGGTCTCGTCCATAGTTCATCAAATGGTTGCACTAAAACAAAATCGTAGCAAGGATGATGGAAAAGGTAAGACAAAAACTGAACAACATCACATAGGCGAGGTTGAACAGGATAAATTTGATACTGGTTTTGACCACCCGCTGCCCATACAGTCGCTTCATCGAAAACCAAATATACCCCAGCGCAAATAGACTCAAACTGCCAAAAAAAGAACTGGGATTGCTGTGTGTGATGCTGTACGTTCCTAATAATACCAGGCCGGAAAAAAGGAAAATAAATGCATGGAGGTGAAAGGCAAACACCAGGTGTTCCATGTAGTAAAACGGATGGCGGATATAGATCAACTTTAATACAAAAGCGAGTAGCGGGATGAGTAGCAGAAAAGTCCATACGGTCTGACTGACTACAAACCCGATAAATTGCCCCAATTTGAGCTGTAATTTGACCAACTGCTTGACGACCGTACTCCCCAATAAGCCCTGAATGCCATATTTGCCGGGAATGTCATCTACCGGAACCTCCAGAAAATCCCGCTTGGCAATGGGAATCGTTTTGAGCAAAAAACTGCTGTCCGGATGCCAGTCCAAGTAAGTCAATTGGATGGAATCCCTACGGGGATCCGGGATGCGCTCCCAAAATGTATCCAGGGTGGCGGACACCAGTGTTGACCTTTCCCCGGACAAAGAATCTGTCCATTGAGATTTGACCAAATCCAGTTCGTCCAGAAAGGCAGCTCTGTGCCCGTCCCGAATCACCAAAGAATCGCCGAGCTCCTGAATCTTGTGTTCCTGATAGCGAAAGATCAAAAAACTGATTACGGAAAAAAACAGAATCGCAGATACCAAAAACAAACGGATAGGGGAGATAAAACTGACTTGCCTGCCTTGGATATAGTGCCGGGTCAGCATGCCGGGGATGACCAGATAGGCCAGCGTTCGAAAAATCTTGTTGTCGAAGTTGAATAAAGTTTCGAAAAACTCACCCAACAACTCCATAACGGTCAATTTGCCCTTTCGGTAGCGCTGACTGCACTTCGGGCAATATTTTGCGCTGGCGGGAAGACTCGTTTGACAGTTTTTACAGGTTTTGCCTGCAGATGATCCCGCTGACGACATAATTTATGTTAGGTCATAGAAAAAAATAACTTATTCACCAGCAGTATAGTCCAAAGACATGTTGGGTGTCTCAGCAGCTTCCACAAATTGCTGGTACTCATCCGGAGTCAAACCATCCAAACAATAATAAAGTGGATTGACCGGCTTGCCCTTGTAATGTACCTCGTAATGACAATGAGGCGCAGTAGAACGACCCGTGTTGCCCACTTTGCCAATTAACTGCCCACGGGTCACGGTTTGACCCTTCTTGGCATCAATAGTCTTTAAGTGCGCGTAATAAGTCTCATAACCAAAACCATGGTCTATCACAACTACATTGCCGAAAGTACGGTTGTACTCGGCGCGAACCACCTTACCCGCTGCAGTCGCATGCACAGGCGTACCACTTGGAGCAGTAAAGTCAATGCCATAATGCATTTTAGGAACCTTCAAGATAGGATGAATACGCATGCCAAAACCAGATAAAAGCTTGACATCACGAGCCAAGTTGTCCGAACGAATAGGCTTTATCGAAGGCGTAGCCGCCAAAAATTCCTCCTTTTCAGAAGCCAGACCCAAAATCTCATCTAATGACTTGGACTGTATTACCGCCTGGCGCTTGAGCTTTTGAACCTTCTGGTTCAAAGAAGCCATCAAACTACCCGCATTCTTGAATTGCATAAACTCACTAAACTGATCGTGACCCCCTACACCACCTTCCCAAATACCATCGTCAATCGGATCCATCCCAAATATCATACGGTGCGCATACGCATCCCGCTCCTTGAGGTTCTCTAAAGCACCTCCCAATAAATTCAAAGCCTGATTCAACTCCTGGAACTCAGACTTCATGGCCTGTATCTCCCGTTGAAGGGCTTTCTCCTTTGGTGAAGGGAAATATTTGTGCTGGATAAGGGTAAAAACAAAAGCAGTAAAAACCACAGCGCAGGCATAGCCAAAAAACCTCAAAAGCTTCGCCTTCATCGGCTCTACAACTTTTTCATAGCGCAGGGTGTGTGTATTGTAGATGAACTTCTCTTTTCTCATGGTGTGTAATGTTAGCCAATAAGTAGTGCTAAACTTTACTGATGCTTTTTAATTAGGGTGACTCAGCTTAACACTTTTTCAGTCTTTGTGATGTTCATGGCTTCTACAAATTTAGCGCAGGATTGTCGAATATCAAAACTTTGTGCAAAAATTATCCCTTTAGTGTAACTTTTTTAATGCTATTAAGACGCAAAATAACTTTTTAGATGTCTAAAAAGCCACAAAAATATTTTTGTAATCAAAAAAGTTTCAAAAAAAATAAAATATAATAAATTTTTCAATATTTAAAATATTGACAGGTTCAATCTATTGTTCTATACAGGGTATGTTTGCGGGTTAAAAATGAAGATGATGGGGGACATGTTTGGATTTATTGTATTTTTGCCGGGTAGCATGGAAAAAACATCCATAAAATCCTTAATCGTATGACATCCAGAGAAATCAGACAGACGTTCCTCGATTTTTTTAAAAGTAAGGCGCATAAAATTGTTCCTTCGGCGCCTATTGTAAACAAGACGGATCCCACCCTGATGTTTACCAATTCGGGGATGAATCAGTTCAAGGATTACTTTTTGGGCAATCAGGTTCCGGATATCCGGCGTATTGCGGATACGCAAAAGTGTCTGAGGGTTTCGGGCAAGCACAACGATTTGGAGGAGGTGGGTCGCGACAGTTACCATCAGACGATGTTTGAGATGTTGGGCAACTGGTCGTTTGGGGATTATTTTAAGGAAGAGGCGATAGCATGGGCATGGGAGCTGTTGACGGAGGTGTATGGCTTGCCGAAAGACAGGATCTACGTTTCTGTGTTTAAGGGGGACGTGGAGGATAATTTGCCGGCTGATGATGAGGCTGCGGCGCTTTGGAAAAAGTGGGTATCGGAGGACAGGATTTTGTATTTCGACAAGAAGGACAATTTCTGGGAAATGGGGGATACGGGACCTTGTGGGCCTTGTTCTGAAATTCATGTGGATTTGCGGTCTGAGGCGGACAGGGAGTTGGTTTCCGGCAAGTCGTTGGTCAACCAGGATCACCCTCAGGTGATTGAGATATGGAATCTGGTATTTATCCAGTTTAACCGAAAGGCAGATGGTAGTCTGGAGGAACTTCCCGAGAAGCATATTGATACGGGGATGGGTTTCGAGCGGTTGAGCATGGCTATTCAGGCCAAGTCATCGAACTATGATACCGATGTATTTTCGCCTTTCATTGCATTCATTGAGGAGGCTTCCGGTATTCCTTATACTTCGAAATACGAGGAAAGTGCCAAGTCGGATATTGCGATGCGGGTAGTGGCCGATCACGTGCGAGCGGTGGCTTTTGCAGTGGCCGACGGGCAGCTGCCGGGTAATTCGGGAGCGGGCTATGTGATCCGTCGGATTTTGAGACGTGCCGTTCGGTATTATTATTCTTTTCTGGATATCAAGTCTCCGTTTTTGCACCGCCTGATTCCTATGCTCGCGACGCATTTTGGGGATGTTTTTCCGGAGCTGCAAGCCCAGGAGGCTCAAGTGGCTCGGATCATCGAGGCAGAAGAGCGGGCTTTTTTGCAGACGCTGGAAAATGGTTTGCGCAGGTTTGATCAACTGGAAGTGGCCGATGGGGTGATTTCCGGTTCGGATGCTTTTGAATTGTACGATACTTTTGGTTTCCCGATAGATCTCACCCGCTTGATTGCTGCTGAAAAGGGGTATGAAGTGGACGAGGCCGGTTTTGAGCAGGCTTTGCAGGTTCAGAAAGCGCGATCCAGGGCCGATGCCAAGAAAGAGGTGGGCGACTGGATGCTGGTGCAGGAGGGCGAGTCTGTATTTGTGGGTTATGATGTATTGGAGGTACCAGAGACCCGTGTATTGAAATACAGGGAGGTGCAACAGAAAAAGTCGGTTCAGGTACAGGTGGTGTTGGCCGAGACGCCGTTTTATGGGGAGAGTGGGGGTCAGCATGGCGATACGGGTACGCTGTGGTTTGGTTCCGAGCAACTGCAAGTGAAGGATACCCTAAAGGAAAACGACCTTACGGTTCATATTCTGGACCGCATGCCGACCCAGCCGGAGGCATCGGTCAGGGCGATCGTAGATGCTCCGAAGCGCATGGCGACTTCTCAAAACCATACAGCTGCTCACTTAATGCATGCTGCCTTGCACAAAATCCTGGGAACACACGCCCTGCAAAAGGGACAGGATGTGGACGATCGGCGCTTGCGTTTTGATTTTTCTCATTTTCAAAAGGTGACGGCGGAGGAACTGACGGCGATTGAGGCGATGGTCAATGAAAAGATCAGTGCCAATATTCCTTTACAAGAAGACAGGGCAATTCCGGTGGAAGCGGCTCGTGCAGCCGGAGCGACGATGTTGTTTGGTGAAAAATACGGGGATCTGGTGCGCATGATCACTTTTGATCCTGCTTTTTCGCGCGAACTTTGTGGGGGTACTCACGTAGCAGCTACCGGCTCGTTGGGGTTGTTTAAGATTGTCAGCGAGAGTGCCGTGGCTGCGGGTATCCGACGCATTGAGGCGATTACTTCAGATACGGCTCGGCAGCACGTGCAACAGGCTATGGATCAGTTGGACGAGATCCGGGAGGTGTTGAAGCAACCCAAGGATTTGGTGCAGAGCATACAGGCGCTTCAACAGGAAAACCGACAGCTGCGCCGCAAAATGGAACAGCTGATGCAGGACAAGGCCCAGGAGTTGAAGGGGGCATTGCTACAATCTGTGCAAAAGATGGGAGATGTAGCGTTTATTCGAGCAGCAGTGGAGCTGGACGATGCCAATGTCCTCAAAGGACTGGTGTTTCAACTGGATCAGGCTTTGGAGAACGCTGTGGTGGTGTTGGGAGCAGTAGTGGATGACAAGCCCCAGTTGGTCGTTTCGGTGAGCAAGTCCCTTGCAGCCGGCGGCAGTGGTTTGAACGCAGCACAGCTGGTAAAAACACTGGCGACTTCGATCAAGGGCGGTGGTGGCGGACAAGCCTTTTTTGCGACAGCAGGAGGTAGTGATGCCACCGGGCTGAAGCAGGCCATTGAGCGTGCCGAAGAGGTGTTACAGGCTGCATTAGCATCCAGGTAAGAGAAGAATTAAAGAGCGATAAATATGGTGGATTTGCTTCTGGTAGTAGTTGTCATACTGTTCATTGCAATGTTGTTCCTGAATATCTACTTTAGGGTTAAGGTTTTTGGGAGTTACAAGAGATTGGTGAAGCAGCGTGTGGAGTTTAGTGCCTCTCATGTCATGGATAGGGAAAAAATGCGAAAAGAGGTGTATGCAAGGTATCCCCAAATGCAAGAAGAGATTGAAACATTCGTCAGGCATTTGCGTTTTTCTGTAAGATTAGCGATTGTGCTGATTGTTTTAATTTCGCTGGTAGGGGCTGTCCTGATGTATTTCAGGTAATGCGGCAAAGGAATAGTCCTTGCGAAAAAAACTATAGCAACATGTTGAAAATAGGTCTATTAGGCGTAGGACACCTGGGTAAGATCCACTTGAAGTGCATCCAGTTGGCTGCCGCTCACTTCGAGCTGCACGGTTTTTTTGATCCTGACGACAGGATGGCTGCTGAGGTGGAGGCGAGCACAGGCCTGCGCCGATTTACAGACCTGGATGAGCTGATAGGGGCTTGCGACGTACTGGA
Source organism: Saprospiraceae bacterium (assembly GCA_030729925.1). Classification (GTDB taxonomy): domain Bacteria; phylum Bacteroidota; class Bacteroidia; order Chitinophagales; family Saprospiraceae; genus JALQTV01. The sequence continues at coordinate 111,854 of JANQWK010000004.1, forward strand.
TGTGGTCACACCAACCTATACGCATTTCGACTTGTCGAAGCGCATCATGGAAGCGGGCAAGCACTTGTTTATCGAAAAACCGCTGACACACACCGTAGCAGAAGCAAGGGAACTGGTAGCATTGGCTGCCCGAAAGGGGGTGAAAGTGCAGGTTGGCCATGTGGAGCGCTTCAACCCGGCATTGCTTGCTTTGGGCGACCGAAAACTGAACCCGCTCTTTATCGAAGCACACCGACTGGCGGTTTTTAATCCTCGGGGCACGGATGTTTCGGTGGTACTGGACCTGATGATTCACGATCTGGATATTTTGTTGAGCCTGGTTCCGTCGCGGGTGCGCGACATTTCAGCCAGTGGGGTGGCGATTGTGAGCCGCACGCCGGATATTGCCAATGCGCGGATTGAATTTGAGAATGGGTGTGTCGCCAATCTGACGGCGAGTCGGATCAGCATGAAGCAGATGCGGAAGGTGCGGTTGTTTCAGCAAGATGCTTATATCAGTTTGGATTTTTTAGACAAAAAGGCGGAGATTGTTCGCCTGCACGATACCCGGGATCTGTCGGACAGCAGCACGGAGCATTGGTTGGAGTTGAATACAGATGCCGGACAGAAGTGGATGCAATTGGAAATGCCTCCCATAGAGCCTGTCAATGCCATCCGGATGGAACTGGAAGCTTTTGCAGAGAGTATTCGCACTGGGACTACCCCAAAAGTGAGTATCGAGGCCGGGTATGAGGCATTGCTGCTGGCACACCAGATTATTGAGAAGATTGCCGATCGCACGCACCAATACCAATCTGCCATCTGATGAAGCGCAGGGGGTATGTTTGGGTGCTTTTGGTTTTTTTGTTCGGGTGTTCTCCGGACAGCGTATCGGAGCCGGTTCCTGCCTATCTGTATATTCCTTCTTTTTCGCTGCGCACAACTCCCGCTCAGGGGACTGCTTCCAGTTTGATTACAGATATTTGGCTCACCGTGGGTGGAGAATTTCTGGGAGCTTATGAGTTGCCGGCGCTGGTTCCCATTTTGCAGACCGGAGCGGTAGATATCCGCCTGGATGCAGGTATCCGGGACAATGGCATTCACGCGACTCCTGAAATTTATCCGTTTTACACGCCTGTGGAGTTGCAGGTATCCTTAGCACCCGGGGAGGTGGATACCCTGCAGCCGATCACTTCTTACATTACCGACACGCGCTTTGCCCTCATGGAACCTTTTGAGCAGCCCGATCACCTGATGCGGGATCTTCGGATAGGGGGGCAGGAAGTTTTGGGCTGGAATGAGCATGCGCCCTTTGAAGGCCGTGGAAGCCTGGAGATACAGCTTTCGGCTGATCAGCCTGTCATTGAGCTGGCATCGCTCACCCGTTTTCGGGAATTGGGTAAGAAAAGTCCCTTTGTTTATCTGGAATTGAATTACAAATCGGAAGTTCCTGTGGTCTTTGGCCTGGTGGGGTATGCCCGAATTACGGACACCCAAGGCAGCGTTTTGCTCAATCCGGGGTTCTATCCAGTGGACGACTGGCAGAAGATCTATTTCAACTTATCGTCCCTGGTTCAAGCTTCCGGTTTGGATGCCTATCAAGTGGTTCTGCGTGCTGTGTTGGCTGACCCTTCGGGAAAACCTCAGGCCAGGGTGCTGTTGGACAACCTGAAACTGGTTTATTTTTAGAAGAAGTAGAAGGTAATGTATGAAGCGCAAACGGCAATGGGATACTTTTGTCTATAAGCTGGCTGATTTTTTGACGGCCATGCTGAGCTGGGCCTGTTTTTTTGCTTTCCGCCAATGGATAGAAACGGATGTCTGGTCGCTTCGGATGCTGAGTGACTCCAATTTTTGGTCGGGCATTGCGCTCGTACCGGTGGGATGGTCGTTTTTTTACGGAATTTTCGACCAATATCAGGATGTGTACCGCCTGTCGAGGCTGGCAACTTTTGCCCGAACGCTGTTTCTCACATTTTTTGGAGCACTTTTTTTGTTTTTCACCCTGATTCTGGACGATCTGGTCACTAACTACAAAACCTATTACCTTTCTTTTGCGGCACTGTTTTCGTTTCATTTCGTCCTGACTGTTTTTTTGCGCATGCTACTTTTGAACCGGGCGAGCCGTCGGCTAAAACGCGGTTTGGTCAGCTATGACACCATTATTATCGGGAGCAATGCCAACGCGTTGGAGCTGTACCAGGATGTGGAGAGCAGAAAACAGCGCTTGGGGTATCATTTTATGGGTTATGTGACGACTGGGGAAAGTGGAGCAGCCACAACCTTGCAGCAATACCTTCCCCGATTGGGGAGTTTGTCTGAACTTCCGGACATTATCCGGAGTTCCGGGGTAGAAGAAGTCATTATTGCCATTGAAAGCTCGGAACATGATCGCTTGCGTGAAATCCTGAATATCCTTTTTGACGTTGCCGACCAGGTGATGGTCAAGATCATCCCCGACATGTATGACATCCTGCTGGGCAATGTCAAGATGAGTCAGGTTTATGGTGCCGTTTTGATCGAAATCAAACAAGATCTGATGCCCCGCTGGCAGAAATTGCTCAAGCGCCTGATTGATGTTGGGGTATCGGGCACCATGCTGCTGTTGCTTTCACCTTTGCTGTTGTACATTGCCATCCGAGTAAGAATGTCTTCTGCAGGACCTATTTTCTTCAAACAGGAGCGGATAGGCCTTAACTGGAAGCCATTTTTGATTTACAAGTTCAGATCCATGTATGTGGACGCAGAGAAGGATGGCCCCAAGCTTTCTCACGAAGGCGACAGGCGGGTAACTCCCTGGGGAGCGATCATGCGCAAATGGCGATTGGACGAGTTGCCTCAGTTTTGGAACGTCCTCAAAGGAGATATGTCTTTGGTCGGCCCAAGGCCCGAGCGACTGTACTTTATTGAGCGCATCCTGGAGCGTTCGCCCCATTACAAACACCTGCTCAAGGTAAGGCCGGGCATTACTTCTTGGGGGCAGGTCAAATACGGATACGCCTCGAACCTGGATCAAATGTTGCAGCGGCTCAAATTTGACATCCTTTACATTGAAAACATGTCTCTTTCGCTCGACTTCAAGATCATGTTTTACACTATTCTGGTGTTATTGCAGGGCAAGGGTAAGTAGAAGTTTCAGGATCAGGTATTTAGGAGTGCACCTGACCCTGAAACAGGTATATTTACAATTGGAAAGCCTTTTTCACGTCCTCTACCATATCCAGTTTCTCCCAGGTAAAGGTTTCGACCTCCATTTCTCGGGTTTCACCGGATCCGCTGGTAAACGATACGGTTTTCCACTCGGGAGTTCTTCCCATGTGGCCGTAGGCAGCTGTTTCGGAATAAATAGGCGTACGCAATTTCAATCTCTTTTCGATGGCATAGGGGCGCATATCAAAGACATCCGCTACGACGGAAGCGATTTGACTGTCGCTCATCTTGACTTTGGCGGTACCGTAGGTCTGAATATAAATATTGGTTGGTTTGGCCACGCCGATGGCATAAGAAACCTGCACCAATACTTCATCGCAAACCCCTGCGGCTACCAAATTTTTGGCGATATGTCGGGTGGCATAAGCCCCGGAGCGATCCACTTTTGAGGGATCCTTGCCGGAAAAAGCTCCTCCACCGTGAGCTCCTTTTCCTCCATAAGTATCCACGATGATCTTTCTGCCGGTAAGACCGGTATCTCCGTGGGGCCCACCGATCACAAATTTTCCCGTAGGGTTAACATGATACGTAATGTGGTCGGTAAACAAATGCTGAAGGTGTTCGGGTAATTGTGCCTTTACTCGGGGAATCACGATCTGGATCACATCTTGTCGGATGGTAGCCAGCATATTGTCATCGGTATCGAAGGGATCGTGCTGGGTAGAAACCACGATCGTATCAATTCTAACGGGTTTGTGGTGATCGTCGTATTCGATGGTAACCTGTGACTTGGAATCGGGTCTGAGGTAGGTCATCAGTTCGCCGCCTTTGCGGATATCGGCCAGTTCGAGTAGGATGCGGTGCGACAAATCCAGTGCCAGTGGCATATAGTTGGCGGTTTCATTGGTAGCGTAGCCGAACATCATACCCTGATCGCCGGCGCCCTGTTCCTCGGGATTTTTACGCTCCACGCCTTGGTTGATATCGGGCGACTGTTCGTGGATGGCAGAAAGTACGCCGCAGGAATTGGCCTCAAACATATACTCGGACTTGGTATAACCGATACGTTTGATCACATCTCGGGCAATTTGTTGCACATCCAGGTAAACGCCGGACTTCACTTCCCCTGCGAGTACGACCTGTCCGGTTGTCACGAGGGTTTCGCAGGCAACCTTGGACTGTGGATCGAAGGCAATAAAATGATCAACCAGAGCATCCGAGATCTGATCAGCAACTTTATCCGGATGTCCTTCAGAAACGGATTCGGAGGTGAATAAATAGGACATAGTGGTGGCAGTTTTTGTGAAAAAGTGGATTAAAGGGAAAAAATTATTGTGCGGTAATGATTTATTTGATGTTACACTCGAGCAGGGTTTGCCATCCTGATTTGGTCAGCAGTGCCCCTTCGAGCGTATCTCCGATCGCAACCGGGCCAACGCCGGCGGGGGTACCCGTGAAAATCAGGTCGCCCATCTGCAATTTGAAGAACTTAGACACATACACGATAATATCCTCGAAAGAAAAAATCATATCGCGGGTATTGCCGTCCTGTACGAGCGATCCGTTTTTTTGCAAGCGAAACTGGATACCTGTCGGATCTACCTTATCGAGTCCAACAAAGGGGCTTAGTGCAGCGGAGCCATCGAAGCCCTTTGCGATCTCCCAGGGGTGTCCATTTTTTTTGCATTTGGCCTGCAGGTCGCGCGCGGTAAAATCTATGCCCAGACCTACCTGTTGGTAATACTCCGAAGCAAACTCGGGTTGCACATAGCGGCCATTTTTACAAACCTTGAGTACCACTTCCAGTTCGTAGTGAATATCCTGGGTAAAATCGGGATAATACAGGGGTTTGTTGTTGATCAACAACGCGGAGGGCGGTTTCAGGAAAACAATAGGGTCCTCCGGGATAGCATTGTGGAGTTCCTTGGCATGCTCTGCATAATTTCTTCCGATACAAATAATCTTCATACCTCGGGCATCTGTGGGGGTTAAAACTTAACATTCAGCAAACCGGTCAACTCTTTGACATCGGATATGGTTTGCTGTGCTTTTTTGCGAATCTCGGCGCTGCTTGCCCGGATTTGTTCCTTGACCTGTTTTTTATCCGCCAGGATAGCAGCCTTCTGGTTGCGGATATGGGAGCTGATGGTCACCAGTCCCGTTGCAACGGCCTCTTTCAGGTCAACGTATTTGAGGGCGTTGTTGTGATAATCCTGCATCAGGCTATCCCAGGCCTGTTGTTGGCCACTTGCTTTGAGCAGTTCGAACAAATTGGTCACTCCGGCGCTCATCTCTCCTGCTTTTGTCTCTCCGGTATCCGTTACGGCCGACTTGACCTGCTTTCGGATCGTCTGTTCATCGGCAAACACATTAATATAATGCTTTGCTCCGGCGCTTTTACTCATTTTGCGGGTGGGATCTGCAGTGGACATCACCTTAGGCACTTCCGTATAAAGCGGTTCCGGCATTTGGAAATACTCCTTACCCACCACGAGGTTGAACCGGGTTGCAATATTGCGGGTCAGTTCGAGGTGTTGTTCCTGGTCTTTGCCTACAGGCACATAATCTGCCCGGTACACCAGGATATCGGCTGCCTGGAGTACTGGATAATCCAGCAATCCTGCCGAAATAAAGCCATCTTCGGACTCGCCGGACTGGCTGCTTTTATCTTTGAACTGGGTCATCCTGCTCAGCTGCCCGTAGGAAGTAAAGCAATTAAAAATCCAGCACAACTCTGCATGTTCGGGAACCAAAGACTGGATAAAAATATGTTTTGCCTCAATACCTGTTGCCAGCAGGTTGAATACCAATTCCCAGGTATTTTCCCGCAACTTGTTCGGCTTGAAAGGCATAGTCATGGCATGATAATCTACGATGCCATACACGCAATCGTAGGACTCCTGCAGCGCTACCCAATTTTTTACTGCACCGAAATAATTTCCAAAGTGCATATCTCCGGTGGGCTGGATGCAGGACAAAACTTGCTTTCTGGTTTCCATAGTCAGTTTGGTATCGTAAATTTACCTGACGGCGATCAGTGAAACTTCCACATTCACAAACTTGGGCAGGTTGGCCACCTCTACCAATGCCCGCGCCGGGGCTGTCGCCTCATCGAAATACTTACCGTACACGGCATTGATTTTGTCGTATTGGCGGATATCAGCCACAAACACGGAGCAGCTCACCACGTGATTGAAGCCCATGCCGGCGGCCTCCAATACGGCCTTCAGGTTTTCCATAACCTGGGTCGTCTCGGCCTCTATGGTGTCATTGACCAAGGTTCCCGTAGCGGGATCCAGGGCAATCTGACCTGATGCATACAAGGTATCATTAGCCAGAACTGCCTGACTGTAAGGGCCAACCGGATTAGGTGCGGACGGCGTATAAATAATTGATTTGGACATATCAAAAAGATTAAGCAATACACAAACAAACAGGAAAAGCTCCACATCGCGCAATCGGAAGGGAGCTTACTGTTTTATCACATTATCCGGAATAAAGCGGAGACTATTCTTCTTCGACCGCCTTAACCAGCAATTTTCCACGGTAAAACATATTGCCCTCAGCATCGGAATAAGCCCTGTGAAAAAGATGGCTTTCTCCGGTTACCGGACATACAGAAACATTGGGCAAAGCCGCTTTCTTATGGGTTCTGCGCTTGCGTTTGCGTTGCTTCGAAACTCTACTCTTAGGATGTGCCATTGTACAAATTATTTAACCTGGTCTTATAATATATTATCTCATTTCGATGGATCCACTTTTTTCAAAGCCTCCCAAATGGGGTTTTCATCCGGCGTATTCTCCGGACTTCCGTCTTCTGTCTGCAAATAGCGCAGCGTTTCCTGGTTGCACGGTGGTTCGGGGTCAGACTGACAATCATACACCTTTACCAAAGGCAACGCCAAACATATAAACTCATACACCAGCCCTGAAACATCCACATGAGGACTTTCAGGATGCACAAAAATAACTTCCGGATCATTAGAGACCGTTTCCTCGCTGTATTTTAGCAGCAAACGCTCATGCCCGGAAATCGGGAGGTGAATGTCGGCCAGGCACCTGTCGCAAATAGTCGCTACCGTACCTTCAAAATCAAACAACAACACAATCAGGTCGTGCTTTTTTTCGAGGGTAAGGGTAAAACGCAAATTTGCCTCCTCCACAGGTGGATTTTCAAAAGCTTTGAAAAACCCTGCACCAATCGCATAGTCAAATTTGTGTATGCCATCCTTCAAACCTTTGATAGGAATGACATAGCCAATCAATTCGTTCATGATCGGTTTGCATTTACAGTTGAATGCTTCGCATCTTTTGCATTCAAAAGATACTCTTTCAAAACAGAGGGCAAAGATAATTTTTTTTGCTGTTTAGCGCATCTTTAAACTGCTTTTTTCTTTCCCTTTTATGGACATTGGGGAAAATTAAGGCGGTTTATTGTACGTTTAAGCACAAAAATGCGACTAATGTATTACACCCTGCCGTTAAATGTAGTTTACCGGATCCTGTTTATTTTTTTGTGTTGTGTGCCTACGGGTTTGTTTGCACAGACGCTTTTGCGACCGGGGGATCTTGCGGTATTGGGCCTTGCGGCCAATACGGGTGATGGCAGCGAGGGATGTACAGCTATGCCGGGTACGGATGTCCTGAGCATAGTGGCTTTCCGGGAGATAGAGACAGGTACGGCAATTGACATAACGGACAATGGGTGGGAGCGGAGTCTGCCTGGTTTTTGGGGTAACCGGGAGGGTTTTGTGCGGATGGTAAGGACGGGACCTGCATTGAAAGCTGGGGAGGTGATCCAGTTGCGTTTTCCCCCGTCCGGGAGTCGCTATGAGGCAGTTGCGCCGGATACTGCCTGGACTTTTGAGGATTTGGGAGCCACGAGTGTCAATTTTAATGCAGCCGGGGATCAGTTGTTTTTCCTGCAAGGCGGGTCTTGGAATGGGGGGACTTCCGGAGGGGACGATGCCTCGTATGTGGGTGGGCATGTTTTATTTGCTTTTAATTCCCGTAGGGAGTGGATACCTTTTCAGAACAATTCGACGGATTCGGGTTTGCCTGTCATGCTGGATGCTTGTTACCGGGTGCAGTCGGGCGGGGAGACCGCTGACTTCCTTGCCTATGCAGGGGATACTGCGGCTACGGATCGTTTGGGATGGCTGACCAGGGTACATGACGAGCGCAACTGGCGCAGTTTTGAGTCGTGTGCCGCTTTCGCGTCGCTGGAGGAGCAGCTTCGGATGCTACCGGATACCATAGGGCTGTTTTGCCGGCAATGTGGTGCCTGTGAGGTGTTGCAGGATAGCATAACGGTGGCACTACCTGATTTGGGAGGGCCATTTACGGTGGATTATACGGATGGGCGGGATACTTTTCAGTTGAGCGACATCTCAAACGGATACCGGTTTGGGGTAAGGACTACCGATACTTTGGTGTTGACCTTACTTGCTGTGCGGGACGGATCGGGCTGCGGCATTTTTTCTGAGCTTGGAGAGCCGCTGGTGCTGGTAGCGAGTCCTCCTCCGCACTTATTTGCCTATCCGGATCAATCGTCTTGTGGCCCCTTTGTACTGCCTCCGATTGTGGGGGAGTCTCTGAGTGGGAGTCAGGCGTACTATCTGGATTCGGCGCGTATGACACCTGCTTTGTTGCCGGGTGCGGTGCTTTCATCGGACAGGATCGTATATGTGTATGACCGGGTTTATACTTGCGAAACCGCCCGATCGTTTGCGGTAACCATTGAGGAATCGCCCGAAGTGGGCATAGGGGTTCTGAGTCAGCCTTCTTGTGGCGATCCGGAGGGGGGAGCACTTGAGTTATATACTCGTGGCAATGGGCCTTTTAGTATCTTTTGGAACCGGGAGGGTTTTGACGGATTGCAGGAATTGAGTGGGCTGACCGAGGGAACTTACCGGGCGGAGGTCGTAGATGCCAATGGTTGTCAGGCGATTGCGGAGGTACAGTTGTCGTCTTTGCCTGGTCCGGTGCTTTCCTGTCAGTTACGCCAGGAATTTTCCCCGGAGGGGGAGACTCCGACTGGAAGTGCGGTACTTTTTTTTTCCGGAGGGAAGCCTCCCTACACACTATCCTGGACGGGGCCGGTATCCGGAATGGAGTTGCGAGGGGAAGGAGACAGTCTGGAGTTGGTTATGCTGCCATCGGGGCAGTATGAGGCCACGCTAACCGATGGAGCCGGATGTACCAGCACCTGTACTTTTGAGATACGAGCCCAAAACCTCCAGGAATGCGATTTGGAGTTTGCTATTGAGGTATCGGATGCGACTTGTGCATCGGGAGGACTCGGATCCCTTCGTTTGGATATCTCCGGGGGGGAAGCACCGTTTGTCGTTACCTGGGACGGCGGCATCCCGGATGGTCTGCTGAACGCAGAAAATCTCCTGCCCGGAGCCTATGCTTTCACCCTCACCGATGCCGGGGAGTGTGTACAAAGTGGGGTTGTGGAGATAGGCGCTGCGCAAAACACAGCAATTGGTTATACCGTTGACCAACCTGCCTGTGCGCTTGACGAAACGGGCGCGCTGCTGATACACACCCTTGAATCGGGCACTTTGCCCCTGATGCTTATTCCGGGAAATGGATCGGACACCATTCTTATTTCGGTGCTGCCCTATACTTTGGCCGGGTTGGCCATAGGGGATCATACTTTTAGGCTTATTGATGGGGGCGGCTGTCTGCAAGAAATAGCATTTACCATCCGGGAGCCGGTGGCCTATACCTTGGATTTGGGATCGGATTTGTTGATTGGCAGAGGAGACAGTATTGTATTGGGGGAAGGTATCAACATACCTGGCACAGCCCGTTGGACACCTCCGAACTTTCTATCCGCCTCGGATCGGGTACCCGTAAAAGCCTTTCCGTTCAGCAGCATGACTTATGCGCTCACCATCACCACTCCGGAAGGATGTATCTATCGGGACGACATCCGCATCGGGGTAAACGAATTCAGCCGGGAAATATTTGTCCCCAATGCCTTCTCTCCGGACAACGACGGCCAGAACGACCGCTTTGTCATCTTTGGGTCCGAGCGGGTACGGGCTATCCGGCGGCTGATCATTTTTAACCGTTGGGGGGAGCAGTTATTTGACAAAGGCCCGATGCTTCCCGCCGATTCGAGTTCCGGGTGGGACGGCAGGCACAACGGCGTAGCGCAACCTGCTGGCGTGTATGTATATCGAGCAGAAATTCAGTTGGAGGGGGGGATAAGCACCTGGATCAGCGGTGACTTTTTACTCCTCAGATAGCTTGCGGGGATGTTTTGCTTCCAGCAAAAAACGCAATACGATGTCGTTGAATACCTGTGGCTTTTCGATATTGCAAACATGACCGCAGCCTGGCATATCTACCAGTTGGATGTGCGATTGATGTTCGGCATAAGCTTGGGCGGCGGAATGAAAAACCCGATCCTGAGAGCCCATCACAATCAGGCCTGGAGCAGGAAAAGTATGAGAAAAAAACACTTTTAGTTGTCGGAGAAAATCATTCAGGAGCCGCATCCACTTTTTGAAATCGGCGGGATCCATTTTTCTGGCTTGGGCGCGGAACAACTTCCTCCCCAGTCGGTCTCCCCGCCTGGGGAGGATCACAAAAGACAACAACTTGTAGCTCTGTTCAAACGAAAGCAGGGGATACACCACCTGGCTCACGAAAGCCAGGACTTTCATGGGAATATTGGCTTTACACACAGCGCCGGCCATGATGGCGCGGTCAATCAACTCGGGCCTTTTGTCTCCGATAAACTGCACAAAAATACTGCCCAGGGAAAGCGACATAAAATGCGCCTTTCGGATTTTTAGCTGATCCAGCAGCACCAAAATATCCTCGCCCAGCAAGTCAATCGTATATTTTTCCCGATAGGGAGCAACCCCCTTTGACTTTCCGTGATCCCTCAAATCCAGCAGCAGCAAATTAAAAAAGGGCTTGAAAGCATCGAGTTGGTACTTCCAGGTCAGCATACTTCCGCCGGCCCCGTGGATAAAAACGAGCCATCGGCGTTCGGAGGACAAAAAGAAAGACTCGTAGTGCAGGATCATGTAAACAATCGCAGGATGACAAAAAAAAACTGACATCCCCGTGGGGGAGATGTCAGTTTAGATCATTACAATAACTCAGGCATGGGCAAAAATCATGCCTTTGCCGCATCCACAATAGCCTTGAACGTATCGGGATGATTCATAGCCATATCGGCCAATACCTTTCTATTAAGTTGCACCTCGTTTTGCGCAAGGGCATGGATAAGTCTGGAATAAGAAATGCCGTGCTGACGCGCACCTGCATTAATTCTCGCGATCCACAACTGTCTGAAAGCTCTTTTTTTCTGACGTCTGTCGCGATAAGCATATTGAAGACCCTTTTCCAAGGTGTTCTTCGCAGCCGTATAAACCTTACTTCTACCGCCGAAATAACCTTTGGCGGCCTTCAGGATTTTTTTTCTGCGCTTGCGGGAAGCTACATGATTAACTGAACGTGGCATATTTGTGTTTTTAGTCCAATACAGGGGCAAACAGCACTTTGGCCTGTATTCTCGTTAAAAAAGAAAAAAATTAACCGACAGCAAGCAATCTTTTGATGCGCTTTTCATCTGCCGTGCTCACCAAACCAGCATCGCGCAGGCGAAGCTTTGCTTTTTTACCTTTATTGCGCATCATGTGCGAAGTAAAGGCATGGAAGCGTTTAACCCTGCCTGAACCGGTAAGTTTGAATCGTTTTTTTGCACTAGAGTGCGTCTTCATTTTAGGCATACCGCTACTATTTTAATTCTAAGGGAACGCAAAAGTAGGAATAATTTTACAATTTTCCTGTATATCAGCTCTTTTTCTTTTTAGGCGAAATGACGACGGTCATTCTACGGCCTTCCAATTTGGGCAGGGCATCTGCGGCGCCAACTTCTTCGAGTTCTTTCATGAATTTGAGGAGCAGCAGTTCTCCGCGTTCTTTGAACACGATGGTACGGCCTTTGAAATGCACGTAGGCTTTCACTTTTGCGCCTTCTTCATCGAGGAATTTGCGGGCGTGTCTGACTTTGAACTCGAAGTCGTGGTCATCGGTATTGGGGCCGAAGCGAATTTCTTTGATGACGGTTTTGGCTGTTTTTGCCTTAAGTTCCTTTTCCTTTTTCTTTTTATCGTAGAGGAACTTTTTGAAATCGGTAATGCGTACAACTGGGGGTAGTGCTTTACCTGAGATTTCGACCACATCTAGATCCACGGTTTGTGCCCACTCTCTTACTTTCCGTGTGGGATACACATCTGCTTCTATGGTTTGGCCTACTGCCTGGCTAAGGGCTTCGAGGTCATCGCCTACGAGGCGGACTTCGGGTACTTTGATAAACTCGTTGATTCTGAACTGATGCCTGTCTGCAACCTTCTTGTTATCAGGAATATTTCTTCGACTCAAATGTTAAATTTTTTATGAGCAATAAAGATAGTAATTCAGCTACACCAAAAAAAGTTCTTGAAAAATTAAAATTAAACCAAAAAACCGAATGATCGGCTCATGGCGACCATTCGGTTTTTGGATATGGGCAAAACGTATTAATGTTGTCCGGAAATATCGGATTCCACGTTATGGGTTTGTTGGATGATTAGTCCATCGTTGGAGGCATTCATTTGCGCTTCCAGCTGGGTACCCATTTCCGGGTTTTGGCCGAGGATAAACTCTGCCAAGGGATCTTCGAGGTATTTCTGGATTGCTCTGTGCAGGGGTCTTGCGCCGAATTGTGGATCGTATCCTTTTTCGGCGATAAACACCTTTGCGTTGTCGGACAATACCAGTTTGAAGCCCATGGTATCCATTCGCTTGTACAGATCTCTGAGTGCGATATCAATAATCTGCATGATATGGTGTTGTTCCAGGCTATTGAAGATCACCACATCGTCAATCCGGTTGAGGAACTCGGGGGAGAAGGTGCGTTTCAGGGCATTTTCGATCACGCTTTTGGCGTGGTCTTCTGCGCTTTCCTGTCTGGCTTTAGTTGCGAAGCCCACTCCCTGTCCAAAATCCTTCAGCTGTCGCACCCCTATATTAGAGGTCATGATGATCAGGGTATTTTTGAAATCCACCTTACGCCCCAGGCCATCGGTCAGCTGTCCATCATCGAGTACCTGTAGCAGGATATTGTACACATCTGGGTGAGCCTTTTCGATTTCATCGAGGAGGATCACGGAATAAGGTTTTCTGCGGACTTTTTCGGTCAGTTGACCGCCCTCTTCGTAGCCTACATAGCCTGGAGGAGCGCCTATGAGTCTGCTGATAGAAAACTTCTCCATATATTCGCTCATATCCACGCGGATCAGGGCATCATCTGAATCGAAGAGGTATCTGGCCAGTGCCTTTGCGAGTTCTGTTTTACCCACGCCGGTAGGCCCCAGGAAGATAAACGAGCCGATGGGTTTGCTGGGATCTTTCAGTCCCACCCGGTTGCGTTGGATTGCCTTCGTAATTTTGGTAATCGCCTCATCCTGTCCGATGATCACGGACTGAATATCCTTGGTCATCCCCACCAATTTTTTGCTTTCGCTTTGGGCTACCCGTTTGACGGGGATACCGGTCATCATAGACACCACCTCTGCAATATCCTCTTCGGTAACGGGATACTTTTTGGTTTTGGCCTCTTCTTCCCATTGCACCTTAGCAAACTCCAGCTGTCGCACCAATTTGGACTCGCGGTCGCGCAGATTAGCGGCCTCCTCGTACAATTGATTTTTGACGGCCTTATTTTTCCCTTCCTTTACTTCCTCGATCTCCTTTTCGAGCTGTTCGATATGTTTGGGCACATGAATATTTTTCAAATGCACCCTTGCGCCCACCTCGTCCATCACATCAATGGCCTTATCTGGCAGGAAGCGATCGCTGATGTAGCGGTCGCTCAGTCTGACGCAGGCCTCGAGGGCATCATCGGCATAGGTCACGTTGTGGAAATCCTCGTATTTGGGTCGGATATTGTGCAAAATATGGATGGCCTCATCTGCGGAAGGCGGATTCACCATCACCTTTTGGAACCTTCGGTCGAGGGCGCCATCCTTTTCGATATGTTGGCGATACTCGTCCAGGGTAGAAGCGCCGATGCACTGGAGTTCGCCCCGGGCAAGTGCCGGTTTGAAAATATTAGAAGCATCCAGTGATCCGGTAGCCCCTCCGGCTCCGACGATAGTATGGATTTCATCAATAAACAAAATGACATCTCTGGACTTCTCCAGTTCATTCATGATCGCTTTCATGCGTTCCTCGAACTGTCCGCGGTATTTCGTACCGGCCACCAGCGCAGCCAGGTCCAGCATCACGATGCGTTTGTTGAACAAAGTGCGCGACACCTTTTTCTGGATGATGCGCATGGCCAGTCCTTCGACGATAGCGGTTTTTCCCACCCCTGGCTCTCCGATCAAAATAGGATTATTCTTTTTGCGGCGGCTCAGGATTTGGGACACCCGTTCGATTTCATTTTCTCTACCGATAATAGGATCCAGCTTATCCTCTTCTGCCAATCGCGTAATATCCCTTCCGAAATTATCCAGAACGGGGGTACGGGACTTAGAAGCCCCTGTTTTGCGCTGCTGGAAGCGGCTTTGTGGGTTGTCATCATCTTCCTCGTAGGGTTCATCCTGATCGGAAGAAGCCTGTGAATACGGGTTGATATTGGAATTCATATCCTGTTCCTGTTTTACGTATTCAAGTTCTGCCTTGTAAATTTCGTAATCTACATCGAACTGGTTGAGGATTTTGGAAGCTGGATTGTCCTGATTTTTCAGGATAGAAAGCAGCAGATGTTCTGGGCTTACCTCTTCGGACTTAAGCATTTTAGCTTCGAGGAAGGTAACTTTGAGCACCTTTTCTGCATGCTTGTTGAGTGGAACCTCCCCTACATTCAATCCGGTATTGCTGGAGGGGCGTTTTTGAACTGAATCCTCGACCGTGTGCTTCAGGTCTTCTGTATCCACATCCAGTGAGCTGAGCACTTTCATGGCCAGACTATTGGTTTCGGATAGAATACCCAGAAGCAAATGTTCGGTGCCTATAAAATCGTGACCGAGGCGGATAGCCTCTTCCCGACTTTTGGCGATTACTTTCTTTACGATTGGAGAAAATCGTCTATTGTTCATAATGATTACTTTCTTAGGATTATCCGCTTAATGCAAACAATAATAGTATTAAAATTTAAAGTTTACAACTTGTCTTTAATTATAGTTGCGAAACACCTCAGGTTTTTGCGGGTCGTCTGTACACCATATCGGGTTGGGCTGTCCTGGAGTCGCTTTGAAGAACATGCGGAAGCAAAGCGCTTTTGGTTGGCCTTTTGTGATGATGCTGCTATGAAATTCATTGCAAAAATACCAACAACATAAGACAACAACAAGGTGGCTGAACTTGTTGCAAAAATCGCTGCTTAGCTTAAGGGTTAAAGCATTTTTTTTACTGGCAAGTATTGGCTATATTTGGCGTTTTAGCGCGACGGAGGGTGGCTCTTTGGGCGCCCGGAATTAACCTTATCAACTTACACCTGATGAAATATAAAATTGACAAAAACGAAAAGTACACCGTTCTTTCTTTAGAAGAAAAAAACCTCAACTCTTTGCTTGCGCCGGATCTCAAGTCCACCTTTGTGATTTTGGTCAATGAGGGGGTCGAAAATCTGATTTTAGATCTGAGTGAAGTGGCTTACGTGGACTCTTCGGGGTTGAGTGCCATTCTTACGGCGGATCGCTTGTGGAAGAGCATTGGTTCTTTCATCTTGACGGGCTTGGCGCATCCCAATGTAAAAAAATTGATTGAAATTTCCCGTCTGGATACCATTCTGACGATTATTCCCACTTTGGAGGAATCTATCGAGTACGTCTTCATGGAGGCCATGGAGCGGGAGTTGCGGGCAGAAGAGCCGGAGGAGGAGTAACCGGAATAGATGCAATACCAACTGACGTTATTGGGTACTGGCGCTGCGATGCCTACCCCCTTGCGCTACACCAGTGCGCAGGTGCTGGATACCTCCCGCCAAGTTTATTTACTGGACTGCGGGGAAGGTACTCAGGTTCGCATGCAAAACTTCCAGGTGCGTATGCATGCCATTCGGCAGATTTTTATTACGCACCTCCACGGAGATCATTTTTTCGGCTTGCCGGGACTACTCACTTCCTGGGCACTTGCCGGCCGACAAAAGCCGGTGGATATTTTTTCACCGCCGGGTTTAGAAGAGATCATAGACACGACTTTCCGGCTTGCTTCTTCGCATGAATTGCCTTTTCCATTGAACTTCCATGTTTTCGATCCGGACCAGAGGGTCGTGATTTTTGAGGATGACACCTTTATAGTCAGTACCCTTCCACTATTGCATCGGGTTCCCACGGCCGGCTTTTTGTTTGAAGAAAAGCCGAGGCCCAAAAACATCATAGCGGATCAGATAGCGGCCTATCAGATTCCTTTTGAGGACATACCGGGGATCAAAGCGGGGGCTGACTGGCAGGCGCCTGACGGCAAAACCATTCCCAACGAGGCGCTGACGCTTCCTCCAGAACCCCTGAAAAAATTCGCCTATTGTACGGACACGGCTTACTCGGAATCGTTGGCCAGTTGGATTCAAGGAGTGGATGTATTGTACCACGAAGCTACATTTTTGGAGCAGGAGTGGGCCAGGGCGGCGGAAACGGGGCATTCAACAGTCAGACAGGCAGCAGCTATTGCGCTTGCCGCCGGGGCGAAAAAGCTCATTATAGGGCACTATTCTTCTCGTTACCGGGATTTGTGGGCATTCCTGGCAGAGGGGCGGGAAATTTTCCCCCGCTTGGAACTTGGCTACGATGGTATGCAAGTGCACTTTTAAATCCTTTATTCCATGAAGCTGATTATTTTTGACGTGGACGACACCCTGGTTTTTTCGGACAAACTAGACAGTAAGGCTTTTGCTGCTACGTATGAGCAAGTCTATGGTCAGCCGTTCCCTACAATTGACTGGCACAATTTTCCCCATGTAACAGACTGGACCATTTTTCAGACCGCTTTTCAGGGGCATTTTGGCCGACAGGCCGGCGACGACGAAATCCGGTTTTTTCACGATTGTTTCGTAGCGCAGATCATCGAGCACCGACAACATTGTCCGGCCGACTTTTACCCGGTAGCAGGAGCTTCCCAGGCGCTGGTTCAACTGCAAAGTATGTCTGACGTAGCCATCGGAATAGCTACCGGCGGCTGGAAAAAACCGGCAGAGGTCAAACTTGACCATGTGGGGATAGACCACAGCAACTATTTTTTCCAGGGAGGCGATTGGAAAGCCACCCGCGAACATATCATCGAGGCGGTCCTGGAAGAAGCCCAATCCGTACACGGCACCTTCGAACACGTCGTCTATGTCGGAGATGCCCTCTGGGACCTCAGCACTACCCGCAATCTGAACATGAACTTTCTCGGCATTCGCCGCAGAAACGACCACGACTATCTCTATCAGGCCGGAGCCACAGCAGTAATTTCAGATTACACCGACTTCCCCGCTTTTTGGCAGGCACTGCTGAAAGCCGCTCCGCCCCAAAAAAACAATGAGGTATAAGAGCCTGAAAATAGCTATTTTATAGTATATGGGGTCATTTTTTCTGCAAAAAATATTTCAATTGCTTTTTTTTCTTGAAAAAGGTCGTATTTTTGCAACGCCTTTTTAAAAAAGGGCTAACTATAAAACAAATTATAGTTTGATTCCGTAGCTCAGCCGGTAGAGCACTTGACTTTTAATCAAGGGGCCCTGGGTTCGAATCCCAGCGGAATCACAGTATTTTTTCGTAAATGCCTATCTTTGAAATAGATAGGCATTTTTGTTTTTTATCTTGTCAGCGGATATTCAGCGAGCCAAAAAATGGATGACTCCATCAAAAAAGTACTGTGGAATCAATTTGGGGCGAGCATTGATATGCTGGTTCATGCCATATCGAGTTCTCCTGAGGGATATTTTCAGCGCAATTTGCGATTTTACTACATTGCTTTTCACAGTACGATTTTTTTAGACTACTATCTGACCCTTCCGCCAAGCGACTTTTCCCCTTTGCTTTCTTATACCCAAAAAGCGCCTCAGGACAGACCTGTGGAAGCCGTTGATGACCTGATACCTGACTGCATTTACAGCAAACAAGACCTCCTGGATTATCTTAGACAAAGCAGAGAAAAATGCAAGCAGGTCATCTATGCCTTGAGGCCAGAAAGTTTAACCGAAAGATTTACGGAAGGCAACGAGCCGGGCGATATGGATTATCCTGTTTTAGAAATTCTTTTGTACAACCTACGGCATACCCAGCACCACGCTGCTCAGTTGATACTGATGATCAGACAAGACTTTGACCAGCATGTGGACTGGTCTTTTCGGGAGGGGGATATTGACAGGGCGTAGGGGTATGACCTGTCGGTTTTGAAAAAATCACAAGGGTCGCAACCCTTGTGATACGATCAAAAAAAATGGGTAACTATTAAGACTTTTGCTTGCAGGTAACTAGGGCTCCCTCAAAAAGTTATGCTCAACGGCCTGATTTCTACAAAAATGGCTTC
>JANQWK010000005.1 GCA_030729925.1 Saprospiraceae bacterium
ATCGTGCCAGCTTTTTTTCCATTCTATGTTTTGGCTTTCGCTCATTTGTCTTAACTATGATTCTTTTGATTTTTGTGATGGCGTGATTTCGGGTTTAAACTTCTTATTCGTGAGGCGTTTAAAGTTTAGGCTTGTTTCTCCAAAATTGATAAGCAAACCCACTTCAAGATTATACGCTTCTAAATAATTGATAGCTTGGGCAAAATGCACATCTTCCAATTCAATCTTGGGACTAGGAATTCATTGCCAAGGGAAATCCAGAAGGACATGAGAAGGATTTCCTTCACTCCCATGTCATCCTGGAATAGCAAATTGTACAACAGGAATAATCCGGTAAAGAACAAGGATCCTACTAGTACATTGATGATGCTCTGCTTCATACACGTCAATTGTTTGGATTGTTACTGGTACATAGAAGGTATTGCCTGTAAAGCTTTTTGTTCCAATCGTACTGCCCCCCCAACCCCCTCCCCCTAATTATCCTCCCTCGAATTTTTAGCCTGTCGTCGAAAATAAGCGCGGAAGAGGAAACTGTGTTTGAGGGCTTCCATGTTTTCGTTGAATCGGGCGGTTCCCTGGTTGAGGTTGTCGAGCATTTGCCGGAGGTCTTCGGCAGCGGTTTCGTTGTTGAGCAGGGTGCCGGCGGGGCCTTTGCCTTGCTGAAGATCGGCGGTGATCTTGTCCAGTCTTTGGCTGGTCTGGTTGATGTTGGCTGCGGAGGCTTCCAGTTCCTGGAAAAGGTTGCCCAGACCGCCCTGGAGGAGGGAGTCGAGTGCATAGAGGGAACTGCTTACCTGGCTGAGCAGCAGGGTGTCACGGGTGAGTTGCCCCAGGAGACCTTCGCCGTCGGCAACTGCGTCGGTGAGTCCTTGCAAGGTTTGACTGCTGTTGGCCAGGTACGTGCTGGTAGCGCGGAGTTGCGCTGCGGTAGCTTTCAGGTCTTCGGCCAAGGAGGCATCGCGGAGCAGCATGGCCAGGGTGCCTTCGCCGGCTCTGATCTGATCGGTAATCTCCAGCAGGTTATGCGAAATGAGGGCGATGTTTTCATTGGTTTTACCCAGGGTGTTCATGATGTCGTTGGCTTCTGTGCGGGTAAACGACTGGATGATGCCCCCGTCGGCTACCGGGGGGAAAGCGCTGGTGCCCGGACTGATGTTGACCAGCATATTGCCGACCAGGCCATCGGAACCTATACTGGCGATGGCATCCTGTCGGATAAAAGGTTGGACTTCGTCGCGGATCAGCATATTGACCCGGAGGGAGGAGTCGGATACGATGCGGATATCCCGTATGGTGCCTACGTCAATGCCATTAAAGCGCACATTGTTGCCTGCTTGCAGACCATTGACATTGCTGAAGTCCACGCTGAGCACAAAATTTCTTCCCAGCAGGTTTTGCTGATTGCCCATGAAATACACGGCTGCTACAAACAGCAGGGTGCCGGTAATTACAAATAGACCCAATTTGAATGCGTTGCTTGTTTCTTTTGCCATAACTATTTGAAAAAGGCCCGCACCTGCGGATCCTGGTTAGTCTGCAGCTCCTGAAAGGTACCCTCGGCATAGTTGGTGCCATTGAGCAAAATGATCATTCGGTTGGAAATGACCCGGGCACAATCCATGTCGTGGGTGATGATCAGCGCTGCGGTATGGTATAATTGTTGAATTTCCAAGATCAAGTGGATAATCTCCTTGGCGGTAATGGGGTCTAGCCCACTGGTAGGTTCGTCGTAGAGGATAATCCTGGGTTTCAGAATGATGGTTCTGGCCAGGGCAATGCGGCGCTGCATGCCCCCGGAGAGCTCTTCCGGAAGCAGGTCAATGGCATGTGCCAGGCCTACATTTTCGAGGGCCTCCTGGATGAGGTCGTCCTCGCTGGCACCCGCAATTTTTTCCGGATGTCGGCGCAGGGGGAACGACAGGTTTTCCCGCACGGTCATAGAGTCGTACAAAGCACTTCCCTGAAATAAAAATCCGATATCCGTGCGCAGCTTGTCCAGTTCGTATTGCCCCATACCCCGGATTTCCTGTCCGAGTACCTGCAGCGACCCGGAGTCGTATTCCATCAGCCCCACCATGCACTTGAGCAGCACAGACTTGCCCGATCCGGATTTGCCCACCAATACCAGGTTTTCTCCGGCATGCAAATCCAGATTGAAATGATCCAGTACCTTGTTTTCGCCAAAGGCCTTGCAAAGATCCCTGATCTGGATGAGTCTGTTGTTGTCCTCCATCTGCTTATAGTTCGAAAAATATGTCGGCGATAAGTACCGCAATAAAATCAATGATAAACAAAAATAGCGAGGAGACCACCACAGCCGAATTGGCAGCCCGACCTACCCCGGCCGTACCTTTTTTGGAGGTGTAACCTTTGTAACAGCCCACAATGCCTATGGCAAAGCCAAAAAAGAAGGTTTTGACCGTGGCGGGGACCAAATCGCCAAAGGTAATGTTGCGAAATACCTGGCTGAAATACAATTGCATGGACACGTTGCCTTTTACATGCTCTACGAGGTAAGAACCGGTAAGCGCAACTCCGTCAGCAATGATCACCAGCAGGGGAACCATCAGGGTGGCAGCCACCACCCGGGTGATGACCAGGTATTTGAAGGGGTTCGTACCGGATACCTCCATCGCGGCAATCTGTTCGGTAACTTTCATCGAGCCCAATTCTGCACCGATACTGGAACCTATTTTTCCGGCACAGATCAGTGCCGTAATCACCGGTCCGATTTCCCGGACGATAGAGATCCCCACCATGGCGGGCATCCAGGCCTCGGCGCCAAACTGGGACATCGTGGGGCGCGTCTGTAAGGTCAGTACGAGACCCATGATGAAACCCGTAGTCGCTACCAAAAAAATAGACTTATTGCCGATGATATAGCTTTGCTTGAGCAGTTCCCGAAATTCGTAGGGCGGGTTGAATACCTCGCGAAAGAAGCGGCGGGCAAACAGGGCGATTTCGCCTGTTTCGACCACTATTTCTCTCATTTGATACCATAAGCCGGAGTTCTTGGTCATGTTTTTTGCTTGTTTGTGAATGTACGGAAAAATTGTCCGGGAAGCAAGTTTTTCCTTACCAACGGATGCCCCTGGCAGCGAGTATGGCCAACATGGGGATCAGGGCGAGCAGCGCGATCTGGAGGATGATGGCTTTTTTGATACCCGAGGGCACGGGGATTTGTGCTTCCAGGTCTTTACCCCGACTTTTTTTGATATAAAAAACAGTGGGGTAGATGGATATCAGTCCTATGACCACAGCAAGGGTCAATTTGAGGTGAAAAACGGGATTTTTGGTGTAATAATCGGCCGGCTTTCCTACTCCCAGCCACAGGGTAAGTCCTGCGGCAACGAGGAGAACGGCGCTCAGCCCGTACAGACCGTCCAGTTTTGCCATGGTTTTGAGCTCAGCTCGGGTCATGAGGGGCTTGACAAGCAGGGCTTCCCCGATCAGGGTACTGGTCATGATGAGGATAAAAATAAAGTGCGCATAGCGGGTCAAAATCTCTGCCAACATCGTATTTTGTTTTGGTTGTTCAAGCTACTAATTTTAACTTAAAACCGAAAGCATGAAGCTGATTCGTTTTGGAGAAAAGGGAAATGAAAAACCCGGAATCTGGTGGGAAGGTCAGCGCAGGGATTGCTCGGCCTGGTTCGCCGATTGGAATGCCGATTTTTTTAGAAGGGGCGGATTGGAAGACTTGGAAAGACTCAAACCTGCCTTCGGACATTTCCCCATAGTGCCCGAAGCGACCCGCTGGGCCAGTCCGGTGGCGCGACCCGCTCTGATGGTGTGCATTGGCTTGAATTATGCCGATCATGCCCAGGAAGCGGGTTTGACGCCTCCAAACGAACCCATCTTTTTTTTGAAGCCGGTGAATACTTTGTCCGGGCCATTTGATCCCGTAACGATTCCGGAAAATAGCAGGAAGACAGACTGGGAGCTCGAGCTGGCTTTTGTGTTGGGGCGCGATGTGTATGCGCTGGCCGATGAGCAGGAAGGAGCATCTGCTATCGCAGGTTATGCCATGGCCAATGATTTGTCGGAGCGGCATTTTCAGCTGGAGCGGGGCGGTCAGTGGGTGAAAGGAAAGTCACTGCCTGGTTTTTGTCCACTTGGGCCCTGGCTGGCTACCACATCCGAGTTGCCCGATGCTTCGGATCTTTCGATGGAGCTGTCTGTCAATGGCGCTGTTCGCCAAAAAGGCAGTACGGCACAGATGATTTTCAAGCCGGCTTATGTGTTGTGGTACCTGTCGCAGTTCATGCAACTGGAAGCGGGTGATATCGTGCTTACCGGAACCCCGGCCGGGGTGGCTTTAGGCAAAGGCGATGACGCTTTTCTTCGTTCGGGCGATACGCTGGATGCCAGCATGGACGGCTTGGGGTGTCAGTTGATTCGGTTTCGGTAGGGATCAGTTGTTTTGCCGATAGGCGGAAACCGGCTCCGGAAGGGTCACGCTGAGGTCGAGATCAATGGGGTTGTCACACAAGCCGGAATGTTTTGAATTCTTTATCTTGTGCCCCAAAAAAGGGAATCCATGAAAAACGTTGCGGAATTGAGCGCGCTGATCGGACTGGAGCGCATAGAGGACAACCTGTTCCGGGGACAGAGCTACCAAACCAACTGGGGGAGGGTGTATGGGGGGCAGGTACTGGCCCAGGCCTTGCATGCGGCCAATCTGACGGTGCCGGAGGACCGAATGGCGCATTCTTTACACGCCTATTTTATCTTGGCAGGCGATGTTGATCTTCCGGTGATTTATGAGGTAGATCGGATTCGGGATGGGGGGAGTTTTGCGACGCGACGGGTGAAGGCCATCCAAAAGGGACGCGCTATATTTAATATGTCTGCTTCTTTTCAGGTGAGAGAGGAAGGCATAGAACACCAGATTGACATGCCCAATGTTCCGGGACCGGAGGCTTTGCTGTCTGATGTAGAACTGGCCGAGTCGTTCAAAGATACCCTGCCGGATTTGTACAAGCGTTACCGGACTCCCCGACCTATTGAATTCAAACCGGTGGAGCGGGTGGATTTTTTGGATCCGCATCCGCACCAGCCGCGCCGACACGTCTGGATCCGAGCGAAAGGAGAAATTGGGGATTCGCTGCGCCTGCACCAGGAAATATTTGTGTTTGCTTCGGATTACAACCTGTTGACGACCGCCATCCTGCCCCATCAGGATATCGTGCGCTTCGATCAGCTCATGCTGGCCAGTCTGGATCATGCGATTTGGTTCCACCGGGATTTCCGGATGGACGAATGGTTGTTGCTGGCACTGGAAAGCCCCATAGCCGGTAATGCGAGGGGCTTTACAAAAGGATCTTTATTCAATACCCGTGGACAACTGGTAGCATCCGTGGTACAGGAGGGATTGATCCGGGTCAGGCACGGGCAGCCACCTCAGCAATAATTTCGAGCGCCAGGTCTATTTCCGATTTGAGGTTGTAGATATGGGTGCTGTGTCGCAAGCCGGCTTCCCCGGCCGATCTGGGTTGTAGTTTTTTGCGCTTCCAAAGTTCATTTTGCAGGTCGGTAGCACTGATGCCCTTTACCTGATAGGTGGTAATTCCGGCGCACATATCGGGATGTACGGGTGACACAATACTGGTTCCCGGAATTTGTTGCAATCCGTTGCGCAGGTAATCGCCCAGCTCTTTGATTCGGCTAATTACCTTATCGTGTCCGATGCTTTGGTGAAAATCCAGGGCCGCTTCTAACCCGATGATGAGCGCTATATTGCCCGTGCCGCGCTGGGTGAGCCTAAAGCCGTGGTCGTCGGTGTTTTCCCACTGGTAGCTCGCCATTACGGTCCAGATTTTTTCAATGCTTTCCGGACGGATATAGAGAATCCCGTTGCCGGCGGGCGCCAGCATCCATTTGTGCAGACTCGAAAAATAGGCATCGCAACCAATATCCTGCATGTCCAACTTAATGTGTCCCACACACTGTGCACCGTCGAGTATGGTAAAAATGCCGCGCTTTCTGGCCTCCTGACAAATTTCCTTTACCGGAAGGATCACCCCGTGTACCGAAATCATGTGGGGGATGGCAATCACCCGTGTTTTGGGCGTCACCAGACTGAAAATATTGTCTATGATCTCCTGGGGGTCGTTGGCGGGGATGGGCACCTTGGCCTGTTTATAGACCAGACCGTACCTGCGGGCTGCTATTTCCCAGCCTGCTCGTCCGCCTCCGTGCTCCTGATCGGTATTGATGATCTCATCGCCGGGTTGCAAATCCAGTCCGTTAGACACATAGTTCATGCCCGCGGTAGCATTCTGAACCAGCGCAATAGACTTATAATCCGCTCCAATCAGTGCTCCAATCTTTTTGCGCAATTCCACAAAGGCTTCGTATCCCGACAACAGCAGGGGGCCATTGCCCTGGTAATCGGTTTGCGCTGCATCGGAAGCATTGGTAATCAGACTATTCACCACTTTCTCCAAAACTGTTTTGGGCATCACGCCCAGGGTGCCGGTATTAAAATACACCTCATTGGCGGGGAGGGGAAACATCTTCCGGATGCCTTTCCAGTAAGCCTCGCCGGAGAGGTTTTGAATGGAATCGAAGCTGGGTGCCGGTGCAGCCAGCAGGGGGGAGGCAGCAGTCAGGAGGGGAAGACCGAGTGCAGTGCCTGCCGAGCGTTGGAGAAAAGATCTGCGTTTCATGGTTTATCGTTTTGTTGTCATTTCAGCACGAGGATGGGGATCGGCAGTTCCTGGATCATCTGGGCGGTAAAACTTTTGTAGAAAATATGTCCCAGGAATCCCCTTTTGTGGGGTTTCATGGCCAGGAGGTCAATGCCGGTCTCGAGAATGTAATTTTTCAGGGAGGTTCCGGCGGTGGGACCATTCCAGATATCGAGCGGGACGGCGCGGTTTTCGGGAGCAATCGGTTTGAACAACTGCTCGAACAGCTGGGTAGCCCTGGCGGTCTCCTTCTGGTTATCGGCGATGTGGACACAGCGCAACTCTGCCTGGAGACCTTCTGAAAGCGTGGTGAGCCACTTCATATACTGAAAAGCCTGCTGATCAATATCGAAGGCGTAGGCTATTTTTTGGATGGCGGTATAATCCTGCATGGGTGAGACCAACAGCAGGTGGGTATTGGATCTTTCGATCAGGTTTTGGGCAACGCTGCCAAAAATCATATCCCGGAAACCCGGTTTGGTGGTGCGTCCGATCACGAGCAGGTCAAACTCCTCGGATTGTTCTAAGGCGAGGGTTTCGAGTACCGGATCTCCCTGCACGGCAAGGTAATCGAAATCGTCCGGTGCAAATCCTGCTCCGGCATTGCTTTGGGCGAAGGTTTGAAGCCGGGCTAATTCTGCTTCGATTTTTTTACTGAGGCTCTCTTCATCTGCTTTTTTGCTGCCAATCACCGGGAGGTTGAGCGGTTCCGGAAAAATATGGGCGAGTGTCAGTCGGGCGCCTGTAAACCGGGCGAGGTTGGCGGCATACCTGAAAACGGTGGCAGCATAATCGGAGTAGGCCGTAAGAAAAAGGATTTTTTTCATGTCAATGATTAATTTTCCCTGCAATCAGCATTTTTACTACTAAATATAAGATATCTGTTGGATGATCTTCGATTGTTTTGTAAGTTACAAAGGTTAAAATTAATTGATATGGATGCTACAAAAAGAAAATTATATTGGCGCAAAAACCTGAGATTTTTGCTCATTTTGCTGACTTTCTGGTTTTTGGTGTCCTACGGATGCGGGATATTGTGGGTAGAACAGCTCAATGCAATCCGGATCGGAGGGTTCAAATTGGGGTTCTGGTTTGCGCAGCAGGGAGCCATTTATGTTTTTGTGGTGCTGATTTTTGTGTATGTATATGGTATGAACAAAATTGACCGATCTTTTGATGTGAACGAAGAATAACTTTTATCCGAAAAACCAACTTTTTTTATGAGTATTCAACTTTGGACCTACCTGATTGTAGGACTTACCTTTGCGCTGTACATCGGCGTGGCCATCTGGTCTCGGGCCGGCTCTACATCCGAATTTTACGTGGCGGGCGGTGGGGTACATCCGATTGTAAATGGGATGGCTACTGCGGCCGACTGGATGTCGGCGGCTTCTTTTATTTCCATGGCCGGGTTAATTTCTTTTATGGGGTACCAAGGTTCTCAATACCTGCTGGGCTGGACGGGGGGATTTGTGCTGCTGGCCTTGCTGCTGGCGCCGTACCTGCGCAAGTTTGGCAAATTTACGGTTCCGGATTTTATTGGGGAGCGGTATTATTCCCAAACAGCTCGCGTGGTGGCGGTGATTTGCGCCTTGTTTATTTCGTTTACCTATGTGATTGGTCAGATGAAGGGTGTGGGAGTAGCCTTTTCCCGGTTTTTGGAGATTGACTACAATTATGGGGTGATGATCGGCGTGTTTATTGTCTTTTTCTATGCCGTACTGGGGGGAATGAAGGGGATTACCTACACGCAGGTGGCGCAGTATGTCGTATTGATTTTTGCCTATCTGATACCGGCTATTTTTATCAGTTTGTTGATGGTCAATCATCCGGTACCCCAGCTGGGTTTGGGTGGGCGACTCTCGGACGGCACGTACCTGCTGGACAAACTGGATCAGCTGTCCACAGATCTGGGTTTCGCGGCTTATACCACGGCTAATCAGGGTTCTCTGGATCTGTTTTTTGTAACAGCTGCCCTGATGCTGGGCACAGCGGGTCTGCCCCACGTGATTGTGCGCTTTTTCACGGTTCCTAAGGTGGCAGATGCTCGCATTTCTGCGGGTTGGGCCTTGTTGTTCATCGCTTTGTTGTACACCACGGCGCCTGCGATTGCGGCTTTCGCCAAAACCAATTTGGTGACAACGGTGAGCGAACAGCAGCACGATGCTTTGCCGGGCTGGTTTTCCCGCTGGGAAAAAACGGGATTGTTGCAGTTCGACGACAAAAACGGCGATGGGAGGGTACAGTACTACAATGATAACAATACCGCTTTCGCGGAAAATATAGCCGCGGCGAAAGGATGGGGGGGCAACGAACTCAGGGTGGACAACGACATCATGGTGCTGGCAAATCCCGAAATCGCCCAACTTCCGGCCTGGGTCATTGCATTGGTCGTGGCCGGAGGACTGGCTGCTGCGCTTTCTACTGCCGCGGGTTTGTTGCTGGTGATCTCCAGTTCGGTAAGTCACGATTTGCTCAAAAAATGGCTGATGCCGGAGATCAGCGAGCGCGACGAATTGCGCGCGGCACGCGTGGCCATTGCTGCTGCGGTGGTTATTGCCGGATACTTTGGGATCAATCCGCCCGGCTTTGTGGCACAGGTGGTGGCATGGGCCTTCGGCCTGGCAGCGGCTTCTTTTTTCCCGGCGATCTTGTTGGGGATTTTCAGCAAGCGCATGAACATGCAGGGAGCTATCGCAGGGATGCTGAGCGGACTTATTTTTACAGGTTCTTACATCATTTATTTCAAATACGGAGCCGGAAAAGCAGAAGATTACTGGTGGGGCATTAGTCCCGAAGGTATTGGCACGCTGGGTATGCTGATCAATTTTGCCGTTTCAGGCATCGTGTCCGCTTTTACCCCACCACCGCCCGCGGCTGTTCAGGACATGGTAGAGGATATTCGCGTGCCCAGAGGGGCAGCTGCGGCAGTTCAACATTAATTTTTTTCCTTTCAAAATTTTACAAACAATGACCCAACAGATCAAATCCATAGCAGATTATCATAAGGCTTACCAGGACAGCGTTACCGATCCCGAATCTTTTTGGGCTAAACAGGCAGAAAGTTTTACCTGGAAACAAAAGTGGGACAGGGTGCTGGAGTGGAATTTCGAGGAACCCCGAGTGAAGTGGTTCGAGGGGGGCAAACTGAATATTACCGAAAATTGTATTGACCGACACCTGGCCGATAAAGCCGATCAGGTGGCTATCCTCTGGGAACCCAACGATCCCAATCAGCCCAATCGCAGTCTTACGTATCAACAACTTCACGATGAGGTATGCAAAACTGCCAATGCCTTGAAAGCCCACGGGGTGGAAAAGGGGGATCGGGTGTGTTTTTATATGCCTATGGTGCCCGAACTGGCTATCGGGGTACTGGCTTGCGCCCGCATTGGAGCAGTCCATTCCGTGGTTTTTGCAGGTTTTTCGGCTTCTGCACTGGCCGATCGGATCAAAGATGCTGCTTGTAAAATGGTGATTTGTTCGGACTACAACAGCAGGGGACCTAAATTTATTCCGGTCAAAAAGGTGGTGGACGATGCCCTGGCTATGGGCTGCGATAGCGTGGAGACGGTATTGGTGCACCGGAATTCCAACGAACCGCTGGATTGGAATCCCGCCATAGACCGATGGTGGCACGAGGAGGTGGATCACCAGGCTGCCGTTTGTCCGGCAGCGACCATGGATGCAGAGGATATGTTGTTTATTTTGTACACTTCGGGTTCTACCGGTAAGCCCAAAGGAGTGGTCCACACTTGCGGGGGCTATATGGTGTTTGCCGAGTATTCTTTCCGCAACGTTTTTCAATACGAAACAGGCGATATTTACTGGTGTACGGCCGATATCGGCTGGATTACCGGACATTCCTACATCGTGTATGGGCCGCTGTTGGCCGGCGCGACAACCCTGATGTTTGAAGGGGTGCCTACTTACCCCGATGCGAGTAGGTTTTGGCAGGTCTGCCAAAAACATGGGGTGGCTCAGTTTTATACCGCTCCAACGGCCATTCGCGCCCTCATGGCATTTGGTGATCAATTCGTGGATTCTTTCGACCTGGATACCCTCAAAGTGATCGGTTCGGTGGGAGAGCCGATTAACCTGGAGGCCTGGAACTGGTACAATGAAAAGGTAGGGCGCAAACGGGTTCCCATTATTGATACCTGGTGGCAAACCGAAACCGGGGGCATGATGATTACCCCGCTTCCCGGCATTACCGATACCAAACCGACCTACGCTTCCTATCCACTGCCCGGTGTACAGCTGGAATTGGTGGACAACGAGGGCCGCGTCATCGAAGGCAATGATGTGGAGGGCTTGCTTTGCATTACCTTCCCCTGGCCTTCCATGTTGCGGACGACCTACGGCGATCATGAGCGTTGCCGCCAAACTTATTTCTCTACCTTCCCGGGTAAATATTTTACCGGCGACGGTGCAAGAAGGGATGAAGAGGGCCGCTATCGCATCATCGGCCGGGTGGACGATGTGATCAATGTGTCCGGTCACCGAATGGGTACGGCCGAGGTGGAGAATGCGATTAACCAGCACGAAAATGTGGTGGAGAGCGCCGTGGTGGGTTATCCGCACGATATCAAGGGACAGGGGATCTACGCGTATGTGATTACCCAGCATCCCGTGGCCGACCAGGATGCGTTTATCCGGGAAATTAAAGCGGTGGTGACCCAGGTGATTGGTCCTATCGCCAAACCGGATGTCATTCAGGTGGTTTCGGGGCTGCCCAAAACCCGTTCCGGGAAAATTATGCGCCGCATTCTGCGAAAAGTGGCGTCCGGCGACAGCAGCAATCTGGGCGATACTTCGACCCTGCTGAACCCCGAGATTGTGGATGAGTTGCTGAAAGGAGCGAAACCTTAAAAGGATACCAGCATGAAAATGACCGATTTTAAGGCCCTTACTTTCGATTGTTACGGCACCCTGATTGACTGGGAGTCGGGGATATACGAACAATTGGCGCCCTATTTTGGCAGTATTGCAGAGCGGGATGCACTGCTGGAGGCTTTTGCGCAATACGAAACGGCTATCCAACAGCAACAGCCGGGTTTGCGTTACGATCAACTGCTGGCCGAGGTGTTTCGGGCTTTGTGTGGACATTTTGGGCAACTTTGCCAGGATGGGGCTGCGGCTGATTTTGGTGCTTCGGTGGGCAAGTGGCCGGCTTTTCCGGATACGGCAGCAGCTTTGCAGCAATTACGGCAGCATTTCAAATTGTATGTCTTGTCAAATGTGGATGGAGAGAGCTTTAGAAAGAGCAACGAACAGTTCGGGGTGGTCTTTGACGGGGTTTTTACGGCTGAAGATATCGGTTCTTACAAGCCGGAATTGCGCAATTTTCAATACCTGAAGGCACAATTAGCGGCAGCAGGGATTGCAGCAGGAGAGATCCTGCATACGGCGCAGAGTTTGTACCACGACATACAGCCTGCCAATGCGGTGGGTCTGGCTACGGCCTGGATTGACCGCAGACAGGGCCTCGAGGGATCAGGGGCGACCAGCCCCGTGGATCCTTCGGGCTTGCGCATAGATTTTCACTTCCGCTCCTTAGCCGAAATGGCAGCAGGGGTGGAAATGGAACTTATTTAAACAACAGGTAGGCCTCGAGTTCGGGCAGACCAATTTCCTTGCGGAGGGCGTTGGTCTGCTCAATGTCGAGAACATAGGGGAGTACGGGATTGCCGTCCCGGTCTTTGTTGACAATGGATCCATACGGTTGCAATCCGCCCCTGTTCAAAGCCCGTCCGTCCACGATATTGGCGTAGGTTTGCGCGGGCATCTGACCGGCAAGTACCTGCGCTTTCAGGATCGGAAGCACATCGTTGAGAAAATCTTCGGGAGTGTGCCGGATGTATTCTTTGAGGTTGATATTGCCAAATACGCCCGGCTCCGGCCAGCCCGCCAGCAAGAGGTATTGTTTGAGGGTTTCCCGCATGGCCGTGTTGGCAGCATCATGCCCTGCCTGTATGGCATCTATTTCCTCCTGGGTACTGGCATTGCGAAAATCCCGGGTCTGATTGAAGCTCTGGTAAAAGGCTTTTGCAAAGGCGTCGGCCAGTGCCTGAGGGTCTTCCGGGGCAGCGGCTTGCTGACAACTGTTGGTGCTGAGGGCTGCAATCAGCAGGACATAAAACATGTTCCGGCTGAAATTATTGGCTATTTTTGTGCGCATACGAGTTTGAATTTTTTTTCTGAAAATCGGGGGTAAAGGTGCATCAACTGACAGACATTACCAAGCATTTTGTGTTGCAATTCGGGGCGGAGCCAAGCCTGGTGATCCAGTCGCCGGGGCGGATCAATCTGATCGGCGAACACACCGATTACAATGAGGGCTGGGTGTTTCCGGCTGCGGTCAACAAGTACCTGTGGTTTGCCTGTTCGCCCAGAACCGATGCAGCGCTGCACATTACGGCGCTGGATATCAACGAACATGCTGTTTTTCCCGCAGACGACCTGTCGAAAGATGGGCGGTTATGGTTGACTTACCTAAAGGGTATTCTTTTTTTGTTCCGACAGGAAGGATACGATCCTGGTGGCCTGAACTGCGTATTTGGGGGCAATCTGCCCATTGGTGCGGGGATGAGTTCTTCCGCTGCCCTCGAAGTGGGGTTTGCAGCGGCAGTCAATCACCTGAGTGGGGCGGGCAAAAGCAGGGTGGAGCTGGCACAGCTTGCCCAGCGCTCATCCCGGGAGTTTGTGGGGGTTCCCTGTGGGATTATGGATCAGTTTGCGAGCAGTATGGGGAAAAAGGATCACTTTATCCTGCTGGATTGTCGGGATCTGAGTTTTACCTACATCCCGGCGATACTGGACGACTACCAACTGCTGCTGCTCGATACCGGGGTCACCCATTCCAATGCAGGCTCTGAATATGGCACCCGGGTAGCGGAGTGTCGGCAGGGTCTGGTCTTTTTGCAGCAGGCTTACCCCGACATTGTGGCTTTGCGCGATGCCGAAGTGGTTCAGGTGCAGGCACTTGCAGCGCTCATGCCGGAGAAGGTGTACAAGCGAAGTCTGTATATCGCTGAGGAGACAAGGAGGGTAGGTGAAGCGAAGGATGCCCTGCTGGAAAAATCATGGGGGCATCTGGGCGATTTGATGTTTGCCACGCACAGGGGATTACAGCATCTGTATGAGGTCAGTTGCCCGGAGTTGGACTTTTTGGTGGATTTTGCCGAAGGCTTCCCCGGAGTTGCGGGTGCCCGGCTCATGGGTGGCGGTTTTGGGGGGTGTACCCTCAACCTGGTCAAACGCGGAGTGGTGGAGACATTCATCGCTGAGGCCCAGGAAGCCTATTTGCACAACTTTGGTCGGGAAGCAGCAGCCATTTTGGTCGAAATTGGTGCCGGGACGACTATTTTGCACCAAGCCTGACCCTTACCATTCCAGCAGCCCGTACAGCAGGAATCCCAAATAATTGCCTACGGCGTAGCCCAACAATCCGGTCACCATGCCCTGCGCCACGATACCGGGATTTTTGAGTACACTGGCTACCTGTCCGATAAAGGCAGGGCCAAAAAGAGCGGCGGTAGAGGTGATCATGAAGGTGTCGCGGTCTATTTTCGCGAAGCGGGACAGCAGCAAATGGACGAGGATGGTTCCTATCATCACCACAAAGGTGAAGATCAGAACGGGAATACCTGTATCGAGGATGGTCGCAAAATCGGCTAAGGTTCCCAGGGCAAAGGAAAACACCAGTAAAAAATAAGTAGCCAAGGGATAGGTGCCCTGCCAGGATTGCACCTTGGGAATTCGGGAGGCTGCAAGACTCAGGGTGGTGAGCAGGAGGATAATCCAGGTGCTGCGGCTGAGGTTGCCCCAGATCAAAAAAACGGTTCCGAGACTTAATCCAAGCAGCACAAGGCTGAGCAGCAGTGCTTTTGCGGCATCGGCAAACCTTATTTTTTCCGAAGGAAGCCCCCCGCTTTGTCCGCTCACAGGAGGCAACACAGGCAGGAGTTTGCCAAAAAACCAGGGACCTATGCTGGTCAGGAACAGCAGGTAGAGTCCGCCGGTTGCCACATCGGCCGCATTGACGAGGATGATGGTGGCATCGGGTACGCCCAGGCCCATCCCGATAGCCTGCATGTTGGGGGTCCCGCCGGTATAAAGGCCGGTCAGCATAGCGGCAATGCGGGAACTATCGGGAACTTGGTCGCGATAAAAAACGCCTGCGGCAAAAGCAACCAGCAGTCCCGACACGGCACAAAGCCCGAAAGCCAGGAGGGTTTTTCCCGTTTGGGTACGCAGCTGTTGAAGCTGGGTACCGAAAAGCAAGAGCGGGATGGCGATCAGGATGCTGAGTTCGGTGAGGGGAGTAGCCAACCCGGCGCTTATGGCACCGGGGAAAAGCAAGCCACTGAGTAGCCCCCCTGCATAAGCCATAACAATAGGGCTGAGCCAGGGGTTTTGCAGGCGGGTTTGTGCCAACAGGGGAAAGCCCAGCAGCAGCAGCAATTGTAGGGGGAAGACCAACTCCATACGTCCCTGTTTATTTTTTGCGGTCCTTGTAGGTCTGAAACTTCTTGCGGTACAACTGGATATCCTCCGGGCTCATCCGGCTTCGGTAAACAGCCGGAATCTCTATCCGTTCTTCTTGTCCGTAAGGGGCAGTATCGAGGAACCGATTGTTTCCGTTTTTTTGTTTTTTCAGGATAAACCCGTCGTATCGGTCGCCGGTAACGGTGTATGCATCATACACCAATTGGTTGTCTTTCACAGAAATAATCTGGTACAATTGGGTATTGGAAGCGGTGTAATCCAGCCAGGGATCAAAATTCAGGGTGTACATTTTGGGGCCGCTGACGGATACCACGTACACGGGACCTCTGTCTTTGAATCCACTGCCGTATTGCTTGTTGAAACCCCGGCCATAGGTATGGTCATGGCCTTGCAGCACCAGATCCACGTGGTATTGCTCGAACAGGGGCTGAAAAGCTTCGCGGATCTCCGGATTGTCGCGGGTGCCGGCAGTCGAATAAATCGGGTGGTGGAGGGTCACGATGGTCCACTTGTTGGGGTTTTCCCGAAGGGTAGCATCCAGCCATGCTTTTTGGGCTTCCAGGGAAGCGGGACTGGATTTTGCCATTGGCGTATTCAAACTGATAAAGCGGGTATTCTGATAATCCAGAAAATAAACCGTCTCTTCGTGTCC
Source organism: Saprospiraceae bacterium (assembly GCA_030729925.1). Lineage (GTDB taxonomy): Bacteria > Bacteroidota > Bacteroidia > Chitinophagales > Saprospiraceae > JALQTV01. The sequence continues at coordinate 15,856 of JANQWK010000005.1, forward strand.
TTCGGGACCATTTTCCGGAAAAGCGAAACTTGGTTTCCAGTGATTGGCCAGCAAATACTGATCGCCTTCGGAATAATATTCGTGATTGCCCGGGGTAGCGATGCTCGCTTTCATGCCAAAGATCCAGCCACCGGCATAAAACCACTCGCCCCACTCATTGTCGCGGGTAGGGCGGTTGATGAGATCACCGGCATGGAGCATAAAATCTATATTGGGGGCAGTCGAATATCCCTGTCGGATGGCTCGGCTCCACATAGACTTCAGGTCGTTTTGGGCGTCGCCAAAATAAAGAAAAGAAAACCCCTGCGACTTTTTGTCGGCTGTTTTGAACTGAAACCATTCGCTGTATTGAATCCCATTGCCCACCCGGTACATATACATTTTTCCGGGATCCAGCCCGGTAAAATTCACGCTGTGATAATGCGCCGTGTTCAGATCCGTTTGCAACAGTCGGGTCTCGGCCACCACGGTATCTATGCGATTCGGGAAGTCGGGCGACGCATCTGCCAGGGTAATTTCTCCCCAGGCACGCTCAACATCGGTACTCGTGCGCCAGCTAACCGCCTGGGTATGCCCGGGATCCGCTACCCAGCTCAGCACAATCCTATCAGGACTTGGGGTAGGAGGATAGGGATCCGGGTTTTGACCGGAAAGAGTTGAGAAATACAAGAAATTGAATGTCAGAAACAAAGAAAAAAATAAGGTTTTCATACCACAAACATTTAAAGCGATCAAAGAATGGCGGCTTATCCGACATACAGGACCAGCCCTTTCAGGTAAGCGCCTTCCGGATGAAAAATATTGACCGGATGGTCTGCTCCCTGATTGAGCTGGTGGAGGATGCGCACGGGTCGGCCGGCCTCCAGGGCAGCTGCGACCAGGGTGTCCTGGAACAGTTGTCTGTCAATAACTTGCGAGCAAGAAAAAGTAAACAGCAAGCCACCGGGTTTGATTTTTTCCAGGGCAGCTGCATTCAGTCTTTTATAGCCCTGCACAGCATTGTGCCGTTTTTTGAGGTTTTTGGCGAAAGCCGGAGGATCCACGACCATGATGTCATAGACAGGTTCGCTTTGCTTCAAAAAAGCAAACACATCCTGTGCAAAAGCCTGGTGGCGACCCGGATCGGTATCCTTTAGGAGTGCCACATTTTGCTCGGTAAGCTCGATGGCCTGTTTGGACACGTCCACCGAGTGGACTTGCTGAGCGCCTGCGGCAAGGGCATACACCGAAAAACCACCGGAATAGCTGAAGGCATTGAGGACCGTTTTGCCGGGAGCATATCGGGCCAGGAGTTGTCGGTTGTCGCGCTGATCCAGGAAGAAGCCGGTTTTTTGACCTTTCTCCCAGTCCACCACAAACGTATGACCATTTTCGCGGATAGCACTTGTGCCCTGGCTCGATTGCCAGATATAGCGATTTTCGACCGTTTCGGCAAAACCTGCGGGCAGGGTTTCCCTGCTTTTATCGTAGATGGCCTCCAAGGTTAGACCCGGGACCTGCAGCAGCGCCTCCCGGATCCAGGGCAGGTCGCGGTGCATCCCGATGGAATGGCACTGAACCACGGCGGTACGGTCGTAGATATCAATAATGAGTCCGGGGAGCTGATCGCCCTCAGCGTGGACCAGCCGATAAGCGTTGGTAGCGGCATCAAGGCCAAATCCGAGGGTTTGGCGGAGTTGGAAAGCGTCCTGGAGTCGTTGCAGCCAGAAGCCGCCATAGTCGCCGGTTAGGGGTTCGAAAGACAGTACCCGTATTTTGATGCTCCCATCCTGGTAATGGCCGAAAGCCAAAAAATCGCCGTTGGCGGCGCATACCTCTACCAGTTCGCCATCGGTAATCCCCGGATCCTCTTTGCTCAGGGCACCTGAGAAGATCCAGGGATGAAACCTCTTGAGGGCATCTGTTTTGCCCGACTTAATAAATACCTTTTTCAAATGCTTACTTTTGGGTAAAAGTACACATTTGCCTTACTGAAAGGTATCATTGGGGTAAGCAATTTTGAGCACCTCTTCGAAATGCCGGACAAAATGTACCTCCAGGCCTTCTTTGATATAGTCGGGGAGTTCGTCAAAATCCTTTTGGTTTTCTGCCGGGAAAATCAATTCCTTGATACCTACCCTACGCGCGGCCAGGGTTTTTTCTCGTACCCCGCCTATGGGCAGCACCCTACCGGTGAGGGTGAGTTCGCCTGTCATGGCGATACCCGGTTTGACTGCTTTGCCGTAGGCCAGGGAGAAAAGCGCCAGGGCCATGGTGATCCCTGCGGATGGACCATCTTTGGGCGTAGCGCCGGCGGGTACGTGGAGGTGTACCGAATGCTGGTCGAAAAAGTCGGCACAGGCGGGGAGTTGGCACAAGCGGGCGCGGACAAAGCTCAGGGCGATCTCGGAAGACTCCCGCATCACATCGCCCAACTGTCCGGTTTGTTTGAATCCCGGATGTTTGCTCTTGATTCCGGCGGCCTCGATATAAAGCGTAGCGCCTCCCATAGAGGTATAGGCCAGACCCAGCACCACTCCGGGGATAGCCTCTTCGTATAGTTGTTCGGTAGAAAAAATGGGTTGCCCGAGGTACTCGGCCACATCAGCGGCTTCGATCCCCATGCGTACCTCTTGGTGTTCGGCCAACTTGAGACTCACCTTTCGGATGATCTTGCGGATTTGCTTTTCGAGGTTTCTCACGCCGGCCTCTCTGGCGTATTTGTCCACAATCAGGTGCAGGGCATCGGTGGAGAAGGCCATTTCATCGGGTTGAAAACCGTGTTCTTCGAGTTGTTTGGGAACCAAATACTGCAGGGCGATCTGTACTTTTTCCTGCAGCATATAGCCGGATAGGCGGATCACTTCCATGCGATCCAACAGGGGTTGCGGGATGGTATCCAACTGGTTGGCGGTAGTAATAAACAGCACATTAGAAAGATCGAAGGGAAGATCCAGGTAATGATCCAGGAAGCTGGCATTTTGTTCCGGATCCAGGACTTCCAACAAGGCAGAAGCCGGGTCGCCCCGAAAAGAGCTTCCGATTTTGTCAATCTCGTCCAGCATGATCACAGGGTTGGCTGCGCCTACTCGTTGCAGGGCCTGGATGATTTTCCCGGGCATGGCTCCGATGTAGGTTCGCCGATGGCCTTTGATCTCCGCTTCGTCCCGCATACCGCCTACGGAAAACCGGAAAAACTTCCTGTCCAAGGCGGCGGCTACTGACTTCCCGATAGACGTTTTGCCCACCCCGGGAGGGCCGACCAGGCAAATGATGGATCCGGCAATTTTGCCCCTTTTAATCACGGCGCTCAAGAACTCCAGGATGCGCTCTTTGACCTCTGTCAGACCGTAATGATCGGTATCCAGGCTCTCCCTCGCCTTTCGAATATCGGTGTTATCTGCCGAATACACCGACCAGGGCAATTCGGCTATAGTTTCGAGATAATTGCGGGTCAGGTTAAAATCGGGCGACTGGGCATTCAGGGTGCGGAGTTTGTTAATTTCCTGCTGCACCACTTTGAGGACATCTTCGGGAAGTTCGAGGTGGGCCAATTTTTGAGCGATCTTTTCCACCTCCGACTCCCCGTCCTCTTTATCCATGCCTAATTCTTTCCGGATCGCTTTGAGTTGTTCGCGCAAAAAGAACTCCTTTTGCTGTTTATTGACCTTCTCCTCGATCTGTTTGTTGATCTTCTGCTGGATCCGTGCGATCTCGAGTTCCTCCTTGATCAATTGCAGCAGCAATTTGGCCCTTTCGTGCCAGTTGAAGGTCTCCAGCAGTTCCTGCAACTGTTCCGACTCCCCTGACAGCAGGTTGCTGATCACATCCATGGTCATCCCGGGAGCCTCGTAATTGAGTTGGGCAACCACCAGGTTGACCTGTTCCTGGAACATGGGGTTGAGTTGGAGCAGTTGTTTGATCTCAGAACTGATAGCCAGCATATAAGCCTTCAGATCCGGATCGGGTTTTTCTTTGGGTTCAAAATGATATTGCACATCCCATCGGATCTGGGGTTTGACCAGCAGGGTGCTCAACCTGGAAAAACGGGTAATACTGCGCCCCAGTACCTGCACCACACCCGGACCTGCCGGTATAATCCGTTGGATCTGGTACAAGGTGCCCACTTCGTATAAATCCGACTGGGTCTCGTCCTCTTCATCAAAAGACCTTGCTAACACCAATCCTACGTATCCATCCTCCTGTTCAAAAATTTTCTGGAGCAAGGCTGTTTTCTCCTTGCCGGAAAAAGTCAGGGGTATAGGGAGACCCGGGAAAATGGGCCTTTGGGTAAGCGGTAAAATGGTCAGGTGCCTGGGTAGGGTATGCTCTGCCCGCTGCAGCTGCTGTTCCTCGACCAAAATATCCTCGATGGCTTCGGGATCCCGTAACACTTGCTCGTCCTGCATATCAATTTTTTTTTGGTTCTCCAAGGAATAATGTTTTTAAACTTTGGAAAGTTTAAAGCAGAGGGGAAAACATCTTGGGGGAAAGAGCCAAAATTAGGCTCAACAAAGGAAGAGGGAAGGGAAATTTAAGATTAATATGTTAATTATCAAAAAATTAAGCCACAGGTGCAAGGCACCTTAAAGTGCCTTGCACCTGATTACCCTCATTA
>JANQWK010000006.1 GCA_030729925.1 Saprospiraceae bacterium
CTACAATTTGTTAAACAATTTAGGTTATAAAATATGGATACAAAAATTAGCCGAACCCGGAGCAGACTATGTTATCTGCCGTTAATAAACAAGTTATTAAATATTTAATACCAATACCGCGTTACATTCACAACAAATAGTGCGTTGTAATTAGAGGTAATTATCTTATAAAAAAACTAAACATACTTTTTGGTGGAAACAAAAATATTAGGAGAAGCAAGTACCATAGATTGGTAAGCTTTGTTGTTGAAGCAGATGATCATGTAAACAAGAGGTTATTAATTTGTTATGGGATTAATTATCAAACCTAAAATGTCACGCAACTAACAAATAGTTTTTGAAGTCACTTTTCACTTTACGTAAATCTGCTTTTGAACGAGTAGTTGTAAATGCTTGTGGGTCGTCTTGTAGTTTTGGTCGTCTTTAACTTTAGTAGAGTGCAAATATAATCATATAATCCTAATATTTCATACCCCAAACAGGGTATTTTTGAGTTTTTAACCACAAACAAGGGATCAAAGGAGCGAATTTTCATAAGCCACTTTGATCAGGGCGGCGGTATTGCTCACACCCAATTTGCGCATGATGTTTTTCCGGTGTACGCTTACGGTCTGGTCGCTGATAAACAACTGCAATCCAATCTCTTTGTTACTCTTTGCCCTTGTAATCAAGTGAAGAATTTCCATTTCCCGTTTGGTAAGGTGGTACTTTCGGATGAACTTATCCTCGAAGATATCCGTATGAGGAGGAGCAGATGCCCCGGTGTGCCCATCTTCTTCGGAAGAATACAACATCACGCCTTTTCCGATGTAACGGTTACCCTCCATGATTTCCCGGATTCCGACAAACAATTCTTCTACCACCTGGGTTTTGAGCAAATACCCATCAACACCTACTTTGAAGGCTTCTTTGATGAGTTTTGGATCTTCATACATACTCAGGATTAAAACTCGGATGTGCTGCCTGTCTGCCCCAAGCGCTTCTAATACCTCAAATCCGTCCAATTCGGGCAAATTCAGGTCTAAAATAAGTAAATCTGTTTCAGATTTTTTGTGTTTGAGTTGGTGTAATGCACTACGGCCATCCGCAGCAAGAGCTGTGATTTTGAATCGGAAGTCGAAGTTAGACAAAAGAACCTGCTTCAGTCCTTCCACAAAGATGGGGTGGTCATCAGCGATGACAGTTCTGATAATGTGCATGGGCTTTGGGCATGGTTTACATCAAAAATGTGCACCTGCTGCATAGTATAATACTAGCTACAAATATAAACTTTTGTACTGCAATTTTTTATTTATCGTCTTACTTTTAAATCCGTGCCGCTAATTTGGCTGCTTCCTCGATAGCTCTCCGGGCATCCAGTTCACCGGCTTCTCTTGCGCCACCAATCAGGTGCACGGTTGTCCCTTTTTCTTTTAATTCGTTGTACAAGCGCTGCAGGGGAACCTGGCCTGCACAAATCACGACATGATCTACCTCAAGCAGTTGGGGTTTGCCTTTAACAGTGATATGCAGACCGGCGTCATCAATTTTTTGATATTCGACTTCTGCCAGCATCTGAACTGATTTTTTCTTGAGGCTGCTCCGATGAATCCAACCAGTGGTTTTTCCCATATCCGAACCGTGTTTGCCTTTGGATCTTTTGAGCAGATAAACCTGGCGCCGGGCGGGTTTAGCGGGAGCGAGAGCTGCCAGTCCTCCACGGCCGGTCAGTGCTTCATCCACCCCCCATTCGTCGAGAAATTGCCGGATCGCGCTTTGATCTGCCACCTCATCATGGGTCAGATACGTGGCCACATCGAATCCAATACCTCCCGAACCTACAATGGCGACCTTGGCGCCGGGGACTTTCCCGTGCTTTAGGACATCGAGGTACCCCAATACTTTAGGGTGATCCAGTCCGGGTATTTGGGGTATCCGCGGTTGAATCCCGGTAGCCACCACAATTTCATCGTATCCGCCTGCCACAAGTTCCTCTGCCTCCACCCTTTTTCCCAAATGCAGTTGCACCCCGTGAACCCGGATCTGCGATTCAAAATACCGGAGGGTTTCTGCAAATTCTTCCTTCCCGGGTATCTGTTTGGCCAGATTGAATTGCCCCCCTATTTTAGCGTCCGCCTCAAACAAGTCAACCTGATGTCCTCTGGAAGCTGCAAGACAGGCAAAAGCCAAACCTGCAGGTCCTGCTCCAACTACCGCTAGTCTTTTTTCCCGGGAACCGGGTAAAAAGACTAGTTCTGTTTCATGGCAGGCTCGGGGGTTGACCAGACAAGAAGCACGTTTATTGGAAAAAACATGATCCAAACAAGCCTGGTTGCAGGCAATGCAGGTATTGATTTCTCGTGCCCTGTTTTCACTCGCCTTTTTGACGAAGTCAGGATCGGCCAACAGCGGCCTGGCCATAGACACCATATCGGCATACCCTTCGGCGAGCAATTGCTCCGCAACTTCAGGGGTATTGATGCGGTTGGTGGTAATCAAAGGGATCTTTACCTCCCCCATGAGCCGTTGGGTCACCCAGGCAAATCCTGCTCGAGGCACCAGGGTCGCAATAGTCGGCACCCTCGACTCATGCCAGCCAATCCCCGTATTGATAAGGGTTGCACCTGCTTGCTCAATCGCTTTGGCCAATTGAACCACCTCTGCCCAGGTGCTTCCGCCTTCCACAAGATCCAGCATGGACAAGCGATAGATAATGATAAAGTCCGGACCCACCGCTTTGCGCGTTCGCGCTACAATTTCTACCGGAAACCGCATGCGATTCTCATAACTGCCCCCCCACTGGTCGCTCCGCTTGTTGGTCTTGGCGACAATAAACTGATTGATCAGGTACCCTTCCGACCCCATAATTTCCACCCCGTCATACCCCGCCTCCCTAGCCAATTGGGCTGTCCGGACAAAATCCTGTATGGTCCGCTCCACCCCCCTGGCCGATAAGGCTCTGGGTGTAAAAGGCGTGATCGGTGCCTTTATCCGGCTGGGAGCTACCGACAAGGGGTGATACGCATACCTGCCGGTATGCAAAATCTGCATACAGATTTTACCATCCGCATCGTGCACCGCTTTTGTGATAATGCTGTGCTTCCTTGCTTCCCCAGAGGTCGTAAGCTTTGCCGCAAAAGGACTCACCCAGCCCTCGCGATTGGGCGCAATCCCACCCGTTACCATTAATCCCGTACCGCCGGCAGCCCTCTCTGCAAAATACACGGCCAACTTCTCAAAGCCGCCTCTTTCTTCTTCCAGCCCCGTGTGCATGGAACCCATGAGCACCCGATTCTTAATTTGAGTAAAACCAAGATCAAGCGGCTTAAATAAATGAGGATATTGCAGATGTTCCATATTTACATTTTTTGGTGGGTGCAGCTAACATTCAAAAGGATAAGATAAGCAAGTCTGAAAGGTTCACCAAATTCCTGGAAATTAATCCCCAAAAAAAAACCGGTTTTAGGAGATATCCCCTAAAACCGGTTTTTTTTGAGCCACAACGACAACACTGATCAGTCGAGTAACACCATCTTTTTGGTAATTGTCCCGAAATTGGTCTCGATTTGATAATACAACAGTCCACTTGCATTTGCCAATTGGCTTCTGTCGAGCGAAAATCCCTGCTTACCAACAGCAAAATCATCCGTAGCCTGGAACAATACCCTACCCTGCACATCAAACACACTCAGCACAACCCTGCTTTCAGCGGGTAATTCGAATCCAATGAAGGTATTATTTTTAAAAGGATTAGGTTCGTTTTGGTACAGTTCAAAATTGCGAAGAACCAGCATATCCTGCTCGGACTTGGCAAAGCCCAGCGCCAGTTCCAACAAAGCCCCATCCCGACCGTAAGCCTCTGCTACAACCGGAGACTGATGCAAGCTTATATATTCACTCAAACTGCCCGATTGCAAGGCCGTAAACTTCAAGGTCAACAGTTTCTTGCCGGAAACCGCCTTATTGCTAGCCAAAGCTGTCCAGCTCGCTCCGATCAGACCGCGATCCCCATTGACCGCCAAGTGTTCATCTGCCAAAATGGTTCCATCTACAACCTCCGACAGACGCAGCGCATCTGTTGCAAACTTCAACGTAAACTGCATACCCTCCAAAGCAGACAAATCCTCCATACTGAACTGAACTTTGTAGTCCTTGCCCGCAACCAAAGCTATATCACTGGTAGTCATCCAAACCTGACCTGAACTGCGCACACCTGCGGCAATGGCAGCATTGGTAGTAAGCACAGAATTATCCACATCCCCCTTTTTAATCGCCATCACTTCCATCGGCTTATGCCCCGCATATTCCATCATCTTCACTTCCATAGCCATCTGACGGTAATCCTCCTGGAAAGGATCAGCAGGATTGCTGAACACATAAGCTCCATCTATAAAACGCCAGGGATCCTGACCTGAAGGCAACTCTCGAATCGCTCCCAGCACAATCTGTCGCAAAACAATCAAGTCCATCAACGTAACCCCACCGGAATCATCCACATCCGCAGCAAGAATTTTGTAAGGACTGTCCAATAATTCCTGCCCCAGAATGTGCTTTTGCACCTGCAAAAAATCAAGCGTGGTTACGCCATTCTTTATGTCATCCACCTTTAGCGCCGAAACAACAGGAGAAGCACAGAAATTCATATTCGCAACCATCGCCATACCCGACTCATCCGTCATAGACATAGCCTCTCCGTTAACCGTAACCTCTACAGAGGAAACAGGCGCCCCCGTTTCTGTGTGCACCATCACCTGAAGATCTGCCGACACCTCTGCACAAAGCTCTTCCGGACTCAAAGCGCGAAATACCTCTTCCTGCATCAGCACGATATCCGTATTTTTCATTAAAATATCCCGCATGCGGGTAACTTTAATCGCCTCCTTTTCATCAGCCGTTAGTACAGGGTCATTTTCGTAGTAAAAACGATCGCCATCGCGCAAGTGCGTAAACTGCTTAGACATCATTTTGCGGAGCGTTTCCCCAAAGATAGAACCTGTATAGGGGCGTTCTGCCAACATACCCACCCAGGGATCCAGCTTATACAACTGCTGGTAAACCACCATCAATCGCGCAAATACATCAGCCCGATTGTTAACCTGGGCGAAATACAAGTGCTTCTTCAGTCCCAATGACTCCCGAAGGGTATTGTAATCCGGAAGCCCACGCTCGCGACCCCGGTTGATGTTGATCGCCACCAAATCCAATCCACCTGCACCCGGAGGGCCAAACAGGAAGTTGCGCACATCGTCCACCACCTTGCTGTCAAACGTCTGCATACGCTGCGCCGCCATCCCCTGCAAAAAAGGATCCAATCCACCCGAAGCTGTCACCATAGCAGGGTTGAAAAACACATCCCGGAGGGTCATATCCCCAGATTCCATATCGCCCCCGTCCGGCTTAAGCATGCGCAGATTGCCATTCAATAAAGTATGTCCCACGCGGAAACCCGCTGCCGTAAATTCATTGAACAACTGAGGATTCACATCCGGCTTGTACCCCGTATAAGAATCCATTGGAATACCCAGTACAGGTAACCACTCTTCATATACAATCGCCTGAATCTTACCCCCCACTATCTTGCGGGCGTGCTGGTACAACTGCTCGTCACTCCAATCCGGATGCGCCAACACCAATTCGTCACAAACACGATTGTGCTCCCGCACAAACAAATTGTGCATGGCAATCAACAGTGGGTTTTCGTTAGCCCGCGAATCTCCCGCTACAAATAATTTCTCTACCAGGCCAACCGGGTTGTCCATCTCTGGTGCACTGTGATCCACAGGAGCATCATACTCTCCAGTAGTAGTATTGTAAGGCATCAGGTTGCCCTTAGAAACTTTCAGTTTGCCCGACTCAAAGGATCGCAGCCAGTTGGCACGATACTCGTCCGACCCATATACCGCAGAACCATCAACAAAAGCCGTCAATACATTAACGTGCTCCCGCGGATTGTCCGGAGAAGTCCCCGTACTCGGATCAAACAAATTCCTGCGCATCGGAATTACAACAGATCCCGTGCGAAGCGGATCCAACCAAGCATCTCCTTCCCTTACCGGAATGTTGAACGCTTCGTCACCATCAGGAGTAAGCCCTACTTCATGATCCAAAAACTGCCCAAATACCCATACAAAATCACTCAAGTGATGGGGATCATTCATCAGGCGATCCTGGGCAAACAAAATATTGCTCACGTCACGGGGATTCGGCCTGCGATTACTCATCGGAGCAGCCATACCATCCTCGTAATGAGCCGGCGACAAGCGCAACAAACGATCACCCGCCGCACCCCAAGAGGGATTGGACAAGTTGTTGTTACGGCCATCATAAGTTCGATACTGATTTGGGTCTAAAGTAGCTGAAACCTGAGCAGTCATGACACTGCAAAAACCCGGAAAACAAAGCAGAAAAAGAACAAAGTGTGTAAATCGTCTTTCCATAACAAATAATTCCTGCCACCCCTTCACTACAATGCGAAAAGATGAGATTGAGATTAATGATTTGCCGATCTTGTTTTGCCCTAAAGGGGCGTGTCAACTCAAAGCTCTTTGTTCTTACTTATAGTTTTTCTACAAGGTTACCACAAAGTTACACAAAAGCAATTCAAAAAAAAAGCGACATTTGTCACCTTTAACACATTAAATTCTTTGACATAAGGGGCTACTCTGCGCGGCTTTTTGTAATTTTAAGGGTCAACTGCCCGCCTCAGCAAATGCGGGGATTGTATGCGCTTATCCTGGTTATTCTTCCCGTTTGTTTTTCTGCTTTTACCCCGGCTCTGGTCCCAGCAGTTGCCAACTGTAAACATACACCAGTTCAGCATAGCGCAGCCCGATACGCTGCACTTACTACCCCATCTCTATATTTTCCCCGGCAGTATGCAGATCATGGCTTCTAATGGGAGTCTGCTTCCTGCAGAAAACCGGATTGTTCGCGGTGATACCCTGTACTGGCAGGTAGTTCCCCCCCAAATCGCCTATCCGCTTCAGGTACAATATCGTTTTTTCCAAGCTGCTACCTTTGCCATACCCGGCCAACAGCAACGCAACGACAGTTTGGAGACCAATCAGATCGTATTTAATCCCTACCAAAAACCTACTGACTGGATCAGCAGCTCCAGCCTCGATTATTCGGGTAGTTTTACCAGGGGTATTAACCTGGGCAACAACCAGGATCTTGGTCTCAATGCCAATTTCAACCTCCAGTTGTCCGGCAAACTCAACAACGATGTGCGCATCCTGGCCGCTATTACCGATGAAAATCTGCCGCTTCAACCCGAAGGGAATACCCTGCAAATCAGGGAATTTGACCAGGTTTTTGTCCAGCTCGAAAAGGGTCGCTCCCGGTTGACGGCAGGAGACTTCGATTGGACAAGGCCCGCCGCTCATTTTTTGAATTATTTCAAAAAGCTGGAAGGCATCCGTTATGATTATCACCTAACACCACAGGATAAGGGTAGTTTGCAGACCCGAAGCAGCATGGCCTTGTCTCGCAGTAAGTTTGGTCGCAATATCATCCGACCTTCGGAGGGCAACCAAGGCCCCTACCGCCTTACCGGCAATGCAGGAGAATACCTGATTATCGTGCTGGCAGGTACGGAAAAGGTTTGGATAGATGGCAAACAACTGACCCGGGGCACCGAAGCAGATTATATCATTGATTATAACCTCAGTGAGATCCGATTTACGAGCAAACAGTTGATTACCAAAGATCGAAGAATCGTGGTCGAGTTCGAATATACCGATCAGCGCTACACCCGCATGCTTTATGGATTGGATGCAGCATGGACTTCCGGGCGACTCCGGCTGGGCATGCACCTGATCGGCCAACAAGATTCCCGGCAGTCCAATGCCACCGGGTTCTTACCCCCTAATGCCGGAGCTATACTCAGAAATGCGGGTGATGACCCCCTGGCCGCCATCACTTCTACGATCAAAGGGCCACAGCCTGCCGATCCCCTCCAGGTACACTACCTGCTGCGCGACACCTTCGATGCCTGCGGCAACCGCGATACGATCTTAGTCTATGCCCCTATTGCAGAAGGACTTGGTTATCAAGCTCATTTTTCAGATCTCGGCCCAGGACAAGGCAACTACATCCAGGACAGAAACCAACTGGCCAACGAACCCGTATTTGTGTGGATTGCACCCGATCCGCTTACCTGTGCTCCTCGCGGTCGCTTCGAGCCGATCGCTCCCCTCGTTAGCCCGGAAGCCCATCAGATAACGGCGTTTCGCGGCAATTACACGTTTTCGCCGAAGGCTGGCATATCTGCTGAAATGGCGATAAGCTGGCTGGATCCCAACAGACTTTCGCCGCTCGATGATGCCGATGATACCGGAATGGCCGGCAACATGGAGTTTTACCGAAGGTTTGACCTGACTCGGGATACCGGAAAATTACAATTGCAAACCCGATTGCACCTCGAGAGGATCAGCACAGGGTTCCGTGCCTTGAACCCTTTCCGTGATCCGGAGTTCAACCGCAACTGGGCTCTGGTGAGCAACCTCAACGAGGGTACTGTCTTGCCCGCAGCCGAACAACTCAGCGGTCTGGAGTTGTCCCTGCTCAGTTCCACAGCAGGAGCAATCCGGTATGGCATCCTGCATTTTGTGAGGAAAGACCAGTACAGCGGCCTGAAACAAGACTGGGATCTGAATATCAGCCACCGCACCTGGACGGTTCAGTCCGAAGGACAAATGCTCTGGTCGGATATCCCGGATGCACATATCCGTTTTTTTAAGCCGTCTCTGGCTGTCGCCAAAAAAATACCCCGGTGGAAAAACAGCACCCTGGGTCTGACGATCCACAGAGAAAAAAATGACCGCAAAGCCGGAGAAAGGCTGCTTGAATCCAGTTTTTTCTTTGACCGCATAGAAGCTTATCTCGAAACAGATCCCACGGAAGTCTTCTTTTTGCGCAGCTCCTTTGCCCAAAGGAAAGAATATGTACCCCTGGCGGAAAATTTTGTGTTTGACAACCGTGCCTCCGAGTGGCAGCTCAGCGGACAATTCAGGCCATCCAATCATTTTTCCCTTGAACAAAATGTCGTTTTCCGCAGGCTGCAATTCAGTAACCCGGGAGAAGATCGGGTAAATTCCGAAAATTTATTGGGGCGAACAGATCTCCATCTATTGCTGGGCAAAGGGCTATTGCGCAGTCAAACTACCTGGGAAACCGGCGCGGGACAGGAACCGGCGCGGGAGTTTTCGTACATTAAGGTCGCCAAAGGGCAGGGCACTCACATCTGGCTCGACTCGCTCTACAACAACGACGGCCTTGTACAGGCATACGAAATGGAAATTGCCCCCTTCGCGGATATGGCCGACTACATCAAAGTTGCCGGTTTTAGCCGCAATTTCGTCCGGGTACACCAGTTGTTGTTCAACCAGCAAATTCTGGTACAGCCCGGCAGTATCCCGGGTGCCCCGGCTGCGCTGAAAAAAATTGTCCTGCAGTCTGTCATGCTGATCAATCGCCGCACCGGAGCGCAACGCTGGAATCCCTTCGATCTGGCCCTTGGCGACTCCAGTCTGATCGCCTCCAATGCCTCCATCCGACACACCCTGTTCTTCAATCGCGGCAATCCCGCCTTTGACCTGCAACTCAGTTACCAAAACCAGCTGGGAAAACACATAGAACAATCAAGCGCAGAAAGCAGACAAAACCGCGAATGGCTCCTCCGCAGCAACCTGCGTATCGGCAAGGGCATCAACCTCGAAGCCACGGGAACACGGGGGGAACGCGTACAGACTTCCGGACTGTTCGCCGGCAAAAACTACCATTTCCAGTTTTGGCGGATATCGCCACAACTCCATTACCTCAGTGGTACCGATCTCAAAATTTCCGGTGCCTATCTGTTTCAGTTGGATCGGAGCCCCTCCGGGGAAAACCCGGGCGGCAGTCGGCAGCACCAACTTTCCCTCGAGTCCGCCCTGCTCCGAGGCAGTAAATCCACCCTGCAAGCAAGCACGCGCTGGACATGGATGCAGCTGGATGCCCCGCTCAACACTCCGGTAGCCTTTGCCCTGCTCAACGGTCTGCAGCCCGGACGCAACCTCCAGTGGCGCCTTCAGTTTGGCCGTCTGCTCAACAAAACCATTCAGCTCAACTTTCACTACGAAGGTCGAAAAGGAGCCCGCGGAGGCATTATCCATACCGGCGGGGCACAAGTAGCGGCTGTTTTTTGAGGAAACAGCGACAAAATGAGGTTACTTTTTTGGATATCGGGGTATTAACAAGGGTAATCTAGGTGCAAGGCACTTTAAGGTGCCTTGCACCTATGCTTTAAGTCTTTGAAAATCTTTATATTATCTTATTTTTTACCCTAAAAAGCACCTTCTGTCTCAATTGGCGTAAATTTGAGGCGTAATGAGCTATAATTTCCGCTTATGAAATTGACTGTTGGTGTGTTTTTTGGAGGTAAAAGTAGGGATACAGGCTGGTCGGTTGCCGCGGCGAATACCCTGACGCAATATCTCGACAGCGCTTTGTTTGAGCCGCTACCCATTTTTGTGGATCAGGAATTACAATTGTTCCTGCCCGATAAACCCTTGGGATTTCCCGTCCAGTTGTCCCCCGAGGACTGGGCAAAACCGCTCTCTTATACACATCTGCAAGATTTGGTCAATGCAGCTTGGATTACCCTCAATGCCGAATTTGATGAGACGGCCGAACTGCAACAGCGACTCCTGGATCTGGGCATCCCTTTTACAGGCAACCCACCGGCGCAACATCGGGCGGTGTGGGACAAAGTGTTTCAAAAGGACCTGCTCGGCCAACTGCACGTTGCGACGCCTGACTTCAGGATCCTTTCCAGAAAGGATCTTGACACCCAAGATCCCACTTCGATCCTCAAAGAACTTGCTAAGCATCCGGGCTTCCCTTGCACCCTTAAAAGTGCCTGGGGAGAGGTTCCCGCGGCGGGAAGTTTACTCGATGCGAATACCCAACCTGCAGATTTTCTGAGCGCTGCCAACCGAGCCTTGTTCCGGGAAGTATTGCTGCCCTCCGAATGGCTGGACCGATCCGAGTATGAAAAACGCGATTGGGTGCAGCTGGTGTGTGATCCAACAGAAGGTCCCGGATTACCCATACTTGCAGAAGGGATGCTGCTTCAATCAGAGGCAGCGCTGTTTGCTTTCCTCGAGGAACATTGTACTGCAGCAGCGGCGGTAGATCGCCCCCTGATGCTGGAGTATCCCGGCAAACAGGAATTCGTGCTGATCGAACAGGTGCCTGATGGAAAGGATTTTTCTTGCTTTGTTATCCGCAATGCCCGCAACGAATGGACAGCGCTGCCCCCCTGCAGCCGGTCGCTCAAAGATGATCTGTATTTCTTTTACAATCCGGATACCCCTCATAGCGTTTCGGTGCAAACACTGGATCTCACAGACAGCCAATTGCTGGCTATCCGACACCTTGCCGAAAAACTGGCAGAACGCCTGGAGTGGAGTACCCTTGTGTTGATAGAAGGTACCCTGACCCACGATAAGCGCATCCTGGTTTCGGAAATTCGCAATACCGCAAAGTTCTATGAAGGCGCCCCAATTTTTCAATTGGCAGCCACGCAGAATCTGACCCCCGTACAACTGCTCAGTCAACTGCTCGGCAGCGCCCTATACGAACGCAGCCAAGATTTTCCCGAAAAACCCAGTTTCCGATTTTTGTACCAATACCTCAAAGAACAAGAACTTTCTCGGGAAACATCCCGAACCGGTCAACAACAGGTGGGCATTTTTTTAGGGGATATGCTCCGCGACCAGGAACTCGCCCTGGAAAATGCGCGCTTTCTCTACAGCCAGTTGGAGGCTTCCTCCCGGTGGCATCCCGAAGTCTATTACATCAAAGGACAAACCCCTTTTTTGGAGTTTTCCAAGGTGCCCGGCCAATGGCTGTTTGAAGGCAATGTCAAGTCTTTTTTCGACAGAGTCTCCCTTTCTTCCAAAAAAATACTGCCTACCGATCTCAAAAAAGAAATCCATCTGGCGTGGCTTTGTTTTGGCGACAGCCATCCCAATATCCACAAACTCAAACAATTGTTCGGTCATCTGGAAATTCCCATCGTGAGCCAGGAGTCCCTCAACAGTTCCGCCGTACTGGAAATTCTCCACGGCCAGGGGATTCCGGTAGCCAGTCTTACGTTTAGTCCGGATGCTGTTCCGACAGCTGCCAGCGCAGCCAGGTTTCCCGTCCTCGTTCGACTCGATGGCACCATTCGCCACGTTCCTCCCCTGCTCCTTTCTCCGAAAGAAATAAGCAGCAATATTCGTCTCCATGACAAACAATCCTTTATCTTTGAGCGGAATCCGGAATGGGCGGCACAGTTGGAAAAAATAACTTATCCCTGGGTGCAGCAGGTAGTCCAGACCATCCCGATCACAGGCTATGCAGCAATAGATGTCCTGATAACTCCAGAACCGGACGGTTCGCACCATATCCGGATAGCTGCTGTACATACACTCCCATGGATATACAAAGACAGTGCCCTAATTCGTTCCGTTCTACAGCAAGGACAAGCTCCCATTGAAGTACTGGAAATGATCCTCGCTGACGCAAAAAAATACGATGTAATGGAAACCCCGCAACAGCAACCTGAAACGCCACCACCACCAACAGAGGACTCCAAAGCTTCCTTCCTCGAATTGGCCAAAACACAGGCAAAGTATTTCCTGCAAACCCTCGGTGCTTTTGTGCTGTCTCCGGCTTTCCGGAGAAATGCGCTGGCGCTCGTAGGCGTGTCAGCGCTGCTTTACCTGGTGCTGGTACTGAGCCTGCGCTTGTTTACCCACCACGGCAGCAGCCTGCAAATCCAGGATTTTACCGGCATGAATGTCGCCAGTGCAAAAGCAAAAGCGCGAGAAGGTAAACTAGAACTCATTATTGCAGACTCCATCTTCCTGGTGGACGAAATGCCGGGCATCATCCTGAATCAGTACCCCAAGCCCTTTTCCCGCGTCAAGAAAAACAGATCGGTATATGTGACTGTCAACAGCAGCTCTCCGCCGCCTGTGATCCTTCCAGGCCTGGTAGGTGCTTACGACTATGGCCAATATACGCGAAAGCTCCAGCGCCTGGGTATCAAATACCGAGTACTCGAAAAGCGTTTTGATGCAAAACTCGAAGCCAATACCATCCTGACGGTGTATTTCGATGGCCGCGAAATCAGCGATAACGAACTCCGACAGGGTTTCCGAGTGCCCAAAGGCAGTACCCTGGACTTTATAGTGACCGAACGAAAAAGCAATCAGGTGAGTATTCCGGATCTAAGGTGCAAAACTTACAACCAGGCAGCTTTTGTGCTGAGCAGCGTAGGTCTGGAGATTGGTCAGATCCAAGGCGATGTGGCAGATTATAGCACGGCCTATGTTTATAGACAGGATCCGCCGCCTACAGATGCCCTCGTGGCAGGACTGGGTACTCGTATTAATCTGTACCTCAGCGATACCCTGCCGGACGATTGTGATACGCCCACAAACGCCCCTGATTCGCTATCCAACGACGATTGATGTTTGTTTTGCCGGTATTTTAGATGTATCATTGTCCAGCAACCTTTTTTAACGCAACGCTACCCATGACATTTTCAAGAATTGCCCTCCTCCTGGCAACCCTTGTTTCAGGCTTCATCCTTCAGGCACAGACGCTGATTCCGCTGCCCGGAAATTATCCGCTCGAACAGGCCTGGTGGCAACAGGAAACGGCGCTGCCGGAGATGTTTCGCTACACCGGTTCCATCGTAACCGCCAAAAGCGATTGTCCTTTTTTTGATCCATCACTGGTCTATCTCTCAGCAGGTCAGACCACCACTATACCGCTTGCCATAGATACGACCGGACTGGGGCAAGAAGCAGGTAATTATAATTGTATCAATTGCGGCATCCTGCCGGGTGTCAATGCGGTTGTGCAGGGCAATGAACTGATAATCACTCCCAACGCGAGCATCCAAGTGCAATCGGCCCGCATTTTGCTGGAATTTTGTAACCCCAATGGCTGTCGCAGCCAGGCACTCGATATCCTGATCCGCCGGCCGGGACGAACCCTCGAACAACCCGCATACGTGCTGCCTCCTGAAGGCATGATCGCTATAGATCTGCCGCTTGATCTACCGGGTAATTTGACTTGTACTTACTTTTTAGACTGTCCGGATACCTACGAGGGTCGGGATCAGGTGGCTCAGGTCACCGAGGAAGGACAGCTCGCCTACCGTGCCGCCCGATACCCCGGCACCGACAGGCTGTGCGTAGTGGTATGCGATGAATTGGCCGTGTGTGATACCCTCAATTTTGCTTTCGACATTGTGCGGGAGCGCCGCACCCTTCCTTTTTTTGACGATTTTTCCTACGATGGCCCTTATCCCGATCCGACTTTATGGCTGGATCGCGACCCTTTTATCAATGACAATATGGCTCTGCATCCGCCTTCTGTCGGGGTAGCTACTTTCGACGGACTCGACAGCCGGGGAAGACCCTGGTTGCCCACTGAACATGGGCGTGCCGACCAACTCACCTCCGTACCCATTGACCTGACCAGAGGAGTGAGCAGCGATGTATGGCTCTTGTTCTGGCTCCAACGCAAAGGACTCGGCGACAAGCCCGAACCCCAGGACTCCATGATCCTCGAATTTAAAAACCGCAATGGGCTGTGGGAACCTATCCGCGGCTTTGCGGGCATCCCGATCAATCAGCCCAATACCGTAGAAGAACCTTTTAATTTTTACCGTCAGGTACTCGACACCCGCTTTCTGCACGCCGATTTTCAGTTCAGGTTCAGCAACTACTCCGAAGGTACCGGTGTGTTGGACAACTGGCACCTCGACTATGTGCGTCTGGATCTTATTCAGACCGACTCCCTGTTCGACGATATCGCCTTCACACAGAAGCCCCAAACCATTCTACAGCCTTACACCAGCATGCCCTGGAAGCACTTTCAGGAACAATCCAACACCCTGCTCAGGCCCGATATCACCGTGGGGGTGTTTAACCACGCCGTGGAAAACCTCAACGCCGGTCCTTCCAGTGCCAGTCTGACCGAGCAAAAAAGCGGGCTCAGCATTTGGTCGCCCGCCAGCCCCACCCTATTCAACGCATTGGAATCCAACATCCCACGCGGCGAACCTATCCTGCGCACCTATGCGCTCAACGGAGACCCCAGCGGGTTTCCCTCGGTGTGGAGCAGCTACCTGCAGATGATGAGCAGCAACAACTTCGACAGCTATCCGAGGCTCGAGTTTGACCTCAGCTATCAGTTGTCCAACCTCTCCCAGCGCACAGGGGCCGGCTACGAAGGCGTCAGTCGCAACGACCGGGTCAGTCAGACTACCATTTTCGACAACTACTTTAGCTACGACGACGGCACTGCCGAGGCCGCCCTGGTAGCCCAAGAACGCAGACAAGTAGCGGTGCGGTTTACCACCGGCACCACCGACTCGCTGCGAGCGGTGCAGTTTCACTTTCCGCATGCCTCCATTGACGTATCCGATCAGGTATTCGACCTGCGCGTCTGGATAGGCTCGCTCGAATCGAAACCCGTGTATGAAGAATTTGGCGTGCGGCCGTACTATACAGACCTGTTCTACGACACGCTCCAAGGGTTCAGCACCTACCCGCTCGTGGACGAAAACGGGCTTAACAAGGCTGTTTTTCTGCCTGCCGGAACGGATTTTTTCATTGGATGGGAGCAATACACTCCCTGCAACGGACTGCAATGTATCCCGGTTGGCTTCGACAAAAACTCTCCTGCCGGAAAACAGGCCATCTTCCAGAACACGGGTTCCGGATGGGCCGCTTTCCCCGATTTTTTCCCGGAAGGCTCCCTCATGATCCGGGCAGTAGTGGGCAGTACCACACCTGCATTCACGCCGGTGAGTACCAATGCGATAGATCCGATCAGCGAGTTGGATCTCTTTCCGAATCCAACCGGAGGACAGTTGTATTTCCGCTTGCGCGAAAACCAATACTCCGAGTACCAATACCAGTTGTGGAGCAGCGTAGGGCAACTTCTGGGTCAAGGTACCCTACAACCCGAACTATCGCTGGACATCCTCCCTACGGGGGTATATTGGATCAAAGTTGTCCACGAAGAAAGCGGCAGGCAGCTACAGGAAAAAATTGTCCTGTATTAGCCTATTTATCCATTTTCTTTTGCACGTAGGCATCAATGCGGTGCTTGGTTTTTAGCTCTGCCACCATGCGCTGAGCATCGGCCTGGTTGTCGAATCGCCCTGCGATAGCAGATGCGTAGGATTTTTTATTAAAATATCCCACTTCCGCGTCTGCATACCCTTTTTCGCGAAGCGACTTCACCCTTACCTCGGCATTAGCAGCCAGGGAAAAAGAGCCGGCAATTACCATAAAACTGCCACCTGTACCTTTGTCTGCATCGTAAGTGGGAGCGGCTGTAGTAACCGTTTCAACCGCCGGGAGGCTTTCGTTTTCATCCGGGATACCCAGCAGGGAACTATCCACCGTCAGGCTATCGTCAAAAGTCCAGGGTTCCGGCGTCGTTGTTTGCGGAACAACCACCTCTGTTGTTTGGTTGGCATCGGGCTTATTGCCCAAAAGATTAGTTGTTTTGTAAATCAGATAGCCCAAAGCTACCACACAAAGAACCACAATTACTACCGTGATGATATCCAGTCTTGACATAAGTGAAAAATTTAAGCTATTGAAAATTAGCCTGGAACAAAAAAAATAAAACCTGTATTCTTACCAAAACAACTGCAATCCATCGTAAGCAAACTGCACATTTGCCGGCAGTTGAGCCGACACCTCCTGGTGTTTGCCCATGCGGTGGCTCATGTGTGTCAAAAAAGCCCGGCGCGGCCGGATCTCCCCGATAAACGCCAGCGCATCCTCCAGGTTAAGATGAGAATGGTGGGGCGTATGGTGCAACGCATTCACCACCAGCGTATCCACCCCCGACAGCTTGGCCAGCTCCTCTTCCGCAATGGTTTTCATGTCCGTCAGATAGGCAAAATCGCCAATGCGAAAACCCAGCACCGGCATTTTCCCGTGTAGCACCTCAACGGGCAAAAAATCCAGATCTGCGATGCGGAAGCGGGAAGACTTTTCAATCGGCACCAGTTGGATCATGGGCGAACCCGGATACCGCTCTGCCGCAAACGCATAAGCAAAACGGTTTTGCAACTCTTTCATGACCGCCCGCGTAGCATACACCGGCATATCCTTTTTCTGCATAAAATTAAACGGACGCACATCGTCCAGCCCAATCACATGGTCATTGTGCTCGTGCGTAATCACAATCGCATCTATCCCTGGCACCCTGGCGCGGATCATCTGCTGGCGAAAATCAGGCCCGCAGTCAATCACCACCCGAACGCCCGCTGTTTCCAGCAAAAGGGCAGGACGCAGGCGCTGGTCGCGGGGATCAGCAGACAAACAGACCTCGCAATCGCAACCGATCACCGGAACGCCCTGAGAAGTACCCGTGCCTAAAAAAGTTACCTTCACTGTGCCGTACTTATATGCGATTCCCCTGGTTGGGGAACAACTTCGTTAAAAAATTTCTGGTGCTTGTCGTCCAACCCGGAAGGATCCAACTCCATCCCGGAGAGGATATCCAGCAAACAACTGATCCGGCCTTCTGTGTCAAAAAATTTGTTGATGACCGCAATTTTTTTGTTTTGAACAATACAATATCCTGCATTGAAATTGCCCTTCTCATAGCGAACGACATAGCCGAAAGCTTCCAACAGCGCTTCCAATTTTTGGAGGTTATTTTTGGTAAACTTCAACATAAGTTATTTTATTTTTTCATTCGCATCCAACAAAAATAACCAAAGATGGCGATTTTTTTTTCATATTTGACCTGTCAAATACCCCCGCCTATGAAACCATTGATCCCAGCTCTGATCTTTGCCATCCTGCTGAGCGCTTTGCCTGAAGCTGCCCGAGCCCAACGATTTTTGGGAGGTATTAGTGGCGGTCTCAACCTGAGTCAACTCGACGGAGATGATCTTGTAGGTTTCAACAAACCGGGGATCAGTGTGGGGCCTTTTGTAGCTGTCGTGCTGTCCGACCGCTGGCAATTCGGTATGGAAATGTTGTATTCTGAATTGGGCAGTCGGAAAACCCTGGGAGATCCTCTCTCTGCTGCACTGGACAAAATAGCCATTCAGGCGGTGGAAGTTCCCCTGCTGATCCGATTTCAGGAATGGAAATTTTTGCTGGCCGGCGGCGTTTCCTATTTCCGGCGCATCAACTCAAAAGTGATGGACTATACCGGTCAGGACGTCAGCGATCGCTACCTCCTCCAGGACAACCACATCTCCTTAGTTCTCGGAAGTGCTGTTTTTTTGCAAGAAAACTGGGGACTCGATGTGCGTTGGTCCAAATCCCTGTCCAACTGGCGGGCAGACCCCAACGCCAACCGCTTCATCGGCCGGCATTTGACCCTGAAAGCTTTTTATTTGTTCAAATAAATCCCCATTCCCCATGTTTCGAAAACTCCTGCTCCTGCTGTTGATGGGCAATATCCTTGCTTGCTCCAATACCTCCAAAACTCCGGAAGTCCCCGGTACCGATTACCCCGCACTGCCGGAAGCCACCCTGCAACTGCTGCAAGCCAATGCCGATTTTATTGACATGACCTTTTACAACTATCCGATTAGTACCAACCAGAGCGATATGTCTTCGGTGCGACCTTCCCTGACCTACTGGGATCCGGAACCCGCACGCATTCCCGCCACTTGCAAACCGGCAGGTCATATCTGGTTCCAGTCAAAAGGCAACAACCTGGCAGAGGCCGATTTCTATTTCTCGCCAGACTGTTATTATTATGTTTTTTATGAAAACGGCAAACCCGCTTACGCCAATCCGATGAATGCGCGGGGCGTAGCCTTCTTTGAACGCATCCTGAAGCCGTTTATGAAGTAAGCCACAAAGGGGAGTGCCTGTTTTGAGGCACTCCCCTTTAGCTTCATTCCTCTTCGTCGTCCCCCATCTGGTTGGCAGCATGCAGGTCGTCAAACAGATGGTTCAACCGATACATCTCATCCAGGGTATCATCCAAATAAAAATTGATTTCCGGTATCCTGCGCAAGTGCTTTTTTACCCGATGCGCAAGTGCCTGTTTGAGACGGATAACCTCGTGTTCCATCTCCAGAATTACTTCCTGTTTGCTCTCCTTGTTATATACACTCAGGTAAATTTTCGCCAGACTCATATCCGGCGACACCACCACCTGGGTGACCGTAACCAGAGGCTGCGCCCCGTAAATGTAACTCCCCTCCTGTTGCAGGACAAGACTGAAATTGCGCTTGATCAGCTCAGCCACCTGCTTTTGTCTTTTTGTTTCCATGCCTCTTAAATACTTGTCTTTTCAACCACCAAAAATAGTTTCTTTTGCCGAACATTACAAAGCCCTCGAGGTTCCTGCACAAAATTGCACAGGATTACTTATTTTTATGAATTGTGAAGTTTAGATATACCCATGCAGCACACCAAATTTCTGGACACCCCGATCGAATACCTCAAGGGCGTGGGACCGGTCAAAGGCGAATTGCTCAAAAAAGAGCTGGGCATTTTTACATTTCGGGATTTTCTGTACCATTTTCCTTATCGCTACATAGATAAAACCCGCTTCCACCAAATTCGCGACCTGCACGAGCAAAGCGGACAGGTGCTGCTCAAAGGAGTATTGCGCCGTTTAGAGACCCTCGGAGAAGGGCGGAAAAAGCGACTGGTGGGTAGGTTTCGCGATGATTCCGGAGCCATTGACCTGGTTTGGTTTTCGGGAATTAAATGGGTGGAAAACAAACTCCAGGTAGGCTCGGAGTATATCGTGTACGGCAAAGTGTATGCCTTCCAGGACAAAAATACCATTTCTCATCCCGAAATGGAACTGGCCGCCCAGGTCAACCAGGCAGAACGACCGGTGTTTGACCCGGTTTACCCTTCTACTGAAAAACTCAACCAGAAGGGTCTGGATGCCAAAAATCGCCGAAAACTACTTCGGCAGTTACTCGACCTGATGCCGGCATCTGCACTGGCAGAAAATCTTCCGGCATACCTGAATCAGTCCCTGCAAATGGTAACCCACCAGCAAGCTATGGCGTGGATTCATTTCCCCCGCGATCAGGATACCCTGGAAGCTGCCCGACTTCGCCTGAAGTTTGAGGAGCTGTTCTTTTTGCAACTCCGCTTGCTGCAACTTAAAGGCCAGCATCAGCAACGGTTCAAAGGTTTCGTTTTCGAGCAATTGGGCACTTTTTTTCATACCTTTTTCAACGAACACCTGCCGTTTGAACTCACAGATGCCCAGAAAAATGTACTCAAGGAGATCCGGCGGGACTTGCGGTCGGGCGTGCAAATGAATCGCCTGCTCCAGGGCGATGTGGGTAGCGGCAAGACGATTGTGGCGGTAATGTGCATGCTCATGGCCGTTGATAATGGGTTCCAGGCTTGCCTTATGGCTCCTACCGAAATTCTCGCCCTGCAACATTACACGGGAGTTCAAGCGTATCTGGAACCCCTGGGACTTCAGGTGGGTTTCCTTTCGGGCACCGTGTCCGGTAAAAAACGCCGCGAACTTTTGTCCGAGCTGGCAGAAGGAAAAATTCACATCCTCATCGGGACTCATGCCCTGATCGAGGATCCCGTGCAGTTTCATCAACTCGGACTGGCCATTACGGACGAGCAGCACCGATTTGGGGTAGAACAAAGAGCACGCCTTTGGGGCAAAAGCAAACCCCTGCCCCCGCATATCCTCGTGATGACCGCCACCCCCATCCCCCGCACCCTGGCCATGACCCTTTACGGAGATCTGGATGTCTCGGTGATCAATGCCCTGCCTCCCGGCAGAAAACCTATCCAGACCCTGCACAAACGGGAAAGTCACCGCCTCCAGATTATGGGGTTTATCCGACAGGAAATCCAACTCGGCCGACAGGTATATGTGGTGTATCCCCTGATCGAGGAGTCGGAAAAACTGGATCTGCTCAACCTCGAAACGGGATACCATGCCCTCACCCGAGAGTTTCCTCCTCCCCAATACCGGATCAGCGTGGTCCATGGCAAGATGAAACCGGCCGACAAAGACTACGAGATGCAACAGTTTGTGGCCGGCAAAACCCAAATCATGGTTGCCACTACCGTCATTGAAGTGGGGGTGAATGTGCCCAATGCCAGCGTGATGATCATCGAAAATGCCGAGCGCTTTGGTTTGTCTCAGCTACACCAACTCCGGGGAAGGGTGGGCAGAGGAGCCGAACAGTCTTACTGCATCCTCATGACCGGGTTCAAACTGACCGAAGAAGCCCGGCAACGCATACAAACTATGGTTCGCACCAATGACGGATTTGAAATTGCCGAAGCAGATCTGAAGCTCCGTGGACCCGGCAATATGGAAGGTACCCAGCAAAGCGGAATTTTGCAATTCAGAATTGCAGACCTGGTACAAGATGGCAAATTACTTGAAAAAGCACGGGCTATTGCGCAGGAAATAATTGCCCGCGATCCTTCCCTGGAAAAAGATGAAAATCAAGTGCTAAAATTTTATCTTGATGATCATTTTAAGTCCTGGAAAGGATGGAACAAAATCAGCTGATCATGCACGCACCCACCCAGAGGCTGGAAGCCATTGATATTTTCAGAGGTCTGACCATAGCCGCCATGATTCTCGTTAATAACCCGGGATCCTGGTCGCACGTATATGCCCCGCTGCTCCATGCCAAATGGCATGGTTGCACCCCCACAGATCTGGTATTTCCGTTTTTTTTGTTTGCCGTAGGCACTGTGATTCCCTTTTCTCTGGGTTCCGCCGCCAACCAGGCCAATAAACCTTATCGCAAAATCGCAAGCCGGGCATTGATCATTTTCGGGCTGGGCTTGTTTATGGCTGCTTTTCCCCGATTCGGGCTGCGCGCAGGTACACCGCCAATAATCCAAGTCCTCCATTACCTCTCGCTCTCCGTGTTTAGCACCAGCTTGTTGTTCCGGGCAGTGTTCCTGAGTTATCCCCAACCCCAAAAAGCTAAAAAATGGACAACGCCCATGCTGCTCAGCGCAGGAGTCATGTTGCTGATCGGGTGGTGGCACTACGATCTTAGCACGCTTCGCATCCCGGGGGTGCTCCAACGAATAGCGATCGTTTACCTGATTACGGCACTGCTTTTCCTCTGGCAGTCCCCAAAAGGATTATTGGGTACAGGTATTGCCCTGTTGCTGCTTTACTGGGGACTCATGACCCTGGTACCCGTGCCCGACGGAATGGCTCCCAATCTGGAACCGGAAACCAACCTCGGAGCTTGGCTCGACCGCAACATCTTCGGCACGCACCTGTGGGTACAATCCAAAACATGGGATCCGGAAGGACTCCTGAGTACCCTGCCTGCTGTCGTCAGCGGCATCATAGGGGTGTTCACCGGTGTCTGGGTCAAGAAAGCTATTCCGGTCATGCAAAAAATTAAGGCTATTCTCGGTGTCGGGACAGCACTCGTGGTGCTGGGCTATGCCTGGGGACTGGTATTTCCCATCAACAAACAGCTCTGGACCAGTTCCTACGTCCTGTACACCGGTGGCATTGCGCTGCTGGTACTCGGCGTCGTCCTGCTGCTGGCAGATTACCTCCATCTTCGAAAATGGGCCATCCCTTTCCGGCAATACGGCATGAACGCTTTGTTTGTTTTTGTAGTTTCTGGTCTTTCGACCAAACTCATGCTCCATATCAAGTGGGCGGGATCCGATGGTAGTACCTCAAATCTGCGGACTTGGTCGTACGAAACCTTGTTCCACTCCTGGCTGCCCGACTATCCCGCCTCCCTGGCCTTTGCCCTGACCAACGTACTGGTACTCTATGTACTTGCACGTATCCTTTACCAAAAAAAGATTTTTATCAAGGTATAAGTGCCGCTTATTCCTCCTTTTTGCCCAGCAGGACAAAATCTCCAATCACCACCTGGGTTTGGTTGCGGATAACCCCTTCCTTGTCCTCGTAGGTCTGGTAGGTCAGTTTGCCCGAAAAAGCTACCTCTTTGCCTTTTTTCAGAAAACTATGCATCAATTCGGCCGTCTTTCCCCAGGCTATACAATTGTGCCACTGGGTATTCTGCACGAGTTCCCCACTATCGTCCTTGTAAAAATCACTGGTCGCTAAAGACACCTTAGCTAATTTTTGACCGTTTTTCACGGTTAACAACTCGGGATCCTTGCCCAGACGTCCAATCAGAAAAACGTTGTTGCGCATGCTGCTCATGATATTGATTTTAATGGAATAATCAACCTCAATACGAAACAGCCGGAAAAACAGGTCGGGCAACAGCTACCCAAAATTCTCAGGTCAATAACTCCTGCGCTGTGGCTCAGGTTTTTTTTGCTTGGGAGAGACCGTAGCTGCTTTGGAACTTTGCTTTCTCCCCTCGAGCAGCTGTTTTTCTCCCGAACGGGAGTAAGAAACAAAACTCCCGGATCTGGTTTCAAAACAACCCAGTTCCAACTCTTGTACAGCACATCTTTTCGCAGGGTAAACTCCTATCTTCATGGTAACACTTTTTTGATGTATGGCCGGCATAATGCCGCACCTGCCAATACCCATGCAAAGCCTGTGCCATTTCTGTTTTTCCAACTGTCAAGGAACTTTATCTCATCTTAAACACTCCTGCAAGTTATAGCGGTTTTCGATTGATACACAGGACATCATGTGCCAGTATTGGCCAAATTGCGACAATTCGAGGGAAGGGAATAATTTCGGGGAATAGCCAATTATTTTTTATTTTGCCCACGCAAAAAATATCAGAAGCAAATTCCAAGCGACATCAAAAATATCCGGTTATGAAAAAATTTTTCCCGGTCCTATGCTTATTTTGTTTTGCTGCCGGACAGTTGGCAGCACAGCCACAGGACAAATACGATTACTTCGAGTTTAACCGCGAGGTCATTCAACGCGGGGTACAGGCTATCCTCCAATGCAATGGACTGTTTACGTCCAATCGAAGCCTCGAACAGGTGTTTGATCAGGAACTGGCCTATCTGAGTCAACCGATCGGTACAGCCCGGGGCGGGGACTACCTGGTGGACTGGGAGCGGAAGGCCGTTGCGATTGGTTCTCCGGGTACTGCCCCCGTAATGCGGGCGGTTTACCGCGAAGGGTTGGG
The DNA here is from genome assembly GCA_030729925.1 of Saprospiraceae bacterium. Lineage (GTDB taxonomy): Bacteria > Bacteroidota > Bacteroidia > Chitinophagales > Saprospiraceae > JALQTV01. Next base: position 24,086 of record JANQWK010000006.1, read on the forward strand.
CTGCATTATCCTGGCTCCCGATCAGACCTTCGAGGATATCCCACAGCTGCCTACCCTGGATCTACCTCCCCTTTCCGGCGATCCCGCCAATATTCCCTGGCCCAACGGAGATAAGATCAACCCCGAACCGCTGCCCGACCATATAGATGCAAAGGCGCTGCAGGCCGCGTCAGATTGGGCCTTCAACCGGACAAGTCCCGAACAGGTCACCCTTAGCCTGATTGTGCTGCACAAAGGCAAGATCATTCACGAACGGTACGCACCCGGTTTCGATATACATACCAAAACCCGAACCTGGTCAACCGCCAAAAGTATCGCCGTGTCCCTCATCGGGATCCTGGCCGATCAGGGCAAACTCCAGCTCGATCAACCCCTTAACAACTTCGAATGGGGCCCCAAGGCGCTTTCCCCCGAGCAGGATCCACGCAATGACATCACCCTGCGACAGGTGCTGAATATGTCCAGCGGCCTGTATCCGATAGATAATTTCGGAATGGAATACGCTACAGGTTCGGGATTGTCCTACTGGGCCGGAGCAAGCTCTGTACAGGGTGCCCTGCACAAAGCGCTTGTGCGCAAACCGGGAACCGTGTGGGATTATGAAAACTACGACACTATTCTTGCTGTTTATGCCATGAAAAAAGCTTTGGGCGATGCCAAAACGTACCTGGAGTTCCCAAGAAAGGCACTCCTCGATAAAATAGGGATGCGCAATACTTTTCTCAGCGTAGATCGCTTCGGCGATTTCATCCTCAGCAGCCAAGTCTATACGACCGCTCGAGATCTCGCCCGCTTCGGACTGCTCTACCAACAAAACGGCGTCTGGGAAGGTCAACGTGTCCTTTCGGAAGACTGGATAAATTTTGTGCGGACACCCGCACCCGCCACTGCCAATACGGGTAACTTTTACGGCGGACAATGGTGGCTGGTTCCGGATGATCGCACCGATGTTCCCAAAGAGGCTTACTCGACCGCCGGTAACCGCGGACAATTCGTGATTGTGGTGCCTTCCAGCGAACTGGTGATCGTGCGAAGGGGACTCGATTACGGCCGACAAGGATTCGACCGATGGGATCTTACCCGGGAAGTTTTGAAAGCGATCAAAAATTAATATTGTTATGCAACAACTCAACCGCGTCCGGAATATCCTGCTCCTGCTGGTACTTCACCTGACCCTCTATGCCCAAAAACCGGAGGTGCTCATCATTACTACCGGCGGCACTATCGCCAGTCAGACCAATGCTCCTCTGATCGAGGGGTCCGAACTGATCGGCGCCGTACCCGACCTGCAACGATACGCAAAGGTACAGGTAGTGGAGGTTTTTCGGACCGGTTCTTCCAAAATGACCCCCGCTCACTGGCTCCGCCTATCCCATTTTATAGATTCCGTTGCCCAACAACAACCCCAATTGCGCTGTATCGTGATTACACATGGCACGGACACCATGGAAGAAACGGCTTTTTTCCTCAACCTGACCCACCGGCATTCCCTTCCCATCGTCCTGACCGGCTCCATGCGCTCTTCCAATGAGGTGTCTGCCGACGGCCCTGCCAACCTCATCCAGGCAGTAAGAGTAGGCATCCATCCCCAAGCCCCTGGAAAAGGTGTCCTCGTGGTCCTCAATGAAAATATCAGCGCTGCAAGAGACCTCCTCAAAATGCACAACCGAAGAGTGGATACCTTTGGCCCCGATCAATATGGCTACCTGGGCTTCGTATCGCCCGATACGGTGTTGTTTTACCGAAGCCCCCTCCGACCCCATACGCTGGATACCCCTTTCGACTTGAGACAGGTCAAGGAATTACCCAATGTAGAGGTCGTATCGGATTACGCAGGTTTTGACCCGGAGATACTCGACTATTTTTATGGCAGACCCAATGCAGGACTGGTTGTCAGCACTTTTGCCGGAGGCAGAATCAGTGCGGGCGTGACAGAGGGACTGCGCAGACTAACACCGGGAGGCAAGCCGATTGTCCTGGCTTCCGGCATTAAATCCGGATGGATCGAAGGAACATTCAGCCAGCGCCGCCCTTGGATTACCGCCAATGACCTGCCACCCAACAAAGCAAGAATACTGCTTATGTTAGCACTTACCCAAACCAACGATCCGGATAAAATTCAGGAATTTTTTCACCATTACTGAGCCCATCAGCGCAGCTTTCTGAAACGCAGCGCCTGTACTTTGGGATCTTCCTCGGGGGAAAGACTAAAAAACACCTCCGCTTCTCCACGGGTACCTCGGATCTTGAAGGTTCCCCGAAGATGGTTGAGCGGTACCATACTATCCATAGACTGAATCTCGCCCAGATCCAGTTCGTCAAAAGCAATTTTTCGGATCTGCCTGGGGAAATCCAAATAAAAATTATCCGCAAAAAGCAGGTCGCCAAGCTGATCGTCCCAAGTGCGCAAAAATCGGAAAACCTGGTTGGAACGCTGGTGCAGGATGCCTGAAATCGGCAGCTGACGGGGCGCAAGATCTGCCTCGGTCATCAGGATCTCCATGGCATCTTGATTGATCCGCGTCGTACCGGCATAAGTCCTGTTGGCAAAGGAAATGATCCCTATCCCGTAATCCGGGAAAAAAGTATATTGACTGCCAAAGCCCGGCAATCCCCCGCTATGACTCACACTGGTATTGCCCCTGCAATCTGTCTTCACGGAAAGACCATAGCCATAACCCGTCAGGGTAGCACAGGTATTGCCCGATTGATCTATCCCCTCCGTTGACAACCTGGCAAAAAAAGGCGTTTGCATTTCCCGAAGGGAGCTCCGCTTTAGAGGGCCAGACTCGTCTTCGTTGCGCGGAGGCCAGGCATTCATCAGATAAATCACGTATTTGCTGAAGTCGTTCATCGAAGTAATCAGTCCTCCAATCGCACCAAAAGCCCCTGTATGCAACATCGGTTCCTTTTCCCAGCGATCTCCTTGCCAACGGTATCCCACAGCCAACTGCTCCCTCGGCACATCTTCGTATTCCCAGTAAGTATCCCGCATGCCCAAAGGCTCCAAAATCTCGCGGTTAATGTACGCTTGATAAGACATCCCGCTCACCTTGGTAATAATCCGCCCCAGCATTGCAAAACCCAGGTTGCTGTATTCATAAGTATAACCGGGAACATTAGAAAACGACAAGCCGGACGACATTAAGTCTGAAAAAGCCTCTTCACTGTCCTCCAACCTGCGATCCGCCCAGGGATTGTCCTCCGGAAAACCCGAACTCATCGTCATCAAGTTGAAAATCGTAATCGGCGACGCATCCCGCGTCAGGTATTCCAGCTCCTTTAATTCCGGAATGTAGTCCACCGCCGCATCTTCCAGCGACAACCGGCCCTCGTCCCTCAGTTTGACAATAGCCATGGCGGTCAAACTTTTGGTCATCGAAGCAATGTGAAACTTCGTATTCGCATCCACCGTAAACCCTTCTTCCAGGTTGATCATGCCCTTGCCACCCGTAGCTATCAGCTCCCCATCCAATACCACTCCAAAAAAATGAGAAGGATATTGCTGGATCCGGGCATGGTTGGCATACAAGGCCTCCAAAGTAGGCATCATGGATAACACACTGGCTTTTCGGCCAGAAGAATTGAAAAAAGGAGCCTGGTAAGCCTCGTTGTACGATACTGCGGTGTTGCGGGAAGAAATAGGTTTGTTGGAGGTGTCAGAATTACAAGCAGAAGCAATCAGGGTTACTAATAGGAGTGTAATGTTTTTTATTTTCATGCTCAGCGATATTAACAAAAACAGGTCATCCCCGGCATGTGACAAGCGTATTTATCAGGGTGACCAGTCCAAATGAAAAAAGTATCCGAATTTAAGGTAAAAAATTGTAAAAAATATTTTTGCTGCGAAGAAAAATCTGGGGCTTATATTTTCATGTAAGACCCTGATCAAAGTTATTCTCCGCAGCAAATGATACATCTCTACAAATAAATTTTACAATCCTATCCTAAAACATCCGTTTCCTGCACAAAAGGTTGGTTGGTCAGGCGTTCTCCGGTTGCTTTTTTCAGGGCATTGGCAAACGCTGCCATGATCGGTGGCAGGGAAGGTTCTCCAAGTCCTGTGGGATCGAGCCCGTTGTCCATAAAAAACACCTCGATGGCTTTGGGTGCCTCGGCATGGCGGATCAATCGGTACGTATTGAAATTGCTGTGTTTGGGGCGACCCTCCTCGAAGGTCATGGCGCTGAATAATCCATGTCCGAGACCATCCACGATACCGCCTTCGATCTGGTTGCGTGCGGCATCCGGGTTCACGACAATACCGCAATCCACTGCGCACCATACCTTCTGCACTACAGGTTTGTCGTTTGTCATCACCACATCTACCACCTGCGCTACATAAGTATTGTGACAGAAATACGCCGACACCCCTCTGTGCACACCGGGCATATCCTGTCCCCAGCCTGATTTTTCGCGCACCAGTTTCAGCACACCGGCATACCTTTCAGGATCGTAGTCATTGGTTTCCCCGACGGGAGCTGCTGCTGCCCGGTCGAACAACTCCAATCGAAGCGCTATCGGGTCTTTACCGGCCACTTCTGCCAGTTCATCCAGGAACGACTGCTCGGCAAAAGCAATAAAATTGGAGCGGGGTGCACGCCAGGCTCCGGTAGAAATATTAGAAGGCTTGGTGAAGCTCTCAGCCAGGTAGTGATCTACTGCCCCTGCGGGAAAACGATTGGCAAAAATCGGGCTTCCGTGGGTACCGGCTCCTTTGACATGGAAGGCGACCAAATTGTTGTCTGCATCCAAACCTGCCCGATAGACCACCTTGTAAGCGGGTCGGTAGGTTCCGTAAGTCATATCATCCTCTCGGGTGTAGATCAATTTCACCGGTGCCTTCACCTGTTGGGAAATCAGGGCAGCTTCCACGCCGAAATGCCCGTAAAGTCTCCTCCCGAACCCTCCTCCCTGGCGGGTCATCATCACGGAGATCTGCTCCTCTGCAAGACCTGTCAAATCAGCTACCATCTTGCGCATGCTCTGAGGCGTTTGGATAGGTCCAACCAATTCGGCCTTATCTGTCTGCACATCGGCAAAGAAATTCATAGGTTCCATGGGATTGTGGGCCAGGAACGGCGCGCTGTAGCTGCGCTCCACTATTTTGACAGCTGAAGCAAAAGCAGCATCCGGGTTTCCGTCCTTGCGGTCGGGTTCGGGTTTGCGCTCGGTCAGCAACTGCTCCAATCGCTCGTCGTGCAGGGCACTGCTCTCTTGAGGAGAAGCCGACTCCCATTCCACCACCAATTTCTTTTTAGCCTGCATCACTTCCCAGGTAGAATTGCCCACTACCGCCACCATATCCGGGAATGCGAAGGTCTGCATCATCCGCTCATCCCGCTCCGGATTGGTATTGATGACAAAAACATCCCGGATGCCGGGCATACTTTTTGCTGCAAGGTCATCCAAAGATTTTATTTTCATCCCAAAAGCAGGGGCATGGACAATCATGGCGATCAGCATGCCGTCTTTGTGATAATCGAGTCCAAACAAAGGCTCGCCGGTCGCAATTTTTTTGCCATCCACGTTTTTCCGACTGGTTCCGATGATCTTGAAGTCCTTCGGATCCTTTAGCGGTACTTCCTCTGGCACCGCAAGCGTAGCCGCCAAAGAAGCCACCTCTCCGTAGCCTATCGTTTTGCCGGAGGCGACATGTTGAATCACGCCCTGGTCGGTCGTCAGCTCGCTTACCGGAACCTGCCACTGTTGAGCAGCTGCTGCCAGCAACAATTGGCGAGCCGTAGCGCCGGCCATGCGCAGACTTTGCCAGCCCTGTCGGATAGATTGACTTCCCCCTGCCACCTGACGGGTAAAAGCATCCGTATCTAAAGGTGCCTGTTCTACGATCACCATATCCCAATCCACATCCAATTCCTCCGCTACCACCATGGGCATGGACGTCTTCACATTCTGACCGATTTCAGGATTGGGCGACAGGATCGTCACCATGCCATTGTCCCCTATTTTCAAAAAAGCATTGACGCGGAACCACTCCTCCGGCATCGCCAGCACCTCCTCGGGAGTAGGTGTACAGGAAGTAAGCCAGTTGAAACCCAATACCAGTCCGCCGCCAGCTGCTGTAGAGACCTTCAAAAAAGACCTCCTGTTGTATGTTGTCTTGATAATTGTCATGATACAAAAGTTTTTCCGTGTTTCGAATTAAAGCACTACCTCACTTGCCCGCTGCCGTTTTGATCGCTGCCTTCACCCGCAGATACGTTCCGCACCTGCAAAGATTGCCGTTCATCGCCAGATCAATCTCCGCATCAGAGGGATTGGAATTTTTTTCCAGCAAGGCAGCAGCACTCATGATCTGGCCGGCCTGACAGTAACCACACTGGGGCACATCGTGCTCGATCCAGGCCTGCTGCACAGGGTGATTGCCCTTTTCAGACAAGCCCTCGATAGTGGTAATCCGCTGGTTGCCGATCGCTGAAACCGGAAGCAGACAGGAACGGGTAGCTACCCCGTCCAAATGAATGGTACAAGCACCACACTGGCCTACCCCACAGCCGTATTTCGTGCCCACCAGCTGTAGCGCATCGCGCAAAACCCAAAGCACGGGGGTATCCGGGTCAACATCCACCTGCACGCGCTCGCCGTTGATTCTCAGGTCAAAATTTGCCATGATTCAATTGTTTTTCTTTGAAAAAGTATCTGCATTGGAAAAATCAAAAATACTGAAAGCTAAAAAGTTATCCAATTTATTTTGTAAGTTACCCCTATTTCGGGCAAAAAATGACGGTAATTTGATTTTTTAACGAATTTGAACAAGTTGCAAATTATGTGCAGCACCAACCTTCACAATAAAAAAATGGACGTATTTTCGTAAAAAAATTTCCAGTCATGACATCCAAAAAAAAGCTGTTTTCTCTTGTTTTTTCCCTGTTTTTTTTGAGTTCCTGCGTCACTAAAAAGGCCTACCAGGGCTTACAGGCGGAGTTGGACAAAGCCAACCTGGAGATTGGCGACCTGGGCGCTACCGTGAGCGATTACATGAACAAACTGGCCATCTGCGAGCAGGACAAAGCCCAATTGCTGGGCCAAATCAGAACTTCCGAGAGCGAGTCACGCCTGCGACAAGAACAAATCCTGGATCTGCGTGAACAGTTGCAAGATGCACGCGTACAGCGCGACAGACAGGTAGAGCGGGTAGGTGATCTTACCGTGCTTTCTCAGTCCGCCAATGAGAATATCCGGGAGACCCTCTCCCAGTTGGAAAAGAAAGATGATTATATCCAATTCCTGCAACTGGCCAAAACCAAAGCCGATTCGATCAACCTGGCACTCGCTGTTAACCTGAAAAGCGTGCTGGAAAGAGGTATCGCCGATGAGGATATCGAAATTAAAGTGGATAAGACCGTGGTGTTTATCAATATCTCCGATAAAATGTTGTACCGCACCGGTAGCTACAACCTGACCGACCGCGCTTTTGAAGTACTCGAAAAAATCGCACAGATCGTGGTTTCCAGACCGGAACTCGAGGTGATGATCGAAGGCTATACCGATAATGTGCCCATCAGCACAGATTGTATAGACGATAACTGGGATCTCAGCGTAAAAAGGGCTACTTCTGTGGTTCGTACCCTGCAAAACAGATTCGGGGTGGATCCCAATCGCCTGATTGCTGCCGGACGGGGCGAATACAATACCCTGGCCAGCAACGATACCGCCGAAGGCAGAGCGACCAACCGCCGTACGCGCATCATCCTGCTGCCCAAGTTGGATCAGTTTTACGATTTGCTCAACCCCAATAATATCCCCAAGTAAGATCCACGCCCGTATGGAAACCTCCAGGACACGACTGACAATTATCACCACGGCAGACTATCAGGAGTTACTGGATATGTACGCAGAAAAGGATACTTTTAAGTATATCAAACCCCTGCAAAACAAAACCCGGGAGGCTTATACGGAGATGTTGGACGCCCGGAGGGAACAGTCATCTCAGGATATCGGCTATTATTGGGTCGCCAGACTGAAAAGTACCCACGAACTGGTGGGTGCGCTCAACCTGAATCCCTTCCGCGATACGGATCGCATTCAGTTGGGCTACCAGATCCGAAGGGATTTCTGGAACCAGGGGTTCGCCACAGAGATCGGCCAAGCCGGGATTCACTTCGGGTTCCACCACCGGAACCTGAAGCGAATCCATGCGTTCGTGGAAAAGGAGCACGCAGCTTCCAGACAGATCCTGCGCAAATTGGGTTTCGAGCTGCTGGATGCGGCTTTCGACCCGGGCGGCGAACCTCCGCTTGAAATGTACGGGATTGATCAGGTTTAATCCGTTTCATCTAAATCTATACCCGTATGGCTGACCTTTCGGTAAAAAAATATATTTACTCCTTCGGTGGAGGTCGTGCAGAAGGCACTGGTGCTCAAAAAAATTTACTGGGAGGCAAAGGCGCCAACCTGGCGGAAATGGCAGGTCATCCCGACCTGAAGTTACCCGTTCCGCCAGGTTTTACCCTGACGACCGAACTTTGCACCTACTACTACGATAACCTACACAGCTATCCAGATAGTCTGCAGGAAGAGCTAAGCGCTGCGCTGCAAAAACTGGAAACCCTTGCAGGAAAACGCCTGGGCGATAGCGCCAACCCACTCCTGCTTTCCATTCGCTCCGGGGCACGCAAATCCATGCCCGGGATGATGGACACCGTACTCAATATTGGTCTGAACGACGAGACCGTGGCCGGACTGGCTCGGGTGACCAACAATCCAAGGTTTGCCTGGGATGCTTACCGAAGGCTGATCATGATGTTTGCCGACGTGGTGATGGAAAAGGCCAAAGGTCTGCCACCCGCCGCGGGTAAAGGTGTCCGGAGACTCATGGAAGAACAGCTGACCGCCCTCAAAGCTTCCAAAAACCTGATATCCGATACCGAGTTGTCCGTGGAAGACCTGCAACAACTGGTTCACACGTTCAAAGATATCATCCAAACCCACTTTGGACAGGTTTTTCCGCAGGATCCCCATACCCAACTTTGGGAAGGAATCAGTGCCGTGTTTATGAGCTGGAACGGCAAGCGCGCCAAAGAGTACCGCCGCATCGAGCAGATCCCCGAACATTGGGGGACTGCGGTCAATGTGCAGACTATGGTCTTTGGTAACCTGGACGACAACAGTGCAACCGGCGTGGCGTTTACCCGCAATCCGGGCAATGGCGAAGATGCCTTCTACGGCGAATACCTGATCAACGCCCAGGGCGAGGATGTGGTTGCCGGTATCCGGACCCCCGCCCCGCTCAACGAATACTCTAAAAATGACCAGAGCCGGCACCTGCCTTCGCTGGAAAATACCATGCCGGAACTGTACCGCGAACTCCATACCTACCGGGATCGCCTGGAACGGCATTTTCGCGACATGCAGGATATCGAGTTCACGATCGAGGCCGGTACCCTCTATATGCTGCAATGCCGCGTGGGCAAGCGCAACGGTGCTGCTGCCATTCGCATGGCAATGGACATGTTTGACTCCGGTTGGATAGATGCAGATACTGCCTTGCTGCGGGTAGCTCCCCAGCAGTTGGTAGAGTTGCTCCTGCCTATGCTCGACCCCGAGGCGGAAAAGTCCGCTTCCCTGGTGGGTAAAGGTCTGCCGGCCGGACCGGGAGGAGCCGTGGGAAAGATCGTTTTTTGTTCTGAAGATGCCCTCGAGTGGGCAAAAAAGGGCGAGCCGGTGATTTTAGTCCGGGAAGACACCTCGCCCGAGGATGTGGACGGTATGCACGTGGCTCAGGGTATTCTGACCTCCAAAGGCGGCATGACTTCCCACGCAGCACTGGTGGCCAGGGGCTGGGGCAGATGCTGCATCGTGGGTTGCAACACCCTGGATATTGACGAAGAACGCAAAACCCTGAAAGCCAATGGTAAAGTTTGGAAGGAAGGGGACATTATCAGTATGAATGGCAGCAAAGGGCTGGTCTTCGATGGCGCAGTTCCTCTGGTGAGGTCTTCTGTAAAGGACAATCAGCACTATCATCAGCTCATGCGCATGACCGACCAAACCCGAACTCTGCAAGTGCGGGCTAATGCAGAGACTCCCGGCGATGCCCGACAGGCGCGCGAGTTTGGGGCGGAGGGGATCGGTCTGTTTCGCACAGAACACATGTTTTATGGGGAAGGGAGCGAAATACCGCTCCACCTGATGCGGCAGATGATCCTCAGCGAGGGGCACGCGGCCAAACAGGAAGCGCTGGATACCCTGTTTGGGTTTGTCAAAAAAGACATCAAAGATACCCTGCAGGTCATGGACGGACTGCCCGTAACCATCCGATTGCTCGATCCACCGCTGCATGAGTTTGTTCCGCACGACGAAGAAAAACTGGCAGCGCTCGCCAAAGAGCTGGGCATTTCGCTGCAGCTCCTTCGCAAGCGGGTACTTGCGCTGCACGAAAACAATCCCATGCTGGGGCATCGGGGTGTACGGCTGGGCATCAGCTATCCCGAAATCACCCAAATGCAGCTCAGGGCTATATTTGAGGCAAGTGCCGAACTGCTACGGGAAGGACTGCGTCCGCATCCCGAAATCATGGTTCCGGTCACCTGTACACCGGCAGAACTCGAACACCAGCAGGCCATCCTCGAACAGGTATATGCAGCAGTCCTTCAGGAAAGCGGGCTCGACGCGATTCCTTACCACTATGGCACCATGATTGAGACCCCCAGGGCGGCCCTGCAGGCGGGAGAAATGGCTCGTGTCGCCGAATTTTTCAGTTTTGGAACCAACGACCTCACCCAGATGACCTTTGGTTTCAGCCGGGACGACATTGGTGGCTTCCTGCCTACCTACCTGGAAAAGGGCATCCTTTCTCAGGATCCCTTTCAGACGCTTGATCAGCGCGGAGTAGGTGAATTGATCCTCTTGGCCGCATCGCGTGCCCGTGCAAAACGCCCCGATATCATGCTGGGCATTTGTGGAGAACACGGTGGAGACCCGGACAGTGTTGGATTTTGTCATCGCGCCGGACTCGACTACGTCAGCTGTTCGCCCTTCCGCATACCCATTGCACGACTTGCAGCGGCGCATGCGGCCATCGCTTCGCGAAAAACTGCGGAATAGGACTGCCAAATCAATTTCCTTGTTTATCTTGGAAGACCTTCTTTCAAGTACCAAACAACATAACTATGAAAAGTACTGTTTTCAGCTGGATCCTGTTTTTGGCGGTCGGCCTGATCTATGCCCAGCCAACGGGAACCCCCGCTCCCATGCCCGAAGCGGAAGTATTCACCACCGACCAGTCCGTGCAAATCGGCGGAAAAACCATAGCCCTCACCGCGCATGCCGGTACCTTCAAACTGCGGGACGAGACCAACAAGCCCATTGCGCTGTTTGGATTCACCTACTATGCCAAAAAGAATCCAGAAGCCAACCGGCCCATTATTTTTGCCTTTAACGGCGGACCCGGTTCTTCGTCCTACTGGCTACACATGGGCATCATGGGGCCAAAGCGAATTGTGGTCAAAGACCCCGAATTTACCCCTGGAGCGCCTTATCAGCTCGTCAACAACGAGTATGCCATCCTCGATATGGCCGACGTGGTGATGATGGACCCCATTGGCACCGGCCTGAGCGTGCCCATCGGCGATGCGAAGTTTGAAGACTTCTGGGGAGTGGACCAGGACATCCGGAGCATCAGTCTGTTTGTGACCCAATTCCTGATCGAACACGGCCGGGTAAACTCCCCCAAATACCTGCTCGGAGAAAGCTATGGCACCTTCCGCAACGCAGGAGTAATGAAATACTTACAGGACATGGGGATTGCCCTCAACGGTGTAGTCATGGTTTCAGCAGTGTTTGACCTCAGGACCCTGATTTTTCCGCCCAACGACGACCTCCCCTATCTGGTGCATTTCCCCACTTATGCCGCTACCGCCTGGTACCACAACCGCGTAGCCAACAAACCCGCTTCCCTGGAGGCCTTTTTGGACGAAGTCCGCGCCTTTACCGAAAATGAATACATGCCCGCGCTTTTTAAAGGCGACAAACTCAGCGAAGCAGCAAAACAAGAGATGGCAGGCAAACTGGCAGCCTATACCGGACTGAGCCAGGATTACTGGTACAAAGCCGATCTGCGCGTGGCCAATGGCGAGTTTTTCAACGAACTGATGCGCGACCAGGGCCTCACTGTAGGCCGACTCGATTCCAGGTTTTACGGCATCAACGAAGACCTGATCGCACAGGATGCCGCCTACGACCCGCAAAGTGCCGCTATTTCTCCTGCCTATACCGCCGGATTCCTGCAGTACTTCCACGAGGACCTGAAAGTAGGTAAACACCTGATGTACATGACCTCCGCGGGTCGCCGCAAAGGTTTCCGATGGGACTGGAGCCACCAGGGCAATTTCCGATGGAATACCTCCGCTGCCATCCACACCGGCATAGATATGGCAACCGCCATGACCCGTGATCCCAATATGAAAGTACTGATCATGAATGGGTACTACGACATTGCAACCGTTTTTTACGGGGTGGAACACACCATTGACCACTTGGGGCTGACAAAGGCCATCAAAGACAACATCATCATGACCTATTACGAAGCTGGGCACATGATGTACACCCATCCCCCTTCCATGGCTAAATTCCGGGACGATCTTGCCGCGTTTATCCGCGACACCACCCGATAAACCCTGTGCGTTTGGAGGAAAGCAACCTACTTTCCTCCAAACAATTGCAGCGCGGGTAAGGCTTTGAGATCAAAGTCGAACAAGGCTTGATTTTCCCAGGGGGAAGCATCTGTTGCATAAGGGCCCTTCCAGGCTACCAGCTCTGCCCCCCAATAACATAAGCCTTTTGCCAGGGGGTACTTGTCCAACATAGCCTGCAAACGTTCCAGGAACCGTTTTTGACCCTCCGGAGTTGCCGGATATCCCGGTAGAATCAGCTGCGACTCCAGTCCTACGATATTGTGCGTCCAATCGTTCCAATCCAACGTAAACGGGTAAGCCGTCTCCGCAATCCACAATTCCCGTTGATGGGTATTGGTCAGTTCCTTCACAACTGCTTCCAGTGCATCCAGCGACTTCCCATGCCAAATGGGATAATAGGACAAGCCTATCAGGTCGTAGGGCAGCTCAGACATCCGCTCAAAAAAATTCACTGCGCCATTGATGCCTGCATAATGGAGCATCACTGCTGCTTTCGGAGCGTTTTTCCGCACGGCTTCTATACCTGAGCGCAGCAAAGCCAGACACTGCTCCGGGGCAAGCGACAAGCTCCCGTGAGGATGCAGGAAACCATCATTGATCTCATTTCCGATTTGAATCACATCCGGGGCGATCAACTTCGCAACCCGACCCGTATAAGCGGTCATACTGTCGCGCAGGGCATCAAAATCCAGCTTTTGCCACGCTGCAGGTGGATCTTGCTTGCCGGGATCTGCCCAGGAATCGGAATAATGCATGGACAGCCATATCCGTATGCCCCGTGCGCGGAGCTCGCCGGCAAAAGCCGCCACGCTGCTCAGGGACGAATAGCCACCGGGGGGATTGACCCATACCCGAAGGCGCACCGCCCGAATATCATTGGCGGACAACATCTCCACAAAAGACATTTGTTTGCCGTCGCGATCGGTAAAAAGCAAGTTATAACCGGACATCTCGGGGTACGCCGAGCAATCCAGCGCTGCAGAGAAGTCGGTCGCCCTATGGGCTTCTACTTGGGGCAACTCATCCACCGGCATAGATTTTCCGGTCTCGGAAGCCGAGCAGGAAACCGCAACAACCAGCACACAAAGCCAAGATAGCGGTAACAGAAAACGATCCACACGCCACATAGCCAATTTATTATTCAACATTACACTTCCAAAATTTCCCAATGCCTCCCTTTTGCTCTTCTTATGATTATTGTAGATTTCTTTCAACGGTACGTTCCGTAACACCAATTTTTTCAGCCAACTCGAGAATGGTGACATAATTGTTCTCTTTGATCAAAGCAAGAATTTTCCCCGACGTTTTTTCAACTGCCTTTTGAAACCCTATCCTGAAATCGGCAATTCCGCCATCATCTTTGCCAATTTCAAGGGTTCCGCCATCGGTATTGGTAAATTTCCATGCTGTATTTTGCGTTTCATTCATATCGAAATCATCAGAAACCTAAAAATACAGATAAATAGCGCATTGTGAAACAGTAAGGACAAGGAACTGTAGGGTTTCACCTGGACCTGTGTGAAACAAATTTAAATTTGCGGTAAATTTAGGTCATCTTTACCCATAAAAAATCCAGCTATGAAGAAAATCCAGGCACCGGCTGCTCCTAAGGCTATTGGCCCCTACTCAGCAGCCATCCGCGTAGGCAATCTTTTGTTCTGTTCGGGTCAGACCCCCGTCAATCCCGATACCATGCTCATTGAGGGTCGGGATATCGAAGAACAAACCTTGCGGGCGCTCAACAACCTTGAAATTGTGCTTTCCGCCGCAGGTGCCTCGCGGGAAAATATCGTCAAGACCAGCGTTTTCCTGAAAAATTTTGCTGATTTTCCGAAGATGAATGCGGTGTATGCTGATTTTTTTGGCAACCACAAACCCGCACGCACTACCGTAGAGGTGTCCCGACTACCCCTCGATGCCCTCGTGGAAATCGAATGCATCGCGGAGGTCTAAGCAACGGCTGAGGGCTATGGAAGTGGTACACCTCCCAAGGGCTGCGCTGGATGTTGCGCGATGGGATGCAACCATCGCGCAGGCCGGTTGTGCGCTTCCTTATGCCTATAGCTGGTACCTCGATGTGGTGACCCAAGGCAAATGGACGGCCTTGCTCAGCTCCGATTACCGGTTTGTCATGCCCCTGCCGGGAAAATTTTGGATCCACCGACCGCCGTTCTGCCAGCAACTTGGCATTTTTGGGGCTGAACTCAGTCCTAAAATCCTCCAGTCCTTCCTCCAAGCTCTTCCCCGCAAGCTGCTCGCGATCTATTTGCCTTTCAATGCGCCCAATCAGAAACATCTCACCGGACTGCCGGGTTTCATCCCCGCTCCTAACTATATCCTATCCCTCCAATCGGACTACCCCGCTATCCGGCAACATTACCATCCCTCGCTCAGGCGGCAACTGGACAAAAACAGTCCGCTCTTAAACCTCGAATGGAACGTAGCCGTAGCGCCCTTCCTGGAGTTCTATCTGCGGCACAACCGGAAAAAATTTCGGCTTTCCCGATACCATCAACAAGTGCTCTGCAGACTTTGTCATACCCTCCTCGAACGACAGTCAGGCAGTATCCTGGTGGTTCGCAATGCCAAGGGGGAAGTCTGTGCGATGGACTTGATCGCAAACAGCCCGGGTAGGCTGATCCATCTATTCCCTGCCTCCAGTCCTGAGGGCCGACAACAAGCTGCCATGCACTTTTTGATAGACCGTCTGATCCGGCAATATGCCGGCCAAGCTGTCGTTTTGGATTTTGAAGGTTCTCATATTTCGGGCATTGCCCGGTTTTATAAAAACTTTGGAGCCACTTTGGAACCCTATAGTCTGTATCGCAAGGATCCCTGGCGGATCGGTCGGCCACTCGGCTATCTGTCCCGAATCTTGCCCTGTTGATCGCCAACCCGAGTACCACCTATGACCATCCAATACATCCGGCACGCGCAAATAGACAAAACAAAATGGGATGCCCGCATCCGGGGCTCCGATCTTCCCCTGCCCTATGCCATGAGCTGGTACCTGGATGCCAGTACGGGAATGTCCTGGGATGCCCTCATCGGTGGCGACTACCAATATGTCATGCCGCTGCCGGTCACCCAAAAAATACCTTTTTTCCCGCAGGTCTATCAACCCATACTCACTCAACAGCTCGGCGTTTTTGGCGAAGCCGTAAACCGGGAACTCCTGCAGCTGTTCCTGCAACACCTGCCTCCTGTTTTTGGGCGGACAGCCCTGCCCCTTCATGCCCAAAACCCCGATTTGTCCGAAACCTTACCGCATGTCCGGCAGCGCAGCAACCTCGTGCTGGATCTGAGTCTGTCGTATCCCGACATCCGACAAGGCTATGCACACGGCTTGCAACAGCGGCTAAAAAAGGCGAAAAACAACCTGAAAATCCAGGAATGCGACGATGTTGATGCGTTTGTCGGGTTTTGCAGCGCTACCCTTCGGGAAAAACTCCCTTACAACAGGAAAGACAGGCAGCAGCTCCGATCCCTGCTTCTGGCCATCAAACACCACAAAGCGGGACGGATGTATCGAGTGGTGGATCCTTCCGACCACACCTGTGCGATGGGACTGTTTTTGGTATTCGGCGGAAGGGTTATCAATATTATGAATGCCGTCACCGATCCGGGCAGGAAGCAGGCGGCGTTACACTTTCTCTTTGACAACATCATCCGAAAATTCCAGGGGCAGGCGGCCGTTTTTGACTTTGAAGGATCAGAAATCCCGGGGGTTCGCGCTTTTTTTGAAAGCTTTGGCAGCAAAAACGAACCCTATACCTTTTTTGAGAAAGGAATCCTGCCGGGTTGGCTCAGGGTCATCAGATCCCTGCGCAGAAAATTACCGATCTAAAAAAATACCCCGACACAGAACGCTATGCCGGGGTATTTTCAGGATACCTAAAATAATTAGTTATGGTAGGCCTGATTGTGCGCAAGCGCTGCACCGCAATTGGGGCAAGAGCCGGCTGCACCGCCGCCGCCACCGCAACCTGCACTACAAGTATAGTGGAAAACACCAGCTGCATTCTGCGCAGGTGATGGTGGAGGAGGAACGGGAGAAGGCATAGTGGTTGTAGCATTGCTGCCATTCTGGAAAATCGGGCTGATCGTCGTGTTGGCAGGCGCCGTCATCGTAGGCGCAGCAGGACTTCCGGGCGTATTGTGGAAAGCCTGGTTGTGCGCAAGTTCAGCACCGCAATTGGGGCAAGGACCCGCAGCTGGACCACCGCCACCGCAGCCTGCGCTGCAGATGTAGTGGGGAACGCCTGGGTTGCCACCGGTGAGGCTGGCAGGATCAACCGGAGTAGAAGCATCAATCGGGTCGTTGGCATGGAAAGCTGCGTTGTGGACGTAGGCTGTACCACAAACCGGACAAACATCCGCCACATCGCCACCACTACCCGCACAATTGTTGGGACAAGTATAGTGTAAAACAGCAGCAGTTGCAGTACCTGCCTGAGCGGCATTGCCTGAACCTGTATTTCTATCATTGGAACATCCAAAAGATAACACAGCTACTGCCACCAGGACAAAGTGAATTAATTGTTTCATGAGCACTATTTTTATCATGTTATGCCACAAAGGTAAGATTTTTCGCACAAGGTTGGCACAAGCTTTTTGAGATTAAAAAATTCAGTCGCCGGAAAATAGGGTTCCGGCGACTGAGCAGACACTTATTGTTGTGTATCTGATGCGGGTACGGCCTCCAACAGCAGCCGCAGGGCGTTGTTCAGCCCCTCGCTGCCGGGTCCGCCGCCCTTGTAATGACTTAATTTCACCACCACTAAATCGTGGGAAGGGATCATGATGGTGTATTGTCCACCGGCTCCGGCCATGTAGTAAGCTTCTTTCGGAACGGGAAAGGTTTCATTGCCGTTGAGCCAGAAAAATCCGCCATAAATGGGTCTTTCATCCGCTTCCCAGCCGGGTGCCAGGGTGCTGACAAATTCCACAAAACCCTCAGGAAGGATGCGTTCGCCATTCCAGACGCCATCTTGCAGGTAAAGGTTGCCCAACCGCACCCAATCTCGGGCGGTTCCAAACTCGTATCCCTGCAGCAGAAAATTGCCGTAGGGATCTGTTTCCAGGATCATGCTACGCATACCGATTTTGTCGAACAAGGCGCGGGTGGGAAAACTGTGGTACTCCTCTCCCCTTCCTTCTACTCCCAGTCGGACGAGATAATTCGCCAGCACCGGATCGGAATTGCGATACCGACCCACCGTATTGGGCGGCCACTGCTGTGGACGCGTAGCGGCGTAAGTAAAGGAATTCACCGATCCGGTATAGACGTACAAATGGTCGGGATAGCCGAGATCCGGATTGTAGTCAGGATCCTGGGGTGCCCGGAAACGCAGTCCGCTGGACATGCGCAGGATATCAGAAATTCTGATTTGCCCGCGGGGGTCCCCCTCGCCCTGCCATTCGGGGATGGGAGCGGGTTGGTCCAGCGTATAGACGCCCTGTTGGATCAACATCCCCAGCAGCGTTGCCGTCATACTTTTTCCCATGGACCAACTTTCCAGTTTGGTATCGGCCGTAATGCCGGGGCGGTACTTCTCTCCGATCAACTGACCCTTCCAGCTCACTGCAAAAGCAGCGGTCAACCCTTCCTCCGGCAAAAAAGCAGCCTCTAATGCCGCGTTCAGTTTATCGGCATCCACCCCCTCCGGCAATCCTTCGGGGAGTCGGTCGCCCATCGGCCAATCGGTCGTAGTCGGATCCGGCAGGGTACTTGTAAGCGTCACGGGTTGGAAATACACCTCGTCCTCTCCCTCGGGCAGGGTCACACACCCCAGATCGCCGAGGTACCTGGCGGTGCGGACAACCCCGTTGGGAAGCGTCACATTCACCTCCTTATCGGAAAGATTCACATCCCAGCTCAGTTTAGCCCTTTCCTCGTAGGGAGCACTGAAATACCCAATATTTTCAGCAGCGAAATCGGGTTCCAGTCCGGTGATAAAAACTGCCGAACACATAATCTTCGCAAAGCCGGAAGCATGGTGAGACAGCGGGTCGCCAGGTGGAGGCGTGTAGGGAGTTCCCAGATCCAGGGAATCGGCACGAGCCAGCATGCGCGCGCGGGAATCCTGGGGGGTACTGGGAACTTCCTTATCCGGCGCACAAGCAGCGAATAAGAAAATCCCCAGGAAAAATGTCGGTAATTGTCGTAACATGAGCCTGGATTTTAGAAAGTCAACAAGAAGAACTACATTTTGCCGGCCTTTTTCCAATCAGCCTTCTGCTTGTTAACCATATCCTCAACATCCTTCAACAGCTGTTTGGCATTATATACGATGCCATCCTTGATGGTATATTCGATACCCCCTACGCGCTCCACTTTGCCCGTTTTGTCATTCAACTTCACTGCGCCCGTACCGTAGAGTACTTTGAGGTTTTCCAGCGGATTTTCACCCACAATCAACATATCGGCCTTCATGCCCTCTCTGACCACTCCGTATTCGATGGGCTTACCCAGGGGTTTGAAAGCCTCCTGTGCACTGTGCAGGGTAGCCGCGCGGATCACCTCCAGCGGATGGAAGCCCGCTTCCTGCAACATTTCCAGTTCGAGGATGGTCCCAAAACCGTACAACTGATAGATGAAGCCGGAATCGGAGCCTACGGTAACTTTTCCGCCTTTATTTTTGTAATCAACCAAAAACTCCATCCAGCGCTGGTAGAATCGCTTCCATTGTACCTCATCTTCTGTAGTCCAATAGAACCAGTACGCGCCGTGGTTGGCCCGGCTGGGATCAAAAAAGGCCTGTAGCGAAGGCAGGGTGTATTTGGAGTGCCAGTCTGCATTTCGGGCGGCCATCACATCACGGCCGGCAGAATAAATCGTCATGGTAGGATTGATGTAGTAGTCCAGGGCAATCATTTCGTCAATCACAGAATTCCAGAGGTCGCTACCCCGCTTGGTGATATACTGCCACTGCCGACCTACTTGTCCGAAGCGGTGTTGCTCATCGTTGTAATCAATGTCCACCGGCCAGGGCTGAACATCGTAGCCTTCGTACAAAGACTCGAACAGGCCATAGAAATGCGTCATGCTGGTCAGCCCCAATCGGGCGGCATCCAGCGCATTCATTTGAGCAACACCCGTTTGTTGCAAGTGAGCGGTAGAACCCATGCCCAATTTATTGGCCTCGTCCAGCAAAGCCTCCATAATCGCTGGCTCGTGCGCACCCAATTTGAGTCCGTCAACCCCCTTGTCGTGGGCATAGCGCACCCATTCGCGCGCATCCTCCGGCGTCAGGATTTTTCGGCCCTTCCACTCCAAACCTGTCCCGGGGCGGTGAAAAGAAATGATCCGGGGAGCCACAATCTCGTTCTTTTCGCTGCGCTCGCGCTCACTCAAACACCATTCCAGCGGTCCTGTTGGAACACCACGCACCGTGGTAATTCCGTGTGCCAACCATAATTTGTAAACATACTCTGCTTCCGATGCCTTGGGCGTACCGCCTGTATGCACGTGCAAATCAATAATACCGGGCATCACAAACTTGCCGCTTGCATCTATCTCGCGGGTAGCTCCCTGTGGGCGACGTTTTTCGTCAATGCCCAAGCTGGGCGTACCTACCGTTACGATATCCACAATTTTATCGTTTTCAACGACGATATCTACCGGGCTTCGCATAGGACCTCCGAAGCCATCAATCAAGGTAGCTCCTCTGATGATCAGTCGGTTGTGTGGACCATCTCCCTCTCCGGATTTGCGATCGGGAGCCGGTTTGGCTGCATCCGGAAACAGCTCCATCAGTTTGTCGGCAGGCATAATTTTGCTCTGTGCTGCGCTCAAAAATGGCAGACACAACAGCAGCAGGCTGGAAAAAAATAGCATGGTACCCGAGGTTTTGCCCCGGAACACTTTCGTTGGTTTTTCAAAAGACATGGTTAAAGTGGTTTTAAGTGATAAATTCGTCTCTTTCACCGCATAGCGGTTGAAAGCTTTAATTTAAGCAATTTGCTGTGACAAAGGAAAAAAAAAGCAAAGTTTGTCCCTTCCCCAAAAGATTCCCAACCTGTTTGTATCTGTTCATTCCCTTTACTAAGCTGTTCGTTCCTTTTTTCCAAAGTCTCCAAAAAAATAACGGTACTTACAAGTAAAAAGAATCCCCTTCAAGTGAGTCGCACAAAAGAATCAGAAATCTACCGGGGCAACATAGAAAAGCTTAACCCCCAACGGATCGAAAGACCCCGAGATCCTTGGCTGGCAAACAAATATACTGCCCAGGATGACTCCCGGAGCACCGCTTCAAAAGACAGACTGTCCCCTCGAGGTTCAGCTCCCGCAAATTTTTTTCCTTTATTAGCTTTTCGGGGGTTACTTTTTGAACGCTGGGGGCATTAATAAGGGTAATCTAGGTGCAAGTCACCTTAAGGTGCCTTGCACCTGAGCTTTAAATATTTGACAACCAAAATATTAAATAAATTTAATTCAAAAAAACAACCATCTTACAAGGCTCCGGAACTTAGTTGCAGATTATTTTCAGTTTATATAGATGCCTGTCACCTGCTTGGTATAGTTACCTTTTTTGAGGCGACACACCGATCAATGACAGGCTTTTTTTATCTTGTTTTGGCATCGTTCACATCTACAATTTAGGAAGATGGAAAAAAACTTCACCGATCAGAACATTATCGCATCGTGGAACCAGAATAGCCAGGCCTGGATCACCACATTGGACAATGGGTACATTGAGTCCCGCAAGGTCGCTACCAATGCGGCCATATTGGAGGCGGTTTTGCGTCACCACCCCCGAAAGGTGCTCGATATGGGCTGCGGGGAGGGTTGGTTGTGCCGGCAGCTCGACGATCAGGGTGTGGAAACCCTGGGCATAGATTGTGCGGAGACCTTGATTGCAAATGCAGCGGATAAGCGCCGCCTGCGCTTTGTTTGTGCCAGCTACGAACAACTGCTGGAGGGCGAACCGGTCGTCACGGAAAAGTTTGAGGTGATCGTTTTTAATTATGCCCTTTTTGGCGAAGCCCACACCCCTGCCATACTACAATTGGTGCAGCATTGGTTGGAACCCGGTGGAAGAGTAATTATACAGACCCTGGATCCACAGCATCCGGCTTTTGCGGATAGGACGGAAGCTGGGTGGATACAGGAAGACTGGGCGGCCATGCAAACGGTGTACCCCAGTGCCATGCCTTGGTTTTACCGTCCGCTGCCAGACTGGCTGGATCTATTTGAGCAGTTGGGTTATTCCCTTGAAAACACCACACCAGTCGCTCACCCTGAACATAAATCGCGCATATCTGTCATTTTCACGCTGGTCAAATCGAAATAATCGGGGATATCTGCTATTTTGTTGCAACAAATTTAGTTCACCCGATATGTCGAACACTTCCCCCAACGGACTGAACAGACAACTGGGCCTTCTGGGTCTGGCCGCTACCGGTATCTGTTCTATGCTCGGTGCTTCTGTTTATGTAGTGCCTTTTATGATCCAGCGCAACGTGCCGGGTATCGGTGCCCACGTGCTACCGGCGTTTTTGTTTGCCGCCCTCCCCGCCCTGCTGGCCGCTATGGCTTATGCCACGCTGGCTTCCGCTATGCCCAGAGCCGGCGGAAGTTACATTTATGCCAGTCGTTCGCTCAGTCCCTACCTGGGCTTTGTCGCCAGTTTTTCACAGTGGTTTGGGCTGTCCATCGCCATAGGGGTCATTTCTTACATTATTGTGCCTTTCTTGCGGGACATTGCCTTTGCGGCAGATGCACAGGCGCTCGGACAATGGCTGGATACCGGTTGGGTAAGGGTCAGTCTGGCGCTGGGACTGCTATGGGTATTTGTAGGGGTCAATATGCTGGGGCTAAAATTTTATGAACGCACGCTTATTCCCTTGATGGTGCTGATGTTTGTACTCGGAGCCATCGTGATCATAGCGGGTTTTTCCCATACCCACGACGATTTTATTGCAGGCGTCATGGCTCGGGAGGGTAGGCAGATTCAATCGCTTCCTCCGGAACCCCTGTCGCTCAGCGTCTTCCTCGCAGCAGCAGCCCTGCTGTTTTCGAGTTTCATCGGCTTTGATTCCATTGCACAAGCAGGCGGAGAGGCTAAAAATCCCTCGCGCACCCTGCCGCTCGCTATCGGGATCGCCATTTTGACCGTAGGTGGCTTTTATATGTTGTTTACGATTGCCGTTTATCACGCCGTACCCTGGAATTTCATCGCGGATGAGGCTCAAATCAAG
Source organism: Saprospiraceae bacterium (assembly GCA_030729925.1). GTDB lineage: Bacteria > Bacteroidota > Bacteroidia > Chitinophagales > Saprospiraceae > JALQTV01. Next base: position 46,945 of record JANQWK010000006.1, read on the forward strand.
GATATCACGGCACCCGGACTACTCACTTACCTGTTGCCTGCGGCCTGGGGGACGGTTATCCTTACCGGAGCAGCGATTGCGCTGATCAATGACCTGCCCGCCATGCTGCTGTCGGTATCCCGACTCATTTTCGCCTGGGCAGAGGACGGCATCTTTCCTAAGTCCCTTGCAGCCATCCATCCCCGCCGACACACGCCTTATCGCGCCATTGTGCTGAGCGGCCTTATGGCTACCATCGGCATTCTCGGCAGTCATTTTGCCGGGGATTTTTTCCTGGGCATTGATATTATGGTGACCTCCATGCTGGTCAATTTTCTCCTGATGTGCGTTTCAGTGGGCTACCTGCCGGTAAAAAACCCTACCCTGGCCGCCCGTATCACGGTAATGCGCAACCGAAAAGTACAGCTTGCCGTTGCCCTTTTCGGGTCGCTATTGCTGAGTGGTTTTCTGGCCATCCACACCTGGAAAGACCTGAACGCCCCCGTAGCGGCCTGGTATTTTCATTCTACGCCCATCTGGCTGATCGTCATGGGTATAGCGTCTTTGATTTTTGGATATGAATATCATAAATTAAAAAATTCCGGGGCCGACGTGCACCGTATTTTTGGGCAATTGCCCCCTGAATAAAAAATAGTTGACTGTGGAAACCATCACTTTAGGTAAAGATTTACGCATTTCCAGGGTACTTACCGGATTATGGCAGATCGCGGATATGGAACGCGATGGAACCGACCTGAATCCCGATACGACAGCAAAGGCGATGGAGCCTTATGCCGCAGCGGGATTGACGACCTTCGACATGGCCGACCACTACGGTTCTGCCGAAATCATCGCCGGGAGGTTCAAAAACAAGCACCCCCAGCCGGATAGCATTCAGTTGCTCACCAAATGGGTGCCTGAACCCGGAAAAGTTACCCGGACTACTGTTCGGGAGGCCGTCCAACGGGCCTTGGATCGCATGCAGGCCCAACGGATTGACCTCATGCAGTTCCACGCCTGGAATTATGCCGATCCCAACTGGTTAGATGCCCTTTTCTGGCTGCAAGAACTCAAATCAGAGGGTCTGATCCGGGAAATTGGTCTGACCAACTTCGATACCGTCCACCTCGAAATGGCGCTCGCCGCCGGCATATCCATTGTATCTAATCAGGTCTGCTATTCCCTGCTCGACCAACGCGCCGCCGGGGATATGACCCGCGTTTGCGAAAAATACGGGGTCAAAATCCTGGCCTTTGGCACCATCGCCGGGGGATTCCTGACCGAAAAATGGCTGGGACAACCCGAACCGGCAATGGACGACCTGGAGACCTGGTCACAAATGAAGTACAAGCGCTTTATTGATACCGCAGGAGGCTGGGAACCCTACCAACAGCTGCTCCAAACTCTCTCAGCGGTAGCCGCCAATACCGGACACTCCATGGCCGCCGTCGCAAGCCGATACATGCTCGAACAACCCGCCGTGGGTGGAGTCATCATCGGGGCAAGACTGGGCAAAAGTCAGCACGTGGCAGAAAATGTCCGACTGGGTTCGTTCCAACTCCCCCAGGAAGCCCGACAGCAAATCCAGTCCGCCCTGCAACAGTTGCAACCCATACCGGGAGACTGCGGCGATGAGTACCGCAAACCCCCATTCCTGACGGCTTCGGGCGACCTGAGCCACCACCTGGAAAACATTCCGCCCCCTTACGGGAAAACTACCGATCCCGACGGCACAGAACGCGTTTTTACCGGTACGGTATGGGAACCCATGGCGGGTTATTGTCGCGCCATCAAACACGGCAACCGCATCCTCGTGTCCGGTACCACCGCCACCCATATTGACCGCCTGATCGGCGCAGGAGATGCCGCAGTACAAACCCATTTTGTGCTCGACAAAATCGAAGGCGCACTACAGTCCCTGGGGGCATCGCTCAAAGACGTCGTGCGCACACGCATTTTTATCAAAAACATCCACGACTGGGAAGCCGTCACCCGCGCCCATGGCAAAAGATTTTCGGGAATTTTCCCCACCAATACGCTGGTCAGAGCAGAACTCATCGGCGAAGACTACCTCGTCGAAATCGAAGCAGAAGCCATTATCCGATAAAATACCCAACATGCACAAACCCCTGATCGTCCAAAAAATTGTCAAGTTTCCCACCGATGCCGAAACGCTTTGGATCGCCCTCACCGATCCCCAATACACCCGGCATTATATGTACGGCTGCGAACTGATTTCCGACTGGATCCCCGGCCACGATATCGTCTGGAAGGGCGCTACGGATGGACAAGTCTATGTCCATGGAAAAATTATCGAATTCCGCGATGGCGAAAAACTGACCTTCAGTACCGCCGCCCCGGATAAAGCCATCCCCGATAACCCCATCACCGTCACCTACGAACTCACCCCCCACAAGGATCATGTGATCCTGTCCATTACCCAGGGCGACTACGCAACCCTCGAAAACGGCACAGAGCACTACAAAAACAGCCTCGAGGGATGGGACGAAGTGATCGAAGACCTGAAAGCACTGTTTGAGGAGGAGGAGGAGGAGGAGGAATCCTAAACAATGCTGCTACTAATACTTGCTCAACGCCTGTATCCGCACCCCGGCATGTTCATGATCCGAGTCTAGTGCAAGCGCTTTTTTATAGTTTTCGATTGCTTTTGGCGTATCCCCTAAGGCTTCATAAGCTTCTCCCAAGCTATCGTAGGCATTCGCTGATGTGGGATAATTTTCTACATTCAAGATGAAGTAGGCTAAGGCATTGGATTTTTCGTTTTCGAGTTTACTTTGCAGCATCCTATAGCCCAATTGGTTGACAAGATACTCGGGAGGTCGAAAATCCCAGGAAAGTCTTTCGGAAAGTGCTTCAAAATGATGGCGGAGTTGCGCGATACCTTCCACATCGCGATAGGAAATGCCATAGCCTTCAAAAATTGCGGAGATACCGCTGTGAAAAGCAGGGATTGGAACGGAGTTGTGGTCTTCGTCGGGGAAGTATTCCAATTTTGCGGGGAATTCTCCTTTGCATTTGCTATTCAGTGCCTCATACAATCGCACATGGCGATCGCGATTCCTGATATTCCGCTTGCCCCAATTGGCCGTGGCGATGTAAAGGAATCTTTCAAATGATTGTTCGGTCAGGGAGTCCAGCTTTGTGTCCATGGTTGCTGCATCCCAGGTTCCAAAACTGGGGTCAACCGCAATGAAGGAATTGAAAAGTGTTTTTTCTTGCATATAGGCATGAGTGGCCAGCAATCCGCCTAAAGAATGCCCAAAAAGTATGCGATAGGGGGTAGTCCTAAACTTTTGATCCAACTCAGGAAAAAGCTCGTCTTCCAAAAAGCGAAGAAAATTATCTCCACCACCTGTATTATTGGCGCTAACGGTAATGACTTTGTCTGGTGTGTAGTCCCGTCTTCTGTCAACGTTTTGAATCGCCACCACAATCATCTCCGGAATTTTCCAGCTTCTATACACATCGGAACTCATGTAGTTTACGATTCCTGCTATGGGCTTAAAATGCACATTCCCGTCAAGTACAATAAGTACCGGATAGTGCTTATAAGATGACGCTTTGGCATGGTAGGAATCAGGAAGACTAATCCAGTATGCTCGGTCTTCGTTCAAGATGTCAGACCGCAACGAGTGTTTTGTGCCCAGCACAATTTGTTCAACGTCTTGGGATTGTACCCGACCAATTAGCATTGACAAAATAAGTAGTGCTGTAATGTTTTTATTCATTTGTATAAATTAGGCTCATTAGATACTAAAATTTTTCCTAATTCTTACAGTTTGTACCCATTTTTTGGGATGAATAGTTACGTATTAAGCACCACAGATATCCACAGATGAACACAGATTAAAGGGGGATTTCCACAAAAGAGATGATCACCAGCATGTTAAAAACAGGGTAACAATTTAATACCCGTGAAACCTTCCCCAAAAATCGCGAAAAAAGGCTGGGACAAGATCAAAAGCCCGCCGGATGATTTGGAAATATGAGGATAGCGAGGTATATTTAAAGGGTGTTTCTCCATATTTTGGAGTAGTTTATTTTAAATAGGGCAGGCGCAATTAAGAACAAGAGAGAGACGTCCCTGAAGATAAGAAAGATCCCCACAATTGCAGGTAACGAAGTAAGGATAAAATTGGATATTGTTTTGGTCAAAATTCTTCAAGACGAAGAATATATTCAAGCTTGGTTTCCACAAAAGTATTTAATGCGCTTTGGAACTGCAATAGATCAAATTACATTCTACAGAGATCATGAATAGTATAATTGAGCAAAACAAAAAAAAATATTTAAGATATGTAAAGAATTTCATGTTGAAAAACTTTATACCATCGGTTCTGTAAATAATGACAATTTAAATGAAGAAAGCGATGTTGACCTTATTGTATCGTTTAACATGAAAAATTTAAGCCTAGAAGAATATGCTGATAATTATTTCGGCATGCAATCTAAATTAGAAGAGGTACTCGACAAAGAGGTGGATCTGATAACAGAAAGAAGTATAAAAAATCCATACTTCCTTCAAGAGGTTTTGAATACCAGGGTTCTTTTATTCCAATCCAATTAATTTGATGGACAATCGCATAAAACAGTATTTGTTTGATATCGAACAATCAATTGATGATGTTGAATTGTTCCTGACTCAGATAAAATCATTTGATGATTTCGAAAAAAGCAAGTTAGTCAGGCGAGCAATTGAAAGAGAAATAGAGCTAATCGGAGAGGCAATGAACAGGCAAAATCGCTGATACCTTACTGCCCCCTACCTCAGGGATTGGGCACAAAAGCGCTATTGGCTTCAATGACGGCACGACCTGCCGGGCCTTCCACAAAAGCCAGAAAATCCCGGACTGTTTCGGAAGCGGAGGTAAGGGTCACGAGGTAGTTGTTGCGAAACATCGGATACTTGCCGGCGAGGATGTTGTCCGGGGAAGGGACGACACCGTTGAGCGACAACGCCTGTATTTTGCCCTGACTTTCGCTGATGCGAATCATGTTGGTCAATCCAATGCTGCCAGGGGTGTCGGTGAGTGCACGCGCCATATCGCCCGAAGATGTCTGCACCTGTACGGGGGTTTTCAGCTGCATCTCCTGCAAACAAGGGATCGCTGCCAGGGCTACCTCGGTGTCCACTTCGTCGAAAGGACGCATCAGGGGTACAATCGGCAGACTGTACATATCTGTGAATTCCCAGTTGGTGACCTTGCCCGTATAAATCCGACACAGCTCCTCCGAGGTCAAACCCTTTATCTGAACTTCTGCATGAACCCCAAACACAACAGCCATGCCGGCGAAATGGTGCACTTCCATCCCTCTTCTGAGGATATCTACTTCATCTAATCCATGACTGGCCATGGCTATTTGAATCCGTCCCGCTTCCAGGGCATCCAGCCTCGCCTTCGAACCCAAACCCTCTGTGCCAATCTGGATATCCACATCGGGATTTTTTTGCCGATAGGCGACCACCAGTGCCTCTACCAGCGGCTTTACACCATTGGAACCGTCAATTAAAACCGGCTCCGGTGCAGATCCGGACGAACAGGAGCACAGCAACCCAAAGACCAGACCGAAGAAATGCCAATTTTTCATCGCCAAAGAGATTTGTTTTTTCCAAAGCTACTAAAATTCAAGGCAAAGCTTGTTAAATTTAGAGATCCTAACAAAACGAAAAACCGCAACAACATGACCTTCAAATCACTCCTGCCTCTTTGTATGTCGGCACTTTTGTTAAGTGCTTTTGCCTGTAGCACCCCCACCCCGGAAAAACCTTTGTACGATGTTGTTTTTGCCAATGCCCATATCGTGGACGGCCTGGGTAATCCCGGCTATACCGGCCACCTGGCCATTCAGGGCGACAAAATAGCACTCCTAAGTACCGTACCTATACCGGAAGAAGCTACCCTGAACTACCTGGATCTGAAGGGAAAAGTCCTTTCGCCGGGCTTCATTGACAACCACGCCCATATTCAGACTTCCATCCATGAATACCCCCTGGCTGAAAATTTTACCCGACAGGGTATCACTACCATCATGGCCAGCCTGCATAGCGGAGACCAGCCTTTTCCGATTGATACTTATGCCAAGTCTTTACAGGTGGTGCCCAATGTGGGATTTTTCGCCGGACACTCCTGGGCGAGAAAACAGGTACTGGGACTGGAAAACCGGGCGCCAGAGCCCCAAGAACTCGAAGCGATGAAAAAGTTGGTCGAACAAAGCATGCAACAGGGTGCATTGGGGCTTTCTACCGGACTCCTATACGTTCCCGCCAATTTTGCCCAGACCGAAGAGGTGATCGAACTGGCCAAGGTGGCTTCCCGCTATGGCGGTATATATGTGACCCACATGCGCGATGAAGCAACAGGACTCCTCGCTTCTGTGGATGAAACCATCCGAATAGCCCGAGAAGCCAATATCCCCGCCCAGATTAACCACCACAAGGCCGTAGGGGTTACCCAATGGGGATGGTCAGAAACCAGCCTTGCCCGGATAGATGCTGCGCGAGCCGAAGGAATAGACATCACCCACGACCTTTATCCCTATACCGCATCCAGTACCGGATCATCCGTCCTGTTTCCTCAATGGGCACTTGCCGGAGGAAAGGAAGCCTTTGCCGAAAGGGTCAAGGACAAAGACCAGCTCCAGCGCATGAAAGCAGAAATGCGACAGATATTTGAAATGGAAAGAACCGGAGGCGATCTCAATCGCCTGCAATTCAGAGTACTACCTTCCAATCCCGAATTCAACGGCAAGACCATGGCCGATTATGCGGCCAGCCTGGATTTGCCCAATAGCCTGGACGTTGGAATCGAATTGGCAATAGACCTTCAGCTCAAAGGTGGCTTTTCTGCTATTTATCATGCTATGGAAGAACAAGATGTGATTCGCATACTCCAGCATCCGCTATCCATGATAGAGACCGATGGCGATCCCGTAGCCTACGGCGTGGGCTTCCCCCACCCCAGAAGCTACGGTTCCTTTCCCAGGATTCTGGCCCGCTATGTACGGGAACTGAAAGTCATCAGCCTGGAAGAAGCCATCAAAAAAATGACCTCCATGGCAGCCGATCAGTACAACCAGCCGCTCAGAGGGCGCTTGCAAGAAGGTGCTTTTGCCGACCTGGTCGTATTTGACCCCGAAACGATTCAGGATCAAGCTACTTATACCGATCCCCACAGCTATCCCCTGGGTATAGATCATGTACTCGTCAACGGAAAGTTTGTACTTAAATCCGGAGCGCTGACTGGCGAAAGACCCGGTAAGTGGATCAAAGGCCCTGCACGACCTCAATAAATGGATTACTGAAGTCCTGGATTGCTCAGGACTTCACCAACAACAAGTTTAAGACCCGACCATTGGATACCCGAAGTCCGGTGACCTCCCCTGCCGCATTGCGCTCAAATACGACCTCGCTGAACGACCCGTTTTCGGCTCTGAATTGGTCTTTGCCAATGGGTTCCATTTCGAAAGGCGCCTGTCGAAAATGGCGTGCCATGAGTTTGCCGTCCTGCACGGACAATTCGTACCAGGTTTCGAGTTCGGGACTCAGGTACCTGCCCGCAAAGGCTTGCAGGGCTTCCTCCGTGAGCGGATAAGGTTCTCGCACCGTCCGTGGTCGGGGCTCCGGCCGGGGCCGGGGAGCCAGTTGATCGCCAAGATAATGCTCTGCCACCAGCTCGACCAGGCCGGGCAGTGGAATCTCCGGGTTGTTGTTTTTGACCATAATCCCCAGTCCGTGATCCGGAAAAACGTAGAGCAGGGAGCGAAAACCGGCACTGGATCCGCTGTGCGACCAGCTTTGCACCCCTCGGTACCGTTCCACTTCCAGACCAAAAGCATAATTCAGCGTATCCCCGTTGTTCAAAACGCCCCTTGTCGTCATTTGGCGGATCACTTCCGGTCCACCCAGGGCAGGCGTCAGGAGATTTTGTGTCCATTTCAGCATATCGGTCAGGGAAGCATACACTCCTCCCTGGCCTCGGATGGTACTGTTGTCATAAGCCTTTACATACCCACCATCGCCATTATTGTAGTAAGAATCCGCGGTATTGGGAAACAGTTCGCCCTGGTGATCCATGATAAAGGTATTGGTCATGCCCAGTCGGGCAAAAATATGTCCGCGCATCCAGGTCTCAAAGTGGGTTCCCCCCACCTTTTCGATGATCTCGGCAAGCAGCGCATAGGCGGTATTGCAATACAAGTAGCGGTCCCCTGGCGGGAAATTGAGTTCCTGCTGCCGCTCCACCAAACGCAGCACATCCTCCTGAAAAATGGCATCTCCCCCTCTGTTGCCGCGAATCGCTTCGGTGCCATAAATTTCGCGCAACCCGCTGGTGTGGTGGATCAGGTGCTGCACCTGGATCACCTGTCCGAAATCGGGGAGAAATGGCAGATAAGTTCGTATATCATCGGTGAGTTTCAGTCGTCCCTGCTGCACCAGTAGTGCGATTCCAAAATCCGTAATCTGTTTGGCGACCGAACCAATATCCGAAACCGTCTCCGGGGTAAACGGAATCCGGTGTTCGAGGTTCGCCATACCGTAGCCTTTGGCAAAAACCACCATGCCGTCCTTGATCACCCCAACCGCACAGCCGGGTTTGTCGGGACTTGCCCAGGCATCATAGAATTGGTCAATTTTTCCCGCAAGGGAAATGTCCTGGGAAAAAAGCCCCGTAGAAAGGGAACATAAAGCCAGTGTGGCCAGCAAGCGGATGCGCAGCATAGTCAAATTGGTTTTTCATGAAAAAATGTCAGCTGAAAATACAAATTGTCGGCGATAGTTTTTGAACCAGGCTCCGGAATCTTTGTCAAAAAAGACAAAATGACGCATACAACCCTTTGGCACTTGGATTGCTCCTTTTGTCCGGTGTTAAGATTTTGTCAAAGTAGCGGCTGTGTGCATCAAGCCGGGCAAGGTGACTGTTACAACACAAGCTGCACAAGGTAGCAGAATTGGTTCATCATAAAATGGAATATACAATGCGAAAACAAAACATCCAGACCGGAATCATCGCTTTTTTGGTCAGTGTGCTGACCTTCGCTGGTTTTCAGTATTTTACGGGCAACAACCAGCAAACTGTTCGCATCGAACACCACAATGCCCTTCCCTCACAGTCTGCCAACTATGCGGGCACGACAGCTCCTTCCGGCAATAGTTATCCGGATTTTACCGCTACCGCGGAAAAAGTAGTCAATGCAGTGGTGCACATCAAGTCCACTCAGACTATGGAAGCCAGCAACAGCCAAAGGGGGTTGCCGGATCCGTTCCGCGATTTCTTTGACGATTTCTTTTCTCCCCGCTTTCGCGATCAGCAACCCATGACGCCAAGTCCGCAGGTGGGTACGGGATCCGGAGTGATTATCAGCGACGATGGCTATATTGTGACCAACAACCACGTGATCGCCAATGCTTCCGATATTGAGGTGACGCTTCAGGACAACCGGAGCTTCAAGGCAAGTGTTATTGGGACGGATCCAACGACCGACCTTGCGTTGATCCGGATTAAGGCCGAACAATTACCCACCCTGGCTTTTGTCAATTCAGATGAGGTAAAGATCGGCGAATGGGTACTTGCCGTGGGCAACCCCTTTAGTTTGAACTCGACCGTAACGGCGGGGATTGTGAGTGCCAAGGCGCGCAATATCAATATCCTGCGCGATCAGTATGCGGTGGAAAGCTTTATCCAGACCGATGCTGCCATCAACCCGGGTAACAGCGGCGGGGCACTGGTCAATACCAGTGGTGGCCTGATCGGCATCAATACGGCCATTGCAAGTCCTACCGGTTCTTACAGCGGCTATGGTTTTGCCGTACCCAGCAATATTGTCAACAAAGTCATCCAGGATCTCCTGGAATACGGCATCGTGCAAAGAGGAGTACTGGGGATCATGATCCGCTCGGTTGACGGCAATTTTGCCAAAGAGAAATCACTCAGCGTCAATGCAGGAGTATATGTGGACAGCATCATGGAAAATAGCGCCGCCGGAGAGGCCGGTATTGCTTCCGGAGATGTGATTGTAGGGATTGATCAGCTTGCGGTTGACGGGACTTCCCGACTGCAAGAACTGGTAGCACGGCGCCGACCCGGCGACCGGATCAGCATTTTGGTCAACCGCAAGGGCAAAGAAAAAACGTTTGAGGTGACCCTCAAAAACCGTTCGGGCAATACGGCCGTGGTGACGCGCGACGAGAAGCCTTTGTTTGATGTACTCGGTGCAGAACTACAGCCGGTGGAAGCGGCAATCGCCGATAAGCTGGGCATTGAGGGAGGCGTTCGGATTACCCGCTTGTACCCCGGAAAACTCAAGCAGCAGACCCAGGTGCAGGAAGGTTTTATCATCACCAAAATAGATGGGACAAAGATAACAGGTGTCGAACAGGTGGCGGATATGCTGAAAGATAAAAAAGGTGGCGTCCTGATGGAAGGGGTTTACGAAGACCTTCCCGGCGCGTATTACTACGGTTTCGGGTTGTAAGCGGAACCATTTTTTTTGGGAAAGGCTTTTGGACGAAAAGTTCAAAAGCCTTTTTTTATGGCTTAACCCCGGCTTTTCTTATCTTTCATCAGGAATTTACACCAAAAAAGATCATCCATGAGAAAGCCGCTCTTGTACGCTGTATTTGTTGCTTGTTTGTTTCCTGCCATAGCATGGAGTCAGTCGGCCACTGCCGAAACGACCAAAGCCCCCGTTCCTGATCCACAGGTTTTTCGATCTACCCACACAGGGGTATTCAACGGAAAAACCCTGGACTACGAGGTCGTGGCCGGAGAGACCCGACTCCTCAACGATGCCGGTAAGCCCACCGGCAATATGTGGTCCACCGCTTATTTGGTCAAACCCAAAGATCCCCGGCAACCCCGGCCGGTGGTTTTTATTTTCAACGGTGGTCCGGGATCCGCTTCCGTGTGGTTGCACATGGGGCTTTTTGGTCCCAAATTGGTCAAAGTGGCCAGTGATGCCGACGCCGATGACGGGGCAGCGCCTTATTCCATAGCCGATAATCCTGACTGTCTGCTGGATATCGCCGACCTTGTGTTTATTGATCCTATCGGCACCGGGTATAGTCAGGCCGTGGGAGAAGGAAAAAACGAAGACTTCTGGGGACTCGAAGAAGACGCCCACTCCATCGCGCGTTTTATGCGCCTGTGGGTGACCCAGCACCAACGCTGGAACGCCCCCAAATACATCGCCGGAGAAAGTTTTGGCACGACCCGTGCCGCTGCGCTGGTAAAAGCGCTGGAAGAAGATGGTCAGAATATGGCCATCAATGGCCTCATCCTCATTTCACAGGCCTTGGACTACACCGGATCTACTCCGGTGGACGACAACATCATCGCCTACATTACCTACCTGCCTACGATGGCCGCTACGGCATGGTACCACAAAAAAGCGGGTCAGGGCAAAGCCCTCGAGGCCTTTATGGAGGAAGTTCGCGCCTTTGCCTACAAGACCTACACCCCTGCCCTTTTCCAGGGGTACTACCTCGATCGAACCAGTTTTGACGAAGTCGCCAACCAACTTTCTGTCTTTTTGGGCTTGCCCGCATCCTACATCCGACAATCCAATCTGCGGGTACTGCCTTCCCGCTTCAGAAAAGAACTGCTTCGCGATCAGGGGTTGACCCTGGGCAGTCTGGACAGCCGGTACACCACCACCGAGCCCGACCAGGTTTCCGATACCCCGGTGCTGGGTGACGCCGCCAGCAATGCCATTACCAGTGCTTACACCGCCGCCCTCTACCACTACCTCGGAACCGATCTGAAAGTCGCCATGGACAGGCCCTACCTCACCTCCAACTCGGCTTTGTACCCCAAATGGAAATGGATGCAGGGTGGAGAACCTTCCTATGTCAACGTCAGCCGCCGGCTCAGCCACGTCATGCGCAGAAACACCCAGCTGAAAGTCATGGTTGCCAACGGCTATTACGACATGGTCACCCCGTTTTTTGATGCAGAATTCACTTTTTCCCGGCACGGATTTGAAAAAGACCGCATTCAGATGGCGTATTACGAAGGCGGCCACATGATGTATGTACACGATGCCGACTTTCGCAAGCTCACGGCAGACATCCGATCGTTTTTACAGCCCTGACCCTGACTACCTTCACCGACTAAATCGAGCAGCATGAACATACGCGTGTTATACCTACTGGGGTTATTATTGTGTACGCTTACCGGGCACGCCCAGGACAAGCGCTACCAGGCGAGGGTGAGTCTTTCAGATGGCAGGGCCTTATCCGGCACCATCATCCATGGAGAAAAATACATCACCCCGGAACAATTCACCTTTTTCACCCAGGCTGGTGATACCCTCACGCTGACCCCGGAACAGGTCTATCAACTCGAAATCCGGGGAGAGATCAAAGAACGCTTTACCGGGAAACTGGCCAAAGTCGCTCCGCTCACAGACAACCTCGACCAACTCCCCGAATCCAGGAAGATCGTGGCTGAGGAAAAGTGGATTTTCATGAAAGCCCTGGTGCTGGGCGACAAAGCCAACCTCTACATTTATACCAACCCCTCGGGATACAACCATTACTTTATCAACAAAGGTGAGATCTGGGACGAACTCGTGGCCTTCAAATACTACTGGGACGACACCCGCTACTGGGTCGCACGAGACTTCCGCTTCCGCAACCAGCTCCAGGGCTTTTTCTACGATTGCTACAATGTCCGACTCGACGCCGCCCGTTCCAATTTCAAGGAAAGCGTCCTTAGCAAACTCTTCAAAGCCTACCACTACTGCGATGGCATGCGGGCAACTTACATAGCGGAAGATCCCAAAATACGACCTTATCTGGGCATCAAAACGGGCATAAGTTTTACCACCATGAAAACCGACGACGAGGCTCCGGAAGAAATCAGCAGCATCAATTTTGACTACGGCAGCAACCTGCTCCTGGGCATTTCGCTGAAACTCGTTTTGCCCAAACACCAGCGCCGCAACAGCATCATCCTGGAATGGTTTTCCAGTCCTTTTACCACCGCTTCTACCAGTACCCCCGACCGGGTACACCTGGCAGCCTACCAGCTCAATACCCTCTACCAACGCAGCTACCAAATCGGAAAATGGAAACCCTATTTTACCACCGGTATGCGCTACTCGCGGGTCTTACAGGAAAAAGCATTTACGCCGCTGCTCGATCCAAGCATCGGGAAAGTGGGTCTTTTAGGCGGTATTGGATTGAATTTCAATCGCTTGGATGTTGATTTTCGCATAGAAACGAACGACTTTGCCATAGTTTTTACCGACAGGTTTTTCCCTTTCCAGCAATTCCAGACGCCCATGTCGCCCCAGTCCACCCTCTCGCTGCAGGTCAGTTATCATTTTCCATTGTATAAAGATTATGCGATAAAATAAACCATTTAAAATTTTCTAACGAATATGCATTACACCTCCATGAAAAGATTATTACTCTTTATCCTGATTTTCTGTGTCGGACTTTCTTCCGCTGTTGCACAGGGTCGAACCCCGGAAGATATCGCTGCTTTTGTGCGGGCCAACTACACCAAACAGGAATTGTACATTGCGATGCGCGATGGCGTCAAGTTGTTTACTTCCATCTACACCCCCAAAGATGCCGGGGCAGACAAAACCTATCCGATCATGCTCAACCGCACCTGTTACAGTGTAGGCCCCTACGGGGAAAATGCCTACCGGGGCGGCAACCTGGGTCCTTCTGAAACGATGGTGCGCGAGAAATATATCTTTGTGTTTCAGGATGTCCGGGGCAGGTACATGAGCGAGGGCACCTGGACCAATATGACGCCCCACATTCCCAACAAAACCAGCAAGGACCAGGTGGACGAAAGTTCGGATACCTGGGATACGATTGACTGGCTGACCAAAAATCTCCCCCACAACAATGGCCGCGTGGGGCAGTGGGGCATCTCCTATCCCGGATTTTATACCACGGCAGGTGCGGTAGAAGCCCACACCGCTTTGAAAGCATCCTCTCCTCAGGCGCCCATTGCGGATTTCTTCTTCGATGATTTTCACCACAATGGCGCTTATACCCTGGGATATTTCTGGAATACCCCCCTGTTTGGCATCCAGAAAACCGAACCGACCACGAAAGACTGGTTCGCTTTTTTTGACCGACCTACCCCCGATGGCTATGACTTTTTCATGGGACTCGGTTCGCTGAAGAATGCCTCGAAATATTACGGTCCCGAAAATTTTTTCTGGCAGGAACTGTCGTCCCATCCCAACTACGATGAGTTTTGGCAAAAGCGCAACATCCTCCAACACCTGAAAGATGTCAACCATGCAATTATGGTGGTCGGCGGATGGTTTGATGCCGAAGACCTCTACGGTCCACTCGAAACCTACAAAACCATCGAGCGCAACAACCCCAATGCCTACAACACCATCGTGATGGGGCCCTTCGGACATGGCGATTGGGCCAGAGAAAGGGGACACCACATGCACCACCAGGTCTATTTTGGCGACAGCATCGCTACTTTTTACCAAAAAGAGATCGAGGCGCGGTTTTTCAACCACTTTCTCAAAGGCGAGGGAGAAGGCCAACCTCAACTCCCGGAGGCCTATATGTTTAATACCGGAAAAAAGACCTGGGAACAGTTTGAAAGCTGGCCACCGCAGAACAGCAAACAAACTTCCCTCTATTTTCACGCCAATCAGCAACTTTCCAGCACCCCGCCCACCAGCGAAGGCATGGTCGAGTTTGTGAGCGATCCGGCCAAACCCGTTCCTTATACCCAGGATATTCCAGGGTCATTCCAGATCACCCCGCGCAATTATATGTCTGAAGACCAACGCTTCGCAGCAAGCAGACCAGATGTACTGGTGTTTCAAACAGAACCCCTGGAAGCAGACATGACCCTCAGCGGGGAGATCCTGGCCAAGTTGTTTGTGAGTACGACCGGCACAGATGCCGACTGGGTGGTCAAACTGATAGATGTGTATCCCGGGGATACCCCCAATGATGCTTACACCCCCGGACATGTCGCACTGGGTGGCTATCAACAGATGGTCAGAAGCGAAATCATGCGGTCGCGGTTCCGCAACAGCTTCGAGACCCCCGAACCCATGGTTCCCAATAAGGTGACTCCTATTGACTTCCGCCTGCAGGATGTCAACCACACCTTCAAAAAAGGCCACCGGATCATGGTACAGGTGCAAAGCACCTGGTTCCCGCTGTTTGACCGCAACCCCCAGAAGTTTGTTCCGAATATTTTTGAAGCCGCCGATACCGACTTCGTGAAGGCAACCCACCGGGTGTTCATTTCGCCCGATGCTCCTTCGCAATTGGTGGTTGACGTACTCGAACCCTGACCCCGCTCTAACGCCAGCAAAAAAAAATAAAAAAATCCCCAAAAGGGGGTTACCTCTGGCAGGGTTCGTGGGATTAACAAACGGTCAGGTGG
>JANQWK010000007.1 GCA_030729925.1 Saprospiraceae bacterium
TCGGCAGGGGGGCTGATCCAGGAAGCCTGGGGAGCGGGATTGACGGTAATGGTTTGTGAATGAGAAATCGGCCGGCCACACCTATCGGTAAACGACCAGGTAGCTGTTCGGGTTCCTCCGCAGCTATTATAATCATCCACAACTACCGGAACAACTGTCCCGGAAATAGCACAATCGCCTTCTTCATTATTGGAATAAGAAAGATTTGAAAAACTGTGCGCAAGTGCCTCTGCGTAGGAAAGCGTTACATTTGAAGGCGGATTGTTAAAAACAGGCTCTGAGCATACCCCACAAGCCCCCCCACAATCTATACCTATTTCATCGCCGTTTTGAATCCCATCATTGCAAGTAGGTGCCATGCTAAACTCGAACGACTCATAATTCACAATCCCGTCGGACGCATTATCAAATAAAGTAGATCCATTGTAGGTTAAAACAACCCTGGCTTTGTAACCATCACCAGCATTATCTGTTTTTTCAAGTAGGTAAGTTCCCTCTTCCAGACAAAAAGTAAAATAAACAGTCGTGTTGCGCTGGTAAAACCCATTACTGGGATATCCACCGGGGCCAAATGTGTACAACACAGTATTATCGGAAGTCCTTGTCAGTTTGTAAAAAAAAGAATTTGGAAAGAAAGTATAACTCACCGCCATGGTCAGAGAAAACTGATCACAAGAAAACGGCGAAACTTCTGCAGCGACATTCGGTGCTGAACAAATCCACTCCCTTGAATCACTTTTTGCCCGTAGGGCGATCGTCTGAAAAAAAATGAAACAGATTAAAAGAAGATACATTTTTTTCATATCGCCAAAATTTTTAACAAAAAAGAATGCTACCCTGTACCGAGCAGCTAAGTCGGTCGGGGATCGGAACTCTTTGAATAAAATTGCTACTGCGAGCCAAGGAACAGACACCAGCAAGTGTCACCTAAGCCCGCAACAAATCTGAAAAAAACTTATTCGATAAATCGGAAATGGATTGTTGGGAAGGGAAAGATTTTTAGCAAAAACGGTATAATTTTTAGCAAAAATGGAAAAGGAGGGCTTATTGCTACTCCTCTTCCTCTTCTGTCAATTGGTTGAGGCGCGCCAGTCGCTGGAAAGTATAAGGTGTGACTCCGGTGAGTTCTTTAAATTTGCGCTGAAAAGTGGACTGGTGGCTGAAGCCTGATTTTTGGGCGACCTCGCCCATAGACAACTTCGACAAATCGCCCGACCGAAGCAATGTTTTGGCCTTGTTGATGCGGTAAAAATTGATAAAAGGGTTGAAACGCGTTTTGCTGCCCACCAAAATGGCCTGAGAAACGTACTTCTCGTTGGTGCCCAACGCATAGGCAACATCGCTCAACTTGAGGTTGGGATCTAAATATTGTTCTTCCTTTACGATATACTGCCTGATTTTTTTGTACAGCTCCTGTAGCTGTAGCGTTCCAAAAGCCTCTGTCAGGGCAGGAACAGCTGCCTCTTTTTCCATATCGGTGGCATCTTCCTGCGCTACCAAATCGCTCAACTCTAAACTTCTGGCTACCAGTGCTTTTTCTTTGTTTTTAACTACCCAAAGGAAATAAAAAGTGATCAGGCTGACGACGACAAACAGGCCTGCGAGCGCAGAAGACAAAACCACTACCCTGTTTTTTTGCGCAAGCTTCACCCTCAGCACCTCCGCTTCTGCTTCTTTCTGGGCAACTTCGTGGACTGCGCGCAACTCGGCGATTTGAGCAGCAGATTCCTTGGTATATTTCCCCATGAGGAACGCCTCATATTTGTCGAGGTACTCCTTCACTTTATCGCCGGCTCCGAGCTGAAGATAACATTCAATGAGCCGAGGATAAATCACAGACAACTGAGCAACAGCTTCATAGCTTTGTAAAGGCTCCAAGGCTTTCAAAAAGTACGCGATCGCTACCCTGTATTGTTGTTTGGCCTGAAAGTGGTATTCTCCCAGCGTTGTATTCACGGAAGCCATCACAAACTCATTGTCCAGCCCCTGGGAAAGGTCGCTGAACTTTGGCAGCTCTGCTTCAAACGCTTCGTAGTTCTTGATCATCAAGAGATAAAACATATAATCATTGTACACCCCAACCAAGCCTGGAAGGTTGTCCAACTGTTCCACCAAGACAATTGCTGCCCGAAAACTTGCCTGTGCTTCCCCATCGCGCTGGGTGGTTTTGTAAAGAATACCCAGGTTTTGCAAGGCAAGAGCAGTATTGTAGGGGTCTCCCTGTCGGGAAAAAAACTGATATGCCGCCTGCAGGTACTGCTCAGACTGACCAAAATCTGTGACCTTTGCATACAGCAAACCCAGATTCAGGTAAGACTGGTAGATGCTCACCGAATCCCCTTGGGTCAAAGCAAAATCAAGTGATTTCAGGTAAGCGTCAATGGCTGCCGTGAAATTTTCCGTAAGCTCGTAGCTGATCCCCAAATTGTTCCAAATCGAAGCCTCCATTCCTGCCTGCGTGGCTGGATCAATATAACTCAATGCTTCCTCATAATACTTTGCGCTAAGTTGATACTTGCCCGCATAGTAGTTGATCAGCCCAAGTTTATCATAGATAATCGGATAGTAATCATACCGTTCTGCATCTTGAATATCTTTCAACAGTCCCTGAGCTATGCTGTCCGCCGCGATAAGATCGGCAGGGATCAGTTGCTCCAGACTGTCTATCCTACTCTGTAGCTGTTCCTCCGCCCAAGAGACAACCGGAAAAACAAGCATCATCGAAAAAGAGATCAAGAGTTGTACTAAAGACTTCATTTCCGTGATTTTTAAGTACATGATATTCCATCCCGCAAATTTTGCAGGTACGTAAAGGTACGCAGATAACCCTGCAAAACCAGCTTTTACGAACAGATCGGCACTTCAAGACCGCATTTCCAGGTCTTGAAGTGTGTTTTAAATAATTTAATATTCTGGTATTCAAACATTTAAAGCACAGGTGCAAGCCACCTTAAGGTGCCTTGCACCTGATTACCCTTATTAATACCCCAGCATTCCAAAAGGTAACCACCGTCCCCTGGCTTGCCAAATCCGATAAGCATTGTATCAACTTAGCCTTAGCGGGTCAGTTGAAGTTAGTTCAAACTTTTGCATTACTACGAAAAACCAGTACCAGGACAGTGCCGAACATAATCAGGCTGTAAATCACCGAAGGAATGGTCATGGCTGAGTTCCCGATCAACGTGGCGGCAATCGTGATCCCCAGGGTACCGTTTTGGATACCCGATTCGATGGCTATCGTCCGACTTTGGTCTTGCGGCAAGCGGAACAGACGAGAAGTGTAAAACCCGATGCCCAAGGTTAGAAGATTGAGCAGCAATGCCACCGGCCCTGCTTGCTGGAAAAATTCCAAAATGTGCGCTCTTTCTTTCAGAATCGCTGCCAAAATGATCAGCGCGAGAAAGACGGCAGACAAGATGCGCACCGGACGTTCCATGCGTTGAGAAAATGCGGGAGCCAGTTTGTGAATCAACATACCAATGGATACCGGAATAATAGTAATGACCACTACGGCAATGACTGTCCCAAAAACATTGAGCTGCATGGCCGATCCGTTTGGCATAAATTGAATGATCCCAAAGTTTACGATAAATGGAATGCTGACAACCGTCACCAGGGAAGATATCGCTGTGAGCGTGATGGATAAAGCCGTATCCCCCTTGGCAAGATGGGAAATCAGATTGGAGGTAGCTCCACCCGGACAAGCAGCCAAAATCATAAATCCTACAGCTAATTCCGTCTGAATGTTAAAAACGATGATCAGGATATATGCAACGATCGGCAACAGGATCAACTGATTGACCAATCCTATCAACACCGGCTTAGGCGCTACCGTAATGCGCCGAAAATCGTCAAGCGTCAGGGAAAGACCCATGCCCAACATGATGACCGCTAGGGCTAGCGGAAGAAAAATTTCTGTCAGAATGCTGGACTCCATAGCTAAGATGTTTAAATGCGATTAATACCAAAACACAATTTATATATTTCCAGGAATCCTTTTTTGCAAAATTTAATTTTATCAACCAAGGACAACTCCGACTCCCAAATCCTTGAAGCAGCAGCAGATTTTGGTTACCTTTTTGTCGGTGGCGGTATTAATAAGGGTAATCTAGGTGCAAGGCACTTTAAGGTGCCTTGCACCTGTTTAACAACAGTTTGATTACCAAATAACTATCTTCAAAAAAAACAATTTCAATACCCCGCTCCCGGATCCACGGGAAATTTCAAGTCCTGCCCCTTGACCGCCCGCTGGTAGTTTTCGGCAACCAGTGCCGCGGCGTTGGCCTGATTGGTGACGCTGGCAATGTGCGGAGTGAGGGTGACTTTAGGGTGGGTCCAAAAGGGGTGTTCCGTGGGCAGTGGCTCGATGTGGAATACGTCGAGAACGGCTCTTTCTATGTTACCCGCATCGAGGGCCGCCAGCAGATCCGCGTCAACTAAGTGGCCGCCGCGTGCGATGTTGATGATATAAGATCCCCTGGGCATGGCTTCAAAGACTTCCCGGTTGAGAATGCCCTCGGTTTGCGGAGTGAGTGGCAGCACACAAACCAAGGTATTTACTTTTTTCGCGAAAGCGGCAGCAGAAAGTTCTCCTTCGGAAAAAACCCTGATCCCTTCTACTATTTTTGCCGTACGGCTATACCCCATTACCTCAAAACCCAGGGATCGAAGTGTTTTTGCCACCGGCACCCCCAATTCGCCCATACCCAAAACCCCAATCGTGAGGGGGACGACCTCCGGAACAGGTTCTGCCCATATCCCCTGCGCCTGCTGCTCCTGCAACTGCCACCACTGTTTGTGGATGTTCAATACCGCCATAGCCGTATAATGACACATGCCTAAGGCCAAATCGGGATCTACAATCCGACAAATACGCGCCTGCCCGGGCAATTGCGGGTCGCGCAACAGGTGTTCGACCCCGGCTCCCAAAGATTGAACCACCCGGAGATGGGGAAAGGCCAGCAAACTGCCCGGTGGGTGTTTCCATACCACAGCCATCAAGACCTGATCCGGATCCGGAATGTCCGGATATACCCACACCGGCGCAGCTCCCTGCAAGTGGTTTTCAATATGCTGTTTGAGCAGACTAACATCCCGCCCGGGGACAATAATTGCAATCGCCATATACAACCCTTAAAATTTTATCAAAAAATAGTTCAAAGCTACGCTTCCGTCAGCCGGATCCATTGGGCAGCACATAATTCCGCCAACGCATCGGGCGACAGCCGGATCAGCAAGCCCTTTTTACCGGCATTGACATAAATTTTTTCTAAGTTTCGGGCACTTTCGTCAACAAAAACAGGGTAGGATTTCTTCATACCTATAGGCGAACAACCACCCCGGATATAGCCCGTGTGCCGGAGCAAGTCCTGTGCAGGAAGCAACTGTACCCGCCGGTTGCCACTTGCCGCGGCCAAGGGCTTGGTGAGCAAAGCTTTGTCGCCCGGAATAACGGCTACTACGATACCGGTACTGTCTCCTTCCAAAACCAGGGTTTTGTAAATAGAAGAGAGGTCAAGCTGGTTTTTTTCAGCTATATTCGCTACATTAAGGTTGTCATCTTCATAGGTATAAACCAGCAGGTCAAAGGCTATGCCAGCCTGCTCTACCATTCGGACAGCATTGGTTTTTTTGGACATACCCGGATGTTTTACCCTAAAAAAAGTACTAAAATTTATGTTCCGAAGATATGCATTATTTTTTTTGTTGGCGCTTTGCTGCCCAAAACTCTATGCTCAGGGTAACCAACCTCGGGTAGATCTGGAATTTTACAATGTGCTCCCACTACCCGATAATGAGTTTGTGGCAGTGTTGACCGACCGCAAAGCGTCGCCCTCGCGGCTCAAATTTGCCCGGTTTAACCAAGAGGAAGAAATGCTGAATGAGGCATTTATCGAACTGGAAAACCGGGGCCTGCGGGGGCAACTGGAGTCCGTGTTTTTCTGGAACGAAAAAATTAATGTGCTGCATTCGGTGTATTACCCCGGTCCTCAGCGCAATAACCTGATCCTCACACAGTACCACCCCCTTACCTTTGCCGTGGATACGGCTGTTCTCGTCTCGGAGGCCTACACGCCCGGCAGGTACCGCGTGCCGTTTGGCTACAGCATCTCCCCGGACAGTTCGAAGCTACAATTTTACAGCTGGTCGTATGCCCTGCCAGAGGATCCTGCCAAAATGGAGATCCGGGTTATGGATCGCACGCTGCAGACCCTATGGGAAAAACGCTATGTGCTGCCCTACGACAATGAGCGGCTGTATCTGTACAAAAGCCTCGTTAACAACGCCGGTGAGGCGTATATCATGGCAGAATACTACCAGGGCACCATCAGTCCCTACAGCACCATCCAGGAAGATAAAGTGGATCGCTTCGTACTGCTTTTTTCTCGTGATGATCCGGAGGCGCTGCGCTACAGTATCCGACTCGACAACGACCCCGTTATCCAGCATATCAAATTCGTGATGGATCGCCAGAACAACGTGATTGGTGCGGGATTTTACAGCGATAAAAAACTGGGGACTTATTCCGGCATCTTTTCGTTTCGCATTGATCATCAGACCCGACAATACGACAAGCGCACTTTCCCCATAAGCAAGGAGGTTTTTGCGGCAGCAGCACCCAAAAATAAGCCTGAGTTCTACCCGGAGAAGGGAAAACGGGGCTTTTTTGATTTTTTTGTCAACCAACTGGTCGCCGATGAGGCCGGCAATTTTTATCTCGTAGCAGAACAAATTTCTGAGGTCAGCTACTACCTGGAATACGGAGATGTGCTAATCGCAAAAATTACCCCTTCCCAAAAAATGGATTGGCTGTTGACCGTACCCAAAAAACACAAGTCTCTTTACCAGGAGTCTATTTTTTCCTACGGATTCGCCCACACCCCAACCGGATTGTTCCTGATCTTTAACGACAACCCCGAAAATTATCTGCCCAATAAAAGAACCCGCTACCACCTGCCCTACGAAGGCGGACCTACAGCCAATGTACTCGTCCAGGTTGAACCCGAAGGAACCGTCCGCTACCGCTTTTTGAACAAACAGCTTTCCATGACCCTGGTACCTTCCAAGACTTACCAGTTGTCCGACCAAGCCCTGGCGGTCTATGGGGAGTTGTCCAACAAAGCCGGTCAAACTTCCGGTCTGCTCGAATTGATCCCCCTTCGGGAAAACCCCTGAACCATGGCCTGGAAGGATATCCTGCAAACCGCTATCTTGGGCAGCGACCGATCCGGAATACCTGCCAAGGCCAACGATGCCCTCCTGCACGCCGGTGCACCTAAAGAATATTCCCCGGAAGACCGACTCCTGGAGGCTATTGTTTTTTTTGGCTTTCGCGAAAAATTTGCCACCGATCCCGATACCTGGAACGCAGATCTGCCCGAGGCCCAACCCTTACCCCCCATAGCCTTTGCCCCATCCGCAATTAAGTTGCTGCAAAGGCTGCTCCACCCCGCATCCGAGTCGTTACTCATCGAATGGCTTTCCCAGGGAAACCCCTGGCCTATGGCACTGTTGCCCGACCTGCTCGACTTCTGCCTCGTCAGACCAGCGGTGAGAAAGGCATTTATACCACAATTATCCGATCAGGCTCGGCAAATCGCCGTCCTGCGACCCGATTGGAGTACCCTCCTGGAAACCCCGGCAGATCAGGCCATTCCCGAATCCCTCCCCGCCGAGCTGAAAGCCATTGCATTACAATGGCTAACCTGGAATCCCGCCGGATTTTTCAACGTGGATATCCCGGAAACGCTCAGCACAAAAGAAGAAACAGGTGCTTTCCTCAACCGGAAAAGCTCCAAATTTAAGGGAGGCAAGAAAGCAGGCTGGTTGTACCGACTCGTTGCCCATATCCCTCCGGACTGGTGGGAACACACCTTCGGTAAAACAGCAGCTGAGTTGCTTAGCCGGCACCGACACCATCCCTGGGAACAGGCGCTGGTTCAGGGCTGGATGGCCGCCTGCACCCGTTTTTCAAACCCCGATTGGGCAGCGGCGCTCTGCCATTTTGTAGAAGCAGACAACCTGTCCGGGTACTACACCAGCAGTGATTTTCAGGCGATCCCAGACCTCCTCCGGGATGAAGATTTTTATGCGTTCATGACAGAAATGATGTCCCACTGGCAGCACAACATACAAGGAAACAGCTTGTTACCCATACTCTTAACAACCCATCAGCGGGTCTGGTCTCCTTCTTTTTCCCAAAGGGTCATCTACATCCTCCAAACGCTCATGATGCGGACCCATCCCCTGGAGCGTTATGTGGCCATGCTGGATCATGCTGCCCGCTGCATCCCGATAAGTCTGTACGAAGAATTGGAAAGGGAGTGGACTACCTTTAGCAGTTATGATCGGCAAAGGTGGGAGCCGGTCATTGAACAATTTATGCAGATCTTGTTGTTCCGAAAACAAATTCATCAATTATCCCAGGATATGCTTGCGCAATATGAATGAACAGAATGTGATCCGATGGCACGCCGAACAAGGCAACGCCCAGGAGCTTCGGCAACTGGCCCTGTACGACAAAGGTCCAAAACCGGAAAACTGGCAGTTGTCGCCCCGGTCTGTGGTAGAATACCTCACCGGTACCACCCTTGAAGATGGCTTTATCGTGCAGCCAAAATATTTTGGAGACAAGCGGCTGCTGGAACTGGCCGTAGCCACCTTGGCGACCGACCGTGCACTCCTCCTCACCGGCATTCCGGGAACTGCCAAAACCTGGCTGTCTGAACACATCGCTGCAGCGGTTTCGGGCGATTCGACCCTCATTGTCCAAGGTACAGCAGGAACCTCGGAAGAGGCCATTCGCTACGGCTGGAATTATGCCCGATTGCTTGCAGAAGGCCCCTCAGAAGCTGCTCTGGTACCCAGTCCCGTCATGCGTGCCATGCAAAGCGGCAAGATCGTCAGGGTGGAAGAACTCTCCCGTATGCCGGCCGAAGTACAGGACGCCCTGATCACCATCCTGTCGGAAAAAACCCTCGCCATTCCGGAACTGGGGCAAGAAGTTCAGGCCATCAAAGGATTCAACCTCATTGCTACCGCCAACAGCCGCGATCAGGGTGTCAACGAGCTGTCCAGCGCCCTTAGAAGGCGATTCAATACCGTTGTCATGCCTTTGCCCGGCACCTTGGAAGAAGAAATCCACATCGTACAGTCTCGCGTCATCCAACTCGGCGAAAGTTTACAACTGCCTGTTGATGCAGCAGGTTCGACCGAAGCCATCAAAACCCTGGTCACCATATTTCGGGAACTCAGGAGCGGTAAGACTGCGGATGGCAAAATGCGGATAAAATCGCCCGGAAGCACCCTCAGCCCCGCAGAAGCCATTTCGGTCATCACCAGCGGCCAGGCGCTTGCGGCCTATTTTGGCAACGGCAGCATCCAACCCGGCGATATCGCAGCGGGTATGCAGGGAGCGATCATCAAAGATCCCCAGCACGACACCCAGGTTTGGAAGGAATATCTCGAAACCATCGTCAAGGAGCGAAAGGGATGGGAAGACTACTACCAGGCGGCGGTCAAACTCCTCAAATAGACCAACCATGTTCCAGGTATATGGCATCCGACACCATGGCCCCGGCTCAGCCAGAAACATTCTGGAAGCCCTTCAAGTCCAGCAACCGGACTGTATCCTTGTGGAGGGACCTTCGGATGCTGACAGTGCGATTCCGTTTATAGGTACCGATGCACTCGAACCACCGGTAAGTCTGGTGGTATATGATCCAAAAGATCCGCGCCAGGCCAGCTACTACCCCTTTGCAGTATTTTCACCGGAATGGCAGGCGCTTACCTATGCCAATACCGCAGGCATACCTGCCCGCTTCATAGACCTGCCCGTATCCCTGTTTCGGGAATGGGAAAAACAACAATCCCTCCGCCTTGCGCTCCCTCCAATTGCTGGAGACTCCCCGGCGAGCCGCGATCCCCTGGGCGACATCGCCAGGCTGGCCGGTTATGAGGATGGCGAATCCTGGTGGGACCTGATGTTTGAGCGAAAGCCGGCCCCTGCACGGTTTGCACAAATAGCCGAATTGATGCAGTCCATCCGAACCGAGCTCCCCGGATCCCCGCTTGAACTTAACACCATACGGGAGGCATGGATGCGGGAAGCCATTCGCCAAAGTCTGAAACAATACCACAACATTGCCGTCATTTGCGGTGCCTTTCATGGTCCGGCCCTCGAAGCCACGCTCAAGTTACCTGCCTCGGCCGACAAAAAAATGCTCAAGGGACTGAAAGTCAAAAAAATGACCAGCACCTGGATCCCGTGGACCTATGAACGGCTGGCTGTGGAAAGTGGCTACCGGGCAGGCGTATTGTCGCCGGCCTGGTACGAATGGCTGTTTGAATCACCGGAGCAATCGGCCGTCAAGTGGATGGTCAGTGCCGCGCGCCTCCTGCGCGAAAAAGACCTGGACGCTTCTGCCGCGCAGGTCATTGACGCCATTCGGCTGGCCAACACCCTTTCCATCCTACGCAGCCATGAAATTCCCGGCATACACGAATTACAGGAAGCCGCCGTAAGCGTGTTGGGATATGGGTCATCCGAGCAATTGGACTGGTTGTATCGGCAAACCGTCATCGGGGAAAAAATGGGAAAGGTCAGTCCCCGGGTACCGCGAATCCCCTTGCAAGAAGACATCGAAAAAAACATAAAGGCCGCCCGGCTGGGCAAAGAATGGGAAAGTCCCGGCATCGTCGAAAAAAAACTCGACCTCAGGAAGCCCAACCAGCAGGAAGCCAGCATTCTGTTGTGTCGAATGCAGCTCTTGGGCATTCCCTGGGGAAAAATGACAGAAAACTCCCCTTACAACACGGGAAGTTTTTCGGAAATCTGGCAACTGCAGCGCAGACCTGATTTTGAATTGCTCATCATTGAAGCAGGCGTGTGGGGCAGCACCCTGGCGGAGGCCTGCATAGAAAAAACCAAACACCAGATCCGAGACTGGGATCATTTGGAGGAAATGAGTGCATTGCTGGAATTATCGGGACGTGCAGATCTCAGTCTGCTCACGGATATCCTGATACAGGCCATGCAGCAGGTTGCTGCAAAAAGCACCGATATTGCGGATATGATGCAGACTGTTCCCAGGCTGGCAGCCATTTTGAGGTATGGTCAGACCCGCAAAACAGACCGCCATGCCGTCAATGCCATTCTGGACAGCATTTTTCCGAGGATCTGCATCGGATTGCCCGCACTCACTGCACAGCTTGATGCGACCCAAGCGGCTATGGTGCATCGCCAAATGCTGGAAATTCAGCGCAACCTTGCCATTCTGCCCCAGAGCACTTTTGCAGCGGACTGGCTCAAAAGTCTGGATGTAATCGTACAATTGCCCGCTGCGCAGCCCGCCCTCAAAGGATTGGCCACCCGTTTGCGCTTTGAGCAGCAGCACATCTCGCCTCAGCAACTCGGAACAGAAATTCACTATGCCATGTCGGAAGGACAAAACACCACAGACACGGCCTTCTGGATAGAGGGCTTTCTCAGCGGCAACAGTGTGCAGCTATTGTACCAGCCGCAATTGTGGGAACAACTCAACGAATGGCTATCGGGACTCCCGGACGACAATTTCCGGATGGTATTGCCTGTGCTTAGGCGCACCTTTGCCGAAGCCAGTGGCGCAGAGCGGAAAAAATTACTCGACGCAGCGCGTTTTGGTCTGCCCATGCAACAAATGAATATGGCCTCTGACAGGATCAATCAGGAGCGCGAAACGCAGATCGAAGTAGTCATTGCCAGGCTTTTAGGTTGGCCTACCTCAGACAAAATCCGGTAGGGGCTCTTCCGGCACAGGAGGATCACCTGCCTCTATCCAGAAACTATTCAGCCCTTCGCCCATCGTAATGCGCAGGCGTTGGAGGTTGAGCAATTCCAGCATCGCCAGGAAAGTAACAATAGCGTGGATGCGGTTTTTACAAGCCTTGAAGATACTTTTAAAGCTCGCTCGTTTCCCGTTTTTCACCTGGTGAAACAAAAACTCCTGTTGCTCCTCGATCGTATAATTCCAGGTAACAATTTGGTGGACGGGTCGGTTGGCATTCCCTTCAGCCTCGCGCATAATGCGCTCGAACGTCTTTAGCAATTTGTAGAGATTGATCTGTTCCAGCTCCACATCTGCCAATGCCTTATTGGCCATAATCTTCAGCTCCAGACTCAGGTTGCCACGCTCAAGCTGCTGTGCCCGTTTTTCCTCCATCGCCTGCATCTCCTCCAAAATATCCTTGTAGCGTTTGTACTCCACCAGGCGCTGCACCAGTTCTTCGCGGGGATCAATCTCATTCCCTTCCTCATCCACTGGTTTTCGCGGCAGCAACAACTTCGCCTTGATCCGGCAAAGTGTAGCGGCGACCAAGATAAACTCGCTGGCAAGGTCAATATTCAGCGCATGCATCTCCCGGATGTAACGGAGAAAATCGTCGGTAATGCGGGCAATCGGAATATCGTAGATATCCAGTTCGTCCCTTTCAATAAAAAACAGCAAAAGGTCGAAAGGACCTTCAAATTGGGGTAGCTTTATATGGTAGGAACTACTCATTGCTTGAAGCATTTGTACAAAAGTATCATTTCTTTACCTTTGTGCCAATTTTGAAACTGTCTGCATGAAAACAAACGGCAAACTTTTCCTCGTACCGACCCCTTTGGGGGAAAACGCGGCCATTCCCCTTCCCGAATATGTGCTGCAAACCCTTGGGCAACTCCATTACCTGGTCTGTGAACGCGCCAAAACCAGCAGGCAGTTGCTCAAAACTGTCCCCGGAGAGCGCCCGATCGGATCCTGGAATATCGAAGAACTCAACAAACGCACCGCCGATAACGAACTCAAAGCCCTGCTCCAACCTGCCTTGGAAGGTCACGACATCGGCCTCCTCTCCGAAGCAGGATGTCCGGCCGTTGCTGACCCGGGTGCCAGGCTCGTAGCACTTGCCCATCAGTACAGCATACAAGTTGTCCCTCTGGTAGGCCCCTCGTCCATCCTCCTTGCCCTTATGGCCTCCGGACTCAACGGACAGCGGTTCTGTTTTCAGGGATACCTCCCCGCCAACCGGAGCGAACTCCTCGGAGCACTCAAAAAATCCGAACAGCTCTCCGCGCGCCACGACCAAACCCAGATTTACATCGAAACTCCCTACCGAAACATGGCCTTTATCGAGACGGCTCTCCAGGCCCTCGCACCCGAAACGCGTATGTGCATAGCAGCAGATCTCACCTTGCCGACAGCGTGGATATACACAACCACCATCGAACAATGGAAAAAAATAACCCTGCCTGACCTGCACAAAAGACCCGCCATTTTTTTGCTGCACGCAAAAAAATAAAGCACACTTAGTTTAATTTCAAAACTAAGAAAACCTTTTTAGGCAAAACTATGTTTGCACGATAAAACCAAATTATATGAACACCCTGTTTGATACTGACATTGCCCTGGAAACAAAGGGTTATCTCGACCTGGACATAGATCCGGATTTGGATTTGGTAGAGGAGATCAACAAGTTGAAAAAAGAGAAAAACGCCATCATTCTGGCCCATTATTATCAGGATGCGGATATTCAGGATATAGCGGATTACATCGGCGACAGTCTGGGGCTTTCCCAGGAAGCAGCTGCCACGGATGCGGACATGATTGTCTTTGCAGGTGTCCATTTCATGGCGGAAACGGCCAAGATTCTCTCGCCGGACAAAAAAGTGCTATTGCCGGATCTAAAGGCCGGTTGTTCGCTGGCAGACGCTTGCCCGGCACCTGTGTTTAGGAAATTTAAAGAAAAATACCCCGATCACGTAGTCGTGAGCTATGTCAACTGTACGGCAGAGATGAAAACCCTCACGGACATTTGCTGTACCTCCACCAATGCGGTTCAGGTTATTGAAAGCATCCCTGAAGACAAGCCTATCATTTTTGCCCCTGACATCAACCTGGGCCGGTATCTCGAAAAAAAGACCGGCAGAAAGATGGTGCTATGGGATGGCTCTTGTATGGTTCACGAAATTTTTTCAGCGGAGAAAATTGCGAAACTCCTACACCAGCATCCGGAAGCCGAGTTGATTGCCCACCCGGAATGTGAAGAGCACCTCCTGAGCCATGCCAGCTTTATCGCTTCGACAACAGGGCTGCTCAAATACACCCAGCGCAGCAACACACAAACCTTTATTGTGGCCACGGAGTCGGGTATCATCCATCAGATGCAGAAAGCATCTCCGCACAAAACATTCATCCCGGCACCTCCCAACAATACCTGTGCGTGTAACGAGTGTCCGCACATGCGCCGCAACACACTGGAAAAGCTATACATCTGTATGAAATACGAATTGCCTGAGATCATTTTACCGGATCACATCATCAGGGATGCCCGTGCTTCCATTGACCGCATGCTGGAAGTATCGGCAAAAGCGGGACTGTAAATGCGATGAAAAATCCGGGATGGCACAAAATAAATCCTCCGGATTTACCTTTTAACAGGGATATTCGTTTTTTGCAGGTATTAAGTCAGACAAACATGAGATCGAGCATAGGTTACTGGGGTTTGGGTTTACTGGTATTGCTGCTGCAACCGCTGCAAGCCCAGCGGGGCTGGGAAGCGGGAGCCTGGGGAGGAACGGCTTTGTACTTGGGAGACCTCAATACCAATTTTGACTTGAGCATGCCGGGCTGGTTTGGCGGATCTATGTTCCGGTACAACTTCAACGAGCGCATTGCCATGCGCCTGGCGGCAAATGCCGGCTACATTCACGCGGACGATGCCATCTCCTCCAATCCGTTTGAAAGAGCCAGAAATCTGAGTTTCCAATCGAACTTATTCGAAGGATCGGCAGCACTCGAATTCAACTTTTTGCCCTATATCCATGGCAGCAGAGACAACTTTTTTACCCCATACCTTCTGCTGGGCTTCAACATTGTGCATTTTAACCCCAAGGCAGCATACAACGGTTCTCTGGTAGAACTGCGTCCACTTGGCACAGAAGGGCAATTCAAGGGAGAAGAATACTACACGGTCACGAGTGGATTTTTGTATGGCATGGGGCTCAAATTTGACCTTAGCTATAGGTGGAGCGTCAACCTCGAACTTTCTGCCCGCGGTCTCTCGACCGACTACCTCGACGACGTCAGCACCGTTTATCCCGAAAAAGACGACCTGCTCCGCAACCGTGGCGCGATGGCGGTCGCATTAGCTGATCGCTCCATCAGCATAGACGGCGTAGAAGGCCCCATCGGCAGTCCGGGCAGACAACGCGGCGATGCCCGCAGCAACGACAGCTACGTCTTTCTGGGCATAGGATTTATGTACTATTTTGGCGACCTCCGTTGTCCCGAGTACAGCAAACGCTAAACGTCCAGTCCCCTCACCATCTGCCAATAAGCAACTCCAAAGCATTTATAAACAAGTTATTCCCCTAATACTAAGTTACCTTTTAGAAAGTCCAGCCCCAAAAAAGTGAGCATTTTTCCTTGTCTTTTTAATGATATTTTTTGGCAAAAAAAAAGCTGTAGGATATTCTGGGAACATTTCCGGGAAAAACGGTGTCCCTATTTTAGCGGCTATGTCTAAATAGGCTATTTCTTAGTGTCTAACATCCTATTATGAAAACATTAATTCTGGCGCTCGATCAGGGGACAACCAGCTCAAGAGCGATTCTGTTTGACAAACAGGGTACCATACGCGCCATTGCGCAAAAAGAATTTCGGCAACTATATCCCAAACCGGGCTGGGTAGAACACGATCCGACCGAAATCTGGTCCAGCCAGGGAAGTGTAGCCAGGGAGGCCATGCTGAGCATAGATGCCACCCCCCACGATATTGCCGCTATAGGCATTACCAACCAGCGAGAAACGACGATAATCTGGGACAGAACCAGCGGGAAACCCATTTATCCCGCAATTGTCTGGCAAGATAGAAGAACTGCAGCGCTATGCTCCGAACTGTCTGCCAACGGCCATGCGAATAGGATAAGGGAAAAAACCGGACTTGTCATGGATGCCTATTTTTCAGGGACAAAAATTAAGTGGATCCTGGATGAAGTGCCGGGTGCGAGAGCCAGAGCAGAAAATGGCGAACTGGCTTTCGGAACAGTTGATTCCTGGCTGTTGTGGAAACTTACCGGTGGCAAGGTGCATGCGACGGATGTCAGCAATGCGTCTCGAACCCTGCTTTTCAACCTGCATACCCTTCAATGGGATCCGGAAATACTCAGTTTGCTGGATATCCCCCTTAGCCTGCTCCCCGAAATCCGCAGCAACAGCGAAGTTTTTGGCTACGCCACCGCCCTGGATATGCCGGAAGTACCTATTGCCGGTATGGCTGGTGATCAACAGTCCGCTCTTTTTGGCCAGATGTGCACCACCCCGGGGATGGCAAAAAACACTTACGGCACAGGCTGCTTTATGCTCATGAATACTGGTACTAAAATCGTACCTTCCAACAACAATCTCCTGACTACCGTGGCCTGGCAAATCCAGGGGCAAACACACTACGCGCTGGAAGGAAGCGTTTTTATTGCAGGTGCCGCCGTGCAATGGCTACGCGATGGGCTAAAAATGATCTCCGCTTCCGGTGAAACCGAATCGCTGGCCGCAACCGTCCCCGATACCGAAGGTGTCGTGCTGGTACCCGCCTTCACCGGCCTGGGTGCCCCTCATTGGCATCCACATGCCCGCGGTACCATTTTCGGAATTACCAGAGGTACTACCGATGCCCATATTGCCAGAGCAACCCTCGAAAGTATTGCCCTGCAGACTTGGGATGTGCTTAAAGCGATGGAAATGGACGCCGGCATGCCTATTGTCGAGCTTCGGGTAGATGGCGGTGCTACCGTTAACCAGCTCCTGATGCAGTTTCAGGCAGATATACTGGGCGTGGATGTCATCAGACCTAAAGAAATCGAAACAACCGCCCTCGGAGCAGCTTATCTGGCAGGGCTGGCCGTCGGATTCTGGAGTTCGACCAACGAAATTGCATCTCTGGAGAAAACAGATACCCGATTTAAAGCGGTTATGGCTGACGCCAAAAAACAGCAAAAACTAAAGGAATGGCAAAAAGCCGTACAGGCCGTACTGGCCTGGAGCACCTAAAATGGTATTTTGATGCTGGATAGAAAAAAAGTGCTGGAAAAACTAAAGGATGCAAAGCCTTGGGATATGGTCGTCATCGGTGGCGGTGCTACCGGATTAGGTATCGCCGTTGATGCCGCACATAGAGGGTACCGGGTAGTCCTGCTGGAAAAAAATGATTTTGCCAAAGGCACATCCAGCAAAAGCACCAAACTGGTTCACGGTGGGGTTCGCTATCTCGCTCAAGGCAACTTCAAATTGGTCGTCGAAGCACTCCGGGAACGTGGATTCCTGCTCAAAAACGCCCCCCACCTGACCAAAGTCCAGTATTTCGTCATTCCCGTTTATTCGCGGTTTTATCAGTGGTTCTACGGACTGGGGCTATTGCTCTACGAGCTCCTGGCAGGAAAACTAAGCCTGGGAAAAACAAAAATACTGGGTAAGCAGGCAACCCTTGATCGCCTGCCTGGCATTCGCCAAAAAGGTCTGAAAGGAGGTATTTTGTATGCCGACGGCCAGTTTGACGATGCCCGGATGGCTATCACCTTGGCACTTACCGCAACTACGCAGGGAGCACTTGTGATCAATTATTTTCCCGTAACCAAGCTGCTCAAAAACGACGGAAAAAT
The DNA here is from genome assembly GCA_030729925.1 of Saprospiraceae bacterium. GTDB lineage: Bacteria > Bacteroidota > Bacteroidia > Chitinophagales > Saprospiraceae > JALQTV01. The sequence continues at coordinate 17,675 of JANQWK010000007.1, forward strand.
TGTTGGGGTTGAAGGCCGCGACGAACTTACCGGAGACCACTACGCCATACCCACCCGGGTTGTCATTAATGCAACTGGCGTATTTGCCGACCGGGTGTTGTCTATGGATCAACCGAACACCACACCCCTTGTGATGCCTTCTCAGGGCGTACACCTCGTTGTACATGAATCCGTTTTTCCCGCCAGGGATGCCCTAATGATTCCCAAGACAAAGGACGGAAGGGTACTTTTCGCAGTTCCCTGGCAGGATGCAGTGGTAATTGGCACTACCGATACGCGCCTCGACCAAATTACAGACGAGCCTGCCGCACTTGAAAAGGAAATCCAGTTTATATTGGATCAGTTTAATCGCTATCGCGAAAAACCCATTGGCCGATCGGACATACAATCCGTTTTTGCTGGTTTACGCCCCCTGGTATATACTGCAGGACTGGCCAATACCGCAAAAGCATCCAGAGATCATACCATTTTGCAATCTGATTCAGGACTGATTTCCATTGTGGGCGGTAAGTGGACCACCTACCGGAAAATGGCGCAGGATGTAGTGGATCTGGCTGCGCAAAAATTTGGGCTACCTGCGGTAAAATGTCGGACAAAACACCTCAAGTTGCACGGCACTTCAAAAAATAGCCTCTTAGAGCAGCTGATCACAGAAAACCCTCATCTGGCAAAACGCATCCATCCCGATTATCCCTACACAGAAGCTGAAGTGGTTTGGGCAGTCCGATATGAAATGGCCCTGCACATAGAAGATATTCTTGCCCGCCGATCCCGACTGTTAGTCATCAATGCCCGTGCAGCTCTTGCTGCAGCACCTCGTGTAGCTGCCCTGATGGCTCGGGAACTGGAAAATGGCCAACAGTGGGAGCAACAACAACTTGAAGCCTTTCACCAACTCGCTAAAACCTGGCTTGCAGCTTAAATAATCATTGGTTCTGCCTTACTTGTGTTAATTTTATGCTTTTTAGCACATTTATATGCACCATAAAACCCTTTATACAGGATATGGAACTAAAAGATATTGAAAATGTAGAACTGGAATTTCTGACTATGGAAGACTACCAGTCGCTCAAAGATCTTATGATCGCCTCCTATACCAGTCTTACCGAGTCTTTCTGGGGTCAAACCCATATCCAATTGCTGCTCGATAAGTTTCCGGAAGGACAGATCGTCGTTAAGGTAAATGGTATCCTCGCAGGTTGTGCCCTTTCCATTATCGTGGACTACCAAAAATATGAAGGCAACCATACCTACAGAGACGTAACTGCCAACTATACCTTTAATTCTCATGACCCTAACGGGGATATGTTATATGGGATTGATATTTTCATCAAACCCGAATTTAGGGGACTCCGGTTGGGGCGCAGATTGTATGACTATCGCAAAGAGCTTTGCGAAAAACGCAACCTGAAAGGCATAGCTTTTGGGGGCAGAATTCCTAACTACTACAAATACAGTGCAACACTCGATCCCGGTCAGTATATCGAGAAAGTAAAAAATCGCGAAATTGATGATCCGGTTTTTAATTTTCAAATTTCGAATGATTTCCACCCGGCCAGGATTCTAAAAGGCTACCTCGAAGGCGACCGTGCCTCCAATGAGTATGCAGTGTTGCTGGAATGGGATAATATCTATTATCAAAAACCCGACAAAAGGGCAAGTACCCCAAAACGGGTGATCCGACTGGGACTTATTCAATGGCAGATGCGCTCTTACCAAGACCTGGATGAATTACTCCAACAAGCAGAATACTTTATTGATGCCGTTTCCGGCTACCGCTGTGATTTCGCACTGTTTCCGGAGTTTTTCAATGCGCCACTTATGGCGGCCTACAATCACCTCTCCGAGGCGGAAGCTATCCGCGAGCTGGCAAAATATACCGAGGAAATCGGGGACAGACTCTCCGGACTAGCCATTTCCTATAATATTAATATCATTACAGGTAGTATGCCTGAGGTGAAGCCTAACGGACACCTCTATAATATTGGTTATCTCTGCCGACGCGATGGTACCATGGAACGGTACGAAAAGCTACATGTGACTCCCGATGAGGCCAAAATATGGGGTATGATCGGTGGACATGGATTGCGAGTATTCGATACCGATTGTGGAAAAATTGGTATCCTCGTGTGCTACGATGTAGAGTTTCCCGAGCTGAGCAGACTGCTGGCCGATGAAGGGATGGAAATACTGTTTGTTCCTTTTCTAACCGATACCCAAAATGGCTATTCGCGCGTGAGAAACTGCTCGCAGGCCAGAGCAGTAGAAAATGAATGTTATGTGGCCATCGCCGGTAGCGTAGGTAACCTCCCTAATGTCCATAACATGGATATCCAATATGCCCAATCCATGGTATTCACGCCCTGTGATTTTGCCTTTCCCGCCAATGGTATTAAGGCAGAAGCTACTCCCAATACCGAAATGATTCTTATCGCCGATGTGGATCTGGATCTTTTACGCCAACTCAATGAATTTGGTAGCGTTCGCAATCTCAAGGACAGAAGAAAAGATGTGTTCGAGCTGAAAAAAAGATAACGCTGTTGGTCGCAAAGTGGGGTTACCTTTCTGAATTTCGGGGTATTAATAGGGGTAATCCA
>JANQWK010000008.1 GCA_030729925.1 Saprospiraceae bacterium
TCCCTAACCACCTCCTCTATGCGGGCAGCCTCCATCACTGCTTCTATGCTTTTCTGGGTAATCAAGGAAAAATAGATTTATTGGGCTATGAGAAAAAATTCAACGGATTTTGGACTAAAGTTCACGTCCCGTGCAAAGATAGGATATTGCGTCAGTTGTATTGGTACCGTCGTTTTGGATCCGGACAAAGCCGCCTTGGCAATATCCACCTCGAGCTTGAAATCCTTCTCAGACACCTGATCGTATTGACTTAACCCAATCACACAGGTAACCAAAATTTTCTTAGGAAAAATCTGCATACTATCCCGAGGAGGATTTTTGACCCGAATGGGGACGAAAAATTGTTTCTCGGTATATTGTTCGACAGGAACATATACCTCCACTTGAGGTGGATCTACTTTGAATTCAGGTTCCGGCAACTGCAAAGCCACTACATAAGTTTTACTGCTTTTTAATTCCTCTTCGGGAATCCACGCGGTCTCCACAACATTCAGTTCATCCAGCTTTGACTCGGGACCACTCACCCATACGGAATCCGGGGTAACTTCTTTAAATCCCTGTAAGTGAAACTCCGGGGCAAAAGTCAGGTGGTCGCGTAGCAGCACCGGAACCTTTTTTTTGACCCGATTTTCCAGGAACAACACAAATCCATCGGAATTAAAACTATTGATATTGATCGTATTCGAAGATAGCAATCCCTTGAGTTGGTTGCGCAGGAAAGTAGGATTCACCTCAAGATATACCTCCTCCCGCAAATCGTATTCAATCAGATAGCTACCCCCTTTAAAAGACTCTACCATTAACTCCCATCCCTTTCCCTGGATTTCCACTTTAAGGTCTTCCGGAGGCAAGGGATATACCGTTTTGCTCACGGGGTGCGTAAAATCAAACCGAAGGCGCTTTTCGGTGGTATAGGTCTCGGAGAGTTTGACCAAAAGCCAAAAAAACAGAGAGATACCCATACAAATTACCAGTATCCCTCTATCTTTTTCCAGAAAAAATTGCCTTATTTCCCGGATTACTTCAGCTCTTTTTTCCGTAAAGGGCATCTGTCATTTCTTTGGATATCGCATTTTTGGTAAACTGCATATATACCTTTGGGCCAACCTCAAGGGTAACGATCTGGTCTTCTATTTTGGTGACCTTTCCCAATACCCCACTTGCGGTTACTACATCTGACCCTTTTTCAAGGGTATCTACAAACCGAGTTTGCTCTTTTTGTTTTTTTGATTGCGGACGGATGATAAACAACCAGAAAATCAGAATCATCGCTCCAAAGAAAACGAGGTTGATCGTGCCACTACCCGGCGCACCGGCTTGTAAAAACACAACAGAGAAGTTAGTCATACAATTTTGCTTATTTGATGGATAAGATAAAGAATTTTCGGGTAAAAAACAAACTGTCAGGGGTTTGGAGCTACTACCCCATACAGATACACGCGCGTAGTAGCAGGATAAGTGTTTGCGGTGATGATCACCGGCTTACTTTGCTCAGCAAATTTGTTGGTCGTATCGAATTTGACTGAAATGGAACCTGTTCCGCCCGGTTCAATCGGCGCATCGGGCCAATCGGGCACGGTACACCCGCAGGTAGAACGTACGTCTTTGATCAAAAGGGGCACTTTGCCTGTGTTTTCGAAATCAAACACATGATACACGATTTGTCCTTCTTTGACTGTTCCAAAATCAAATTTTTCGGTTTCGAAATGAAACCGAGCCACATTGACTGTATCCATGCTGCCATCCGCAGAAACGGGATTCCTGATAATGGAAGCATTGCTGATAGGATCCTCCTGCCGGATCTCCTGAACGCTCTTTTCACTGTTGCCTGCTCCTCCGGATGAACAACCTGCCAAAAGCATCAATGCCATTGTTGCTCCTATGTGTTTGTGCATTAGTATTGATTTATTGGACAAATGCGTAACTTTATCAAGTTAATCGCAAATGTATAGTTTTTTTGATCAGAATGAAAACGGAGTAAAGATGCGAATTTATCTGATTGGGTTTATGGGTAGCGGGAAAAGTCACACCGGTAAATTGCTGGCAGCAAAACTCGGCATACCCGCTATTGACTTGGACGAACAAATCGAAATGCGCGCGGGAAAGACCATATCCGATTTGTTTCAAACTTTGGGAGAAGACCGATTCAGGGCACTGGAACAACAGGCCCTACACGCTACTTCACAATTAGAGCATGCTGTGATTTCTTGCGGCGGCGGCACCCCTTGTTTCTTTGACAATATGCAATGGATGAATGACCACGGTCTAACGATTTACCTTCATACTAAAGAAACCCTGCTCCTGGAGAGACTCGAGAAGGAAAGTGCCATGCGCCCCATCCTGGCTCAAACGAATCCGTTATCCCTTGCCGAGCACATTCATCAGCTGTTGGAAAAACGACTAACCTGGTACCTGCAGGCTCAAATTGTGTATCATCAGCATCAAAATGGAGAAGATGTTGCTGGCTTTCTATACCAATGTATGCTTAACCGACAAATTCCAACGATCCTTGCATAACCCCCTGATTGGCATAGATTATGGCAGTAAAACTGCCGGTACAACCGTTATTGCCTTCGAAGATGGCAGTGAAGTTTCATTTTTACAGACAACAAAAGGCCTTGATGCGGATAAGTGGTTGTTAGCGGAATTGGAACAACTCAGCCCGGGTCTGATTGGTCTGGATGCGCCACTGTCCCTTCCCGGCGTATTCACCGGACTTCCCGGAGAGGATTATTTTTATCGGGAGGCAGATCGCCTCACAGGAGCCATGTCGCCCATGTTTCTCGGTGGACTTACTGCCCGAGCTATGCGCTTGCGCAAAATGATTTCAACCACACAAACCGAAGTGATAGAAACCTATCCCGGATATTTGGCGCGTTTTGTCGTTGGACTTGATCCCGGTAAATACAAAAAAGACATGGGATACCTGCACCCTGCTTTGGAACGCCTCTATCAACACGGACTTCCATACGCCTGTAAAAAGGCTCCGGCTAATTGGCACCAATTTGATGCCCTGTTGGCACTCTACAGCGCTAACAGGGCATCGAAAGGGGAAGCATTAAGCTTTGGCAACGTTAAAGAAGGTCAAATCATCGTATAAAGACGATCCACTTAGCTTCCTTTAATCGCTTGAAGGAACTCTCTGCGGGTATTTTCCTCCAAAAACTTACCGCTAAAATCGCTGGTTACCGTACTGGATGACTCGTGTTGCACCCCTCGAGCCTGGACGCACATGTGATAGGCATCAATGTACACCGCCACATCATTCGTCTTTAGTACGCGCTTTAACTCGGCAGCAATTTGCATCGTCAGACGTTCCTGAACTTGCGGCCTTCTGGAGAAATACTCCACTATCCGGTTGAGCTTGGACAAGCCTATCACTTTGCCATTGGCAAAATAACCAATATGGGCCTTGCCATAAATGGGAAGAAAATGATGCTCACAGAAAGAATGCAGTTTGATATCCCGCTCCACGAGCATCTGCCGATACTCGTACTTGTTGTCAAACAAAGAAACGGCAGGCTTATTCTCAGGATTAAGCCCTGAAAAAATCTCCTGAACAAACATTTTGGCCACCCGTTTAGGCGTATCTTTCAAAGAATCGTCTGTCAAATCCAAGCCCAATATATCCATGATATCCCTGAACTTATCTTCAATCTGTAACATTTTTTCTGCATCCGACAAATCAAAAGCACCCTCCCGCATCGGCGTCTCCAGCAGATCCGCCTTTCTGGCTCTGCTTTTAGCGTCCTGTCCAACCTCAACCTGCGACCTGTCCTTGGCATGGTCGTTGAAGCCGTTTTTTGTTTCAATTTTAAGGTTCATTTGGGCAATTTTGTTAAACAATAATCTTAAAACGCATCTTTTGGCCGATTGTTTAAAATTTAGGGCGCCTCCCCCCTATCTACAGTAAACTTGTCAACATTTTGATTTTTTATACCTAATTAAGCACTTTTTCCAGATGCCTGATTTACGGGATAAAAGGGTATTTATTGATATTATTTTTAATTTTTAATTAACTGATAATCAAATTTATAAACAAAAAAATTACAGCGACAGTACAAAGGAAAAAGAAAGAAAAATAGTTGTGGTTCAGTTCTGTTTGTCGTATTTTTGAACAAACGGAATAATTTTAGAGAAAATGGGAGGAGTGAAAATCCAGTCCTCGTGTAAGATAAATTTGTATCAGTAAGTTGGTCATGCTCCGCCAAACGGTTTGTTTAGGCGGAGTTTTTTTATATTTGCGCCCAGTAACAATATTTGGCTTACGCTTAAAATCTGACGCTTATGAACTTTGATCTTATCGTGATAGGTAGTGGACCTGGAGGATATGTGGCTGCGATTCGTGCCGCCCAATTGGGAATGAAAGTGGGAGTGGTAGAAAAAGAATCGCTGGGGGGGATTTGTCTCAACTGGGGATGTATTCCTACAAAGGCTTTGTTGAAGAGTGCCCAGGTATTTGAGTACATTCAGCATGCCGGGGATTACGGCATTTCGGTAGGTAATGCGCAGGCGGATTTCGGCCGTATGATTGGTCGTAGTAGAGACGTTGCCAATGGCATGAGCAAGGGGATTCAGTTTTTGTTCCGCAAAAACAAGATCACTATTATTGATGGTACCGGCAAGTTGACGGCTGACAAGAAAGTATCGGTTACGGATGCATCCGGTAAAGTCAGCACGTATGAAGCAGCTCATATCATTTTGGCTACAGGTGGCAGAGCTAAACAGTTACCCAATCTTCCCATTGACGGAACAAAGATTATTGAGTACCGCAAGGCGATGTCTTTGGAGAAACAGCCTGCCAGGATGGTCGTAGTGGGAGCCGGAGCCATTGGGGTAGAGTTTGCTTATTTCTACAACAGCATTGGTACCGAGGTTACGGTTGTGGAGTTTATGGAACAGGGGCTTGTACCCCGGGAGGATCCGGAGGTTTCCAAAGAACTGACTAAAATTTACAAGAAAAAAGGCATCCAGGTATTGGCCAACACATCTGTAGAATCGGTTGACACAAAGGGTAGTACTTGCAAAGTGACTACCAAAAATAGAAAAGACGGCAAGGTGGAGGTAATCGAGTGCGACGTGGTGTTGTCTGCAGCAGGGGTTACCCCGAATACTGAAAATATTGGCTTGGAGGAATTAGGGATTGCAACGGATCGCGGTTTGGTCGTGGTGGACGAGTATTACCGCACGAATGTCCCCGGAGTGTATGCCATTGGGGATATTGTTCCGGGTCAGGCGCTTGCGCACGTAGCGAGTGCTGAGGGTATCATTTGTGTCGAAAATATTGCTGGCATGAATCCTGAGCCGATTGACTACAACAACATTCCTTCCTGTACGTACTGCAGTCCTGAAATTGCATCGGTTGGTTTTACCGAGCAGGCTGCGAAAGAAGCAGGATACGAGATCAAGGTTGGCAAATTTCCCTTCTCTGCTTCGGGTAAAGCCAGTGCGGCGGGCGCAAAAGAAGGATTTGTCAAAGTCATTTTCGATGCACAATATGGCGAATTTTTGGGTGCGCACATGATTGGTGCCAACGTAACGGAGATGATTGCCGAGGTTGTTGCGAGCAGGAAGTTAGAAACGACCGGGCACGAAATTATCAAGACGGTTCACCCTCACCCCACCATGAGCGAAGCGATCATGGAAGCGGCGGCAGCAGCATACGACGAAGTCATTCACTTGTAAACGCTTCATGTACTTACCGGAAAGTCTCGAATACGCGCTGGATCATTTTTTTTCGTGCGACCACAATTCGAGCCTTTCCGGTCATTTCCAACCCGATATTTAGGTTCACGCCGGTAGTACTCGTTTTCCCTGTCGGGAAAAAAATTTCTACAGGAATCATCTCCTCTACGGGAATACTTCCTTTCCAGACGATTTTGCCGGGTAGTGCCCCAAATTTACTGGAGGGATAATTGTCCAAATTCACTACTACCTCCTGGCCATCATGTACTTTACTTGCATCTCCAAGGCTCAGCAGCATCCTTCCGGATAGGGCTTCTGGTTGCAGGGGAACAAGTTGGAGGATTTCCTGGCCTTTGCGAATGGTCTGTCCTTTTTGGATCTTTTGGGTGTTGTATCGAACCACCGACTGAAAAGGAGCTGTCACCAAATATTCCTGCTTCCAATCGGCAAGTTTATTTTGCAGTCGGATAAAACTTTCCTTAAGCAGGGCGGAGGACTCTGATATTGCAGTCTGCTGTCGCTGCTTTCCGATTCCAGACAGCTCTCGTTCCAATTTGTCCAAAGAAAACTGTTTCTCCTGGAGGGTCTGTAGGAGTAGTTGTCTATCCTGGAGAAAAAGTTCCTTTTGAGCTGTATCGGTTACTTTATCTATTTGTTTGTTGAGTACATCTATCCGAATCCGCAGCTTTCGGATCTCCTGCTGTTCGTTGGTAGCGTTACGGCGCATAAAAGCCAGGTCATCTTCGCTGGTCTGTTGGTTCAAACCACGACGCAGGGCATCTTGTCGGTACAAAAATTCCAGCAAATGTACCTGGACTTCTCCCAATCTGAAATCCCGCCCGGGATTGAACGCCAACAAAGAGGAGTCGGTCAGTTCTCCAAGCATTGACATAGCTGACTCCAGGTTGAGGACATCCTGAAAACGCGCATCATTGGCAAAAACAACAATTACAGCACCCGCATCGGCAGTATCCTCTGCTGCGAAAAAAAGCTCCTGTATGGAGCGATCTTCTTCGGCTGTCCAGCTCTGTGCAGGATTTGTGGATTGCACCAGAATGTCTCCCGTAACGAACTCCGGGTACTCCAGAAAAAAACCAATCCACCCCAGGAGGGTTGCAGTAGCAAAAGCTACCAAGGTTCCCCACTGAACCATCCAGGTCGGTGGACGCCCAATAATTTCTTGTACTGCATCACTTCTTTCTGTCCAATCTTTTTCGGCATTCATATCCTAAAGCTTATTTCCCCAAGGCAATCTGATCCTTTACCAACTGATAATAGGCTCCTCCCTGTCCAAGTAATTCATCGTGCCCCCCCTGCTCTACCAGTTCGCCTTCATTAAGCACCCAGATGCGATCTGCGTACCTGACCATCGGCAATTGGTGGGTAACCAGCACAAAAGTTTTACCCCGACACGCATCGAACACATTTTCCATCAAAAGCATCTCGTTGAAACTATCGAGGGCGTTGGTCGCTTCGTCGAAAAACAGATAATCCGGATCTTTATACAGGGCTCTTGCAATCAACAAGCGTTGTTTTTGCCCCTGGCTTAGCCCCATTCCCCCTTCTCCCAAAAGCGTCTGGTACCCCAGGGGAAGGTGTTCCACAAAATGCTGTAAATTAACCAATTTTGTAACGTGTATCAGTTTGCGTTGATCCAAGTGATCTGTACCAACGGCAATATTTGCGGCGATGGTGTCCGGGAAAATAAAGCCTTCACCTGAAATCCAGGCACACTTTTGGCGCCAGCTGCGTTCTTCCATTTGGCGAAGATTTACCTCTCCTACTCGAACTGCCCCTGTGGAGGGCAGGTACAAATTGAGCAGCAGTTTCATCAGAGTCGTTTTGCCACTGCCACTGGGCCCTACCACGACCGTAGTCTTACCCCGCTCTATCACTCCGCTCAACTGTTGGATAGCCGGCTGGGTATCGGATCCTGGATAATAGAAACTGAGATTATCGAGGATAATATCTTCCTGATGGCTGGAGGCTTTCACCTTGTCAGAAACCACTCCTTGCTCCTCCGGGAGTTCTTGCATGCGTTCCAAACTCAGTCGGGCATCCTGAAAATGATTCAAAAACTCGAGAAGTTGGGCCAAGGGCATGTTTAGCTGTCCAGCCATAAACTGTACCCCTACCAGCATCCCCAAGCTCATCTCGCCGGCCATAACGGAAGTAGCTGCCACATAGAGCAGCAGCACATTTTTGGTTTCATGGAGAAAATAAGCTCCCGAACGTTGCCATTGCTCCAACTTAAAAGCCTCCTCCTGGAGTCCGATCAGCTTTGCCTGAAGGCGTTCCCAGGCCCAACGCCTGGACTTCTCCGCATCGTACATTTTGATATCCTGCATTCCTTCCACAAGGGCAACCAACTGTTGGTTGGTTTGTCGCAGCTGATCGTATTTACGGTATTCAAAAAACTTCCTTCGCTTTTGGAACAAGAGCATCCAAAAAACAACAACCAGCACACCACCTGCGAAAATGAACAACAATTGGAGGTTCCAGTATCCGAGAATTGTGGAAAAAGCCAAAAGGTTAAAAGCAGCAAAGGCCGTCTGAATAGTCGTAGATGCCAAAAAATGCTGCATTTTTTCATGATCGGCCATTCTTTGCAACACATCGTTGGTATGGCGTCTGTCGAAAAAATGTAAAGGCAGACGGGTAATCCTGGCAAGAAAATCCGATACCAGCCTGATATTTACCCGCAAACCGATATATTCAAAAATCAGATTCCGGATAAACCCAGCTACCGCTGCACTAAACAGCAAGACCAAATAAGCCCCCAGTGCAAGACCAAGAAAGTTGGGATCCACTCCCGTAACCCCTGCGTCAATGAAGGAGACGGTCAAAAACAAAAATACCATTTGTAGGACGGTACCCAGCAGCAAACCTGAAAAGACTTGCAGCAGTAAGCTTTTATACTGCTTGAGATAAAAAAAGAGCCGCTCAAGTCCTTTTTTGCGTTGGGTATGGCTTTCTTGTTGATGAAATTCGGGACCTGGTTGGAGCATCAGGACTACTCCTTCGGGATCATCTCCCTTCCAGTGCTGTAAAAAAACCTCCCGCTTTAATTTGTATTTGCCAAAGGCGGGGTCTGCTATCCAGACATAATGCTTATTAAAGCGATATACCACCACAAAGTGATCGGTTTTCCAATGTGCGATCAAGGGAAGGGTTGCCTGTTCAAACAAAGTAGGCTCATCTACTACGGCAGCAATGGTCTCCATCCCCAGCGATTCAGCAGCATCGCTAATCTCGAGCAGAGAAACGCCCTGTTTTCCCGTCTGGGTCAGTTCGCGAAGATGTTCCAGAGAAAAATACCTTCCGTGGTACCTTGCGACCATTCGCAGGCAGGAAGGTCCACAATCCATAGACTCCAGTTGCTGAAAAAAAGGAAAATCTCGTCTCATACGCAAGGTATCATCCAAACAAGCGGATTTCGTCCAGCCATTCCAGTTGTCGCTTTAGTATTTCTGGGGCTTCCACGTCGTGATGCAATTCGTGGTAACTTTTTGTAAATAAAGACAAAGATACATTCCCTTTTACTTGGGAAGCAAAACCTTTCGACCCTTGCCAGGAAGTGATCGGATCGTCCTGACTGTGCATCAGCAAAAGGGGAACGGGAAAAGTTCCTGTGAAAGCATTCAATTGTTCGAGCAAACCGAAGATACCGTTGCCCAAGGCCAGGGAGATCCTACTGTGCACCAATGGATCTCGCTCGTAACGGGTTGCCTCTTCGGGTAAGGAAGAAATCTGTTTGGGATCCAGTCCGTTCGACAAGGTAAGCCCTGGGAATACCGGCCCTAATAAGGCCGCCATTTTTATGGTCAACCAAGAAGGCTCCTTTACCAATTTTAGCCAGCCGGAAGCACCAATCATCGCCTGGAAACGTTCGGGATACTTAAGCAGGAAAGCTAATCCGACCGTTGTTCCCATGCTTTGGCCGTATAAAATTTTTGGCAGCCGCGGATAAGCTTTGTTGCAATACTCCGCTACCGCATTCAATTCCTCAAAATACACCTCTATATCCGGAATCCGACCTGGTTTCCCGGTAGATAATCCGTGCCCACCCTTATCATAGGCTACCACCGCATAACCTGCATTTGTCCATAACGCCGACATCCTGTCGTAGCGGCCGCTGTGTTCACCCAAGCCATGTGAGACCACCACCACAGCTTTTGCGGAAGGAGCCATCCATTCTCGAAGAAATATGTCATGGTTGGGCCTAACTTTCAAATGATGGGTACCTTGACTCATAAGTTTTCCTGTTTACCTTCAAAATAAAACAATATAAGTGCTATTTTTCCACGATATCCAAATTACGCTAAATTTTATGCATATTTGAGAGAAAAGACCATCAAACTGACCAATGAATACAAGCAAACCCTCCATTGTTTTCATGGGAACCCCGGAATTTGCCGTGGCCTCGCTAAAAATATTACATGAGAACGACTACCCTATTGTAGGTGTTGTGACAGCAACCGACAAATGGGGCGGCCGTAATAAAAGTACTCTGATCTGTTCTGCCGTAAAATCGTATGCGCTTGAGCACCATTTACCTGTTTTACAACCCAAAAACCTGAAGGATCCTCAGTTTATTGAGGCACTCGAAGCACTTCAAGCCGATTTACAAGTGGTGGTAGCTTTCCGAATGCTTCCAAAAGCCGTATGGAACATGCCCAAATTGGGTACAATCAATCTGCATGCTTCCCTACTGCCTAAGTTTCGCGGCGCAGCTCCTATTAACTGGGCGATCATTAGAGGCGAAAAAGAAACTGGCGTGACCACTTTTTTCATTCAAGAGGAAATTGATACCGGTGACCTGCTTTTTCAAGATAGGGTCCCCATTTCACCCTCAGATACGGCGGGTACCTTGCACGACAGACTGATGGACACCGGGGCACAGCTCCTCTTGCAAACCGTCCAGGCCATCGAAAAAAACGAGTTCACGCCAATACCCCAATCCCACGAAGATGTCAGCTTCGCGCCCAAAATTTTTCATGAAACCTGTGCCATTAATTTTGGCCAAACAACCCAACAGGTTTTTGATTTTATTCGGGGACTGTCTCCCTATCCCGGAGCATGGACAATTTTCTTGCAAAAAGAAATGAAAGTCTATGAGGCGAACCCTTCTCCCGAATTACACGACCAGCAACCCGGAACCATTGCTACCGATGGTAAAAAATATCTTAAAGTGGCTACCCTCGATGGCTGGATAAACCTGGTAACGATTCAAATGCCTGGCAAAAAACGCATGAGCGTCGAAACTTTTTTGAATGGCCTGCGTTTGACTTTAGATCAAATTGAAAGCGAGAAAATTTTGTATGAGTAAAATAAAATTTTAAAAAAGGAGTCATGAAAGAAAACTACGTTAGTTTGCGAAATCTCAAGTTTTTGCTCCACGAAGTGTTTAGTGCTGCGGACTTGAATAGGTTTGAGCGGTACAGCGATTATGACCGGGAGGCGTTCGACATGACCCTCGAGGCGGCTGTACAAATTGGCGACCAGTACCTTTTTCCGATTTATCGGGAGATGGATAAAAACAAGGCTTATTTTAAAGACGGTGTGGTTTATGTTCACCCTGCCTTGCGAGAGACTTATAAGGCTATGGCAGATGGCGGATGGATTACCGCCATTGATGATTACCATGCGGGCGGACAGCAGATGCCCGCTATTCTATTCAATGCAGGGGTTTTTATTTTTTATGCAGCTAATGCGAACGCAGCTTCCCCTACCCAATTGACCGTAGGGGCAGCAAATTTGATCAAGAATTTTGGTTCGGAGCAACTCAAAGCGACTTATCTGCCCAAAATGAATACCATGGAGTGGCAGGGAACAATGGCGCTGACCGAACCCCAGGCTGGTAGCTCTTTGTCAGATCTGACTTCTACTGCGCATCCCCAGCCTGATGGCAGCTACCAAATTAAAGGACAAAAAATTTACATTTCTGCAGGCGATCACAATGCGGTGGACAATGTAGTGCACCTCATGCTTGCCAGGATTACCGGCGCACCTGCCGGCACACGAGGAATATCGCTTTTTGTGGTGCCTAAGTACCGACCTGAAGCGGAGGGAGAGCTGGTCTATAATGATGTAGCAACCGCAGGTATCTACGGCAAAATGGGACAAAAGGGTTATGTGGCGGCACATTTGATGTTTGGCGAGCAGGATAGTTGCACAGGATACCTGGTGGGTGAACCTCATCACGGCTTGTCGTATATGTTCCAGATGATGAATGAAGCAAGGATAGGTACAGGGCTACTCTCTGCCGGAAATATCTCCGGGGCATATTATGCAGCATTAAAATACACCCATGAAAGGGCCCAGGGCAGACATCCATCGAATAAAGATCTCAGCCAGGAGCCTGTGTTGATCATCGAGCACGCCGATGTGCGTCGCATGCTCCTGTTGCAAAAATCTATCCTGGAGGGTAGCATTGCCCTGCTTCTCCAGTGTAGTTATTATGCAGATTTGCTACATGTGGCAGATGGACAGGAAAAAGAAGAGGCTCATTATCTTTTGGAGCTGCTTACACCAATAGCCAAGAGTTTTCCGGCGGAAATGGGAACAGTGGCCATCAGCAATGCTATGCAATGCCTGGGAGGTGCGGGATATACTGATGATTTCCCGATCGAACAATATTATCGGGATATCCGGATTAATGCTATCTATGAGGGAACTACAACGATCCACGGACTCGATTTGCTGGGTCGAAAAATCCCCATGGCAGGCGGTAAACCCTTTAGCTTATTTGTCAGAGAAGTACAAAAAACCTTAGACGCAGCATTGGCGGTCGGAGGACTAGAACAGGATGTAAGTCTGCTCGCAACCCGATTAAAAGCTTTGCACGAGCTTACCCTGCACCTGATGGGGATAGCTTCCCAGGAGAAACCGGAAGTCTTCCTTGCAGATGCTACATTATATCTGGAGCTTTTTGGCCTCGTAACTATCGGATGGCAATGGTTGAAGCAGGCTGTTACAGCTCAGCAAGCCATGACCGAGACCTTATCCGAGTCGGAATTGAGTTTTTATGCCGGTAAAATACAAGCTTGTGCGTATTTTATGGAGTACGAACTGAGTAAAGGGCTTGGTCTTGAACAACGCCTGAAAAGCAATCGCAGGATAAGCCTGGAGACACCTCCATCCTATATCAACTAATGGCCATGAATTTTCAAATACATACGATTGATCTTAATTTTCAAGGCGTACCGGAAAGCATTGCAGCGTTTTTGGTGGAAAGCGAGGAGGGGCTTGTTTTGGTGGAAACAGGCCCCCACAGCAGCCTGGAGGTCTTAAAAGCAGGTATCAGCCAGCTGGGTGCGGATTGGCGGAATATCTCCGCCATTTTCCTGACCCACATTCACCTGGATCATGCAGGAGCAGCATGGGCAATTTCGGAAGCTGCTAATGCTCCTGTGTACGTCCACCCCAAAGGCTATCCGCACCTGCTTGACCCTTCTAAGCTGCTGGCATCCGCAAAGATGATTTATGGAGATCAGATGGAACAACTTTGGGGAACCTTGCAACCTGTGCAGGAAAAAAATCTCGTATCAGTAGTCCACGGCGCGGAAATCCAGGCTGCAGGTCTGGTCTTCCGCGCCTGGCACACCCCCGGTCATGCCAGCCATCATATTGCCTGGCAATTGGCAGATGTCGCTTTTACCGGAGATGTCGCAGGGGCAAGAATCCAGAACGGCATGATTGTTCCTCCCTGCCCTCCTCCTGATATTCATCTGGAAAATTGGCAGGCCTCGATAGCACTGCTGTCAGAACTGCAACTGCAGGCCATTTACCTTACCCATTTCGGCAAATATACGTCGGTGAATTCCCATCTCGCTATCCTGAAGGAAACACTGGAACAATGGGTACAATGGATGAAACCCTATGCATTAAACCAAACAGCCCCCAAAGAAGTACTCCAGAAATTCCAGCAATACGTAATGGAAAGCTACGAACAACATGGCATGACCGAAAGTCAAAAAGAGAAATATGCGAAAGCCAATCCGCTCGAGATGAATGTTAGTGGTTTATTGCGCTATTGGCAAAAATTCGGGAAAGAAGCTTAAGACACTGGCCAAAAACCCTTCGCTACATCAATTGCACTTTTTATCAATTGGATATCAGGTATGCTGAGATCGTCTAAGGCTTCTGTCTCCAAGTGATCCGCAGGGAGTGGATCGGAAGCATGAAGGGCTGTTTTTTCAACGGCGTGGGCATATTGCAGAAAAGCATAAGCACAAAGGCTGCAAAATGTAAGCGTGATTGCTATCATCATGGGTTTGCTTATCTTTCTCATAACTGCTGAAGTTTTGTCATAATATTATGACGAAGATTCTTCCAGAAAAGTTGCACAAAGCCGATCAGAAATTTAAATATTTTTTCCAGGCACGGCTTCCAGCATTTCCCTGGTATAATTATGGGCAGGTTGGTTAAATATTTGTTCAGCAAGCCCTATTTCAATGATCTTTCCGTCGTTGAGGATGGCAAGTCGGTCAGCCATGAAACGCATAACAGCCATATCGTGGGTAATAAACAGCAGGGTCAGGTTATAGGTTGCCTGTAAATCTTTGAGCAGATTGAGGACTTGGGCTTGCACCGAAACATCCAGGGAAGACACCACTTCATCGCAGATCAGCACCTCGGGTTCTGCTGCTAATGCCCGCGCGATACAAATGCGCTGTCGTTGTCCTCCGGAAAAAGCTGCCGGATACCGGTGGTAATGGGAGGCATTCAGCCCCACCTGTTCCAGGTATTCAAGTGCTGCCTTTTTTTGGGCGGAGTAAGGCAAATCGGGGTTCCAGCGGGCAATCACCTCCCGAATGGATTCGCCAGCTTCCATAGTAGGATTCAGGGCAAGGTAAGGATTCTGAAAAATGTATTGGACGGATTTAAAATACCGGTCGCTGTCTGCTCCTTTTAAACTAAAAATAGCGCGTCCTTTAAATAAAATTTTTCCGCTTTGCGGTATCACCAAGCGAACCATACTTTTTCCGATGGTCGTCTTTCCGGAACCCGATGCCCCTGCCAGCCCCAGTGTTTCGCCAGTAAACAATTCAAAGGACACCTGATCTACCGCCTTTATGGGTGTTTGTTTGGACCACCAGGTTGCTTCCCCAAACCGAATTACCAGATTTTGCACTTCCATCACAGGCTGCTTAAGGAATCCAAGGTCCTTTTCCAAATGCAGGTTCTCCGGAGAAACCTTGTACCCCTCCAAAGGGAGTCGGTACAATTTCTCTTGCAGGGGTGGCCGGCTCGACAGCAATTTCTTGGTACAGGTGTGTTGGGGACTAGAGAACAGCGTAGCAGTTTGCTGTGTTTCGACAAGCTCCCCCGCTTCCATGACCACGGTGCGGTCTGCTATATCCGCGATCACCCCAAGGTCATGGGAAACAAACAACATAGAAAGCCCCAGCTCCTGTTTTAAATCCAGCAACAAATCGAGCAAATGTTGCTGCACCCGCAAATCCAAAGCGGTGGTGGGTTCATCAGCAATCAACAACTCGGGCTCGGTACACAGCGCCATGGCAATCATGACCCTTTGCAATTGGCCGCCAGATAGCTGATGCGGATAACTGCTATATATGCGTCTAACATCGGGCAACCCCACTCGATCCAACCAACCCAAGGCCGTCTGCTCTGCAGTTTTACCCAATGCCAGGCTATGGTTTTCCAGCGCTTCCTTGATTTGCCAGCCGCAGGTCAATACCGGGTTAAGCGCACGTTGAGGCTCCTGAAAAATAAAACTAATCTTACGTCCTCGATATTTGCGAATCGCGTGGATATCCAGCGACAACAGGTCAACCGGAGCAGCAGACAAACTTCGAAAAAAAACCTGTCCGGCTACCCGTGCAGCAGGATCAGTCAATTGCAATAATGCAAGCGACATTTGAGTTTTACCCGATCCGGACTCCCCTACCCATCCCAGCACTTCTCCCCTTTCCAGGGAAAAAGAAACACCTTTGACTACCTCTGTATAACGATCGGAAGCCCCAAAGCCTACCCGTAAATCTAGCACAGACAATATCGCATCCGCTGTGTGCATGGCAGGTTTATCTTCAGGTTAAAGTACTCATATTGAGTCGTATATCTACACCATGTCCATTGAAATCAAACTCGAGGGAACGATAATTCATCATCCAGTCCAGCAATTGTTCACCCACAAAGGCAGCCCGCCAGTCGCTTCGCAACTCATCCACCACCAAAGACGGATCAATGCGAAGCCGTTTGAGCATGCTTCTCTGAAAAACAAGGTTGATAGAAATATCCTCATCCATGCACTTTTTGTGCAGCAAGAGGTAAAGCAGTTCAATGCGCAAATCCTCTTCTTTGTTTTCGGGTTGGTTCTCCGTAATCTGGTCCAGCAAAGCTGACTCTGCCGGCGTAATCGGCCCCCGGTACAATGCTTCGAAAGTACTCCCATGATCTTCGATGATTCGTGGTGGGATCCTGCGATTGTCCAGTAATGCTGCCTTTCCGGATTTGATACTTTTTACGATAGGTGCCAGCAGCTTGCTCGAAAGCACCATTTCGCGAGAATAATTTTTTTCCTCTGCCAACTTTCGCCGCCAATCCATCAGCCGGATCAAAAACACCCTTTCGCGGGTATTGAGCGAAGTCATTAAGTTGCTGGTTAGTGCTTCCTTGTGCGGATCCTTAGCATAAAAATCGGGCTGTTCCCAGCGTGACAGCTCCAGTTCCATCCAAGGCTTTCTATCTCTACTCAACAATCTTTCCTCCAACTTGCTTTTCAGGGAAAACAAGGGGATAACGTCGTCAATGGCATATTGCAACTGTTTGTCGCTAAACGGGCGCGACTCCCAGTTGGTCACGGTATAGGCCTTATTGACCGGGATATTCAATTCGGTCTCCACCAGCTTTTTAAACGAAACCGGATACTTGTACCCCACAAACCCTGCAGCGACCTGCGTATCGAAAATATTTTGCGGAATTACCTCGTAATCAGAATACAACAACCGATAATCATTTTCCCCGGCGTGGGTGATTTTCAGGATTTCGGGATTGACAATCAGCTCCAAAAATGGATCCAGGTGTTGGAGTTGGAAAGGATCTATCAAATAATTGCCGTGTACGGTTGACACTTGAATCAGGCAAAGTCGGGTATTGAATCGTTTTTCTCCGACAAACTCCGTATCAAAACCTATCCATTCGGCGTGTTTATTTTTGGTATAAAAGGCATCCAATTGATGTGCATCCTGGATGACCAAAAAATCATTGGCCTGTTTTTTATTCATGCTTATTTTCTTCTTACCCCCTACCGGGGAAAAATTAGGCGTTGCCGCGTTACAATAATAAAATTTAGTTGTCGGAAATTCATTTACTACCCGTCAATTTTTATATTTTTTCCGGCTTTATGGCGTTATACTTGTACACATTCACCCCCAACAGCCAATCCAACCATGGTCAAAAAAATTATTCAAAGCATAGCGCTTATTGTAGGTTTCGCAGTATTGACCCTTGTGCTGGTTCCAATACTATTCAGAGGCCGGTTTGAAGCATTTGCGCGCACGGAATTTAGCAAATTAAGCGGGATAAATCTCGATTTTCAGAAGTTATCTGTCAATGCATTCAGGAGTTTCCCCAACCTGAGCGTAACCCTTCAAGCATTTGAGGCATCTGCAGTGGAAGCGCCTTTGATGCCTGCGTTGGCGCGTATCGGGCAACTTCGGGTTACCATAAACTTGACATCGCTGTTCAAAAAAGCTGAACCCCTTACCTTCACCGCGCTGCAGGCAAGTGAAGGCAGCTTGGTGGTTCAAATTTTGTCAGACAGCAGCTCCAATATTGACTTTCTTTTGGCCGAGAGGCCGCAGCAGAAAAGTCCCCAAAAGGGAAAGGGATTACGGGTTCGATTGGAATCCATCCAAGTCGAAGGAATCAACGTTGCGTATCTCGACGAACCTGGTGGAATAGCTATGGGGCTCCGCAATATTAATTTTCAGGGAAAAGGCAAATATGGCGCAGATATCCTTTCTCTGGAAGCGCTTTCCAGTATAGATGCGCTAAATTTGGTGTATGGAGGCATTGCTTATTTCCAAGACACGAGGGTTTCCCTAAACGGCGGTCTGGACTGGAATATCCAGGAGCAACTTTTCTCGTTCAGAGAGGGCAGCCAATTCGCCTTCAATGAGCTGGCCTTGGCCGCAGCAGGAAGCGTCGCCTTGAAAGACAGCAGTATTTTTACCGACATTCAGGTTCAGACACAAGAGACCGGGATTAAGTCTATCCTTTCACTGATCCCAAATGCATATACCGACAACTTCAGCGATGTACGTACGGGGGGTGTTTTTGCGCTAAATGCCAGTGTGCAAGGCGACTACAGCGACACGTCTTTCCCTGCTTTTCAAGTTTCAGCCAATCTCCGCGATGGCCAATTCCAGTATCCCGATCTACCGTTGGGTATTTCGGATATTACAGCTAATTTGCTTGTCTCCCAACCGGGTAACAGCCTGGATCTGATGGAAATCAGCCTTTTACCTTTAAAATTTTCCCTGGAAGGGCAACCCTTCGAAGTCAAGCTGGCATTGTCGCGCCCCATCAGCGATCCTACTGTTGTTTTTGGTGCCCGTGGGCAGCTCGACCTTAACCAATTGCAAAATGCCTTTCCATTTCCCGAGACAGATAGTCTGTCTGGCAACCTGACCAGTGATATAGCGTTGGAAGGGCGGGTCAACGACCTCAACAGCATCACGACCTCGGGTACTATAGCAGCCGACCGCATTCGTTACAAGGGGGGTGCACTTCCTGCTCTTAAGCTCGGTTCGGTCCGTATAAATTTTGAACAGCAGGATCTCCTCGTGTCTGTGGCGGAAGGGAGTGCCGGGTATTCGGATTTCGCCGGAAGTAGCAGGTTGGAGCAAGTTCTCCCCTGGATGTTGTCCGATTCGGACCTGACGGTAAAAATAAATGCTGCTTCCCGACAACTTGATCTCAACGAGTGGATGACTGCTCCCGAGGTAGCGGTAGCCGACACCGCAGCCCCCTTCTCCCCTCCTGCACTCCTAAACCGGATCAAACTAGAACTGGAGGCCAGCGCCGGGAGAATCCTATTTGAGCAAGACACCTTGCTCAACAATCGAATCACAGCCCAAACAGACTTCAATCGCTTTAACCTTTCGAACCTGTCTGGTATTAAAGGGAGTTCGGATCTACAACTCCGGGGAACGCTCAACAACCTTCAAGGGTATCTTTTTAAGGGCGATACCCTCATTGGCGATTTAGACTTTTTTTCTCGTAACCTAATGGCTTCAGATTTCATTCCAATTGAACCCGTCGCTGACAGCACGGAAATTCAGACAGAGGAAGCAACGACAGCTTTTTCCATCCCTGCCCAACTCCGGTTGCGCATTCAGGCAAAAATGGAAAGGCTTACGTATGGGGAAATGGCTTTCAAAAACGTCAACAGCCTCGTAACGGTAGGAGACCGGCAAGTAGTCCTGGAAGACTTCTCAGCAGAAACGCTGGGTGGGAACATTCGATTTTCCGGCAGTTATGCGACTCCAGCTAACGCACCTGCCCGTTTTCAATTTTACTATGACCTCCAAGCGCTCGACTTCCAGCAAAGTTTTGCCCGGGTAAACACCTTCCGCATGCTCATGCCAGTGGGGAAATACATCTCTGGAAAATACAGCAGCAATTTGTTTTTGGAAGGAAACATCAACAGCAACCTCACCCCTGACTACCGGTCGCTTCGCGGGCGGGGTTTTCTTGAAACCAACAATGCTGTCATGACCGATTTCCCTGCACTACAGGCTATTGGTCAACAATTGCAGATCAAAGAACTACAACAAGCATTGCCCCTGGGGAGCAGCAAAAATTGGTTTGACATGAAGGACGGATACGTGGAGGTACCGCCTTTTGACATCCAGGCCGGAAAACTTTCCCTGACCGTAGCCGGTCGCCATGGCATAGACCAGCAGTTGGACTATCAGATTCAAACTGCAGTACCCTTAAAGCAGGTTCAACAGTTCACCCAACAAATACAATTGCCCAAGGGGATTCAGGCCTTACAGGAGTTGGTATCATCCGGGCAAAGCGACTGGGTTGCAGACCTTGAAATTGGCATCAAGGGATTGGTCAACCAACCAAAGACCAACATCCGGATCAAAGGAACCCATTCGGCAAAAGAGGACAAATCCCCTACGGATAGCCCCTCAAAAAGCGAAAACATTATCAATAGTACAATTGAGCGGGGTGTGGACTCCCTTCGGGAAAAACTCAGTCAGGGAATAACGACCGAGCTGGACACCCTGCTGAAGCAGAACCTACCGGTCAACCGCGACAGTCTGCAAAAATCCGTAGATCAGATAAAAAAGCAATTAGAAGAACTCAACCCCTTTAAAAAGAAGAAGAAAAGTAACTAGCCGCTAACTCAAACGGCTGCTGCCTCAAACACCCCGGAATGTTCAAAATCCCGGAAATCCACCTGGGTTACGGAAGAAACCCCCTGCTCGGGCATGTACACCCCGTAGATGGTATCCACTGCTGCCATGGTAAGTTTGTTGTGTGTAACGATGATAAACTGAGAATCTTTTGAAAACTTTTTAATGATCTTGTTGAACTTCGCAATATTGTGATCGTCCAAAGGCGCATCCACTTCGTCGAAAATACAGAAGGGAGCAGGTTTGAGCAGGTACAACGCAAACAATAACGCCGTAGCCGTAAGGGTTTTCTCGCCCCCGGAAAGCTGGTTGATGGTCTGCGGTCGTTTGCCCTTGGGTTTAGCGATAATTTCGATCTTGGACTCCAGCGGATTTTCCGGATCCAGGAGGATCAGGTCGCAATTATCATCGGCGGTAAACAAGCTCCTGAACACATTAATAAAATACATACGGGCCTTTTCAAAAGCCTCGAGGAATTGCAGGGTGGCTGTTTCCTCTATCTCCTTGATCGTCTCCAGCAAAGCATCCTTAGCCTCCAAAATATCTGTACGTTGTTGGGCGATCATATCATAACGCAACTTCATTTCATCATAAGCCTGTACCGCCATGGGATTAATCTCCCCATAATTATCCAATCGGCTTTTTAATCGTTCCACCTTAAGTTGCAGCTCATCGGCCGACTCCTCCAGCTCCAGATTTTCCCGAAGCAAATCGTTCACATCCGTATCAAACTCAATCCGAAGCCTTTGAGCTACCGCAGTGACCTCGAATTTGGCTTGGGTATATTTATCCTTCAAATTGTTGATCGCCAATTGGGCATCATTTCGGATCTTATTCTTTTTGCGCAGCTCATCCTCCAAGCTATTCAGTTGCTCGCGCAAATCAAAATAAGCCTCTTCGAAAGCAACCACATGTGCTTCCTGTTCTTGGCGTTTGGCATAATCCTGGGTCAGAGAAGCCTCCAACTGTGCCGTCTCTTCTGAGATTTTCTCTAACTCTACGGCAGACTGGCTCAGCTGGGTGCGGTTAGCATCCAGAAGTTCCTTTGCCTCGCGCAACTGTTTTTCCTTAAAAGTACACTCTTGTTGCACTGCGCTCACCTTGCTCTGTTGCTTAATAAAAGCAATATTTTTTTCATTAAAAATAGCGGAAGCAGCACTCAGTTGATCGGAAGCATTGCGATACACCGAATCTGCTTTGGCAAATTTCTCCTTGACCCCCGTCAACAGCCCCTGTTGTTGATCCAGTGCCAATTGGGTTGCCGTAAT
Source organism: Saprospiraceae bacterium (assembly GCA_030729925.1). Classification (GTDB taxonomy): domain Bacteria; phylum Bacteroidota; class Bacteroidia; order Chitinophagales; family Saprospiraceae; genus JALQTV01. The sequence continues at coordinate 21,353 of JANQWK010000008.1, forward strand.
ATCTTGTTCCAGCACCTGCAGCTCCTCTGCGATCTGAGCCAAATTTTTCTCCACAGCCGCATTGAACTGCTGAAAATTATCCAATTTCGTTTCCAGGGACACCCGCTCCTGCACCAACTTTTGTACTTGCAATTGACCTTGTCGGATAGAAGCAGACAGATCTCGTTGCTGCAAAACAGCGATCCCGAGTTGAATCTGATTCAGCTCACTGCTCAGGGACTTGGCCTCAGCCTCTTCCTCCTGAATCTGCACTCCCAGTACCTCGAGATTTTTCTTGCGGCCGATTTTCTTTCCTTCGAACAAACCTACGGAACCGCCCGACAAATGCTGGCTACCCAGGATGAGGTCGCCTTTTTCTGCAAGAAATACAAAACCCGGAAGCGCTTGTTCCATCGGAACTGCTATAGGATCGGCAACGATATATACCTCATGCAGCAAAAACGCGAAGAGCTGGCGGTAGGTCGTTTCAAATTGCACCACATCCAATGCCGGTACTCCGGGCGACACAAGCTCCGTAGAAGATGAAGCCAGTTCCTTTAACTGATCCAGCATAAAAAAATTGGCCTTACCCTTTTGGCTTTTCTGTAGCAACTCAACCGCCAGAACAGCCGTTTCTCGATCTGGCACCACATAATAATTCAGGAAAGGTTCCAGGAAATTCTCAATAGCCGTTCGGTATCGCTCCTCCACGTACAACAAATCCGACAACAGCGGAGCTTCGTTAGCAGACCACTCGGTATTTTTCTTCAGGAATTTGATGGACTCCGGAAAGCCCTCCAGGCTGTCCACCATGCTCTTAGTAAGCTGAAACTCATTCCTATGCGCATCCAAACTGCGGTTAACCTGGGTCAATTTTGCGCGAAGCGCCTCCATCGCAGCCTGATTCCCTTTCAACGCTTCCAAACGTGTGGTCTCCTCTGCCTCCAAGCTGTTCAAGGCATCCTGTGCGACAAGCTCCTCCTCTATCAAGCGGGTAAGGCGATCCTGCACAGCCGAAAGCTCCAGGGCTCTTGCATTCAAATCGGCCAGACCTTTTTCCTGTTCATTTTTCTTATTGACCACCTGATTGGCTTTCACTGCCCGTTGTTTCTCCAATTGGAGCAACTCTCGCTCAAGTGCCTGTTGTGTTCCGAGCGTAGCATCCAGATCGGACTTCAAGGTTCCGTGATCGGTACGGATATTTGCCAGTGCCAGTTCTGCCTTATCCAAGGCCTCCTCCAGTTCAAACTCCCGATGTTTTTCAAAATTCAAGCTTGAACGAAGAAAAGTAAGATCCTCTGTCAATTGCTCGATCGTATCCTGTCCCTTGGTAATTTGTTTGTCCAGCGTTGTACGGTTCTGTTCTACGAACTGTAAGCGCTGCTCCAGGACTTTTTTATCACTTTCCTTGGATCGGATCGCCCCAACCAACTGATTAAGTACACGCTGCTGATCTGAAAGCACCCTTTCCCTATCCAAGTTTTCCTTGCGCACCTGCTCCAACTTAGCCTCCATGCCATTCAGCGCAACCTCTGTACTTCGGAAAGCATCCTCCTCTTTTTCCAAATGTTGCCGGAGCCCCTCCTGCTCTGCCTTCAGTACAGAAATTTTGAGATAAGCCAAAGAAAGGCTCAAAGACTTGTACTGTTCTTTTAACTCAAAATACTTGCGGGTGCGTTTGGCCTGCTTTTCCAAAGCATCCAAATTAGCATTTATCTCAAACAGCAAATCCTCTACCCGATCGAGATCCTCCGTTGTACTCTTCAATTTCTGAAGGGTCTCGCGCTTTCTCATTTTGTATTTAGACACCCCGGCAGCCTGTTCAAACATATTTCTGCGGGCATTGTCCTTGTCGTTGAGGATATCATCCACCATGCCCAGCGCAATAATCGCGTAGGAATTGGAACCAATACCGGTATCCATAAACAAGGTGGTAATATCCTTGAGCCTGCAGGGAACCCCATTGAGTCTGTATTCACTCTCCCCACTGCGATAGAGCACCCGTGAAACGGTCACTTTTTGGAACTCGGTAGGAAGAATATTGCGGGTATTTTCAAAAGTCAGGGAAACTTGGGCAATGCCTGCCGGTTTGCGCTTGCTGGTACCATTGAAAATTACACTGGACATCTGATCAAGGCGTAGCTCCTTGCTCTTCTGCTCGCCCAATACCCAGCGGATCGCATCTACGATATTGGACTTACCTGACCCATTTGGCCCCACAATACCAATGACCTCTTCCTGAAAATTAATCACCGTATCGTTGGCAAAACTCTTGAACCCCTTTATTTCCAGTTTCTCTAATCTCATATCATCCAAAAATTAGGGAAATATAGGGCAGATATGCCAGTGAGATTTGGTTTTTTATCCACAGCTTGTGGATAAAAAACCAAGATAAAAGCATCAATAGCGAGCAGCCGGGATAAAGGAATAATCCTGAAAGCGGAGTATAAAGATGTGTTTATTTTCGAAGCGGTTCAGCGGGAGGTTTTCTGTTTTTCCGGAGGAAGTATCTGCCACCCTTTCCAGGTCGAAGGCCATATTGAGTCCGGAGTAGGGTTCGGACTCCAGGGAATATTGGAATCGGGTACCATATTTGTGTAGCATGGTTCCAAAATACTTCATCACATCATAGCCCAGGAAAGCGTCCTGTGAAGGAATCATCCCAAAACGCTCGAAGAAAGTGCGGGTAAACACTTTAACCGCATTATTTTCGGGATCCTGGAAGCTATTTTGGCTCACATGCACATTCAGCTTAGCATAGTAATCAAAATCTATGCGTTCGTAGCGCATCCATTGGGGTAACCCATACACCAGGACGGCTTCTCCATTTTGTCGGGAGAGATCAAGTTTGCGCAGGAAAGCAAACACAAAGCTCTCATTGGACCAAGACGGCAGGATAAACACGGTAGTATCTGAAAGGGAAATAAAAGGCAAAATATCAATAGACTCGAAAACGCTGGCTGCATCATCGCCCAGAGACACCACATACTCTTTTAGGGGAGGCACGGTGGAAGAACCCTGGATTCGGCGGTACGTATCTTGGATAACTTTCAACCCCTCCAGCTCTGAAGGTCGGTTGCGGGCCACCAATACGATCTGCGTTGGTTGGTACTTGCGCAGGGCATCCTCGGCGAGTGCCTCACAATGACGTTGGAATCCTGGTTTGACCTGGATATAACTTGGGTTATTGGCAAAAGGTTTTTCCGGAATAACATTAGGAGAAACCAATACTTTACTCGATTTTCTAGAAAAATCGATCAGGGAAGGTAGTAAATCTGACTGATAGGGGCCGATAATCAGGTGTGACTCGGACAAGCCCTTGTGGTTCTGGATCAGGTTATTCAGTTCCCGGGTGGTTCCTTTAGTATCCAGGACATGCAAATCAATGGACACTCCTTGGCTGGACAGTTCCTCCAGCGCAAGTTTTGTCCCACAATAATACTGGATTGCGGAATTGGTAGTCTCGCCGAATTCGGTTGCATCCGGCACAAAGCTTTGCGTCATAAAGGGAAGCAGCAAAGTAGCCTTATAGGTGGAGAGCAACTCTGATCCATATTCATTCACACCAAGGCGCCTGACCGGATTAGTAGTGCCAGCTACAACGCCGGCAGATGACATAATGGGAGGATAATTTGACTTTGGCAGGACAGTCCACTTAATGGTATCCAGAGACTCGGTAGGGACTTTATTACCTGCCTCCACAAAAGTACCGGTCTGAGGATCATAGACTTTACCGCCGGTAATAGACTCCAGCTCATCGCTCTTTTTTTCAGGTGTGGGCGCCTTTTTGAGTGCCCCACAAGCACTCCCGAAAAACAGCAACAAAGCAAGAAGGAGAAAATTACTCCCATTCGATAGTTGACGGCGGTTTCGTACTGATATCATAAACGACCCTATTTATACCTTTAACCTGATTGATAATATCGCTGGACACCTTAGCCAGGAATTCGTAGGGGAGTTTGCACCACTCTGCTGTCATGCCATCTACGGATTCAACGGCTCTGAGTGCAACAGCGCGCTCGTAAGTTCGTTCATCCCCCATTACTCCGACTGACTGTACGGGTAGCAGGATCACCCCTGCCTGCCATACTTTATCATACAAGCCCCATTCCTTGAGCAATTTAATAAAAATATGGTCTGCTTCCTGTAATAAATGGACTTTATCGGGAGTAATATCACCTAAAATCCGGATAGCCAGGCCGGGGCCGGGAAAAGGATGTCTCCCTACCAACACCTCATCCAGGCCAAGGGTTCGCCCTACCTGTCTCACCTCATCCTTAAAGAGCATTCGCAGCGGCTCCACAATTTTCAGCTTTAAGCGATCGGGAAGTCCACCGACATTGTGATGCGACTTGATGGTCACGGAAGGACCATGCACAGAAACAGACTCAATCACATCGGGATAAATAGTACCTTGTCCCAACCATTGAACATCCGGGAACTGTTCAGATACATCCTCAAAAACATCTATGAAAGTCTTTCCAATAACCTTTCTCTTGGCCTCCGGATCTGTCACGCCGGCAAGTCCTGTATAAAACAGCTCCCTGGCATCTACCCCGATCACATGCAAACCCAGCCCTTGATAAGAATGCAGAACCGCCTCGTATTCATCCTTTCGCAACAATCCATTGTCCACAAACACGCAAATCAACTGGTCCCCGATAGCCTTATGCAGCAAAGTAGCCGCAACGCTTGAATCCACGCCACCGGAAAGCCCCATGATCACCTGATCTGACCCCACCTTTTCGCGAAGCTCTTGCACTGTCAGTTCAATAAAAGAACTTGAATCCCAATTTTGGCTACAGCCTGCAATATCCACTACAAAATTCTTGAGTAAGGTTCCTCCATCCAGACTATGAGTCACTTCGGGGTGAAACTGCAAGCAATACACTGGGAACTCGAAGCTCTCCGGTTTCGACTTGAACAGGGCAACATCAATATTTTCGGTCCCTGCAATCAGTTCAAACACCGTGGGAATCTCAAAAATCGTATCGCCGTGTGACATCCACACCTGGGAATCCTCCGGCACACCTGACAAAATAGGATCCGGCTTAAGAATTTTGCTCAAGCTTGCCTTTCCATACTCCCTTTTGAGCGAACGCTCCACCTTTCCTCCCAGTTCGCTCGCAATCAGCTGTGCTCCGTAGCAAATTCCAAGCACGGGAATCCTATTGAGCAACGCCGAAAGATCAATCTTGAGGGCATAAGGATCTGTAACAGAAAAGGGACTTCCTGACAAAATCACCGCTTTCACGGACGCATCCAGTGAAAAATCGGCATTGTAAGGAAGAATTTCGCAATACACATTTAGTTCGCGCACCCGTCTGGCGATCAGTTGGGTATATTGAGAACCAAAATCCAGGATGATAATTTTTTCCAGTGTCATGTAAAACCAATTATTATTGCCCTGACATCAATCCAGCAAACCTCTGCCTGCCTTTGCTATCTTACCCTCCTTTTCCAACTGCTTCATCAATCTATCGAGGATACCATTAATAAAATCCTTACTCTTTTCGGTGCTGTAAAGTTTAGAAATCTCTACAAACTCATTGAGGGTCACCTTAGTAGGAATAGACTTAAAATACATCAACTCGCACACGGCCATTTTGAGCAAAATCATATCAATGATAGCTACCCGGTCGGCATCCCAGTTTTTGAGCGTTGGCTCGATAATCGCAAGCAGTGCTTTGTCCCCGGTACAAACCTGGGTGAGCAGGGTCTCTCCAAACTCCAGTACGGCCTCATCATTGGGCAGGTAGGCCTCCAGGAAATCGAATTCAGCAGGTAATGCCTTTATCGTTTTCTTGATTGACCCGACGATCAGTGACTTGTCATCTATCCAGTTGGGAAACTGATCTTCCAGAATTTCGGCGAAAGACTCATTGTTCACACAAAACTTGAACAAATCCAGCAGGACTGTACGATGCGTCTCGGTGCTGTCGTCTGGGCTATATACATAAGCCTTATAGCTCTCCGACTTCGCGTACTCCTGGTACAAATTGCGTATCAAATCGGTATCCAGGAATGCATCGAATTTCAACCTGCTGAAATACTTGCTCAATTCGGCGTGTTGAAAAAGGGAAGCCATTAATGGATTTTCGGCCAATTTCGCCACGAAGCCCAGATCCTCATTGGAGGGCAGTAATTTGCCCTGTCGTTTTTCGGCATCTGTCCGAGCATACTGTGCAATCCGGATTAAAAAATATAAACTGAACAAATACAGATCGAAGGAAGCCTTGATGCTTAGGCGATATTGCTTCAGCAAATGATCACAGGACTGATTACTATCCCTGCTCAAGGCATACAAGATCTGCATTACTTTAATGCGGATGTTTCTTCTGCTCAACATAATTTCAAACTAACGTGGTCTATACAAGATAAGCAAGTACCGTTGGAAAAACAAGGGCACAAAGAAAACAGAAAAAACCTTAACTTGTACAAAAGCCCGTATATAATTTAATTACTCGTTCATGTAGCGCTGTCGGATTTCCTCGAACGTGGGTAGCTGTTTGTAATGCCATTTTTGCACGATAGTGCCATTTTTAAGCAATACAACCCCTGGATTAGAACGCACGATGGTCTTCAGCAAAATATCATCGGCGACATGGAAGGTATAATCGCTACCACTGGCAGCTTTGAAACTTTCCAACACGTCGGGATTGGCGTAGCCGGTAATGGCAAAAACATCGAGGTTATTGTCCCGGGCGGAAGCCAGTACCGGATTGATCACCTCTTTCCATTTGCCGACATAAACGGGATCCCAATTGTATTCGGTCAGGGTCACCTGTTTGTCGGCAATCTGGTCAATTATTTGACTTACCTGTATTTCATCGCCCACCAGCAGGGTATCGTTGCGGTAGCTGGTATCTTTAACCATCTGGCTGCTGGTAGCCACATCGCCGTATAGCTTGTAGGCGATAATCATAAAGCTATAATTTGGATCAGACAAAATCTCCTCTGTCACTTCTTGACCATCTGAACTCGACACATCGAAATCGCTTATTTTGGTGCGGGCAACTGTCGGCGCAGACTTGATGTACTCAAAATCCCAGTTTTCTTTGGGATAATCTTTGAAATTGGCCATAAAATCGCCGTAAGACATGTTGCTGATCACCTCTCCGGTCTCTTTATTTGTCAGATTAATCCCGGTAATCTCTACATTATTCTCGGCATCAATTTCCCTGTTTTTTTGCTCCAGAATATTTACCCCCACTTTAAAAGGTCGGAAGTCTATCCCTGGAATATCCCATACGTAGTTGCTGAAGCAATACCAGGTAAACACCATTGCACTTAAACCGATCAGAGAAGCCCTGACGGGAAGTGCAAACAGTTGGTGCATTTTTTGAGAAAAAAGCACGAACAGAATAGCAGGAACCAGCAAAAACACATCCTTTAAGAAGGACACCCGAGGTTCGAGTTTGAGGAAATCGCCGAAGCACCCACAATCTGTGACCTTCATGTTAGTGGCTGTGTAAGGCCCCCATTTGCCAAATTCAAAGAAGTTAACATCGGCCGGAACGTATCCTGTCAGGTACGTGAAGCCTGTTAGTACCGTAAAAAACGCCACCAGGAGCAAAAAAGCCCATGCGGTAAATTTTCGCAGCGATCCCACCAAGAGCATCAAGCCCAGCACGATTTCAAATACGATCATAATGACTGAAAAGCTCGGGGCAAACTCTGACAAAATGGGAAACAAAGGAGACAAAAAGGACATCCAGGTGTCCTGAAAAGTGAGTTCAAACTCCGTGAAATATTGTTCCATTTTGAAGGCAGTACCCAGGGGATCAATCGCTTTCACAAAGCCGGAAAACACAAACAAAGCTCCGGTGAAATTTTGCAAAAAACTCAAGGCCCAGGATTGCACCTTTTTGAACACCATACCGGTGAGCACTGTCAGCACCAGGGCCACCAGCCCAATAATCAGGGTTAATGAAACAATTGTCATGGCAAAGTATTTTCCTCTTCTATTTTAATTAAAGCAAATATCGCATAATTAATGATATCCCGGTAATTGGCATCTATGCCCTCTGACACCTGGGTTTGTTCCCCGTTGTCTTCTATCTGTTTGATGCGAAGCAATTTCATCAGCACCAGATCTGTCATGGAACTGACTCGCATATCGCGCCAGATTTCACCGTAATCGTGGTTTTTCTTTAGCATCAGGGCTTTGGTGGTTGCCACCTCTCTGTCGTACCATTCCAGCACCTGAGGCAAAGGCAACTCCAATGGCATTTCCGGGGGCAACTGTCGCTGAATAAGGGCAAGAAGGCTATAGTTGACCAAGCCTATAAATTCGCTGTTGACAGAATCCTCAATCATTTGGATCCCCTTTTCTTGTACACTCCTAATACGTTTTGCCTTTATCAGCAGTTGATCCGTGAGGGAAGTAGGTCTGAGGATTCTCCAGGCTGTGCCATAGTCTGTGGTTTTCCGGGAAAAAAGTTCCCGGCATTTTTGAATGACAAGATCGAACTGACCTGAAGTACGCTCCAAAGCTTACAATTTTTTACAAAGATACAATTCCTGCCCTATTCCGTAATGCTTATGTTTGCTATTTTTACGACTTATGGAAGACAAGTACCTCACCATAGCCCAGCCCGCCATCGCTGAATTCAAGGAAAAAGCCAGTAAGTTTATAGCTTATGCCTTTCCTGTCAAAGCAGCGGATACCTTTTACAACCACCTGGAAAAATTGAAAAAGGAGCATTTCAAAGCCAATCACCATTGTTATGCTTTCCGATTGGGCATGGATGCCCATCAATTCAGAGCCAACGACGACGGGGAGCCCAGTGGCACAGCAGGGCGACCTATTTTAGGACAGATAGACAGTTTCGGGCTTACCGATGTCGGTATCGTGGTCGTTCGCTATTTTGGCGGAACCAAGCTGGGTACTTCCGGTCTGATTCAGGCCTACAAATTGGCAGCAGCACTGGTGCTAGAATCCGCTGAGATCATAGAAAAACGAGCCGAAGATCTTTTTTTGCTCGAATTTGACTACCACCTCATGCCGGCCGTTATGCAGGCCCTCAAAAAATTGGATATTCTGGTTGTCCAACAGGTTTTTGAGAACTTCGGTCAAGTTACGATCGCCGTTGGCAAAAGCGAGGTCGAAGATGTATTCCTTCGATTAAAAGCCCATATCCAATCGGTTAGCCTGGAAGAGGCGGCCCTGATCACAAATATTCACGGGTTGCGCATTCAATTTGAAGGCTCCAGATGAAACACCAAAAAAGCAGGTTTATCCTGCCAAAATGACATACTTACATAAAAAGATGGTACCTTTGTAGGCCTAAAAAAAGATAAAGACTGCCGGTATGTACAATGACAATCCTACGCTGGACCATCTCAAGCAAATAGACGAGCACAAGCAAGGTGAGGCATTTTCGCTGACCGAAACCGAGTTGTACGATCCCAATTACAAGTACTTTTATATTGAAAGTTATGGTTGCCAGATGAATTTCAGCGACAGCGAAATTGTGGCATCCATATTGGGAGAATCGGGCTATCGGCCCATCCGCCAGATGGAATTGTCTGACTTGATTTTGATCAATACCTGCTCTATCCGAGAAAAAGCGGAGGAGACGGTGCGGAAGCGGCTGCGGGTTTTTGACCAAGTGAAGCAGCAAAAACCCGGAACGCTGGTAGGGGTACTGGGATGTATGGCGGAGCGCCTGAAAAAAAAGTTGTTGGAAGAAGAGAAATTAGTAGATCTGGTCGTTGGTCCTGATGCTTACCGCGATTTACCCGGGTTGCTACAAACTGCCGAAACAGGCGAAAAAGGGATCAACGTAATTTTGTCCCGGGAGGAGACGTATGCCGATATCAGTCCACTTCGGTTGGACTCCAATGGCATCACCGCCTTTATCTCGATCATGAGGGGCTGTGACAATATGTGTTCTTTTTGTGTTGTGCCCTTTACCCGGGGACGGGAAAGAAGCCGTAATGCTTTCAGTATTGTTGCGGAAGCCGCTGACCTGTACGAGCGTGGCTATCGGGAAGTCACCCTTTTGGGTCAAAACGTAGATTCGTACAAGTGGTCGAATCCGGAAAGTGGTGCTACCGTTAATTTTGCGGAATTGTTAGCTATGGTCGCAAGGGTGCACCCCGACCTCAGGGTGCGGTTTTCTACCTCTCACCCGAAAGACATTACGGATGAGGTACTTCATACGATGGCTGCATTTGAAAACATTTGTAATTATATCCACCTTCCTGTGCAGTCCGGCAACAGCAGGATTCTCGAGCTGATGAACAGAACCTATGACAGGGAATGGTATCTGGAGCGCATCCGGTCCATTTATCGAATTCTGCCCGACTGTGCGGTATCTTCGGATATTATCGCCGGTTTTTGTTCTGAAACCGAAGCAGAGCACCAGGATACCCTTTCGATGATCCCCCTGGCCAATTACAGCATGTCGTACATGTTTTTCTACTCCGAGCGTCCAGGCACCCTGGCTGCACGCAAATACCCGGACGATATACCGCTGGAGGTGAAAAAACGCCGACTACAGGAGATCATTCAGGTACAGAACAAGGTTTCCTTACAACACAACCAGGCTGATATCGGGAAAACCTATAAGGTGTTGATTGAAGGTGATTCCAGAAAGTCCGACCAGGATTTCAAAGGTAGAAATTCTCAAAATAAGATGATTGTCTTTCCTAAAGCAGGAAATTACAAGCCGGGAGATTATGTCTGGGTAAAAGTAAATGATGTTACGAGTGCAACCCTTATGGGTACCCTGATTTCCTGAAAACCGATTCCGTATGCAACAGCTGCAATCCATCAAACAGCGCTTTGGTATCATTGGTCGCTCCCCTTTGCTTGAGCGGGCACTTGGTACGGCGATCAGGGTAGCCCCTACTGATCTGACGGTGCTGATTATAGGAGAAAGCGGTGTGGGGAAGGAGGTTTTTTCAAAAATCATCCATGCCTTAAGTGCACGAAAGCACAATCAATTTATAGCCATCAACTGCGGTGCCATTCCTGAAGGGACCATTAACTCTGAATTGTTTGGCCACGAAAAGGGTTCGTTTACCGGAGCGACAGCGGAGCGAAAGGGCTATTTTGAGACTTATGACGGGGGTACTATTTTCCTGGATGAGATTGGCGAAATGCCTTTGGATACACAGGCTTTTTTGCTTCGGGTGCTGGAAAGCGGGGAATACATCCGGGTTGGATCTTCTAAGGTGCTCAGCACAGATGTACGCATTATTGCTGCAACCAATGCCAACTTGCCCGATTTGGTCAAAAAAGGGAGATTCCGAGAGGATTTGTATTACCGCCTCAATACGGTTCCCATAAATGTGCCTGCTTTGCGGGAAAGGCGCGAAGATATTCCTTTGCTATTCAGGAAATTTGCGCTCGATTTTGCGGAAAAATACCGAACAGAAGCCGTGGTCTTGGATGAACAGGCCGGGATGCTTCTGGTCAACTACAACTGGCCGGGCAATATCCGGGAGTTGCGCAACGTATCGGAACAACTTTCGGTTCTCGCCGAGACCCGCGAGATCAGTGCGGATGATCTGATCAAAATCATCCCGGGCATCATGAACAGGAACCTTCCGATGATTCCCGAGAAAGGCTCCTCAGGATCCGGTGATTTTCAGGAGCGGGAAATTTTGTACAAGTTGCTGTTCGACATGAAATCAGATCTCAACGATCTCAAGTCGTTGGTATTTGAGCTGATCAAAACCAATGACCTGCGGGTTTCGGATAGTCACCCGCTGCCCCGAATAGAACGCTCACTTTATAGCGGGAATGAGCATGCCCGCATGGGCGGGGAAAAAAGTGTTGCACCTCCTTTCCAGGGGGTTCGGGAAGATGTGGAAGAGCGCGAACTCGAACCTGAAGCATTTCGCCCTATTCTGCTCGACAACAAATCCCACGTGTCCTACGACAGTATGGAGCTGGTAGATGAAAACCTCTCCCTGGAGGAAAATGAGAAAGAGTTAATCAAGCGGGCTTTGAAAAAACACCTCGGTAAGCGAAAAGAAGCAGCTGAGGATCTTGGTATTTCAGAAAGGACCCTCTATAGAAAGATCAAGCAATATGATTTACAATAAATTAGTTTATCCTGTCCTTTTTGGGCTGGCCATCCTGCTCCCCTCCTGCTATTCTTTTCGGGGTATTAGTATAGACCGAAACGTGAGTACCTACTACGTAGAAAATTTCAAAAACAATGCCGTCAATTCCCTTCCGGCGATGGAGCAGTTGTTTACAGAAGGGTTAAAGGAAAAAATCAGGACTGATACCCGTTTGATTTACAACGACGAAACACCTGATATTGAATTCAAGGGTACATTGGTTGACTTCAGGATCAGTTCTGAAGCACCCCAACCGGGTGAGCTAGTGGCCATCAACCGACTCACCATCGTATTGGCCATAGAGTTTATCAATCACCTGGATGAGGAAAAGAACTGGCGAAATAATTTCTCCCATTTCTTTGATTTTAGTTCGAGTACAGACTTTGCTGCCGTCCAGGATGAGGCCGTAGATGCCATCCAACTACAATTGATGGAAGACATCTTCAACAAGGCCTTTACCGACTGGTAGCATCAAGTGCTTTGCGGATTTTCGAGCGCGGCTATTTTTTGCCGAAAGGCGATAAAAAAATCCAGTGCTTTTGCGTTTCTGAGGCTGCCCATGTTGACTGCTTTTTCTGGTGGCACTCCCATCAACAGTCGTTTGACCGGCGTTTCGAGTTTTTTGCCGCTGATCGTATAAGGGATATCCGGCACCTCCAGGATCTCATCGGGGACGTGTCGCGGGGAGTAGTCCATGCGCAATTGGTGTCTGATTTTTTGCCGTAAGGCTTCATTCACATCAGTTCCCTCCTGCAAAACGACAAAAAGTGGCATATAATAATGCCCCCCGGGTAGTTCAATACTCATGATAAGCGCATCTACCAGCTCCTCGATCTGGTTTAAGGAGCGGTAAATTTCAGCTGTACCGATGCGGATCCCCTGTCGGTTGAGGGTAGCATCCGAACGTCCGAGTATGGAAAGGGTTCCCCTTTCGGAAATCCGCACCCAATCACCGTGTCGCCAAACACCGGGCATCCACTCAAAATAGCTTTCCCGGTAGCGTTCGTTGTCGGGATCATTCCAGAAAAAAATTGGCATAGAAGGCATGGGGCGGGTCAGTACCATTTCCCCCACCTCTCCTATCAGTGCCTGTCCTTGGTCATCGTAGGCAAACAACGCGGCGCCCAGGCAGCGGCACTGGATTTCACCCTTGTAAACAGGCAGCAGGGGGCTCGCTCCCACCCAAGCTGTGCAGATATCGGTACCTCCGCTCATCGAATTCAGCCACACATCGGACTTGACGGCGGCATACACCCAATCGAAAGCCTCCGGGGGGAGCGGAGACCCGGTAGAACCAATGCTTCGAAGCCTCGAAAGATCAGCAATTTTACCAGGTTCGAGCCCCTCTTTCAGGCAAGCCATCAAGAAAGGAGCACTGGTGCCAAAATGCTGGATGTCGGCCTGATCCACCAGCTTCCACAACGCTTGTAAATCTGGATAAGCCGGGCTCCCATCGTATAACACCACGCTTGCCCCCCCAAGCAGGGCAGCCTGCAGGAAATTCCACATCATCCAGCCGGTTGTGGTAAACCAAAAGTACCGTTCGCCGGGTTTGACATCATTTTGAAGCACCAGGTACTTGAGATGTTCGAGCAATACGCCGCCATGGCCATGTGTGATTGCCTTTGGAATACCCGTAGTCCCCGACGAATACAAGATCCAGATCGGATGATCGAAAGGAAGGGGTTCAACCACCAAGGGAGCACCTCTGAACCGGGTCTGAATATCCTGCCAGTAGAAAGTCTGCGCAAAGCTCGGGGCAGTGCGACCGGGCTGCAAAGCTGGCAAAAAAACCAGTGCAGACAAACCCGGCAATGCAGCAATCAACTCCTGCACCACCTCCATGCGATCGAAAGTCTTACCCCCGTAGCGGTATCCATCAATAGCGATCAGCACTTTCGGTTCGATCTGTTGAAAACGCTCTATCACGCTCCTCGCCCCAAAATCCGGGGAACAGCAAGACCAGACGGCGCCGATAGCTACGGTAGCCAAAAAAGCCACCGTTGTCTCTGGGATCGTAGGTAAAAAAGCAGCCACCCGATCGCCCTTTTCCACCCCTTTACTGCGCAAAAACGCGGCGAAAGCAGCCACTTGCAACTCCAGTTCCTCCCAGGAAAGCGCTTGAAGCGGGTCTGTCTCTGATGCAAAAAACAACGCGGGGTAATCCGCCGTTTTTTGTCGAAAAACGTGCGCTGCATAATTCAGCGTAGCACCGGGAAACCACCGTTGGTTGGGCATGGGATGATCCTCCAATACCGTTGAATAACCCGAATGAGATACGATCTCGAAATAATCCCATATTGCCTGCCAGAATCCCGGAACATCCTGGACAGACCATTGCCACAAGGCATCATAATTTTCGAACGATAACCCCTTTTGGGTGTTCAACCATACGAGAAAATGTTGCAAATTTGACTGTTCTTGCAAAGCCTGTGAAGGCGTCCATAAAAGTGTGGGATTTTCCATAATTGATCACATCTCCGGTGCAGGATTACATAAATTTCAGTCGAAAATTATAACTTTAAAAAAGAATTGTACCTGAAAACCAAAAAATATCTGCTTAGCCCATGCAAAAAATACTGGTAGCCAACAGAGGAGAAATTGCCCTTCGCATTATGAAAACAGCCCGGAAAATGGGAATTTCCACCGTAGCTGTTTTTTCGGATGCGGACAGGGACGCACCGCATGTCCTGTTTGCAGATCAAAGTGTAGGGCTAGGCCCGGCTCCTGCAAGTCAGTCCTATCTTCAAATCCCCAAAATCATTGATGCCGCCTTAGCCAGTGGCGCAGATGCCATTCACCCCGGGTATGGTTTTTTGAGCGAAAACGCCAGGTTTGCAAAAGCAGTTGCCGAAGCGGGTTTGATTTTCATAGGCCCTTCTCCGGAGGCCATAGAAACTATGGGGAGCAAATTGGCCGCTAAGGAAGCAGTAAAAAAATACCAAATCCCGCTTGTGCCGGGCACCGAAGAAGCCATATCTGATGTAGCCTTGGCAAAGTTGCGGGCCACTGAAATTGGTTATCCGATTCTCGTAAAAGCCTCTGCGGGAGGAGGCGGAAAAGGTATGCGGGTTATTGCCAACCCTGAAGAATTTGAAGACCAGATGGCCCGCGCCATTAGTGAAGCGCAGGCAGCCTTTGGCGATGGTGCCGTTTTTATTGAAAAATATGTAGCCTCTCCACGTCACATAGAATTTCAGGTATTGGCCGACCAACACGGCAAAGTCCTCCATCTCTTTGAGCGGGAATGCAGCATTCAGCGGAGGCACCAGAAAGTAGTAGAAGAAGCCCCTGCCGTGGTATTGACGCCCGAAAAGCGCACGGCGATGGGTCAGGACGCCGTTAAGGTAGCAATGGCTTGTCATTATACCGGGGCGGGTACGGTAGAGTTTCTGCTGGATGAGGACCTCAACTATTATTTTCTCGAAATGAACACCCGGCTCCAGGTGGAGCACCCGATCACCGAAATGATTACCGGGGTAGATTTGGTCGAGCAGCAAATCCGAATTGCCAGAGGAGAAAAAATTGCATTTGAGCAAGCAGACCTTGCCATTCGGGGACATGCAATAGAGCTCAGGGTTTATGCAGAGGATCCTGCCAATCAGTTTTTACCCAGTGTAGGAACCCTTCAAACCTATCAAAGACCGGAAGGAGAAGGCATCCGATTGGACGACGGTTACCGGGAACACATGGATATCCCCATTTTTTACGACCCCATGATTGCCAAGCTCATTGCCTATGGTAAGGATCGGCAGGAAGCCATTCAGCGCTTATTGCAGGCCATACAGGATTATCACATCAAAGGTGTGGCCACTACCCTTCCCTTTGGCACCTTTGTATTGAAGCATCCGGCCTTTTTATCCGGGCAATTTGATACCCACTTTGTACAACAGCACTTTTCTCCGGAGCTGCTCCATGCAGCATCAGATGAAGCAGCACGGGCGGCTGCCATTGGAGCCTTGCAGTGGTGGTTGGCGCAAAAAGACACCCTTCAACCCATCCGGCATGCCGATCAAAACTGGTGGGAGCAGCGAAAATAGTCTGGCCTTAATTTGAAATTGGGGCAAAGCTGGTTAGATGGATCGGCGTGCCCCACATAAACACCGAAAAATCGTCCTCCTCGGATACCTCGAAGGTACAACTCACCTGCATACCCTCCACTTTGAGTTCCTCCGGAAAAACGATAGGGCGCCACTCCCGACCATCTGCATCTATCAGGCCCCAGCAACCGCCATTCAGGTCTATAAAAATCACTTTACCAACTATCTTTGCCATATCAGGACGGGGTATTTACTTTTTTTTCAAGCGCTTCATGGAGTGCGTGAATCAATTTGGACTGGTTTAGCAGTGCCTGTCTGGTTTCGCGCAGCTCTTCCGATAACTGTTTTTGCCACGAATCGGGGCTATGCAGAAAGGGACTAAGGCGTGCGTGGATATGCCAGATTTCGCGGATCGTTCCAGGAGCAACCAGCTCAGGCGAAAAACCCTCGTTATCGGATCGAAGTTCCAGAACCTTATCGGACAATAGGCGGTTAAGCACCCTTCTCATCACCACCTGTCCTGCTTTCACAATCACGAACACATGGTTATTTTGAATGGCCGTTTCCCACAACCCTGGTTCAATGTAACTTGCGATCACCTTATCGCCCTCTACCAGGGAGGGGTGCATGTGGTCATCGCCTACATCAAACGAGCGAAAAGTTCCCACCCGGTATTTGTAATCGGCTAAGCTATAAGAAGGCAATCGCTCTACAAAAGCCGGGTTGCTGCACTCATCTGCATAAGCAGGTTGTGCGGTTAGCGGAACATGGATGATGCGTTCCTCGGCTTGGGGGGTGGACAAAACGGTAAGTACACGCACATCGCGGCTTTCTGCTTCAGATAAAAACATCAGACCTTCTCCGGTGTACAAATAAACAGGATTCATTTTATACAACAGCACGGCCTTGCGGATAAGCTCTACTGTAACATCCCTTCTGCCTCTCAAGATTTCGCTCAAACTCTGTGGCAGATAATCCAGTGACATCGCAAACTGCCTGCTGGATTTAATCTGATTATCCTGTTTGAGTTTATCGTGGCACTTAATAAACCGTTGTGTAACAACACTGTTCATGCGTCACCGTTTTGACCAACAAATAAATCAAATATAGGATTTAAATTTGGAAAAATTCAATTCCCCCCTTATTTATAGCCCTTTATGCCTTAAAAACAGCAATTACTGCAATCCATTTACAATGGCGATAAAATCATCTGCGACGAGAGAAGCCCCGCCGATCAGTCCTCCGTCCACGTCGGGCTGCGCAAAAATTTCAGCGGCGTTGGCAGGTTTGACGCTACCGCCGTAGAGGATACTCAGCTGTGCTGCGGTTTCGGGATCATACGCCTTGGACACAAGCGAGCGAATATGGGCGTGCATTTCCTGAGCCTGATCCGGGCTGGCTGTTTTACCTGTTCCGATTGCCCACACAGGCTCATAGGCCAGTACCACCGCGTTGCATTCTGCTGCGGTTAGTCCGAACAAGCTATCCTGGAGTTGTTGGGCAACAAAATCGAGGTGGGAATTACTTTCCCTGTGTTCCAGGCTTTCGCCTACGCAAACGATGGGGGTCAGTTGGTTGGCCAAAGCTGCCTTAACTTTCAGAAAAACGGTAGCATCGGACTCTCCGAAGAGGGTTCTTCGTTCGGAGTGCCCCAGGATCACATAGCGGGCGCCGGTGGAATACACCATAGCTGCAGAAATTTCCCCTGTAAACGCCCCTTGGGTTTCATAGTGGCAGTTTTGGGCCGCCACGGCCACATTGCTCACTTCCTTTGCGATCATGCTCACCCCTTTGAGGTGGATGAAGGGCGTACCCAGCACGATAAGATGATCGTTGGGTTGAAGTTTTTCAATAATATCCTGAGCCAGATCTCGTCCGGCTTCATAATCCTTGTGCATTTTCCAATTCCCTGCAACGATCTTTTTCCTTGTCATTCCTGAAATCAATTTTGTGGTAAGTTTGTAATATTAACGAAAAAATGCCGGCAATTTGGTTGAGCAGTGGTTGGAGTACAAAATTAAGCACCTTGATCAAATTTTCGAATAATGTGTCCACAAAGGGTGGGTAAAATTTTGTTAAACCTTACGAATTATGGACTTTGGGAAAATACCTCATTTTCAGGAAATAGATTTCACCTTACCTCCTGATCCTGACAGCAATGCTGCACTGGCATTGGAACGGGGTTCGGCGGATTTACAATTTTACATTGGAGCCACGGGTTGGAGTGTCCCGGAATGGAAAGGGATTATATATCCCAGTAGCTGTTCTGCCAGGGACTACTTAAAGCATTACAGCAGGCAATTCAACACCTTGGAATGCAACACCACTCATTATCGGATTCCGAGTGTAGCCACAGTACAATCGTGGTATCAGCAAACCCCTGCTGACTTTCGCTTTTGCCCCAAAATGCCCCAGCAGGTTAGTCATCGAAGGGATTTGGGTCTGCAAAGCGGTCAGCTCAGGCTATTTATGGACAATATAGCCGGTCTGCAAGAAAAGCTAGGGCCTGTTTTCATTCAGTTCCCTCCCTATTTTGCCCCTGGCAATTATTTCCTGCTGGAAAAATTCTTGGACCAAGCCCCCGCAGATATCAGAATAGCCCTTGAACTCCGGCACCCTGACTGGTTCACTGACCCGGCCTTACTCGACCGCCTGCAATCCCTGCTGTACAAAAAAGGAGTTGGGTTAGTCCTCACCGATGTAGCCGGAAGGCGGGATGTGCTCCACATGCGTTATAGTGCGCCATTTAGTTTAATTCGCTTTGTGGGCAATGGCCTGCACCCCACCGATTATCAGCGGGTAAATACCTGGATTACCCGTTTAGCGCATTGGGCGGAAGCGGGGTTAAGAGAAATTTATTTTTTTGCTCATGAGCCGGATAACCTTTTAGCTCCCGAACTTGCTGCTTATATTTATGAGCAAATCAAAGGAAAAGCATGGATCAGTGGCAGGGGTCCTCACATACAGCCCAAGACAGACATCCAAACCAAACTTTTTGACTAAACCATACATAATCCATACCCGCAAATGTCCACCCATCAACTGAGTAAAGAAATGCTTACCCTAGAGGACGATCTCCCCTTTTTGCATCGGGATATCAGCTGGTTGTCTTTTAATTACAGGGTGTTGCAGGAAGCCAAGGACCCCACCGTTCCTTTGTTTGAGCGCATCAAGTTTCTCGCCATATACTCTTCCAACCTCGACGAATTTTTCAGGGTTAGGATGGCCAACCATCGAAACCTGCTTCGGGTAGGAAAAAAAACCAAAAGAGAGTTGGAAATCTCTCCTAAAGAAACGGTAAAGGAGATACAGCAGATTGTCAATGAACAGCAAATTGAATTTAACCGCATCTTTCAGGATGAAATTATACCGGAACTAAAGAACAACAAGATTTTTATTTTGCGCAGGTTGGAATTGAATCCGGAACAACTGACTTTTATCGAGGAGTACTTTCAGGAATTCATGCTTCCCTATGTACAACCGGTATTGCTGGTCAAAAACAAAATTCGACCTTTTTTGAACAACGCCGCCCTTTACCTGGCGGTAGTCTTGCAGGACAAATTTGGAAAGCCGGGGACGGAGTTTGCCATCGTCAAAATCCCTTCTGACCATTTGCCGAGGTTTATCGAGCTGCCGGCTGCTCCTGATCGGAAAGACCTGATTATGCTGGACGACATTGTACGGCACAACTTGACCTATATGTTTCCCGGCTATGATATTGTCAATAGTTATTCTGTAAAGCTCACCCGGGACGCAGAACTTTACATAGACGACGAATTTTCGGGCGACTTAATCCAGAAAATCAAAAGTAGTTTGGCCAAGCGCCATGTAGGTCCTGCCTCTCGTTTTGTATATGACCGCGAAATGCCGGCAGACCTGCTTGCCTTTCTCATGGAGGCTTTCGACCTGGAGAAATATGACATTCTGGAAGAGGGGCGTTACCACAACAACTTCGACTTTTTCAAGTTTCCCGATTTTGGACTTTCCCATTTAAAAAATCCTCCTTTGCCCCCAATTGCCTATCCGGCCATTGAAGACAACCCCAGTTTGTTCAAAGCGCTGAGCGAAGGGGATCACCTCATCCATGTCCCTTATCACTCCTACGAATCCGTCATCCGGTTTTTTGAAGAAGCCGCGAGAGATCCGCAGGTGACCCACATCAAAATTATCCAATACCGGGTTGCGAAAAAATCCCGGATCATGGATGCTTTGATGCAGGCGGTAAAAGCCGGCAAGCAGGTTTCTGTATTTGTAGAAGTCAAAGCAAGGTTTGACGAAGAAGCCAATCTCTTGTGGGGAGAGAAATTAGAAAAAGCAGGCGTCAATGTGCATTACAGTCTGCCAGGCATCAAAGTCCACTCAAAAGTAGCCTTAGTGCGACGGGTAGAAAGTTCCGGATTCAAAATGTACGCTTTCTTTTCCACCGGAAACTTCAACGAAGACACCTCAAAAATTTATAGCGATTTTGGTTTGTTTACCGCTGACCACAGACTGATCAATGAAGCCGTACGCCTCTTCGGCTTTCTGGAAACCGGTAAGCAGCCTCAGGAAAATTTCCAGCACCTGCTCGTTGGAAAATTTAATCTCCGCGACCAACTGCTGCATCTCATTGAATTCGAAATAGCAGAGGCAAAAGCAGGAAGAACAGGTCATATCGTCCTGAAAATGAATAGTCTGCAAGATCAGGAAATGATTCGGAAGCTTTGCGAAGCCAGTCAGGCAGGTGTAAATGTGCAACTGATCATCAGGGGAATTTGCTGCTTGATTCCCGGCATACCCGGAGTCAGCGAAAACATCAAAGCCATTAGCATTGTAGATCGGTACCTGGAACACGCGAGGGTGTTTATTTTCTACCATGGCGGAAAAAATTTGGTCTATCTTTCCTCTGCCGACTGGATGGTGCGAAACCTCTCCCATCGCATTGAGACCGCCTTCCCCATCTACCATGAACCCCACAAAAAGGAAATCATTGATATCATCCATCTACAATGGAGCGATAATGTAAAAGCCAGATCCATTGACGGGTCTTTAGAAAATCCCTACCACAAAGAAGGGATGGATGTCAATATCCGATCTCAATTGGAGACCTACTACTACCTCAAAAGGAAAGCAGAAGCATTTTAATTATCAGTATTCAAATCTTTCAAAATTTTGTGAAAATATTAACATTTTAATAATTAATTGATTTTCAAATTATTATGTAGATCATGTAATTACAGCAGTTGTTAGTACATCAAATTTTGTTTAAGTTTGTGGTTCAAAATGCAAGCACATGACGATTACAGAATTTGACGTCCAGTTCAAGTCACTGCAACATAAGCTTCAGCGCTTTGCGTATCAACTTACGAACAACTCCGACGATACTACAGATCTGATACAGGAAACCGCGCTCCGGGCGATCAAAAACCTGGATAAGTTTGTGGACAACACCAACTTTAAGGCATGGATGATGACCATTATGCGGAACATCTTTATCAATGATTACCGCAGGAAAGTCAAGCGCAATATTATCAGCGACAACACGGAAAACCAGTTGTTGTTGGACAACTATGGACCGCTTTCCTATAACGATGGAGAGTCGTCAGTCCTTATGGAGGAGCTTTCCGGCATGGTCAATCAGTTGTCGGAAGATCTGAAGGTTCCTTTTCTCATGCACTATTCGGGGTACAAATACCAGGAAATTGCAAAGGAGATGGAACTTCCATTAGGAACCGTCAAGTCGCGGATTTTCTTTGCCCGAAAGGCGCTCAAGGAAATGATCCGCAAGCAATACTCAGCCCGTTCGCTTGCTGAACTTGGAGGAACGCGGTAAACTTTTCGGTTTACCGCGTTATCAAGAGTGGATTTTTACTTCAATAAGTTTTTAAAACGGGGTCGTTTGGGTGTAACATCACCAAGTGTAGCTCGTTTTGAGGCCTCATAATCCTGGTAATTACCCTCAAAGAACACCACATTGCCTTCGTCTTCGAAAGACAAAATGTGGGTAGCCAGTCGGTCAATAAACCAACGGTCGTGGCTGATTACCATGACGCAACCTGCGAAAGCATCAATGGCATCTTCGAGTGCGCGTAGGGTATTGATGTCTATATCGTTAGTAGGCTCATCCAGCAGCAGCACATTACCGCCGTCCTTTAGGGTCATAGCCAAGTGAAGACGGTTACGCTCCCCTCCGGAAAGAACCCCGGCTTTTTTCTGTTGATCGGCACCTGTAAAGTTAAACCTTGCGATATAGGCTCGGGCATTCATCTCGTAATTTCCCACCTTAATAATATCCAGGCCATTTGAGATAATATCAAAGATAGTCTTGTCGGGATGAATAGCCGCGTGCGACTGATCCACATAAGACACTTTAACGGTATCTCCGAGGGTAATGGAACCTGTATCGGGTTTTTCCAATCCCATCATCATGCGGAACAAAGTGGACTTACCTACTCCATTGGGGCCGATAATTCCGACGATACTATTTTTTGGCACGGAGAAGGAAAGATTTTCAAACAGCAGGCGGTGGTCGAAAGCCTTACTCACGTGACTGACTTCTATCACCTTATCGCCCAGACGAGGCCCTGGGGGAATAGAAATTTCCAGTTTAGACTCCTTCGTTTTCATCTCCTCTGCGGCCAATTTGTCGTAGGCGTTCAGACGAGCCTTTCCTTTAGCCTGTCGGGCTTTGGGCGACATTCTGATCCACTCCAACTCTCGATCGAGGGTCTTTTTCCGGCGCTCATCTGACTTTTGTTCCTGCTCCAACCGCAGGGCCTTTTGCTCCAGCCAGCTGCTGTAGTTCCCCTCCCAGGGAATACCCTCTCCCCTGTCCAGTTCCAGGATCCAGCCTGCCACATTATCCAAGAAATAACGATCGTGAGTAACCGCAATTACTGTCCCAGGAAAATTCTGCAGGTACTGTTCGAGCCAATCAATGCTCTCTGCATCCAAGTGGTTGGTAGGCTCATCCAGCAGCAGGATATCCGGCTCTGAAAGCAGCAAACGCGCAAGTGCCACCCTCCTTCGTTCTCCTCCGGACAGCACCTTCACGGGCATATCATCCGGTGGACAGCGCAGCGCATCCATAGCCTTTTCCAGCTTATGATCCAATTCCCAGGCATTATTGCTATCCAGAAGATCCATCAGCTCTCCCTGTCGCTCGATAAGTGCGGTCATTTCTTCATCTGACATGGGCTCCGAAAAGCGATCGTTCACCTCATTGTACTCCTTCATGAGCTGCATGAGGTTTCCCATACCCTCTTCCACCACCTGCCGGACGGTCTTTGCCTCGTCCAGCGCGGGTTCCTGAGGCAGGTAGCCGATCTTGTATTGTTTCTCGAAGGCAATTTTACCTTCGTAGTTTTCATCCAGTCCGGCAATAATCTTGAGCAGGGTAGATTTTCCGCTACCATTCAGACCCAGCACGCCGATTTTGGCACCGTAGAAAAAGGAGAGCCAGATATTTTTAAGTACCTGTTTTTGTGGGGGAAAAGTTTTGGACACCCCCGACATAGAAAAGATAATCTTATGATCAGACATTTATTCAGATTTTAAGGAATGCAAATATACGGTTCAAACTTTCGATCCACAATGATAATTCCCGGGTAGCAAAAAAATAAATTAAAGTTTGGCTATTCTGATAAAAACAATACTTTTTGCATCTTTAGGGGTCTATTAAACAAACGAAAAACCATGTTCAAGAAAATCTGGGATAATATCTGGTTCAGGCGCTTATTGGTATTCCTAAGTGCGTTGTTACTTTGGCATGGTGACATCCCTTGGGGTATTGATCCGAAAGCCTGGCAGCTGTTTGTCTTGTTTATTGCTGCAATTTTGTCTGTCCTTATAGATGCCTTTAGCATTTTTGTTGCTGCCTTGTTGGCCATGACCCTTGCTGTGCTCTTCCAAGTGCTCGACACCACAAAAGCCTTCTCAGGGTTTTCGGAAAGTTTCATGTTGCTGATCCTTTCATCCTTTCTGATCTCCAATGGGGTGGTAAAATCGGGTTTGGGCAAGCGTTTGGCCTTGTTGTTGATCAAAAAATTCGGGCATTCCACCTTGCGACTGGGTTATTGTGTCATCGCTACGGATGCGTTGATAGGGCCAGGTGTCCCCAGTAATACTGCCCGCTCGGGGGTATTGTATCCCATCGTACGCGCGTTGGCGCTGGACACCGGCTCGCAACCTGAGCCGGAAAGCAGAAAAACAACAGGCAGTTATCTCATGATGCTGGGCATGGTCAGTTTGTCGCTTTCCTCCTCGCTTTGGCTCACGGCTATGGCTGCCAACCCCATTTCGGCAGGTTTTGGCGCCCAATTTGGCGTGAACATGGATTTTGGGCGTTGGATTTTGGTCAGTTCGGTGCCCACCCTTTTGGGCATGCTGCTGCTGCCCTACATCCTCTACCGCACATTCCCCCCTGCACAGCGGAACACCCCGGAGGCACCTCTTGCTGCTGCGGAAGCCCTTCGGGAAATGGGGCCGCTATCCAAACGGGAAACCGCCATGGCCATCATCTTCACGGTCATGATCATTTTTTGGGCTTTAGCCAATGCCCTTAATCTCAACCTTGCCATTATCACCTTTTTGGGCTTAGCTGCGATGATTATCTTTAATGTCATGTCCATACAGGAGCTGCAGGAAGGAGGCGGAGAAGCCCTGGTCACCTTTTTGTGGTTTGCCATCATGTATGTCCTCAGTAGTGCCCTCAACGAAATGGGATTCATGAAAGTCATCGGGGAAAAAATATCCGGCCAGCTCGTCGGTTTCTCCTGGCCGGTAGTATATGTCGTTCTCATCGTCCTTTACGTATTCATCCACTACCTGTTTGTAAGTCAAACCGCGCACCTCCTTGCCCTTTTCGGGGTCTTTTTAGAGGTTGGCAACAATGCGGGTGTCCCGGTAGTCCTTATGGTCTATATGCTTGCCTTTGCCACCAATTTCTTTTCGGCGCTCACGCCACAAGCATCCAGTGCCAACGTACTGTTTGCCGGCTCCGGTTATTTGCAGCAACAGGAAGTCTATAAGCAGGGATTCTTGGTTACTGTAGCCTGCCTGATTATTTACATGCTGTGTTCCCCTTGGATTTTAGCCGTAGGCTAAAAAAAACAAATTTTAATTTTCAAAAAGTAAAATAAAAACAACAATACTTCTTATATTAGGCAGTAAACAAAAAACATTGTGTATGGAATTAACAGGCAATCACGACATCTCTGCCGCAGCCCAAACCTTATGGAATCTTTTGATGGATCCTGATTTCTTAGCCCGGATAACCCCTGGAATAACCCGGATGGAAAAAATCTCGGACGACAATTACCTGGCCATTGCGGATGTCAAGATTGGCCCCGTAAAGGGATCGTTCAAAGGGGAAGTACAAATCACGGAAAAGCAGGAGCCGGAGGCATTCACCCTCATGGTTCAGCAAAAAAGCAGCATTGGAAACGTTGCTGCGAGCGTGCGCATTCGCATTCAGGAATTATCTCCTGAAAAATCCAATATTCAGTTTGAGGGAAAAGCCCAGTTATCTGGTCTGTTGGCGCGAACCGGACAGCGAGTCCTTTCCGGCGTGGCCAACACCCTGAGTCGGCAATTTTTTGAATCGCTGGAAGCAGAGATCAAGCAACAAGTGTAATTTTTTTCTATCTCCAATAAAATCTGAATTTATGTCAACCACCATTCATGTTACCGTCAATGGAAAGCAACATACCAGTGAAGTGGAGCCCCGCCTATTGTTATCGCACTACCTGAGAGACGTGCTCCGTTTGACCGGCACGCATATCGGTTGCGATACTTCAAGTTGTGGAGCGTGCACCATTCACCTCGACGGAAAAGCAGTCAAGTCTTGTACCCTTTTAGCTGTACAGGCCGATGGCGCTCATATTACCACGATTGAAGGCATGGCGCAGGGCGGAGCGCTTCATCCCCTGCAAGTTGGCTTTCAGGAAGAACATGGTCTGCAGTGCGGTTTTTGCACTCCGGGCATGATCATGGTTGCGGCGGATTTGCTCGACCGCAATGCGCAGCCTTCTGAAACCGAGATCAGGGAAGCCTTGGAAGGCAATTTTTGCCGTTGCACCGGCTACCAGAATATCGTCAAATCCATCCAGCATGCTGCGGATATCATCAATAAAAAGGAGGTTGTATCATGACAAAGTTAATCGGACAATCAGTCAAACGCGTTGAGGACAAACGTTTTATTACCGGTCAGGGTCAATATACCGATGATATTGTCCTGCCGGGGATGACCTATGCTTATATCCTCCGCAGCCCCTACGCCCATGCTACCATTAAGAGCATAGATACGGCTGCAGCTCGGGCGATGGAGGGTGTGGTAGCGGTGTTTACCGGCGAAGATATTGCCAAAGCCGGCATTAATGGTGTACCTACCGGCTGGCAGGTCAACTTTAAGAGTGGTGAAACGATGAAGGAGCCCCCCCACCCGCTTTTGGTGGCTGACAGGGTGAAGCACGTTGGCGATAGCCTGGCAGTCGTTATTGCAGAATCGCGGGAAATCGCGAAAGATGCTGCGGATTTGATAGAAATAGATTACGATGTCCTGGAGGCTGTTTGGAATCCGGCGGATGCCATTGCAGCTGATGCGCCTCAGGTGCACGAGGGTGCACCGAACAACATTTGTTTCGACTGGGAACTGGGTAATCCGAAAGCGGAGGTAGATGCGGCATTAGCTGGAGCACATCACGTTACTTCCCTGGATTTGGTCAACCAGCGCATGATACCCAACCCCATTGAGCCCCGTTCGGCGATAGGCCATTTTGAGTCTTCGCACGATCGCTACACGCTGTACACCACCTCTCAGAACCCCCACCTGACCAGGCTGCTCATGTGTGCGTTTGTACTCGGTTTGCCCGAGCACAAGGTTCGCGTAGTTGCCCCGGATGTAGGGGGTGGATTTGGAAGTAAAATTTTCCACTATACCGAAGAGGCTTTGGTCATTTGGGCTTCTGGAAAACTGGGTCGCCCTGTAAAATGGACGGCTGACCGAAGCGAGTGTTTTACAACGGATGCACACGGTCGGGATCACGTGACCAAGGCGGAAATGGGATTTGACAAAGAGGGTAACATCCTGGGATTGCGGGTAAAAACTTACGCCAACTTGGGAGCGTACCTTTCTACTTTTGCACCTTGCGTGCCTACTTGGTTGCATGGAACTTTGTTACAGGGCGTATATACTACCCCCAAGATCAATGTTGATGTAACAGGCGTATTTACCCATACCAATGCGGTAGATGCTTATCGGGGTGCGGGGCGTCCTGAGGCGACCTACCTGCTGGAAAGATTGTTGGATACGGCAGCGCTCGAAATGGGCATGGATCCTGCAGAATTGCGGCTCCAAAACATGATTCAACCATTTGACGGGGTCAGCCAGCCGGGGTATATGACTCAGGTGGCGCTGCAATACGATAGCGGCAATTATCAGGCTACCCTGCACAGGGGCTTGGAAATGGTGGGCTATGAGCAGTTTCGCCAGGAGCAGGCAGAGGCCAGAAAAGCGGGTCGTTATTTGGGAATTGGGTTTTCCACTTATATAGAGGCTTGCGGCATTGCCCCATCTGCAGTAGTTGGTGCACTGGGCGCAAGGGCAGGTTTGTACGAGGTTGGCCAAGTCAGGGTACAGCCTACGGGAAAAGTTAGTGTGTTTACCGGTGCGCATTCACATGGCCAGGGACACGAGACTACTTTTGCGCAAATCGTGGCCGACACACTGGGCATTGGCATGGGTGACGTGGAAATTATTCACGGAGACTCCGAATCTGTTGCTTTCGGTATGGGAACCTATGGCTCGAGAAGTTTGGCCGTGGGTGGATCAGCCATCATGAAAAGTTTGGATAAAATCCTTGAAAAAGGAGCCAAAATTGCGGCGCACAAATTGGAAGCAGCCGTGGAGGATTTGGATTTTGCCGAAGGCAAATGGACGGTTAAAGGCACGGATAAGAGCATTGGTTTTGGCGATGTTGCCCTGACCGCTTATGTGCCGCATAACTATCCGCAGGGGGTTGAACCCGGGTTGGATTTCTCCAGTTTCTACGATCCGGCCAACTTCACCTATCCTTTTGGTACCCACATTGCTATTGTAGAAGTGGATCCTCAAACGGGCAAGGTTGACCTCAAGCGTTTTATTGCTGTGGATGATGTGGGGAACGTCATTAACCCGATGATTGTGGAAGGGCAAATCCATGGAGGATTGGCTCAAGGTATCGGACAGGCGATGTTTGAAGGTGCGTTGTACGATGACGGGGGTAACCTGATCAATGGTTCTTATATGGACTACACCATGCCGAGGGCAGACGATCTTCCGTCTTTTGAGGTAGATCGGCTCGTTACGCCTTGTCCCCACAACCCGCTTGGGGTAAAAGGGGCAGGTGAAGCAGGTGCGATCGGCTCTACCCCTGCTGTGGTAAATGCCGTTATGGATGCTTTGTCACCGCTGGGCATTTTTAATCCTTCGATGCCAATGACGCCGGAAAGCATCTGGCGCACGATCAACGGCTAAGTGTTTAATCCAAAAAAATTGACAACATGATTCCAGCAAGTTTTTCTTACCATAAAGCCAATTCCGTTCAGGAGGCACTGGGCATGCTTCAACAACACGGGGGAGATGCCAAACTGCTGGCAGGCGGCCATTCGCTGATTCCTGCCATGAAACTCCGCCTCAACCAGCCAAGTACGCTGATTGATATCCGCCACATTGCCGAATTGCAAACAATTTCGGTAGCAGGTGACCACGTTGTGATTGGAGCGGGGGTTACCCACCACCAAATTGCCACCAATGCCCACATCCATGCCCACGCCCCTATTCTTGCCGAAGCCGCCGAATGGATTGGCGATGTGCAGGTTAGAAATATGGGCACCCTTGGAGGGAGTCTGGCGCATGCCGACCCCGCAGCAGATTGGCCTGCAGTAATGATTGCCAGCCATGCCAGCATAGAAATGCAGTCTGCTTCAGGTAGTCGCACGGTAGGTGCCGATGATTTCTTTTTGGGATTTTTCGAAACGGCTCTACAGGAAGATGAAATTATCACAGCCATCAAAATTCCAGTAGCAGGTGCCCATACTGGTTCTGCCTACAAAAAATTCATGCAACCCGCCTCCCGCTATGCGATTGTTGGCTGTGCGGTGGTACTGACGCATGAAAACGGAAAGTGTACTGCTGCTTCCATTGGGATGACCGGTGTGTCGGAGTTCGCTTATCGCGAAAAAGCCATTGAAGACGCCCTGGTAGGCAAGGAGCTTACTCCTGAAAACATCAAGCATGCTGCCAGTTTGGCTGCTAAAGATGTCACCTTGATGAGCGACCACTTTGCCTCAGTGCCTTACCGCAAGCATCTGGCCAGCGTATATGCTGAACGAGCACTTGTGGCAGCGGCAGGACTGTAATAATTTTCTTTACGCTAGTACATAGACAGCAAGTGTCCGGATCCGGACACTTGCTTTGCTTTTCCGGTAACCCGAAAATATCATGGAATGGAACACGCAGGACTAAACCGCATCCAGGAAGCCTTGCAAAAAAGAGGCTATATCAGTGACGCTGGTATCGCCATGAGCATCTTTCTCGCCATGGAACTTCGAAAACCGCTATTGGTCGAAGGTCCTCCCGGTGTAGGAAAAACAGAAATCGCTAAGGTCATGACCCAAATCCTCGATACGGAAATGATCCGGTTGCAGTGTTACGAGGGATTAGACATGAGTCATGCCATTTACGAATGGAACTACCAGTTGCAACTGCTCTACCTCAAGCTCCAGGAAAAAGGAGACATCTCGCTTGAGGAAAAAGAAAATCAGCTATTTAGCGACAAGTTCCTGATCAAGCGCCCCCTCCTGCAGGCCATCACCCGAGAGCAGCCACCTGTGCTGCTGATTGATGAAATTGATCGCGCCGATGAAGCTTTTGAGAGCTATTTCCTGGAATTGTTGTCGGATTGGCAAATTACCATACCCGAAACGGGAACCATACGGGCAACCCAAATCCCATTTGTGGTAATTACCAGCAACCGCATCCGGGAGTTGTCCGAAGCGCTGCGCAGAAGGTGTCTGTATTTGTGGATAGATTATCCGGATTTTGTCCGGGAGTTGCAGATTGTCAAAACCAAAATCCCGACCATTGACAGCCAGCTTGCTGTTCAAATTACCCATTTCATGCAGGAGGTCCGACAGCTCCGACTAGAAAAAACACCGGGGGTAGCTGAAACCCTCGACTGGGCAGCTGCGCTGGCGGCTTTGCATTTCGATCACCTGGACGAAGAAATCGTATCTGCCACCCTGGGGATCATCATCAAAGATTGGCAGGATATCCGCAAAACCCAACTTTCTCTTTCGGAATTACTGGAACGGGTAGGCGCCAAAACCAAATTGGAGGAACTATAATGGCAGCGGAGGAACTGATTACCAGACATACCGCTCTGAGCAACAATATCATTGCTTTTTGCAGGTTCCTGCGCCAGCATCGCTTTTTTGTGGGGCTATCCGAACAAACCGAGGTGCTCCGGATCCTGACCATCCTCCAGCCTTTTGACCAGCCGGAAGCGTTCCGGCTCGCACTCCGCGCAATTCTGGTAAAAAATCATGCCCAGCATAAGTCTTTCGATGCCTTGTACAACCAATACTGGCGGGAACTCGACCAAGCCCTGGATGCCAAAATCAAAACTACTGAAACCCCCAAACCCAGACCGGGATCCCACGAAAAAGCCTTTTTGGCACTCAAAGACTGGCTGAGTGGCAACAACTCCTCTAAAAAAGAGGAGGCAAAAGATTCCATGGAAATTGCTGCTTTCAACGAAGCAGAAGTGCTGACCCAAACTGATTTTTCGGCTTTTTCGGAGGAACAGGTTCCCGAACTATTGGAATTGCTGCGCAAGCTTGCCCGGAAATTATCGAGGGATCTCTCCCGACGCTACACCCACGGCAAACAGCACCAGCAACTCGATCTCCGATATATGCTTCGCAAAAACCTGCGCCGTGGGGGTGAGATCGTGGAATTGGCTTACAAACAACCTCAGAAAAACAGGGTGCGCCTCGTCCTGATTTGCGATGTCAGCCGATCTATGGAACTCTACAGCCGATTCCTGATCCATTTTATGTTTGGCCTGCAACAAGCCTTTTCCCGCATGGAAACCTTTGTTTTTGGCACCCGCCTGACCCGCATCACCGCAGCTATGCAGGCAGAAAACTTCGATAAGGCACTCCAACAACTTCAGGAACAGGTCCCGGATTGGTTTGGCGGTACCCGTATAGGTGCCTCGCTGGAACAATTTTGCACCGAATTTAGCCACCAACTGCTCAATAAAAAAACCATTGTGCTGATCATGAGCGATGGCTGGGACACCGGCGGCATAGATACCCTCGAGAAAAGTATGCAAACCCTGCACAAAAAATCAGCCAAGGTCATTTGGCTCAACCCCCTGGCAGGTAATTTGAACTATCAGCCCAGTGTACGAGCCATGGAAGTTGCACTGCCATACGTGGATGTGCACCTCGCTGCTCATAACATAGATAGTCTGAAAGCGCTGCTCAAACACTTATAAACCTTTAATCTTCTGTCGCATAACGCCAAAATGAACAATCGTCCTCGGCGCACAACAATCCCTTTAAACGCTCGTCCGCCAAAAGATCGGTGTATTCCATCCACTTCCCCCTGACCTTTACCTTTTTCCAGACCAGGCGCACTCCGTGGCTATAATCCACATAGTCGCGCACATGCCCTACATACAAAGGCTGGATCACCTTGCCATTTAACCTGTGCCAGCCATAAATCGCTACCCTGTTAGGGCGCGGATCGGTTGCAACCCGAGCACTCAACACCACATCCTTTTTTATCCCAGCAATCAAGCCTTTTCGTCCCTGTCGCTGCCCTTCTATGATCAGGTGATGTTGCCAGAAAGTGACCGAACTATCTCGAAAAGCATACATGGGTACTGGGTCTAACCTCACTGCTGCCTGTTCCCAAATGGCATCTACCATTTTAGCCGTAGGCAAAAAACACCCCAGACTATCCGCCAACACCTGAGCCGCCATGGGGCTTAGCGGAACCCTCGCCCAGTTGGTTGAAGTACCTACCGACACATAATCGGGCATTACAAAAAACGTAGCACGGATCCGTTTTCCCGTAAGGGTATCCTCTATAGCAACCTTTACGGGTACCAGCTTTTGTAAAAATGATGGAACACTTCCTGATAAAATCATATCAATTGCCAGCTCCTCTCGTATAGCCAAAGGAGCACCTGCAATTTGTTCATAAAAACTTTGTCCGGTAGTTTTTAATTGGTTATCAGATAATTTTAATTTAGGTGTCCCGCAAGAAAAGACCTTCATGGATAACAAAAAAACCAATAAGGCCTGCTGGGAAGAACACTTGAAAAAACTTCGCATAGGAGAATAAAATTGAGTTCCTTACCTTTAAAATACAATTAAGCTAAGATATGTCTATCGAACAAAAAAAAGTAGCCGTCATTGGTGCGGGTCCTTCCGGGATTACGGCTTTAAAGAATCTATTGGACAGGGGGATTACTGCGGTTGCCTTTGACCGCAATCACGACATTGGAGGGAATTGGATCTACTCGGAGGCAGAAAGTCACTCCAGTGTTTTTGAGACCACGCACATTATCAGCTCGAGATCCCTATCGGAATACGAGGACTTTCCCTTTGACGACTTTGACCCGGGGGTAGCCGACTACCCTTCCCATGATGAGCTGCGTCGGTATTTCCAGGCCTACGGCAATAAATTTAACCTGTACCCGCATATCCGTTTTGGCACCTTGGTGCAACATTGTGAGCGCCGAGGACCTGAGGAGTGGGTAATTACCTTTGAACAGGATGGCGCAAGGATCCAGGAAACCTTTACGGATTTGGTTGTCTGCAACGGTCACCACTGGAAGCCACGGATACCGAAATATGCTGCCGACTTTGCCGGACAATTTTTGCACAGCCATCAATTTAAAAAAGCGGAGCCTTTTCGGGGCAAGCGGGTGCTTGTCATTGGCGGGGGCAACTCAGCCTGCGATGTAGCCGTTGAAACCAGCAGGGTGAGTCAGAAAACGGCTATCAGCATGCGAAGGGGTTACAGGATAGTGCCCAAATTTGTCTTTGGAAAACCGGCGGATATCGTGGCTCAGCGCTTTGCCTGGTTGCCGGTAAGGTGGCGGAGTAAGCTCAACGCCCTCTTGTTACGAATCCTGATTGGAAAAAATGAAGCGTATGGATTGCCCCCGGCAGATCATGCCTTTGGAGCCACCCACCCCACTATTAACAGCGAGTTGTTGTACACCATCCGGCATGGCAAAGTGCGTCCTTATCCGGATATTCAGCGCATAGAAGGGCATACGGTTTACTTTACCGATGGCCGTTCGGACGACTACGACGTCATTATTGCCTGCACCGGATTTATATTGGCGCATCCTTTTTTCGACCCTTCCTTTTTGGATTATAGTGAAGGAAAAGTCCCCCTCTACCTCAAAATGCTGCACCCGGAGTACCGCAATTTGTACTTTGTCGGGATGTTTCAGCCCTTGGGTTGCATCTGGCCGGGTGCCGAACTGCAAGCGAGGATTATGGCGGCTGAAATCGCAGGCACTTGGAAACGCCCGGACAACATAGCCCAGCTCATTGAAAAGGAAGTAAATCAACCGCACTACAAGCAGGTCAACAGTCCGCGACACACCATCACGGTGGATTTTCACCTTTTCCGTAAGGAACTGCTTCAAGCTTGGAAGAAATATCGCAGACCTTTAGCTGTATGAAAAGAAGAACCTTCAACCAATTGCTTCGTCAACTTGCCTTG
Organism: Saprospiraceae bacterium; assembly: GCA_030729925.1. GTDB lineage: Bacteria > Bacteroidota > Bacteroidia > Chitinophagales > Saprospiraceae > JALQTV01. The sequence continues at coordinate 55,226 of JANQWK010000008.1, forward strand.
GCGCAAATCGTATTGCCTCCGGTACTGCAGGCCTGCGGTCGTGAAGAAGAAATTTTTGTCCCTTACGATGGGCATATAGCCATTATTGGCGCTGGGGCTGCCGGGTTGTATGCGGCTGATCTCCTCCTGTCGAAGGGCTACTCCTGTTCGGTATATGAAGCCAGCAATCGAATTGGAGGCAGGCTGGCCAAGAACGAAAGTTTTGCCGATTTCCCGATAGACTTGGGTGCGCAATGGTTACATGGCAAAAAAAACCTGTTGGGAGATCTCATTCAGCAAACCAACACGGCGACTCAGGAGGACGACTCGGAAATATGGTTTTGGCATGGTCAGCAACTTCGAAAAAATCTTCCGAAGGATCTATTTGGGCTGTTTGAGCGAGAAAACCAGCTTCCTGATATCAGTTTTCAAGACTTTGCCACACAAAATGGGTTTGACGCATCCTATCAGTATCTCGTGGAAGCCATAGCAGGCGACTCGGGCGCATCGGGCGACAACATATCTACCTTTTGGAAAATTAAAGAAGAAGAAAACTGGAGTTCGGGCGACCAGGATTACAAATTTGCCCGTACGTACTTTGATCTTATCCATGACCATCTTGCTCCATCGGTACTACCGTACCTCCAGCTCGAAACCCCCATTACTAAAATTGACTACTCTGGCGAAGAAATTCAATTAACCGCTGCCAATGGAGCGCGCTTCACTGCCGACAAAGTCATCCTGACCGTTCCCATTTCAATTTTAAAAGCAGGGATGATTCAATTCACGCCTGCCTTGTCTGAAACCCAAAGCCAGGCCTTTCAAAAAATTGGCATGGAAGCCGGGATGAAGGTTTTTCTCAAGTTTAGTCAATCGTTTTACAAAGAAAATCTCCTTGGCGGTCAGATTTGTGCAGCGTACATTGACGAGCGGGTTGGCAAAACGGGTAATGACCACGTACTACTTGCATTTCTTATGGGTCAGCAAGCTCGGGACTTGGCTGCGCGGGGAAGTGACACGGCTATTATCCAGGCCTTACTGGGCGAGCTGGATCAAATCTACGACGGGCAGGCCAGTCGGTATTTCCAACAAGGACTGGTTAAAAACTGGGCAGCAGAACCCTATATTCAGGGCGCTTATTCGTACAGCACCATTGGTATGGGAAATGCCCGAAAAGAAGCTGCCCGATCGGCAGGCAACAAAATTTACTTTGCAGGCGAAGCCATGAACACCAACGGTCACCATCAGACTGTTTTTGGCGCAGCCGAAACCGGCAAAACAGCGGTAGAAAAACTATTAAAAGAAATATAACCCGAAAAAATGCCCGATTTTAACCTACAGGTTATTCTGGAAGACGAACGCGTCGCCCTACGACCTTTGGATGCTCAGGACTTTGACGCGCTTTTTGCGGTAGCTGCCGACCCTGCTATTTGGGCCCAACACCCTGCCAAAGAACGGAGTGAACCCGAAGGTTTTCGGATTTTTTTCCAGCAGGCGCTGGAGGGAAAATTGGCATTTGTGATCCTTGACCGGGCAAGCGGAAACATCATAGGCAGTAGTCGGTACCATCCCTGTCCGGACACTCCCCTTGCGGTTGAGATTGGGTGGACTTTCCTCGCTACCGCTTATTGGGGCGGCGCCTACAACCAGTCTGTCAAACGCCTGATGATCGCCCATGCCTTTCAGCAATTCGAGTGGGTACTTTTTCACATCCACCGGGACAACCTGCGCTCCCGCAAAGCAGTAGAAAAAATAGGTGCCCAGCTTGTACCTTCCCTTGACGGGAAAACCATCACGACGCGATCGGAGGAAAGCCTTGTTTATGGGATTCGAAAAGAAACGAAACCACGATAATCATTAATCCGCCTGGCTTATGCAGGTGCCATAAATTAGAATATAATGAAGGCTGTTTACTTAAGATTATTATTATTGCTCCTCGTTGTTGCTTCTTGTGAAAAAGAAGCAATCATTGAATTTTCGAGTGAGCGAACCTTTGGCATTAGACATGATCGCCAACTTTCTGAATATGAAGACATTGCAAATGTTTTAAACCCCGAACTCCCCAATTTTGCTTCTGTCATTAGCTTTTCTTACAGCTTGGATGGGAGCCAGAATGTAGAATATATCGCGACAGGAACTTTGATAGATGAGGAATGGATCCTTACGGCCGGACACAATTTTTATGACAAGGAAGACCAGAATGCGCCAGCTCCTACTTCTGGAATTTCAATAAAAATTGGAAACGATCCAAATAAACCCGTTCGGATAATAAAGGTATCGGCACTGGTATTCCATCCAACCTGGTTGGCAGGTGCTCAGGATTACAAGGACGCCAATGATTTGTGTTTGGTAAAACTTGCCAGTCCGATTACAGATATCCAACCGGCTGTGCTTCACCATAGTGGTGAAGAAGCATTGGGCTCCAAAATATGGTTTGCAGGTTTTGGAGATTATTCGGGTACGGAAGGACAGGATCCGGATCTCGACTCCAAAAAGCATGCGATGGAAAACATCCTGGACAGGATAAGGATGGATTTACAAACAGCAACAGGGGGAAAAAACTACCCCGGAGGCCTGTTGGCCTTCGATTTTGACCATCCGGAAGGAACCATAAATTCGCTGGGCGATGGGATCATTAATGAAGATGAAAAAATACTTGGAGTGGGAACCAGTGACCCCATGGCACTTGCTTTTGAGGGCAGTACCGTTGAAGGAGACAGCGGGGGGCCCTTATTTGTCTTTCACAACGGCCAATGGGAGCTTGCCGGTGTCCTTTCCGGAGGAGCAGATAATCCCATTGATGGATTCGAGGACAGCAGTTATGGAGACATCAGTATTTTCACCAGGGTCGCTGATGCCTATGAATGGATAGCCTCTGTGATTCCTTGATCGTACTTGTAAGCGCTTTTTGTCCATAAAAAAATCGCTTTATTTTCCCTTAATTGAGATTTAATCTATATTTTTGAAGAAAACAAGCAAAAAAGGTGATTAAATCTATTGAAGTGCGCAATTTCAGATCTATTAAAGACAAAGTTGTGCTGGACTTTTCAAAGTCAAACAGAAAGAAAGGAAACCTGGCCAATTATCGGTCGGTTTCGAGTATTTCAATAGCCTCAACAGCTGTAATTTATGGCGCCAACGCTTCCGGAAAAAGCAATTTGCTTAAAGCATTCAAAGCGCTCACCTATCTTATTTTGCACTCGGCAAAATTCACCCCTGGAGACACTTTAGGGCCCTATGAACCTTTCAAGCTCAGTAAAAACGAGGACAAGCACCCCTGTTTCATTGAATTAGAATTTTTCCTGGATCAGACGCGGTACATTTACACGCTTGCTTATTCCAAAGAGAGCATTGAGCAGGAAACCCTGCAATATTTTCCCAACGGCAGAGAAGCCACGCTTTATAATCGGATCAAAGGAAGGGATATTCATTTTGGGGATTATTTCATCGGCGAAAAAAAAATAATCGAAAAGATAACCCTTCCCAACCAGCTGTTCCTTTCCAAAGCAGCCGAAAATAATGCGGAAAGTATCCTTCCTGTATTTAATTTTTTCAAAAACAACCTCAAGATATATCCTTTTTTAAATAAATATAACGAATCGAGTTTAGAGCGTTTTTACGCAAAGCGTCTTGCAGATGAGCCTGATTCGGCTTTTGCAAAGAAACTCAACGCCTTGATATGCGCGCTTGACACAGGTATTCTCAGTATTAGTGCTAAAGAAACGGACTGGAAGGATCTTAAATTCCCAGATAATTTACCCGAAAGTCTTCGGCAAAAAATACAAGAAGATTTTAAATATAAAATAAAAACTACTCATGAGTTTTTTGATGAGAATAATCAAAAATCCGGGCTCGTAGATTTCGATATTGAAGAAGAATCTACCGGAACAAGGAGTTTATTGTCTTTAGGAGGCATCATCATTGATGCGTTGGAGAAAGGGTTGATATTGGTAATTGATGAGTTTGAAAAAAATCTTCACCCTCTGATTACCTCTTATCTCATCAAACTATTCCATGAGAAGCTATTCAATCCCAAGGGAGCACAACTCATTTTTGCCACGCACGATGCCACCCAATTGGACGAAGATCTTTTCAACCGGGATCAAATCTGGTTAACACAGAAAAATGAATTTGGCGCTACAGAGTTTGTTCGATGCTCGTCCATTAATGGCCTGCGACTGCACGCCCCACTTGACAAGTGGTATTTAACGGGAAGACTGGGAGGAACCGCTATTATTAATGATACCGATTTTGTAATGGCCTTACAAGAGGAAGGGATAGAATGAAAACAGTTGGAAAATACATCCTTGTTATCCCAGAGGGATGGTGCGAATATAATTATGCTCAAGCCTTAAGAGCTTCGCTGGCAAAAGACAAGCAAAGAAGCATTAATGTAGAAATGCCAAAACCCAATAGTGAGAACTCACCGGTGCAGCTCCTCGAAAAAGCCTTGGTATTACTTAAAAAATCAAAACGGGAAAAAAATCCATACGATGATATCTGGATTTTTCTCGATAACGATGGGCATCCAAATTTGTCGGAATTTTTCCAAAAATGGCGTAAAACGACCATCAAAATCTCTTACAGCAGTCTTTGTATTGAACATTGGTTCATGATACACATGGATGACAATAGGCGGTCTTACCAAAATGCAAATCAAGTTTATCAAGCTTTGAATAGCCTGTGGCAAAAAAGATTTAATCAGCCCTACGACAAAAGAAGAATAAAGCATTTTAACATCTTAAGAGATTTCCTGCCACTTGCCATAGAACGGGCAAATAGCATCCGGCAACAGGCAGAATTCGATAAAATCCCTCTAGAGAAAAGCAACCCTGCTTTTACCGTTCAGGATTTTATATCCTACTTTCAAAATTTATAAAACACCTTGCGCACTAAACTGCGCCAATCTTTTTCTCCTTGAACAAGCAAAGAAAGCAGCTTCCATTGATTCTTGGTACGAACCAGATTTTGTTCGGGATAATCGGTTTTGTAATATACATCGCCATTGAGGTAGTCGGTTAGAAATCGGATGGCTTGGGTAAACAGCAGCATTTTTCCGGCATCAACAACCATGTCCTTTTCGGTCGGCGTTAGGATTCCCTGGGTTCCTTCATGATAGCCGGCTACGAGGGCTTCAAAGATATCAGCTCGGATGCTGATTTTTGACAAATCGGGTTCGTTCTCATCTACCGGACACACGAAAGTCCGGATCATATCTCCGACATCAAACAGGGCAGATCCGGGCATCACGGTGTCCAGATCCACCACCGCCACAGGTTCCAGGGAATGAGCATCGAGCAGCACATTGGAGATTTTGGTATCGTTGTGGGTAATGCGGGTGGGTACAGCTCCGGATTGGATCCGTTGGAACACCTCGAGAATAGGTGTTTGCAGCAGCTTGATGTCGTTCCATACATCTCTGACTCCGGGTTCCCGCCCTACCCGATCTTCCCGAATCGCGGCATCCAATTGTTCTACCCGAAAAGCCACATTGTGAAAATCCGGGAGTACGGGTTGGACCTGATCGGGAGGGAGGTCGGACAAGCGATACAGAAAATCGCCAAACCCCTTGGCCGCCGCGAAAGCATCTTTTGGCGTAGCCACTACATCCAGGGCAGTTGTCTGTTCGAGGTAATTATAACAGCGCCAAAAGCCGGAATTCACCTTAGCTGCCAATTCGCCACTCCGGGTTCGGATGACCTGTAAATTTCTCCCTTCGGGTTGTTGCTCGGCAAGGTGTCGGGTAACTCGGTCAATGTTTTGCATCAGCACATCCGGACGAGGAAACACCCGGGTATTCACTTCCTGCATCACATAAGCCCCGCGCTGTCCCTGCACCCAATACGTGTGGTTGATTTTACCCGAACCCAGCGGTTGGACCGTGACCGCAACATCGTCGGTATCGAACAACTGAAATAACTTCTCCATGGCATGGTTTTAATCAGCACAAGATAGGAAACCGGTATAAATTAAAGTAGTTGGGCTTTTTCTCACCGGGAATTTTCAAAATCTTACTTTGGTAATAGTGTTATTCGGCAAATGCAATTAAACGATTCGGGTACGATGGTAGCACATGAATGGTTGAATTACACGAACATTTTTAAATACCCAATTACACGAATATGTGGTTATCCCCATCCATTTCCACCCCATTTGGGATTTCGTAGGGGCGTACCCTTGTGGTCGCCCTTTGGTAATAGTGTTATTCGGCAAATGCAATTAAACGATTCGGGTACGATGGTA
>JANQWK010000009.1 GCA_030729925.1 Saprospiraceae bacterium
TCTGCGCGTGCAGCCCAAGGCTAAACGACAAGAAGGCCAAAGCCATCAGCATCGTTCGAGCCAACCTGGTCAAAGTAAAATTCACTTTTTCCATAAGACTACAATTTGTTAATGATTTAGTTAAAAAATAAAAAAATTATGGATACAAAAATTAGCCGTGGGGGAAGGGGGTAGGTAGGGTGCGGGGAAAGGCGACCCGGTACAACCATTGGCCAATTGTACCGGAGAGTCGCTGAATCCATATTTAATAACCTAATTGTTTCCGTAAGGAAGCTCGCACACCTTATATGCATACCCGCTTGGTCGTTTATTGGTCGTTTGCTTGAGGATCTTTCTCGCAAGTAGTGTCGTCGCAATAGTGCAGGTAGCTAAGGTCGTCGCGTGTGTTACTGTAAGTGCTAAATGCCCGGTCAGTTGCCGGGAGTGTCGTAATACTTGTGTACTTTCCAGTGTTGTTCATGAGATTGTTTGATTTCCTCCAAAAATTGAATCATCTTCCTGGCTCGGAAAAACTTGGGCGGAAGTCAAGCAGTCGGTGAAGCATTGCAAACAATTAGTGTTATGACAATATGGCTTACCTGTTACTTGTGTTCCGGCTGTGTCGTCTTTACGCGCCGATTGAATTCTTCAGGTCGTTTTTGAATTCGTAACAAAGCAACTCAACCCTGGCTTCACAATCATACAAACCCTTTTGGAGGGAGATATTTGTCGTCACAATTGTACTACGTCTTGATAAACAGCAACTTACAAGGCCAAAAAAAGCGGAAAAAATTGAAAGATCTTGGGCAGGAGGGTTTGGGGAGGGGCATAAAACGACAGCGGGGACGATCGTGCTATGACGACCGTCCCCGCTGAGAGGATAGTGAGGGTTGTTTAACGAAATTCCGTGGGTCCTTTTCCGAATCGGTGGGTAAAATGTCGGGCAAAATAGCCTTCGTGCTTGAGTCCGATCATCCGAACGAGCTTGCGGATGGGGATGCGGGGCTGACCATCTATGATACGACGGGCTTTTTGCAACCTGCATTCCATGATATATTGGTTGGGCGTCATGCCGGTGAGCTGCTGAACCTTCTTGTAAAAGGCGGTGCGACTCATCAGCATACGAGCAGCCAGGGTGTCCACGTTGAAGTTATCGTCGGCCATATCGTTGTCAATATGTACGGTAAGTCTGGCCAGCCAGCTTTCCGTACTTTCTTCGTCGGCTGCATCCGCAGCCACAACCGCATTATTGGCAGCAGCAACGGCCTTGGGTGCCAAGATGAGGCGTTGAAGACTTTGTTTCAGCTGGATCTCGTCGAAAGGTTTGCTAAAATAGCCCTTCGCACCGGCCGCGCGCACCCGCTCCTCTTCCTGTCTGTCGCGGATCACGCTCAGCACCACCACCGGGATCTGCTGCCAGGTCGGTTCTGCCCTGAGTTCGTCCAGCAACTGATAGCCGTCCATTTCCGGCATCATCAAATCGGTCAGGATCAGCGCCGGCTGAAGTCCTCCCCGCAGCAAGCTGAGGGCTTCTCCCCCATGGGCCGCCGTGCGAATCTCGTATTCGCGCCCCAGCAAGACCCGCATATAATCTTGAAAAAAAGGTTCGTCCTCGACCAGCAGCAACGACTGTCCGCTGACTTGGGCAATTTTCGCCGGATCAGGTATCGAATAACTGTCCCATATCTGCTTGCCCGGCCCATCCTCGGGGGTCTCCAACAGCGGAATGTCTATGATAAAGGATGTCCCTTCTTCCCACACGGATTTGAGCTGGATCCGCCCTCCCATCCGATCGGTTAGTTCTTTTACCAGCGCCAATCCCATACCCGATCCCCCAACCACAGGGGCATCGTTGCGACGAGTCGTATAGAACCGCTCAAAAACATGCGGCAGATCGTCCGGGTGTATGCCCCGACCATTATCCTCACACACGATCCGGATGTCATTACTGTGGATCCCCATCACAAACTTAATCGCCCCGCCGTGGGGGGTAAATTTGAGGGCATTGGACAAGAGGTTGTTGACAATGATCGTGAGCCAGTCTTTGTGGTGGTACAGCTCGTCCGAATAATTCCAACTAAAATGAGTGTGCAGGTGGATCCGCTTTTTGATCGCCAGGGTATCAAACCCATTCAGACGCTCGCGAAACCAGGTTCCCGGATCAAAAAACTCCGGCCGATCGGGTAGTTTTCCCTCTTCGAGGGCACCCGCCAGCAGCAGTTCATCCACCTGGTGGAGCAACAAATCCGCATTGTGCTTGATGGTCTCCAGCATGGCATATTCCTGCTTGCCCCAACGGCCACTCGCTCCCAAATGCTGCACAGGTCCCAATATCAAAGACAAAGGCGCCCGCAGTTCATGCGCCATGCTCCTGAAAAATCGAAGGGCATCTGAGGGAGTCTCCGGTACCGGCGAATCCGCTACCCCGGGTTCCGGTGCTGCCACCATAGCCCCTCCCACATTCGCTACCTGCATGCGCGGCAACCTGCCGAAAAACCAAAGTAAACTCAACAACAACAATAACGACAGCGCAAACAACCACGGCTTCAGCGGATTTGTCGGCTCAAAGCGCAGCGGTATGGTGAAAATAGTCTCCTCCGAAGCACTCCCCTGCACCTGGGCCTTGACCTTGATCAAGGTATCCTTGCGCGTCGCCGGACTAATCTTCAGCGCATAACCGGGAAAAGGTATCCAACCGTCCTCTTCCCGCTCCATATAACTCATATATATCCGCTTCCTGCCCGGTGAGGGCGGCAGGGCAAAGTACATTTCCATGGCCACATCTTCCGCACCGAGGGTAATTGCGCCCTGCTCGTAAAAGCGCAGGAGTGCCTCCCGGTTGCCTGTATTGGGAGAATAGACCAGCGCTGACATCAGGCTCAAGGACAAACCCTCGGCCTGCTCCGTCGCCGCTGCCGACAGCGCATCCGGCCTAAAAGCCGTCAAGCCATTGCGGGTACCCATGTACAAAGTACCGTCCAGCCCCTGCGTATGGGCACCCGGCACGATATAATTGTCGCTAAGCCCATCATCCACGGTATAATACCGACTTTGCTGATCCCTGCGGTCAAAAACAATCAGTCCGCGGTCGCTGCCGATCCACAGCTCATCGCCAATCGCATAAACTGACCGGAGATCGGTAGCCGGCAAGGCCTCCGGCTCGGCAAACAGCCGGTATGCGTCCCGATTTTTATCCCAATACAGCAATCCTCCCGCCGTCGCCATCCAGTACCCCTCGGCTGCAGGATCTTTCCATACCTGACGCACCGCAGCCATCGCTGCATTCACGGCAGTATCTTCCGTAGCATGCCATTCCCACTGGATCCCCTTCTCCGGATCCAGTCCGTAGATCCCCTTGTCGCTCAACACCCAGTAATCGTTTTCGCTGGCGCGGAAAAACCCGGACACCCGGGCATCGGCCAGTTCGGAATACCCCTGATAGTCCTCAAAGGACAAAAATTGCCGGTTGCCGATGTGAAAGCGATGCACCCCTGCTGCTCCGCCCATCCACAACCATTCGCCCTGCAGCAGCAAAGAAGCCTCGGCACCCAAGCCCCCGTCGGGCAGGGAAAACAATTCCACTGCCTGGCTGCGCCCGTCTATTCTGAACAATTGATCTGCCCCTAAAGCCCAAATACATTGCCGATCCCCATCCCAAACCATCGCAGCTACGCGCCCTGTCTCCACTATCCGCTCCGACTTATCCGCCCCCGCCTCCCGGCGATAGATTCCCTTCCCGGATGCAAAATACAGCATCCCCTTAGGCGTCTCCAACACCGCTGTCACCTCCTGAAGGGTCTCCGGTGAATGTCGGTAGGGATCGTGCCATGCTATCTTTTGAAAATAACCGGTATAGCTGAGCAGTTGACTGAACCCCGAAGGCTCCACCAACAACACACTGCCCCCATTGCCCGCATAGAGACTGCGGCGGGCAAAGAGCGGCTTTTCTCTGGCTAACGGCTGCTGAGCAGCATCGCGAATACTACCTATATATAAGGTGTTTTGAAAAGAAATCCACAACTCGTCCCGGGCTTCCCGATACAAGACCACCTCATACTGCGGATTCCAGCGATCAACGGCAGCCTTGAAACCCGGAATCAGTCCGCTTAGATCCGACCAGACAACCTTCCCATACGCATTGAGCAAGCCCCAGCTGTTGTCGCTCAGCAACAACAAATCCTTGCCTGCTACCTGGAGGGTATAGGGTCGGTCAACATTGAAACGCTGCTGTCGGCCGTTGTACAGATTGACGCGCAACAAAGCCGGAATATTACCCCCCTCAGTAAGCTCGTACTGCAGCCATACCATATCCTCGGACGTGAGACCGGCAAATCGGCAATTGTTCGGTAACCCGCGGATCACCAACTTCCATTTCCCCTTCACCCAACGCCACAATTCATCGGTCTCGGTGCGCAGCAGGAGGGTCTCGCCCTCCACCCAAAGGTCCATCACCTCATCCTTAACCCCCGGCCAGCGATCGGCTTCCGGAATTGGCTGTCTGGTAAACTGGTTCACCGCCGACCAGGACCGCTGCGCCCCGGCTCCATAGGCCAGCCACACCCAACCCCGGGCATCGGCCCCTACAATCGCCGAAGGAACAGCAGCCGCTTTGAGAACCGTGTAAATATAATTGCCATCAAAATTGTAGAGTCCACTGTCCGTCAGCACCCAGAAAACCCCACGGGAATCCTGATACAACTGCCGAATCTCCTCGCCCGGCAAAAATTTGTCTAACGAATAGTGATTTTCCTTGATCTGCCGACTGAGGGTTTCCTGCGGCAGGGCATACAAAACTTGGCCTAACAATACAAATGCGCCAAATAGGCACAGAAAACGAAGCTGAAAAAATCGGACTGCGGAAAACATGGGGTCTGGTGTTTAAAAAAGTCCCTGTGGCAAAATATCCATATCGTCACCCGGACACAGCACAAAAGTCCCGCCCCCGGTATTTAATGTAAGGTTGGTTTCATTGGTAAGGATCCTGCAATACGTATCGCAATTGTTCAAATATTCAAAATATTTTGCGCATCTAAAAAAAATGCACCTGTCACAATTGTACAAAAAGTCAGGATTATGTCAGTAAATCCTTGTTGTTTCTAAAAATAAATCAAATAATCGAAAAAAAGAAAAATGGCGTACAAATTTGATACTTAATCCCTAACAAACAGGTCATTACAGCTATTGTTTTTCGGTAACACCCTATTTTGTGCAATTAAAGAAATAATTCAGTTTCCACCACAAAAATGTCATGAGTGACACAAAAATGTCATGAGTGACAGGTTTTTTTTCTATTTGTACGATTGTGCTATATTTTTTAAACGCATCCGGTTGGCCAGAACCTGCCGTGCAACCTCCACACCGACCAAAATTGGACTTCTTCGGACAACTATTTGACTGTAGGTATTTTTCCGGATATCTTGGAATAGACACAAAAAGCAATATCCAAACCATGACCACTAACAAATACAAAAACAAATACCGCATTGCATCCGCACGGGCCTCCTGGTGGGACTACGGCTGGAACGGCGCCTATTTTATTACCATCTGCACCCGAAATCGGGAACATTTTTTTGGGGCCATCAAAAATGGCCAAATGGAATTATCCCATTTGGGGGTCATTGCCGATACCCTGTGGCACGAAATCCCCAATCGTTCGAAATTTGTGCAATTGGGTGATTTTGTGGTCATGCCCGACCATATTCACGGAATTTTGATATTGGATCAAAAC
>JANQWK010000010.1 GCA_030729925.1 Saprospiraceae bacterium
CCAATTAAATTATCGCAATGTACATACTTGGTTTAAATGCGTACCACGGTGATGCTGCTGCTGCCTTATTTCGGGATGGGGAGCTGGTAGTGGCGACGGAGGAAGAGCGCATTAGGCGGGTAAAGCACTGGGCGGGGTTGCCGGTAGAGGCTGTAAAATTTTGTTTGCAGGAGGCCGGTATTGGGGCGGAAGAGTTGTCTGCGATTACCGTGTCCCGGGATCCGATGGCGAAGATGGGGCATAAGTTGTGGTACCTTGCGAAAAGGGGACTGCTGGGCAAACAGTTGGGGTCTCGTATTCAAAATAGTTTTAGTATTCGTAAGATAAAGGGGGATCTGGCGGTGGAACTTGGACTGGATCCCGCAAGTTGGAAAGCGGAGGTGCAGTATATAGAACATCATCGCAGCCATCTGGCCAGTGCTTTTATGGTATCGCCTTTTGAGACGGCGGCGCTGCTTTCGGTGGACGGGATGGGCGATTTTACCTCTACGATGCGGGCCATTGGCAAAGGCAACCGGATTCAGGTACTCGATAGTGTGTCGTATCCCCATTCTCTGGGGATCCTGTACACGGCTTTTACCCAGTACCTGGGTTTCAGACATTATGGTGACGAATACAAGGTCATGGGGCTGGCATCTTATGGTCGGCCGGTGTACCTGGATCAGCTCCGCGAGTGTGTACAATTGCTTCCGAATGGGTTATTTCGGCTCAATCCCCTTTTTTTTAGTCATTTCCGAAAGGGGGTAGCGATGAGTTGGGAGGGGGGAACTCCTGCACTGGCACCTTTGTATGACGATATGCTGGAGAAGCGCTTTGGGCCTGCCCGTACCCCGGGACTGCCTGTGGAGGATTTTCACAGGGACATGGCAGCTTCTGTGCAGGCGCTTTGTGAGGAAGTGATTTTTTATATGGCGGCCGACCTGCACCGCAAAACGGGATTGCCCGCACTGTGCCTGGCGGGTGGGGTGGCACAAAATTCTGTGGCCAATGGCAAATTGACTTCCCGGACGCCCTTCGAGCGCTTGTACATACCCCCTGCAGCACATGATGCGGGCACGGCGGCCGGATCTGTATTGTATTGGTGGCACCACAACAAGGGTTTTCCCCGACAGGGGGTAAAGGCAAGTGCCTATACGGGGGCACAGTTTTCCGATGCCGAGATCATAGCTGCCGCGGAGGCCGCAGGTTGTGACTACCGCTTGTGTGGAACGGACGAACTAATTGCGCTGGCGGCGGACAAACTGGCATCGGGAGCCGTAGTGGGCTGGTTTCAGGGAAGAGCCGAGTTTGGGCCGCGCGCCCTGGGCAATCGCTCTATCCTGGCAGATCCCCGCCGGGCTGATGCCCAGCATTTACTCAATGAAAAAATAAAAAGACGGGAGTCTTTCCGACCTTTTGCGCCTTCGATCCTGGCGGAGGCGGTGGGTGATTACTTCGAACAGACCGACGAGGTACCCTTCATGGAAAAGGTATTTTCAATCCGACCGGAAAAGCGACACCTGATCCCCGCTGTTACCCACGTGGATGGAACCGGCAGACTGCAGACCGTCCACGAAGCCGACAATCCCCGCTATTACCAACTCATCCGCCGGTTTTTTGACCTCACCGGCATTCCCATCCTACTTAATACTTCTTTCAACGAAAACGAACCTATCGTCAACAGCCCCGAACATGCGCTGGCATGCTACCTGCGTACGCAGATGGACGTGCTGGTGATGGGGAATGTGTTGCTGTCCCGCTGATTTTTTTTGCCGAAGGCGTATCCCTACAAATATTTCAAAAGGTATATTCGTTTTTATACCTTGATAGCCCAATAAAAAGTAAGATATCCGATGGCTGATTTCTGGAAAATTGTATCTGGAGTGCTCTTTTTGTTTGTATCCGCCTGCTCCGCAGAAAAAGGGAGCCCTACTTTGCCGGTAGCCGATTTGCCCCGGGAGGCAGGGATGATTCGCATTCCCGGCGGAACCTTGCAGATGGGGGGCGAGGAGGAAGCTGCTGAGCGGGTGTCTATCCAGCCGTTTTGGATGGACGAAACAGAGGTGACCAATGCGCAGTTTGCCGCATTTGTAGCGGCAACCGGCTACGTGACGGTTGCGGAGCGGGAAATCAATTGGGAAGTCATGCGCGAAACACTACCTCCGGGTACCCCCAAACCACCGGACGAGCTTTTACAACCCGGAGCATTGGTGTTTGTTCCTACAGAGCAGCCCGTGTCGCTTAGCGACCCTTCGCGGTGGTGGCAATGGGTCATTGGAGCCAACTGGCGCCATCCGGAAGGACCGGATTCAGGGATCTCCGACATCGAGAACCATCCAGTGGTACAGATTGCCTGGGAAGACGCCATGGCTTATGCAGATTGGGCCGGCAAGCGATTGCCCACAGAGGCGGAATGGGAATGGGCAGCCCGGGGCGGGCAAAAAAACACCCTTTATCCCTGGGGCAATGACGCACCGGAGGAGGGTACCCCCAAAGCGAATTTTTGGCAGGGCCTTTTTCCTTATGACAATACCCTAAAAGACAAGTTTTATACCACTGCTCCAATAAAGTCTTTTCCTCCAAACGGTTATGGTCTTTACGACATGGCCGGCAATGTATGGGAATGGTGTTCGGACTGGATAGCGGGAGCCTCGGGTCAGCAGGAAAAGGTACTTCGTGGGGGATCTTTTCTCTGCAACGACGACTACTGCTCGGGCTATCGCAATTCCCGCCGAATGGGTTCCAGTCCGGATACGGGACTCAACCACACGGGTTTCAGGTGTGTAAAAACGGCCGATTGATATCTTTGACGTATGATTTCCATTATCACCCCCACCTATAACAGCGAGGAAACCCTGCGGGATACCATCGAAAGTGTGTTGAGCCAGGAAGGTGTTGCGCTGGAATACATCATCATAGATGGGGGCTCGACCGATGGGACGCTGGACATCATTCGCGCTTATGGCGGCCGTATTGCCCGGGTGGTCTCCGAGCCCGATCAGGGTCTGTACGATGCCATGAACAAGGGGATTTGTCTGGCTACGGGAGCGATTGTGGGGATTTTGAATTCGGACGACGTCTATACAGGGCGGGACGTTTTGGCAGCGGTGCAGGCCACTCTGGACCGGGAGCACTGCGATAGTGTTTATGCCGATCTGGACTACGTCAAACGCTACCGTACCAATTCTGTCGTGCGGCGCTGGCGTTCGGGAGCCATGAGTTCTGCCGCGATACGCTGGGGCTGGATGCCTCCGCATCCCACTTTTTTTGTGCGGCGGCACATCTATCAGCAACACGGCTTGTACTGTCCGGAGCTTCGATTTTCAGCGGATTACGAACTCATGTTGCGGTTTTTGTACAAATATAAAATATCAACTTGCTATCTTCGCCGCACCATTGTAAATATGCGGACAGGAGGGCTGAGCAACAAATCCTGGAAAAACCGTTGGCAGGCCAACCGGGAGGACCGTTTGGCGTGGCGGATGAATGGGCTGAAACCCGGCATATTTACGATCCTTTGCAAACCCTTGCGGAAGCTGGGGCAGTTTTTTTAAACAACACTCGGGATAGGACATGAAAAAGGCAATCATTACAGGGATAACCGGTCAGGACGGAGCCTATTTGGCCGAACTGCTGCTGGACAAAGGCTATGAAGTGCATGGCATCAAGCGCCGTTCCTCTTTATTTAATACGGAGCGCATTGAACATTTGTATCAGGATCCGCACGAGGCCAACCGGAAATTCATCCTGCATTATGGCGACTTAACGGACTCCACCAACCTGATCCGCATCATCCAGCAGGTACAGCCGGATGAAATTTATAACTTGGGGGCGATGTCGCATGTGAAGGTGAGTTTTGATACCCCGGAGTACACCGCCAATGTGGACGCCTTGGGAACCCTCCGACTACTCGAGGCCATTCGCATTTTAGGCCTGACGGCAAAAACGCGGATCTATCAGGCATCTACCTCTGAGCTATACGGTCTCGTTCAGGAAATTCCCCAAAAAGAAACTACGCCCTTTTATCCGCGTTCGCCCTATGCCGTAGCCAAGCTATACGGATACTGGATTACGGTTAATTACCGCGAAGCCTATCAGATGTATGCGGTTAATGGGATTTTGTTTAACCACGAATCGCCGCTGCGCGGAGAAACCTTTGTAACTCGGAAAATCACCCGCGGGGTTGCGAAAATAGCCTTGGGGCTGCAGGACAAGTTGTACTTGGGCAACCTCGACGCCAAGCGCGACTGGGGGCATGCCAAGGACTATGTCGAGGCCATGTGGCTGATGTTGCAGCAAGACAAGCCGGAAGACTTTGTCATTGCCACGGGCGTGACCACTTCGGTTCGGGACTTTGTGCGCATGGCTTTTGCCCGCTTGGGCATTGACTTGTATTTCGAGGGGAGTGGGGTTGCGGAAGTAGCGCGGGTGAAGGCTTGTCGGGAAGAGGAATTCCGGCTCCCGCAGGACAGCATTGTCGTGGCCGTAGATCCGCAGTATTTCCGGCCTACGGAAGTGGATTTGCTCATTGGGGACAACACCAAAGCAAAGGAGCAATTGGGTTGGGAGCCGAAGTATAGTCTGGAGGAATTGGTCAGTGAGATGGTAGCGGCTGATTTGGAGCTATTCCGAAAGAACCAATTGCTGCGCGAGGCAGGTTTTGAGGTCAAAAATGAATTTGAATAAGATGCAGGCTGAAGATAAAGTTTACATTGCCGGCCATCGGGGCATGGTTGGTTCTGCCATTGTACGCAAGCTCCGCGCTATGGGGTACGAGCGGCTTGTGTATCGAAGTTCGGAGGAATTGGATTTGAGGAGCCAGTCGGCCGTGACCGACTTTTTCGCAACGGAACGACCGGACTACGTTTTTTTGGCGGCAGCCAGAGTAGGCGGCATCCTGGCCAATGACACCTACAAGGCCACCTTTCTGTACGACAACCTGATGATCGAGTCCAATATCATCCATGCGGCGCACCTGTACGGAGTCAAAAAGCTCTTGTTTCTTGGATCTTCCTGTATTTACCCGCGTTTGGCGCCACAGCCCCTTCGGGAAGAATACCTCCTCACGGGTGCGTTGGAACCCACCAACGAACCCTATGCCATTGCAAAAATTGCCGGGATCAAACTATGTGAGGCCTATCGGCACCAGTACGGCAGTAACTTTATATCCGTCATGCCGACCAACCTTTACGGGCCGGGCGACAACTACGACCTGGCCGGCTCGCACGTGTTGCCGGCACTGATCCGGAAATTTCACGAAGCGGCCAAACAAGGGTTGCCGGAAGTCGTCATCTGGGGCACAGGCAGTCCCCGTCGGGAATTTCTCCATGTAGATGACCTGGCAGAAGCCTGTTACTTCCTGATGCAAACCTACAACCAAGCCGGATTTTTGAATATCGGAACAGGAGAAGACCTCAGTATTTTGGAATTAGCCCACCTGATCCGCTCGGTAGTCGGCTACGAAGGCCGCATCGTACACGACCTCGAAAAACCCGACGGTACGCCTCGTAAATTATTGGATGTCAGTAGGCTGAAGGCCTTGGGCTGGGAAGCGGGCATATCCTTAGAGGCCGGTATCAGAAGCGTCTATGAGGGGCTGAAAGGCGAAGCATGGTATTGAAGTTTGCTTGATTTTTTTGTATAAAATTTTGATTTTCAATACATTAAA
>JANQWK010000011.1 GCA_030729925.1 Saprospiraceae bacterium
CATCCCCACATTTTTTTGTACCTTATCCCTTTCATTAAGTGTACCATTCAAACGCTTACAGGTTATGGAGTTTCGCTACGATATTTTTATCAGCTATGCCCATCACGATAATGTAACCCACGGGGCATGGATCGCTGCTTTTCAGGATCGGCTGGAGCAGGATTTTTATGGCCGCTATGGAATGCGCTTGCAGGTTTTTTTCGACCAGGAGGAGATGGGGGCGGGTACCGTGCTGTCCTTGCGCTTACAGGGTGCGCTGAGAGACGCGCGCTTGTTTGTGCCGATCCTGACGCCCGCTTACTTGGCGAGTACCTGGTGCAGGAGGGAGTTTTTGTTTTTCCTGGACGAGGCTGGGGCAGCCGGGGATTTGATCATCGGGAATTACAGCCGCATCGTGCCTATTCGGTTGATGCCCTGGGATCATTTCCGGGGTGGTGCCGATTCCGCGGAGGAGGTGCGACGGATTCGGGAGTGTCTGGAGGGACAAGAACTGTTGTATGCCGATTTTTATCGGGATCCCCTTCCCATTCCGACTACCGATCCGGATTTTAATCAAAAAATTGCTCGATTTTCAGCGAATATTTATGCCATCATGCAGGCAAATGCCGAACCGGTGCCGCCCGTTCGGACTGCCCCTCCAAGGGTTGTGCCGGATCCGGTGCCAGCTCCTGTTACACGGATGTCCCTGTCGGAGCTGAAGGGGCAATTGCAGTCGTTCGTGGCAGCGGGAGACCTGGATGCAGCGTTTGGGTTACTGTCGGAGCGCTTGCGAAAGGAGGGAAGGGATTACAATACCTTCCTGGTGATGCAGGGCAATTATAGTAATTTCAAAAAGGATCAAGTGGTAGGATTGCTGAGCAGTGAGCATGCAGGGATGAGGTCTGCACAATTGAAATCGGGATTGCTGGGTTTTGTAGATATGCTAAATGAGGGGGATCTGTTGTGAGATACCTTCGGTAAAACATGTGAATATGGCTGTTTCTTTGATGGCTTTGAAAACGGAAGTCCGACGCCTGCTGGTCGAGGAGGGGATGGGTGAAGCACTGGCAAGACTGAAATCAGCGCTGCCGGAAGGGGCGGATCCCTTCGATGCGCTTATTTTGTTGGAGGCAGCATTGCGGGAGGTAAACCTGAGCAAGGTGCGAGGTACTTTGTCCGCTGCAGATCTGGAGCTCCGCTATGCTTCGTTGCGACAACGATTGCTGGATCTGCTGGATACGCTGGTGGAAGCAGATTTATCGGCCGAGATTCCCGGAGCAGCTAAACGCAACAAACAGGGACACTTGCTTTACCAAATCCCCGATGAGATGGAGGTGCTGCAGGAGACCCGCTGCCGAGTGCGCGTGGCCTTCGAGGAAGGGGTGCTGCTGGAACAGATCGAACTGACCCGCGGAACCGAAATCCGCGATATCCGGGTTTCTGAGGTGATGGAGGTGCAACTCCTGGATCCTTCCGAGGTGCCCGCTTTTGCCATCCGCACGTTTAATCGGGCCGAACAGTTTGTCGAAACTTCCGCTTTTACGGAGTGGATCTTTTTTGTAAAACCCCTCCGCGAAGGGAGCTTTCCCCTGCTGTTGCGCGTTTCGGTGATCGAAGCCGTGGGCGGCAAGGAACGGGTGCGCGAGATCGTGCTGGAGGAACAGGTAGAAATTGTGGCAGATCTGGATGATTTCCCCAGTCCCGATGCAGGGTTCCGCCCTTCCGGGGTGATCCTGGGATCCGACCAACCTGCCCCAGCCGCAAGCACCCGCCGCAAGTTTTCCCGATTGGCTACGATCCTGTCCGGTATCCTGATCCTGACTGTGATCGGACTTAATTTTTTGACCAGGAATTTTCAGAGCGGAAGCTCCGCCCCCATGGAGATCATCCTGGAAGAAACAGGCACAGAGACCCCCGATCCCGGGAGGGATCCCGGAAAGTCTAATTTTTATTTTCTGGATTCTACGGCTGTAGATACCCTGGTGCCGATAGATTTGTAGGTGGTGTGCTTGGATGAAAATGGTCTTGACCAATTTGGGGTCTAATTTTTTCAGATCACTGCACAAATTTGCATCGAGCTAAAATACTTTTGGTTAAAATTTCAAACTCTTGATAACTTTTCTGTACGGCATAAATATGTGCGCCAATAGCGCCATCAGCCGGTTTTAAAAGAAATATTGGTTTATGAGACTCCATAGACATAGGAGCCAAACTTCTGTAGTGTTTTAATAGCGCGATACAATTTGAATCGGATTCAAATGAGGAAACATTAGTGTTATCACCTAAAACAAATTCAGCAAAAACGGATGGTATTCGATTAGCCCATTTTAGGTAAGATTTTACCGGCCGACTCTCTTTAGCTGAATATTGCATAATGATGTAACCCATAGGTATAGCACCTTTATCCGGTATTTCGAAGGTAACATTACCCGGTTTTTGTTCTTTGCGCTGCGCCCAATCTCTTTTCCATTTTGTGAGGGTTTGCCCCAAGTTCTTGATACCTTGTAAAGAAAATAGGTCTGAAGCTACCGGCATGATAATATAATCGGAACTTATAGTTACAGCTCGGTTAATTGCTCCTAAGTTAGGTCCTACATCAATAAGTACTATTTCTGCATCAAACTGCTTTACCGCATCATTTATAATGGTGTTGAAAATGCTTGTTAATCTAAAGGAATAGGCATCACCTCCCAATGATTTTAACCAGGCGTCACTTAACTTGTCTTCGAAAGTGGACAGCGAAAGGTTTCCAAGGATCAGACCAAGGGTATCGTTAATAGCTTCAATATGAATGTCTTGATAGGGATCGCCGGAAACAACAGGATTAATAGAGTCTAAAATGGTAATAGGTAAATCATTGCCATAAATATCTTCAAGACGTTCGGGAGTAAGAAACATGGATGTCAAATTAGATTGCGGATCTAAGTCAACCGCAATGGTTTTTATACCAAGCTCTGAAAGCATCCAAGCAACATGATAGACGGTTGTTGTTTTGCCAACACCACCCTTATTGTTGAAGAAAATAATTGACTTCATATTACCAACTAGGGTTTATTGAAATTGACACTTTGAATTTTGTGCCCAATGTTAAATCAAAATCGGGTTTTGGGTTTCCATTTTTTATTAATTCATCTATTGCCCGTATTACACCATAGTTGAATCTGTTAACATATCCCAAGGTTTTTAATGCTTCTGAGATAACTACATTCCTGTAATCACTGGCATTGGGAAAATTCTGGGTATTTACGTCTCCATACAATCCACCTGGGTTTAATATTTCAATTCTGTTTGAAAATTCATAGATATATATGGGTGAATTTGATTCATAGTTTCTGTGGATAATGGCATTCATCAACAATTCTCTTAAAGCCCAAAAAGGGTAGTTCCTGATCGTTTCCTCCTGAAAGGAGTCTCTTTTAACAGGTCGCTCCTTTAATATATTATTTTTTATAAAGTCATCAATGATTTTAAGCTCTGTGATTAGTGCACCAGAAAATTTCTTTTCAAAATCCACTTCGCTGGTCATTTCTTCACCCTTAAATTTGATATACTGGATATACGAACCCGGTAAATGAAATTCAGGGTTTAACCCAAACATCAAGATGCCTGCATTTGTAGGACAATTTTCTTTTAAGTCAAAAAACCTGAGCGATGCCAATTGTTGTTCGATATTTCTGCCGTTCTCTCTTAAAGTATCTTTGTCTATGGCAGAAGGCAGATAGGTCAACTTAAAAAATTCAATGGCAAGGTCTTCTATTGTTGCGCCTAATGCAGGAACTAAGTCGTATGTTTTCGCATAAGAAGTTCTTCTTTCAACCAAAATTTTTTCTTCCTCAACAGTAGCTCTATCTCTTCTTGGGCCAATACGAATCCAACACCTGCCATCATACCTGACAGGTGGATAAGGTGATGGTGTAACTTGAACCACTACAACTTCTCCTTCAGGGAACTTGAAGATAGGACTGACAACCAAAGATGGCTGAGGCAATACATTGCCATTGGTTTTTACATTGCCAATGGCCTGCAATGCTTCGTCTGTCCAGGTCATTCCTGCTAACCGGCCATCATCACCCACGCCCAAAAGGATGTATCCTGCTTGCTTATGGTTGGGGAAGTCATTTGACAAAGCACAGACAGCCGGACCCAACTTGCTTTCTTTGATGGAAGTGGTTCGTTCAATTAAGTCGCTTTCCATATCAGCCAATAGTGCTTTTACTTTTTCTTCTGTAATCATGTTCCTGCTTTTTCAAATGACCCTGTAGCGAGTTCTTAAAGGTACGAAAAAAGGTCTTCAGGTCGTGGTTTACGTTTGCTTATTTTGCCGGATCAGATAGGCTCATGCCATGTGTTGAACACTCCGCTAATCATGCTATAAAAAAAAACGCCTGCCCGGGAATCATTCCCAGGCAGGCGCCGGTTTTTGTGATGGCTCTTTATTGTACGACAAAGGGCACCGTCTGCGGTATTCTGCCCTTGGCCATGATCTTCATGTAATATACGCCTCTTTCCAGGTCGTGTACGCCTATGTTGTAGGTGTTGAGACCAGGCATCAACGCAATGGTGGTGGTACGCGCAGGGTTGCCGTTGGCATGGTACAGGGTGATCTTGCCGTTGGCAGGCTGGGTGAGTTCGGTGTAGAAACTGACGACCAGCCAGGTGGATACCGGATTGGGCGCTAACGCTATTTCCCGGATGCCGCGAGGCAATAGTTGTACACTCGGGATGTCTCCCCCACGCAGGTTAGGATCCGTTTTGATGATCTGTATGGCGTTGTCAGACAGGTCGTAACAGTCGTCCGACAAAAAGTTTTCTCCCACGACATCTCCTATCCCAATGCTGAGGTTGCCGGTGTACGACAATCCTCGTACGAGCAAGGTGGCTGATCCCGTGTCGTCAAAGTCATATACGCCTGCTGTAAAGGTGGCTACCAGGGTGTCCGTGGCCTGGTCAATGACGAGGTAGATGTATTTCGACAAACTGCTGCTGTTGTGGCTGAAAACAATGCTGTCCGAAATGCCGTTGCCGGCAATGATGGGGATCTGGTTGTTTTGGGCACCCGCCGCAAAAATACTGGCACCGTCCGGGGTGTCGTTGTAAATGGTCAGGTAATTGGCCGAAAATTGCCAGCAGCCGGTTCCGAGCAGGTTGTCGAGATCCGTTCCCGTGGTAAGCGTGACAGCGCCACTGTAAGAGATGCCCCACACGCGGTAGATGCCCGCAGGTGCCGAGGCAAAGTCCACAATGTTGCCCGATACGAAGGGGAAACGGATGACGTTATTTTCGTCCGTGATGACGTTGCGGTAGTTGGGGTCGGTGGTCTGGTTTTCCCAGGCAACCAGGGTGCTGCGGTCACTGTCCGTGCAGGTGTAATAGACATCCGAGTCGTGCTGAACCGGAATGAGCATGCCCCCGTCAATGTTGGCCCTACGATCTACCGCGACAAAGTTTTCCGAAAGGGCAAAACAGGCATTGGTCCAGGTGAGTGCCGTGGCGTCCTGACCAAGTACATCATCAGCGAGCTGACCCGAGTAGGATAGCCCCCATACGCGATAGTTGCCCACCGGCAAATCGCCAAAGTCAATGGTGGCAGTTTGGTATAAGGCGAGTACCGTGTTGGAGGGGTTGGTGAGGATGTACAGGTAGCCTACGTCAGACAAACTGCTGGTGCTGAAGTCCAAAATTCCTTCTTCAGGGGTCATGCACAGGAGAACACTTGTTTGCCCGGCTGTGGTGGTGACGTTGCCCCCCGCTACGTCGTCAATAAAGATGTCCAAGGCATTTTCCGATAGGGCATAACAGCCTTCAGCCAATTCGGTACTCAGGATGTTGCGACCCGGGGCAGCAAGCAGGGCACCGCTGTACGACAAACCATACACCCGCAGTTTTTTGAAGCCCAGCGTGGATACGTCATGGGTGCTGTCCGCAAATATGCGCAAAATGAGGTTGCTTTGGTTGGTGATGACATAGACGTAGTCAGAGGAACCGGCCTCGGAGTCGTTGCTGAATGCAATTTCCTTGGGCTGACCGTCGTCGCAAAGGTAAAGGGTGTTGCCCACAGAAATAGCAGGAGAACTGATCGCCCCACCGTCAATTTCGCTGGTCTGCACGGCAATGAAGTTGTCGGACAAGTCGTAACATTCCGTAGATAGGGCTTGCGCCGTGATCGTGTCGCCGGGGACAACGGTGAGTTGCCCGGTATAAAATACCCGCCAAACGCGCATGAAAGCACTGGGGTAGCTGTCAAAGTCAATGGTGGCTTCCGTTTCAATACGGATCAGGACATTGTTGGTGTCCGTGACGAGCTTGGCATTCGGTCCGCCCGAGTTGAAGGCGGCATTGAAGACAACCGTATCGGGGATGCCGTCACCGGTACAGAAAGATAGGTTGTCCGCGTTCAACGGCGGATTGACAAATATTTCTCCGGATTCAGGGATATAGACTTCCACTGTCACCGCATTGCCCGAAAGGGTGTAACATACTTCCGGTTGCGCGGCAAGCTGTACGGCCAATATGCTGTCCACAGACAACTGCAAGTCACCACTGTACGCCAAGCCCCGGATCAGGTAGTCGCCCGGTGTCAAGGTATTGAGGTCGAAGGTGTCAGCTTCCGGCAAGGCCACAATGCGGTCACCCGCAGCTGTGGTGATGAGGTAACGGTAGTCCGCCGGGGTCATTTGATTACTGGACAGCCGAATGATATTGGGCTGATCATCAGGACAGATACTACTGGACAAACCATAGTTGCTGGCAATGTCATGGGCGGGTGGCTGCTGCCTGAAAATGCTGAGGAAGTTGCCGGACAATTCGTAACAGTCGTTGGAAAGTTCGGTTCCGAGCAACAGATCGCCTGGTTCTACCAACAGGATGCCGGTGTAGGCCAATCCGCGGATGCGGAAATTGCCGTTGGTAAAACTCCCCAGGTCGAGTACTTCTCCTGCAGGTTGCACGGCCAAGACCCTGTCTGCCGAGTCGGTGAGGATATAGGCATAAGGGCCGCTGCTGGTTCCCATGCTGTCGAGTACGACTTCCTGCAGGGGCGCATCCGGACAAATCAGAAAGGAGGTTGTGCCGTCGGCAAAAGCTATACTGCCCGCTTCAGGGAGCTCGCGGATGACCTCGACGAATTGCTCGGATAGGTCATAACAGCGATCCGACACAGGGTTTTGCCCCAAGGTGTCACCAATTTCCAGGGTCAGATTGCCCGTATAAGAAACCCCCCACACCCGCACGATCCGCGAGGGAAGGTTGTTGAATTCGGCTTCTGTGCTTTCGGTGAATTCCAGAATTTCCCCGGACTCGTCGGTGAGTACCAAGCCATAAGCGGCGAGGGGCGATCCCGTATGGGAAAAAGTGAGAAAGTCGGCAAAAATGTCTGCTGCACAGACAAAGATGGGTTCCTGACTGCCTGCGTAGCTGATCTGACCACCATCAATACCTTCAATGGCGATGGGGTGGGCATTGTCGGATAGTTCGTAGCAGCCATTGCTCAGGGCTACTTCCGATACCTGGTCGCCGGGTTGTACCAAGAGGTCGCCGCTGTACGACAATCCCCAGACCCGGTAGTTGCCGGCAGCGAGTTGTTCGGTGGACAGACTGTCGCCGCTCAACAAGGCAATCAGCACGTTGTTGGCATCGCTCAGCAAATACCGGTAGTCAAGGTTGGCACCGGAATTGTGCGAAAACCGAAGCACAGGTCTCGTCGGGTCGTTGGAACAAACCAAGGTTTGTGAGGTACCCGAATCTACCGATAGCGTGCCGCCATCTACAAATATTTTGGTTACCGTGATGAAGTTGTCGGACAAATCGTTACACTCGGTCTGGGCCAGCGTTCCTACCGCGCTGCCGATCACCGGCTCGGGCGTGCTGAACCACGACAAACCATGTACGCGAACTACCGTCCCCGGAGTATTTTCTACGGCGATGTTGGTGGCGTCAAACAAAAGGTCACTGATCAGAATATCATTGGTGTCGGTAAGGACATAGTTGTAATTGAAGCCCGAAGAGCCGTCTGTAAAGGCCGAAATCAGATCTTCAAACTCGTCTCCGGTACAGACGCTGGTTGTGGTGGAGCCATCCGCCAGTCGGATGCTGCCACCCACCGGATTTTGTGCTTCCAGCACGAGAAAATTGTCGGACAAGTCGTAGCACAAATCAGAAAGGGCAGTTCCAGGGAGCTGGTCGCCCGACTGCAACAGCAAGTTGCCGCTGTAGGCCAGTCCCCATATCCGCAATTGTTGGTTGGTAAGCGCCTGCAAGTCAAACGTGGTCTCGCTTTGCACCAGCAATACCGTATTGGAGATGTCCGTCACTACAAAGACATACGCGTCGCCCCGGGTGTTGCTGAGGGTAATGTCAAGCGACAGGGTACCCGGATCTGAAGCGCAAATTTGCTGCTCCAGGCTGCCGTCGGCAAAAGTCAGACTCCCTCCCTCCGCATCGGACAGGCGGATTTCGATAGGTTGAGCAGATACCTCATAGCAATCGGTACTCAACACACCGGATAAGGTTTGTCCGGGCTCGACCGACAGGTTGCCCGTGTAGGAAATACCATATATATATACCGCGCCAAAGGAGAGTCCCTCCAGCGCTACGGCGTTACCCGAGATTAGTTGCAGGACAGTGCCTGCTTCCGAAGCCAGTACGAAAGTATAGGGCACCGGAGAACTGCTTTGGTAGCGAAGCTCCAGGGTGTCCGGCATGCCATCGTTGCCGCACAGGATGGTCGAGGTACTGCCATCGGCCAATTGTACCGACCCTCCGTCCGGAACCGCCTGAATGACGTCCACAAAATTGTCGGAAAGATCAAAGCAAAGGTCTGAAAATACCGCCTCGTCCAGCGATACGCCTACCGGCTGATTCAGATCGCCCAAATAGGAAAGTCCCCATACCCGGCAATTTGCTTGACCCACCGTTTCAAAATCAAACGAATTATTGGCATCCGCATAACCGAGGATCACATTGTCGGGATCAGTCAGGACGAAAGTATAAAAAGGATCCGTGCTCGTCTGCACAAAACCTATGATGTCGCTTTGCCCATCGCCCGGACAGGTATAAACGGTCGTCAGACCCTCGTCGCTTGCAATGGTTTTCCCGTCAGGGACAATGTTGTAAACCGGAATATGGTTCTGGGACACCGAATGGCAGACCGAACCCAATGGCGCGTCGTCCAAGTGGTACCCCTCACTTTTGTCCAGTTCGCCGAGGAAAGAAACCGAATAGACCTTGAATACACCCTCGCCAAACTGCTCGAAATCAATGTTGCGGTTGTAGGTCGTGAGCAATATGGTATCGTTAATATCGGTTATGATATAGGCAAACGGCATCGCCTTGGTGTTGATATCGAACCGATACCTGTCGGACTGCCCGTCTGCCGTGCAATTGGTAATGGACGACAAATTTCCGGCCACCGAAACCCTGATGTTGTCAAAACATCGGACGCGTGGAGGCTGCTGCGAAAAAAGCGGGACGCTGCTCAACAGAGAAAGCAGAAAAATGAGTAAATTTCCGGGATTCATACTGAATATATTATTTTTATACATCTAATTTACCATATATTTTCAAGTTAACGAAACGTTTCAACAGTTGCCGAAGTCTGTGTACCCAAAAATTGATTAACCGGTTTTCCAAAACAAGAATCATGCGTCTGCTGACCCGCTGGAGTTTCCTTTTCCTGTGCTGGATCCTTTCTATAGCTTCCGGAAGCAAATATGATGCCGATTTTTCTCCCCTTCGGGAAAAATTATCCACATCCGGGGCGGCTGGTATCAAAACGGATAAGAATTACACCCCTGAGCGACTGGTGCGGGATGTGTTTATCAAGGGTACCTGCGATAATGTGAGCAATATCGCGGGGATTGGCAATCCGGACGGGATCGGGTATTTTGAAAACGGCATGGATGTGATTGGTCTGGAGAAGGGAATCATCCTGGCGAGCGGTCCCATCAGCGGGGCGGAGGGGCCGAATGCAGAGACCCGGCAGAGCGGCAATTTTGGCGATTCGCGAGGCGATCGCGACCTGCGGGCACTGGCAGGCGGACAGGTGTATGATGCAGTGGGGATCGAGTTTGATTTCGTGCCCCTGGATCCGTTTGTGACGTTCCGGTATGTGTTTGCTTCAGAAGAATACTGCGAGTTTGTGGGGTCTGCGTATAACGATGTGTTTGGTTTTTTTATCAGCGGTCCCGGGATCAGCGGCGGATTTTCAAATGGCTCTACCAATGTGGCCCTCGTGCCCGGGAGCAACGATTATGTTTCGATCAATACGATCAACCACCAGCGAAATGAAGCTTTTTATGTGAGCAATATCCGCGCCGATGATGCGCGGGAATGTGGACTGGTTTATACAGGCACTCCCCTGGCCAACAGCATCGAGTACGATGGTTTTACCAAAGGTTTAGTGGCTTTTTTGAACCTGATTCCCTGCGAAACCTACCACATCCGCTTCGTGGTGTCGGATGTGGGCGATAATTTTTACGACAGCGCAGTATTTCTGGAGGCAGGGAGCTTTAACCTGGGCGGAGAGGTGACGATCAATTCGGTGGTACCCGAAAATCCGGAGAAACGCGTTTTTACCGAAGGTTGCGATTCCCTCTATTTCAATTTCGAAAGGGCCAATCTGAATACCCTGGATTTTCCGCTGAGCGTGAAGATCAAGTTGTCGGATTCCAATACGGCCGTGGAAGGGGAGGATTTTTCTCCGATCCCGCGATCGGTGACGATCCCCGCCGGTGCAACGGCTACCCGACTGGGGGTTGCCTTGATCAACGACCTTACCATCGAACAGACGGAAACATTGGGCATCGAGCTGGATATTCCCTGCGCTTGTTATTCGGGGATTTCGAGCGTGGAACTGGTGGATCCTCCCGCGCTGGCAGTGGCCCTCGACGATGTGGATATCTGTGAGGATACAAGCACCCGCCTCGAGGCAAAGGTGTCGGGCGGGACAGCAGATTTTTCGTTCCGCTGGAATACCGGTGAGCGCTTGCCGGATATCCGGGTGGCTCCGGATTCGCTGAGCTTCTATACGGTGCGGGTGACCGATGCCTGCGGCAATGTGGCTATGGATACAGCGCAGGTGCGGGTACTGCCGCCCCCCGAGGCGTTTATAGAGGGAGAATTGGAAATTTGCCAGGGCGAGGAAGCACTTTTTCCGGTCTATTTTACCGGAGAAGCTCCCTGGGCGTTTAGCTATGCCCGAAACAACAGCACAGCAGGAAAAATTGAAAATATTACCGAAAATCCGTTTTACCTGAAGGCACAGGAGTCGGGGGTGTACCGGATTACCCGCTTCGAGGATCGGGTGTGCGAGGGCGCCGCTTCCGGGGTAGCCCGCTTGCAACAAACGACTATCCGGGCGGTGCTGCAGGTGACCGATGTGCGCTGTCATGGCGATCTCAGCGGCGATATTAAAGTGAATCCCTCCGGGGGCTTGCATCCGTACAGTTTTGCCTGGAATACCGGGGCTTTAACCCGAGACCTGAAAAATATTCCGGCAGGGGAATACGAGTTGAGCGTGACGGATGCCAAGGGCTGTGTGCAGACCTTTCCCGTTCGGGTAAAACAACCCGAACCGCTGGGCAATGCTACTTTTTCCTGCAGCGATATGCAAAGGGGATTGATCAATATTCAGGCTACCGGCGGCTCGCCCCCTTATCGCTATTCAGCCAATGGCTCACCGCCTTTGGATAATTCGATTTTCGAGCGACTGATTCCCGGGGAAAATTACGACCTGCAGATTACCGACAACAAGGGCTGCGAACTGCAACAGGATTTTGTGATGCCCGCTCCGGTGGCGGCTATGAGCCGATTGCCCGAGGAAATGCAGGCCCGCTTGGGTGTTCCACTGGTGCTGGATCCGGATTATCAGGTTCCCGAAAACCTGATCGCAAGTGCCGAATGGTTTCCCGAACGCTACCTGGATTGCTACGATTGCCTGTATCCAAAAATGGTTCCGATTGACAATGTTCTGTACGTCCTCCGACTTAAAGATATTTTCGGCTGCGTCAATGAGACGAGTACCTTTGTACTGGTCAACCGACAGGTAGATGTGTTCGTCCCCAATGCTTTTTCGCCGGACGGCGATGGCTACAACGACCAGTTGACCCTTTTTGCCGACCCGGCTCAAGTCAAACAAATCCTGCGCCTGTCCATTTTTACCCGATGGGGCGATCAGGTGTTTCAACGCAGGGATTTCCCACCCAACGATGAGCGCTTCAGTTGGGACGGCCGGTTCCAGGGCAAACCCCTCCCCACCGGGATGTATGTCTATAGCGCCGAGGTGCAATTGGTGGACGATACCGTAGTGCCCCTGCAGGGAGAAATTTTGCTGATGAAGTAACTTGCTTGTATTTTTTTTCTTTATCTTCCCCCTATGCAAGCAATCATTTCACCTAACAACACCTTCGGGATATGGGCCGTGTTGATCCTCGGCTCGGCGCTCTGCATGTATGGCGAGCGCAAGGGTTGGTTCGGCAAGTTATCGGGCGCCCTGATTGTCATTATTTTAATGGGGCTGCTGGTAACGGCCGGGCTGATTCCCTCGGCCTCCGATCCGGAGGTTTCGGTATCGGTATATGGTTTTGTGTTTAGCTACGTGATTCCTACCGCCATTCCGTTGTTGTTGTTCAATGCCAACCTGAAGCGGATCATTCGCGAATCGGGTCGCTTGTTGGGGATTTACCTGATCGGGTCAATCGGGGTAGCCATTGGGGCGGTAGTGGCCCACACCTTAATCCCGCTGGGCGAAGAAGGGTATAAGGTGGCAGGTACTTTCACGGGAACCTACACGGGGGGCAGCGTCAATTTTATGGCTGTCGCCAAAAGTTTTGATTTTCTCGAAAGCCCGCTTTTTGCGGCTACCATAGCGGTGGACAACGTGTTTACCAACTTGTACATCACTTTTTTGTTTTTTATGCCGGCGATGACTTGGTTGATGCGCTGGATTCCCTTTGGCGTGACTCCTGAAGCAACCGAAACAGCTGCTATGGCTACCGCCGATACGGGCAGTAAGTTGTCTCTGATGGAAGAGGTCATGCAAGTGTTTGCCATTGCTGCGGCCGTATGCGCCGTGGGGTATTTCCTGGCACCTTTGCTCCAGTCCTGGTGGCAGACGGACATTCACCTCGAGATCCTTGTTGTTACAGTGCTGATCATCGCAGTGGCCAATTTGTTTCCCCAGGCGATGCAACGCCTGGAAAAAACGGCCTACGAGATGGGCATGCTGCTGATGTACGTATTTTTGGCGGTCATCGGAGCGGCGTCTGACCTTCGGGAAATGGTGCAGTCTTCCCCGGGCATCATCGCTTTTGCCTCGATCGTGCTGCTGGTACACCTGCTGATCACGATGATTGCGGGGCGCCTGTTCAAAATCAGCCTCCGGGAAATTGCGATTGCTTCCTGTGCCAATGCCGGTGGACCACCTGTGGCAGCCTCCATGGCCGCTACCTTTGGCATGAAAAGGGCAGTTACCCCTGCTATCCTGATTGGAATCCTGGGGTATGTGATCGGATCCTTCCTCGGCGTAGGGGTGGGGTTGTTCCTGCAATAAAAGCTTACTCGGGCGGCAAGTAGTTCATGGCAAAAGCCGCACTGGCTGTTTGTCGTGGAAACAGCAACAGCAGACCCTCGCGGTTGTTGAAGGCGTCTATGTTGCAACTCATCGGCTCGATGGCCAGGGACTTTCGATCCGGCGGGGTAAAGAGTTGCAGGTAATTGAACTTTCCATGGCCGCTGTCCTGGCGGAAAACCAGGGTACCTACCTCCCCCGAAACACTCCAACTGATGGGACCCTTGCGAAACACAAAACAATTGTCCAGAACGGTTATCCCTATCGGTTTTTCTTCTGCAAATTCCTCGTAATCATAGGTTTTTCCCGTAGGGATCATGCGCCCGTCAATGCCTACCAGTTCGCAGGGGGGCAAACTGAGTCGGTACTGGTCAATGGACTGCCCCAGGGTAAAATACGGGTGCCAGCCAAATCCGGCCGGGATGGTCTGCTGCCCGGTGTTGGTCATCCGCATGTGCACCTGAAACCCCTGTTCGGTATGCAGCTTGAACTGCACTTCAAACTTGAAAGGAAAGGGATAACCGGGGTGTTCCCCCTCGTTTTCGTGCGTGCAGGTCACGATGCAAAATTTTTCGCGCAGCTCCACATACCCCAGCACAAAGGGCAATTGGTTGCCAAAACCGTGCAGGGCGTTGTTGGTCAGCGAATCGTTGATCTCAAACTGATAGATTTCTCCTTCCCACTCGTAACTTCCCTCGTTGAGCCGGTTGGGAAAAGGCAGCAAAAAATTGCTCTTCGCCCAGCGATTGATATCCATCTCTTCTGGCGTGCGGTACCCGTCGAGTACCGAGCGATGGTTGAAACGAAGATCCAGCAGACAGGCGCCCTCTTCAGGCACCAGTTCCATGGCAAGCCCCGTGGCAGCATGTTCAAATACATGTTTTTCCCACCTGCCAAATGGGTGTACGGTATGTGTAAAACTCATGATATTGGGTTCAAAATCGAAAAATACGGATTCAAACGCGCTTTTTCAAGGGAAGCCGCCTTTCGGCAAAAAAGAGCCACCCCATACAACGTCCAAATTAACCGTCCTCCTTTCAAACCAAATGAGGTCTAAATGGTTAAAAGGATCTATCTAAAAAACAAAAAAATATACATGAGGGCCATAAAAAACCTTTTTATCTTAAGTCTGGTTCTTTTGAGCAGCGTCCAGATGTTGTCCGCCCAAAGCGGTACCATCAAAGGCACCATCCGGAACGCCCTCAACAACGAACCCCTCCCTTTTGTCAATGTTATCATAGAAAATACAGACCAGGGAACGGTCACGGATGACAACGGCTTCTACGAAATTACCGGCCTCACGGCAGGTATCTATAATATACGGGCTTCTTTTATCGGTTTTCGCGAGCAGGTGGCCTTCGAAATACAGGTCACGTATGCCAAACCAGCCGTCCTGGATTTTTTACTCGAAGAGGCCGCGGAACAACTCGTAGAAGTGGTGGTTAAGGCCGATCCCTTCCGGAAAACAGAAGAAAGTCCGGTGTCGCTGCGCAATATTGGTGTCGCTGAAATTCAGCGCAACCCGGGAGCCAACCGCGATATTTCCAGGGTGATCCAAATTCTTCCCGGCGTGACGGCGGGACTGGCTTTCCGCAATGATATCCTGGTGAGGGGTGGGGGACCGAATGAAAACCGCTTTTTCCTCGATGAGGTGGAAGTGCCCAATATCAACCACTTTGCTACCCAGGGAGCTTCAGGGGGACCGGTAGGACTGATCAATGTCAATTTTATCAAAGAAGTGGATTTCTTCACCGGCGCTTTTCCGGCCAACCGGGGCAACGCACTCAGCTCTGTCATGAACCTCCGCCAGCGCGATGGTCGCGACGACCGAATGGGCGCTAATTTTACCCTGAGCGCTACGGATGTCGGGTTGACCCTCGAAGGGCCAATCAACGATAAAACCACCTACCTGGTGTCTGCCCGGCGCTCTTACCTGGAACTGCTTTTCGATGTACTGGGCTTGCCCTTTTTGCCAACGTATAACGACTTCCAGCTGAAAATCAAGCACAAACCCAATGAAAAAAGCGAATTTTCGATCATCGGATTGGGCGCTATAGATCAATTCAACCTCAACCTGGATGCCAATGAGACCGAGAACCAGCGCTTCCTGCTCGAAAACCTGCCGGTGTCTCCGCAGTGGAGCTACACCCTCGGTGCCGTTTACAAACGCTTCGATGAGAAAGGCTACTGGACTGTGGTGGCCAGCCGCAATATGCTCAACAATGAGTCTAAAAAATACTTCAACAACGACGACAGCAGCGAGGAAAACCTCCTCCTGGATTATCAGTCGCGCGAAATGGAAAATAAGTTTCGACTCGAGCGGACCACTCGGGTCAAGGACTACAAATTTAATTTCGGGGTAGGGTACGAATATGCCAGGTACCAGGTTAGTACATTCAACAAGATTTTTACCTTCTCCGGAGCCCAAACCATTGATTTTACTTCCAACTTAGACCTCCACAAATATTTTGGGTTTTGGCAGGCCAGCCGCAACCTGATGAGCGACAAACTCATTTTGTCCCTGGGCGTGCGCGCCGATGGAACTTCCTACTCAGATAACATGCGCAATCCGCTCGAGCAACTGTCCCCGCGCTTTTCTTTGTCGTACCGCCTCAGCGAAAAATTGGCCTTCAATTTCAACAGCGGGATCTTCTATCAGTTGCCCCCTTACACGATTCTCGGCTATCGCGAAAACGGAAGACTCGTCAACCGCGAAAATAAAATTGACTACATCGCCAACAACCAGCTGGTGGCCGGTTTCGAGTGGAACATCGGCAACTCCACCAAGGCCAGCATCGAAGGCTACCTGAAAACTTACCGCGATTATCCCTTTTTGCTGCGCGACAGCATTACCCTGGCCAACCGGGGAGCCGATTTTGGGGTGGTAGGCAACGAACCGGCGGTGCCCATTTCTCGCGGGCGCACCTACGGACTGGAGTTCCTGATCCAGCAGCGCTTGTTTAAAGGCTTCTTCGGACTAATTTCCTATACCCTCGGTCGTAGCGAGTTTGAGGACAAAGATGGCGTCTTTCAACCCTCAGCATGGGATTCCCGGCACATCCTCAACTTATCCCTTGGCAAACGCCTCAAACGCGACTGGGAAATCGGAGTCAACCTGCGCTACCAGAGCGGATTGCCCTTCACCCCCTTCTCCGAAAATTCTGCCCTGGTGCAGAATTGGGATGTCAATGGCAGAGGGGTCAAAGATTTCAGCCAGTTGAACACGATCAGACTGGGCAGCGCAAATACCCTGGACGTACGCGTGGACAAAAAGTGGTACTTCAAAAATTGGAACCTCAACTTGTATTTCGATGTGGAAAATATCCTGAGCAATGCTGTGGTGGTGCCGGAACTGATTCTCGACCGTCCTTTGGATGAGAATAACACTCCCATAGGTCCGGGGGTCATCGTTAACCCCGATGCTCCTGCAAGCCTGCAACGCTACCGACTCAAAGAAATTTCCGATGCCCAGGGAACCTTTGTGCCCAGTATCGGACTGATCATAGAATTGTAAGAATATTGGGAAAATCTGCGTAAATTCCGTTTTTTGGAGCCAATTTTACTTTTTCAAAAAACGGAATTATGCAGGACCTTGATAAACTTCGCTTTCCCATTGGGAAATTCGTTCGGCCGGAGGCTTATTCGGAAGAACAAATGAATGAGTGGATAGAAACGATTACGATGCTCCCCAACGAGTTGTACGATCTGATGACGGATATTCCCGAGGAGGACGACTCGATATTGGATCAGCCTTATCGCCCGGGAGGATGGTCGGCCCGACAGGTCATCCACCACTTGGCCGACAGCCACATGAATAGCTTTATCCGCTTCAAACAGGCTTTGACCCAGGATAATCCTACGATTATGGCTTACGATGAGAATGCTTGGGCACAGACACCCGAGATCACGCACTCGCCCGTTGACTTTTCCCTGATGCTGCTGAGCGGTGTGCACTTGCGCTGGTCGGTACTGATGGAATACATGCAGGAAGCTGACTGGAAAAGAACTTTTTACCACCCCGAACACCAAACGAGCTTTGAATTGCGCTATGCGCTGGCGATGTATGCCTGGCACAGCGAACACCATTTGGAGCACATAAAAATGGCACTCAGGGCCTGATGGTTTGGATTTCTAAAATTTTGTTGTCATGAAAAAAACAGCCTTCTTTTGCGGACTGCTCCTTTGGAGCTACGCATCTTTGATGGGGCAGGGGACGCCGGTGCCCAACCAATCGGTGCTGAACATAGACCGGATCATGTCCGGTGATGATTTTGTAGGGTACCTGCCGGAAGACATCCGCTGGTCGGCCGATAGCCGACAGATCTATTTCAGCTGGAATCCCGACCGGGATACCCTGCGAAGCCTGTACAAGGTAGGTCTGGACTTGGGCGCAAAGCCGGAACGGGTATCCCCCGAAGAAGAAGCCGGGTTGTACCGCGGCGGAACATCCAATCTGGATCAGTCTCAGTTGCTGTTTGTGCGCAATGGCGACCTGTTTATTCGAGACACGCGAACCGGCACTAACCGGCAACTCACCCATACCATCGAACGCGAGAGCGATCCCCGCTTTGCCGCAGACGAACAGATCCTCACTTTTGTTCGCAACAACAATATCTTCAGTTGGAACCTGAGTACCCACCAAATTACTCAATTGAGCAACTTTTTGCCCGGCAAGGAAAGACCCGAAAAGCGGGCACTCGAATTTGAGACCTGGCTGGAGGAAGACCAACTGGAGTACTTCGATATCCTGGCGACCCGGAAGGCCACTCGGGAGGCAAGGGAACGTCGCAATGAAGCCCTTCAGCCCAAAAGGCCAAAGGCTATCTACTATGGCGACGATATGCTGACCAATATCCAGGTCAGTCCGGATCTGCGCTTCGTGACTTACACCCTGGTCACCCGACCCAAAGCCCCTGCAACGGTGGTACCCAACTACGTCACTGAATCCGGTTTTACCGAAAACATCAACACCCGCGCCAAGGTGGGAACTCCGGGCAATACCTACCAGACCGGTATTTACGATACCGTCAGGGACACTTTTTTTGTCCTCGATACCAAGCAAATTCCCGGGATCTACGACAAACCAGCCTTTTTGCAAGACTACCACAAGGGAGAAGCGACTTTTGAAGCCCAATACAAACAGCCCCGCCCTGTGTATGTCGCCGGCCCCTATTTTTCACCCGACAGCAAGGCATTTGTCGTGATTCGCGCTCTGGACAGCAAAGACCGCTGGATCATGCAATTGGATCCCCTGACGGGAAAACTGGACCTGCTGGATCGCCAGCACGACGAAGCCTGGATCGGCGGACCGGGCATCGGATGGGTAGCTTCCGGAGGCAATGTAGGCTGGATGCCCGATGGCCAGCACATTTGGTTCCAATCCGAGGCAACCGGCTTTTCCCATCTCTACACCATAAACGTCAACACGGGTGAACAAAAAGCACTTACCTCAGGCAACTTTGAGATCTTGGAGGCCTATTTGTCTCCCGATAAAAGTCGTTTTCACGTCAGTGCAAACGCCGAAGGCCCTCACCAGCAGCATTTTTACCACCTGTCGCTGGACGGAGGATCCTTGGAGAAAATAACATCTGAAGTCGGCGGGCACCAGGTAACCCCTTCACCGGATGGGAAGTACCTGGCGATCAGTTATTCTTACAGCAACAAGCCCTGGGAATTGTATGTGATGGAAAACAAACCGGGAGCCGAGATGCGTCAGCTTACCCAGTCCACCAGTGCAGCTTTCCGGACGTACTCCTGGCGAGATCCGGAAATCGTATGGTTTGAAGCCAGCGACGGAGTAAAAGTCCCCGCCAGAATCTACCGGCCTAAAAAACCGACCAAAAACGGCCCCGCAGTGATGTTCGTACACGGCGCAGGGTACCTTCAGAACGTTCACCAATGGTGGAGTAGCTATTTCCGGGAATACATGTTTCACAACCTGCTGGCCGACAACGGCTTTACGGTACTGGATATAGACTATCGCGCCAGTGCAGGATATGGCAGAGACTGGCGGACGGCCATTTACAGGCACATGGGAGGCAGAGACCTTGGCGATTACATAGACGGGGCGGCTTTTTTGGTCAAGAACTATCAGGTGGATCCCGGTAAGATTGGCATATACGGCGGATCCTACGGTGGATTTATGACGCTTATGGGGATGTTTACCAGTCCGGGAACCTTTGCCAGCGGTGCAGCGCTGCGTTCGGTAACCGATTGGGCGCACTACAACCATCCTTACACCGCTAATATCCTCAACACCCCTGTAGAAGACAGTATCGCGTACTACCGGTCTTCCCCCATTTATCATGCAGCAGGATTGCAGGGGCAGTTACTCATCCTGCACGGCATGATTGACACCAACGTGCACTTTCAGGATGTCGTCCGGCTGGCCCAGCGGCTCATTGAGTTGCGCAAGGACACCTGGGAATTTGCCGTTTTTCCGCTCGAAGACCATGGATTTGTAGAACCAACCAGTTGGGCCGACGAATACTCGCGTATTTACCGGCTGTTTTATCAAACATTGAAGCGTTGATTTAGCAGACTTAATGCTACTTTTGCGTAGCTTTGTGAAGCTGAAAAATATAATTATTCTGTAAGAATTAATTTTTGTACAATTTTATCGCGCAAAGAAAAACTATATTTGTATTACATTCTTTAAATATTCGCGTACTTATCCAAATTTATTCAATCTATCACGAAACTTAAGCGTCATGAGGAAAAACGTATACTTATTCATGTTTATGGCATTCCTGTGCTGTTCTTTTACAGCATTCGGGCAATCTACCATAACGGGATCCGTATGGGATGCCGAATCGGGGGAGCCCCTTATCGGTGCTACCATTGCCATTAAGGGCAAGGTAGCCGGTACTATTTCTGACTTTGATGGAAACTTTGAGCTGAACACCGGCGAAGCTTTTCCACTGACCTTGATTATTTCTTATACCGGTTACACGACACAAGAAGTTGCCGTCAGTGCAGCAGGCAGCGTAGGTAAAATCGAGCTGGAGACAGCGGCGGTATTGACCGATGAGGTGGTGGTATCGGCTTCGAGGGTAGAGGAGAGCATTTTGGAAGCTCCTGTTACGATCGAAAAACTGGATCCGATTGCGATCCGGCAGTCTTCCACGCCTGACTACTACGACGGACTTGCCAACCTGAAGGAGGTTTCTGTTGTAAGTGGTAGTATGACGCTGACTTCGGTCAACACGCGTGGTTTTGGAGCGGTTGCCAATGAGCGTTTCGTACAGTTGATGGATGGTATGGACAATGCGGCGCCTTTGTTGAACTTCCCTACGGGTAACATTGTAGGTATCGGCGAACTGGATATCCACAGCGTGGAATTGGTGCCTGGTGCAGCATCTGCCCTTTATGGTCCAAACGCATTCAATGGTATCCTTTTGATGAACTCTAAGAATCCATTCCGTTATCAGGGTTTGAGCGTACAAACCAAATACGGTATTACGGATTC
The DNA here is from genome assembly GCA_030729925.1 of Saprospiraceae bacterium. Classification (GTDB taxonomy): domain Bacteria; phylum Bacteroidota; class Bacteroidia; order Chitinophagales; family Saprospiraceae; genus JALQTV01. The sequence goes on from JANQWK010000011.1 coordinate 21,012, forward strand.
AGATGCGGGTGGGTCAGATCCTTACTATCAGGTTGCTGCGCGCTATGCGAAGGCGTTCAACGACAAGTTTGCGTTCAAACTAAACGTTTCTTACCTGAAAGCAACAGACTGGAGAGCAAATGACTATACCAGTGGTCGCGAAACGGAGGCCATCACCAATCCTTCGGGAGTAGGTGCGCCTAACTTTGACGGTTTGAATATGTATGGTGACGAGGCTGAGATTGTAGTTCCTATGGCAGCGCTAGCGGCGCCATTGTCGGCGGCACTTGCAGGGCCTTTCTCTCAGGCAACCGGTATTCCTGTGCCTCAGATGCAGGCTATTTTGGGGGGCATCATCCCTTCTCTGCCTTCTTTGGATCTGCGCAGAACAGGTTTCCGCGAAGAGGATTTGTTGGCCAACAATGATGCTTCCAGTTTGAAAGCGGATGCGGCTTTGCACTACCGATTGACGGAAGATGTGGAGGTATCGCTCAACTATCGTTACGGATCTGGTAATACGGTTTATCAGGGCGGTGAGCGCTATGTACTGGATGGATTCAGCCAGCAATTCTTGAAGCTGGAGTTTACGGGTTCCAACTTCTTCCTGAGAGGCTACACTTCATTTACCGATGCGGGTGATTCTTACAACCTGAGCGCACTGGGTGCGTTTGCCAATGAGCGGTTTCGTCCAACGGGTGCTGCTTGGGTACCTACTTATGCCGGAACTTATGCGGCCAACCTTATTCCGATTTTGTTGCAGGGTGGTTCTATCACTCCTGCAGCGGTAGCGGCTGCGCATGCAGCGGGTCGCACTGCTGCAGATGCGGGCATTCCGCGTCCGGGTAGTGCAGAATGGCAGGCAGTGGTTGACGCTACCAGAGAAGATTTCTTCCAGAGAAATCCTCCGGGTGCAGGATTTTTCGATGATTCGAGGTTGTCTCACGTAGAGGGTAACTACAACTTCAAAGATAAGATCAAGATATTTGATTTGTTGGTCGGAGGTAACTTCCGCCAGTACAACCTATTCTCTGACGGAACGATCTTCAACGAGAATCCCGATGGTGTGGGTGACAACGAAAGGATCAAAATCAACGAGTGGGGTGCGTATGCTCAGATTTCTAAGAAATTGGCAAACGACCGCTTGAAATTGACCGGTTCGGTGCGTTACGATAAGAATGAAAACTTCGACGGACAGTTTTCTCCGCGTTTGTCAGGGGTATATTCTGCCGGCGCGAACCGCGAGCACAACTTCCGGGCTTCTTTCCAGACTGGTTTCAGAAACCCTGGTACGCAGGCGCAGTTCATTTTCTTCCCATCGAGCTCCGGAACCTTGTTGGGTAGTGCCGAGGCCAATGCGCAGCGGTATGGCGTGCACAATGGCGGGGCTTATACCAACCAATCGTACAATGCCTTTTTGGCTTCTGTACTTGCAGGTGCGCCCAATCCGGGATTGTTGCAGACGGTCAACATCCCTTACGTACAGCCAGAGCGCTTGACAGCGTATGAGATCGGCTACAAAACGATCATCAACAAGAAGTTGTTCCTGGACATCAACTACTACAGAAACATTTACCAGGATCCTATTGTAGGACAAACTGTACGGGTGAAGGCAGGTACCAGCCACCAGGGCGTTGCGCTTCCGGGTGTGGATGATGTACTGGCAGGAAGAGCCACTTCTGCTACTCCTTTCAGACCCTACGTCAATGCTTCTGAAGAAATCACTTCTAATGGTGTGGGTGTGGGTTTCCGTTACAACCTGGCTAAGAACTACCAGTTGTATGGTAACTACAACTACGCTTCATTTGAAGTTATTGATCCGGGACCAGACTTCGAAGCGGGCTTTAACCTGCCTGAAAACAGATTTGTGGTGGGACTTTCCAACCGCAAATTGGCTAAAAACCTTGGTTTTGACGTGAGCTACCGCTGGCAAGATGCGTTCGAATGGCAGAACAGTTTTGCCTTCGGCGACATCCCGGCTTATGGCGTGGTGAATGCACAGTTCAACTACAATGTTGAAAGTCTGAAGACAGTTGTCAAACTGGGCGGAACCAACCTGTTTGGAGGTGATTATGTCACCAACGCGGGTGGTCCTTTCATCGGACGCATGTACTACATCTCGCTTACTTTTGATGAGTTTATGAACTAAGATAAACAGGCACCTGCCTGTAACAAAAAGCCCCCGGTGACTGTACGTCATTCGGGGGCTTTTTCGTTAAAAGGCTACATAATTTTCCTTATATTGGGGAACGAACACCTAAAATCTGTGTACCATGCAAATGCTGACGATCGTACTGGGAATTATCTTTATCCTGTTGCTGCTGAGCCTACTGGCTACTACAATTATGGAACTCGTATCGAGTTTGATGCAGCTTCGCGGAAAAAACCTGGAAAGGGCACTCCGGAACATGCTGGCTTCCTCGGATCTGGACGAACGCATATTGGAGGCCTTCAAGCAAAATGCGCTGTACCGGCAATTGTCGTATCGCAATGGTAAAAAGCTCAGCGCGCCCTCTTATGTTAGTCCGCAGTCGTTTCAAGCTATCCTCATGAATATCCTGCTGGAGGGCAGGGAACAGAACCTGGAGAATATCCGGGGGAGCATTGACAAATTGGGCAACCAGGATCTCCGCGAGGTATTGCTGCAGCTTCTGAATGAGTCTGAAAACAAACTGGATGATTTCAGATCCAAGGTACAGGGCTGGTACAATGATGTCATGGATCGCTCTACGGCCTGGTACAAGCAAAATACCCAAAAATTGCTAGTGATGATTGGCTTTGCACTGGCTGTTGTCTTTAACGCCGATACCATTGCCATCTACCAGCGCTTGGGAGCCGATCCGGAGGCCTTGCAGCAGGTCGTCACCATGGCGGAGGCTTATGTGGCCGGTAATGATGTCGAGGCTATCCGGCAGCGCGACCCTGAGTTTGAGCAGATTTACCAGAATTTGAAAAACCTGGTGCAGCAAGACTTGGAGGCCGCCCGCCGTCCTTTGGGATTGGGTTGGGATAATGGCATAGCCCAAATGGGACCCTTGGACTGGCTGACCAAGTTGCTTGGCTGGGTGGTTACGGCCCTTGCGGTATCGTTGGGTGCTCCTTTTTGGTTTGACCTGCTGAAAAAAATCGTCAATATCCGCCAGTCGGCCAAAAATTAATCGGAAGATAGTCCTTGCCAGTGGGAAGTCGCTATGGCAGCTTCCCGCTGATCGGAGCTTCGGATCAATCGGTGTTGGAAGGTGCCAGCTGCTGTTTGGGCAACCTCACAGCTCAGCACATCGCCCAGGGCAGCTTCTGCCTTGAAATGGATTTGGAAATCGAGCAGGGTATGGGTACGGTGGAAACCTTCCGGCATCCCTTCCAGCATCCAGCGGCTAAAAACCACATTGTTGAGGTGGCCGTTAAAGTCCAGGTCGTACCAGTGTACCTGAAAAAAAGTCTGGGTATTGGCTGTGCCAAAAACAGGCAGGCGGCTATCACAGCGATCGAGATGTGCCAAGGGCGAGCTTTGACCCTTCAGTAACGCAAGGATCGGAGCAGGCATCCCTACCGCCTTTCGGGTTCGGATATCCATCATAAACCAGGTCGTAGAAGAAGTAGCCAAACAGGCACCGCTCTCGTCATAGAGATGGTAATCCCGGTAGGTAAACATGCGTTCATAGCCTGAAGGGTAAGTAAACACCCGCACCTGTTCCCCAAGGCCGGGAAGCCGGAGCACGCGCAGGTGCTGGCGCATCAGCACCCAAGCCAGCCCCAGCGGTTCCAGGTCAAATACAGAGATTTTCAGCTCCTGCACATGCTGCATAGCCGTTTCGTGCAATAACTGGAACAAAGCAGGCACGGCCAACTTTTTGTTTGGATCAATCTCACTGCTACGTATCCGAAACGTAGCCTGATGTTGAATCGCGATATCGGAATTTTGCATGGATAATTGATAAATAGCCCTTTCTGTCCTATCGGAGGAAGAGCAAAAAATAATACCAATGATACAATAATTTAAAACAAGGATTTGCTTTTAAAGATATTAATTGTACCTTTGCATTCGCTTTTTTTAAGGGTAATATTAGTTGAGACGATTAAAGAATTAGAAATTTTATGCCAACAATCAACCAATTAGTACGAAACGGCCGCAAGAAGATAGTGGTTGCGAGCAAGTCGAGGGCACTGGATGGCAATCCGCAGAGAAGGGGTGTTTGCACAAGGGTTTATACTACGACTCCAAAGAAGCCTAACTCGGCTTTGAGAAAAGTAGCAAAAGTACGTCTGACCAATGGCATAGAGGTCATTGCATATATTCCGGGCGAGGGTCACAACCTCCAGGAGCACTCTATTGTGCTGGTGAGAGGTGGAAGGGTAAAGGATCTACCGGGTGTTCGATATACGATTGTGAGGGGAGCCTTGGATACAGCGGGTGTAAACAACCGTTTGAAGAGTCGCTCTAAGTATGGAACCAAGCGTCCAAAGAAATAATATTAAGATAGGAATTAAGTTTCAATAACAGGAAACCGCTGATCAAAGGATGAGAAAAAGAAAACCAAAAATTAGAATTATTGCACCGGATCCCAGGTTTGGTGACCCGGTAGTAACTCAGTTTGTAAACAATTTGATGTACGAGGGCAAGAAGACGGTTGCGTTCAACTTGTTCTACGAAGCTATGGATATTGTCAAGGAGCGTGTAACCGACCTTGAGGAGCATGGCGTATGGAAAAAAGCATTGGGTAATGTGATGCCTCAGGTAGAGGTGCGCAGTAGAAGAATTGGGGGAGCAACCTTCCAGATCCCTACTGAAATTCGTCCCAAGCGCAAGGTGTCTATTGCGATGAAATGGTTGATCAAATTTGCCAGACAGCGAAGTGGAAAGGGTATGGCAGAGAAGCTTGCAGCTGAAATCATTGCAGCGAGCAAGGGCGAGGGTGCGGCTGTTAAGCGTAAAGAAGATACGCACAAAATGGCTGAATCTAACCGTGCATTTGCGCACTACCGCGTCTAATTTCGTCACCTGCAAACAATTAATCAATAAATCAAAAATCCCTAGAGGAGAGTCATGGCAAAAGATCTCAGTTTCACAAGAAACATTGGTATTGCAGCACACATTGATGCTGGTAAAACCACCACCACAGAACGTATTCTTTATTACACGGGTATCAGCCACAAGATAGGTGAGGTTCATGATGGTGCAGCTACAATGGACTGGATGGAGCAAGAGCAGGAGAGAGGGATTACCATTACTTCGGCTGCTACCAAGACATCTTGGAAGTGGAAAGATCAGGAATACGCCATTAACATTATTGATACTCCGGGTCACGTTGACTTTACCGTTGAGGTAGAGCGTTCTTTGCGGGTACTGGACGGGGTTGTTGCCCTGTATTGTGCTGTATCTGGTGTTGAGCCACAGTCTGAAACGGTTTTCCGTCAGATGGATCGCTATAAAGTTCCCCGTTTGGGCTTTGTGAATAAAATGGACCGCTCTGGTGCGGACTTCTTTGTTGTTGTAAAGGACATCAAGGACAAGTTGGGTGCCAATGCTATTGCGATGCAGGTTCCAATTGGTGCTGAGGAGCGCTTCAAGGGCGTAGTGGATCTGATTACCAACCAAGCGATCATCTGGAAGGATGAGGATATGGGGATGACTTATGACGTCATTGAAATTCCTGATGATTTGAAAGACATTGTGCTTGAAAAGCGCGAGGAGTTGTTGGAGGCAGTTGCAGAATACGACGATACTTTGATGGAGAAATTCTTCGAAGATCCGAATTCAATTTCTCCGGATGAAATTCGCGTAGCTATTCGCAAGGCGGTTGTGGACATGAGCATCATGCCTATTTTCTGCGGATCTTCTTTCAAGAACAAAGGGGTTCAGGCTGTATTGGATGCAGTGTGTGCATTCTTGCCTTCTCCGGTTGACATTGATGCTGTTTCAGGTGTTAACCCCGATACAGAGAAAGAGGAAGTGCGTAGGCCTAATGTAAATGATCCTTTTGCAGCATTAGCGTTCAAAATTGCTACGGATCCATTTGTAGGTCGTTTGGCCTTCTTCCGTGTATATTCAGGTTATCTGGATGCGGGTTCTTATGTTTTGAACACCCGTTCGGGTAAAAAAGAGCGTATTTCGCGCTTGTTCCAGATGCACGCCAACAAGCAAAACCCAATTGATCGGGTGGAAGCAGGTGACATTGCAGCTGGTGTAGGTTTCAAGGATCTGAGAACTGGTGATACGATTTGTGTGGAGGCTCATCCGATTGTATTGGAGAGTATGGCGTTCCCAGAGCCGGTTATCGGTATTGCAATCGAGCCTAAGTCTCAAAAGGATATGGACAGGTTGGGTATGTCTTTGGCCAAATTGGCGGAAGAGGATCCAACGTTCAAAGTGAAATACGACGAAGATACCAACCAAACGGTGATCAGCGGTATGGGTGAGCTTCACCTGGAGATTATCGTTGACCGTTTGAGAAGGGAGTTCAAAGTAGAGTGTAACCAGGGTCAACCCCAGGTGAACTATAAAGAAGCGCTTACCAAGTCAATTGCCCACCGAGAGCGTTTGAAAAAGCAATCGGGTGGTTCTGGTTTGTTTGCCGATATGGAATTTGAATTGGGTCCTGCAGACCAAGAGTTCTTGGACAGCGAAGATTTCAAAAACGGCAAAAAGAAATTGCAGTTCGTATGGGACATTGTAGGTGGTTCTATTGATAAGAACTACATCAAGCCTATTACGGATGGTTTCAACGCTATGATGGGTAACGGTGTGTTGGCTGGTTATAACATTGACAGCATGAAAGTGCGGGTGTATGATGGGTCTATGCACGCGGTTGACTCCAAGCCTATCGCTTTTGAATTGTGTGCAAAGGAAGGCTTCAGAGCGGCTGCAAGCAAAGCGAATCCGGTATTAATGGAGCCTATCATGAAATTGGAGGTAATTACTCCGGATGAGTTTACAGGTTCTGTCATTGGTGACCTTAACAGAAGAAGAGGTTTACCAAAAGGACAGGAGCCACGTACAGGTGGTGTCATTGCGATTCAGGCTGAAGTGCCCCTTTCTGAAATGTTTGGTTATGTAACCCAGTTGCGAACCATCACCTCAGGTCGGGCAAGTTCGACCATGGAGTTCTCTCACTACGCTGAGGCTCCAACAAATATCGCGAAAGATATCATCGAAAAAGCAAAAGGTACAGTAAAAGTCTAAAATTGGTGTATATTTGCTTGCTTTTTTAGCAAAGGCTCTAAAAGCAAGCAAATTTTTTTTTAATTTTGTCCATTCTTTAAGAAGAAACAGGCATGAATCAGAAAATCAGGATCAAACTCCGTTCTTACGACCATAATTTGGTTGACAAATCAACGGAGAAAATTGTAAAAACAGTACGCAACAGCGGTGCTGTCGTAACCGGTCCGATTCCGCTGCCCACTGAGAAAAAAGTGTTTACAGTGCTCCGTTCCCCGCACGTCAACAAAAAATCCCGTGAGCAGTTCCAGTTACGTACCCACCGAAGGTTGATTGAAATTTACACCCCTACTCAAAAGACAGTAGATGCACTGTCCAAGCTGGAATTGCCGAGTGGTGTAGATATTCAGGTAAAGTTGACTTAATTTTTTTTGTTACAGTTTGCATTTAAGTTAGAATAGTTACAAGGCTGGTTTTTGTGTGCAGGCGTTCAACTTTCAGGGTTGACCCTGTTGGCATAAATTTTTGCTGGCTATACCTACTTAAGCATCGGTTAATTAAAAATCCAAACTGATGAACGGATTAATTGGTAAAAAAATTGGCATGACCAATATTTTCGACCAGAACGGGCGCAACATCGCATGCACGATTGTCGAAGTGGGTCCCTGTGTCGTTACACAGGTTAAAACAAGGGAAGAGGATGGTTATTCTGCCCTACAGTTAGGTTTTGGAGAAGCAAAACTCAAGAATACAAGCAAGGCGCAGCAAGGTCACTTTGAGAAGGCTGGAACAGGGCCAAAGCAGAAGCTGGTTGAGTTTCGGGACTTCAACATCGTGGAAAAGAGCATTGGAGAGGTTATCAAGGTTGAGGAGGTGTTTGCTGTGGGTGACATGGTAGATGCTATCGGAACGACCAAGGGTAAGGGTTTCCAAGGTGTTGTAAAGCGACACGGCTTCAGTGGTGTTAATGATGCCACGCACGGTCAGCACAACAGGCAGCGTGCCCCGGGTTCTATCGGAGCTTCTTCGTTCCCATCGCGCGTTTTCAAGGGAATGCGCATGGCGGGTCGCACAGGTGGAGATCGGGTTAAGGTTCGCAAACTGCGTGTCTTGAATATTTTCCCTGAGCGGAACTTGATTCTGATAAAGGGAGCTATTCCTGGCCACAAGGGCGGCCTGGTGATCATCCAGAAATAAAAGCCAGTGATTGGTGATTTTGCAAGCGGGTTAAATTAATTATTGTATGAAACTTGATGTGCTAAATATTCAAGGGGAGAAAACAGGCAGGACGGTGGAGTTACCAGAGGGTGTCTTTGGGATCGCGCCGAACGAGCACGCTGTTTACCTTGCTGTAAAGCAGTACCTGGCTAATCAGCGTCAGGGAACACATAAATCAAAGGGCAGATCCGAAATTAAGGGTTCTACCCGAAAGTTGAAGCGTCAAAAGGGTACAGGTACGGCGCGAGCTGGTGATATCAAAAACCCATTGTTCAGAGGGGGAGGTCGTATGTTTGGACCTACGCCGCGCGACTATTCTTTCAAGCTAAACAAGAAAGTAAAGCGCCTTGCGAGGTTGTCTGCACTTTCTTCAAAGGCTACCAAGGGAGAGATTGTTGTTTTGGAGGATTTCTCGTTTGAGGCACCCAAGACGCGTGCTTTCTATGATATTCTCAAGAAGTTGAACGTTCAGGACAACAAATCTGTACTGGTAACAGCGGATTATGAGAAGGAGGTATTTTTGTCCAGCCGCAACATCCCCTGTACGCAGGTGGTACGTGCAACGGATCTGAATACGTATATGATTTTGAATGCAAATACACTAATCCTTTCGGAGGGTTCAGTGGGGAAAATCAGTGAAACGATAGGATAACCGCTTTTGCCTTGGCAAAAGAGAATAGTAATATCATGGGAAAAACAGTTTTATTAAAGCCAATCATTACGGAAAAGTCCGAGTCACTTTCTGGGAAGTTGAATCAATATTGCTTCAAGGTTGATAAGCGATCCAATAAGGTTGAGATCAAGAAAGCAGTTGAGGAGATGTACAAAGTGTCTGTTGAATCGGTCAACACCATTGTTGTTCCAGCAAAAGAGAAGTCACGCTCAACTCGATCTGGTATTCTCAAAGGAAGAAAGCCTTCGTACAAGAAGGCAATTGTCCGACTGGCGCATGGGGAGGAAATTGATTTCTTCGGCGAATTGTAATGTACGTAGTCCTCAGGGAGGAATTTGGTTCGGAAAATAGAAAAATTTAAATCAGGATGGCAGTCAAGAAGTTCAATCCAATTACGCCAGGCTTGCGTACCAAGATCGGAAATGCTTTTTCAGAGTTAACGACTGATAAGCCGGAAAAGAGCCTGTTGTCACCACTGAAAAAAACAGGTGGTCGAAATAGTGTAGGGCGCATGACGATGCGTCAGAAAGGAGGGGGTCATAAGCGAAGATATCGAATTATTGATTTCAGACGCGATAAGGATGGGATCCCAGCAGTGGTTAAGACTATTGAATACGATCCCAACAGATCGGCTTTCATTTGTTTGCTTGAGTACGCTGATGGCGAAAAGAGGTATATCATTGCTCCTGATAAGATCCAGGTGGGTGCTACGGTGCTTTCAGGAAAAGATGCGACACCCAATATCGGGCACGCTATGTTTTTGAAGGATGTTCCCCTGGGTTCAAGCATTCATGCTATTGAAATGCAACCAGGCCGAGGAGCTTCGCTGGCTAGAAGTGCTGGTACTTATGCTACCCTGATGGGACGAGAGGATCGTTATGCTGTGATCAAGTTGCCTTCAGGGGAGGTTAGAAGGGTATTGCTTACTTGTAAAGCTACAATCGGTACGACTTCCAATCCTGACCACGGTTTGCAAGTGTCAGGTAAGGCTGGTCGCTCGAGATGGCTAGGTCGTCGTCCAAGGGTAAGAGGGGTTGCGATGAACCCGGTAGATCACCCTATGGGTGGTGGTGAGGGTAGAGCATCAGGTGGTCACCCACGCTCACGTACCGGTATTATGGCAAAAGGACAGAAGACGCGCAATAACAAGAAGCAGTCCTCGAAACTTATTATTTCCAAAAGGAAGTCATCTAAATAATAGTTAAATGGCTAGGTCAATCAAGAAAGGTCCGTACGTATTCCATAAGTTGTTGGATAAAGTAGAGAAGGTGCAGGCATCTGCAAAAAAGTCAGTTATCAAAACCTGGTCACGGTCGTCAATGATCATCCCGGGTATGGTTGGGCTTACTATTGCTGTGCATAACGGAAAAACATTCATTCCTGTTTATGTTACCGAAAACATGGTAGGTCATAAACTGGGTGAGTTTGCTCCGACCCGTTCCTTCAAAGGACACTCAGGAAATAGAAAGTAGTTCAGATTATATTAATCGGGAGGAACTAATCGTCTCCTTCCTTCATTAATCATATTAGTAGTAATGGAAGCTGTAGCGAAATTAAAAAACTGCCCCATGTCCGCAAGAAAAATGCGGATGGTGGTAGATAACATCCGTGGAAAGCAAGTTGACGATGCCCTGAATATTCTTCGTTTTACCAAACGCGAAGCGTCCGATTGGCTGGAAAAATTGTTGCTGTCTGCTGTGGCTAACTGGGAACAGAAGTTCGAAGGAGCCGAGAATGCAGATGATTATGATTTGTTTGTCAAAACTGCTCTCGTGGACGAAGGTACCATGTTGAAACGTTTCCGCCCCGCACCCCACGGTCGGGCACACCGGATCCGCAAACGTACCAACCACGTTACACTGGTTGTTGAAAACAGGATACCTCTATCGTCTGAGATGTCAGGTGCAGCAGAGGAGGAGGAGTAATTTATCGGTAAAATCAATCTAGCAATAGTATAATCTACAATTATGGGTCAAAAGACAAATCCAATAGGCAATCGCCTGGGAATCATCAGAGGCTGGGATTCTAATTGGTTCGGTGGAAAGGATTATGCGGATAAGGTGGTCGAAGATGATAAAATCAGAAATTACCTGGATGCCCGTATCCATAAAGGAGGTATCGCACGCGTAATTATCGAGCGTACCCTGAAGCGTGTGACAGTGACTATTCATACTTCTCGCCCAGGTATTATCATCGGTAAGGGAGGACAAGAGGTGGATCGCGTTCGCGAAGAACTAAAAAAATTGACGAACAAGGATGTTCAGATCAATATCGTCGAAATCAGAAAGCCAGAACTCGATGCCAGTATTGTAGCTGAATCTATTGCCAAACAACTTGAGGCTCGTATCAATTACAGAAGGGCTATCAAAATGGCAATCCAGTCAACCATCAGAACCGGTGCAGAAGGGATCAAAGTGCGTATCTCAGGCCGCTTGAACGGTGCTGATATGGCAAGATCCGAAGAGTACAAAGAGGGACGTACGCCCCTGCATACTTTCCGCGCAGATATTGATTATTCGCTGAAAGAAGCACAGACCGTTTATGGAAAAATCGGTATCAAAGTGTGGATCTGTAGAGGTGAAGTGCTAGGCAAACGCGATCTTTCTCCACACATCGGAGTGGTGAAAAAAGAGAAGGAGCAACAACCCCGCCAAGGGTCCGGCGCACGCCGAGGAGGTAATGCAGGTGGAAGAAATCAGAAAAGAAGGTAAAATAACAAAAAATTTATATTACCTTTGCCAAGCTTTTTTTAAGGGTAAAGCTATGCCTTTAATCGGGCAGCTATATAAAATTTGAATCATGTTACAACCGAAGCGTACCAAGTACAGAAAGCAGATGAAGGGCACCTATCCCGGGCTTGCCTATAAAGGGAGTAAGGTGTCGTTTGGATCATTTGGTTTGAAGGCACTGGATGGAGGTCGAATCACCAACCGACAGATTGAATCTGCCCGTATCGCCATGACCCGCTATATGAAGAGGGAGGGTAAAGTGTGGATTTTGATTTTCCCGGATAAGCCAATTACCAAGAAGCCTCAGGAAGTGCGGATGGGTAAGGGTAAGGGTGCTCTGGATCACTATGTAGCTGTTATCAAGCCTGGTCGCATTATGTTCGAATTGGACGGCGTTCCAATGGATATTGCGAAAGAGGCTTTGCGATTGGCTGCTCAGAAATTGCCCGTACAGACAAAGATCGTTACGCGCACCGATTACGAGGGCTAATCTTTTATATTATTAAATTTTGTAATACATAGCGATATGGCTACTAAGAAACATATTGAATTACAAGAGTATTCTGCGGAAGAGCTGGCAGGTGAGTTGTCAGAGACCGAGAATCAGTATCAAAAGCTTCGCTTTGACCATGCGATTCGTGGTATGGATAATCCGTTGGTACTTCGTGAGGTTCGTCGCGATATTGCACGGATCAAAATGGAGATTCGTCGGCGTGAGTTGGCGGAGATGACGACGGAGCAGCTTGCTTTGCGCAGTAAAATTCGCCGCAGACGAAGTGTTGCGCGAAAATCTAAATAACGCTAGTTTCTATCTTTGAACATGGATATCATGGAAGGCAATACAACAACAACAACATCAACATCAAGAAAGGTCAGGATCGGTGTAGTGGCCAGCAATAAGATGGACAAGACAATTTCGGTTCTGGTGGAGCGAAAGCTTATGCACCCGATCTACGGCAAGTTCGTGAAGAAGTCGAAGAAATTTTTTGCACACGACGAGAACAACGACTGCAACATTGGCGATTTGGTGAAGATTGAGGAATCTCGTCCTTTGAGTAAGCTAAAGCGCTGGCGTTTGGTAGAGATTCTGGAAAGGGCGAAGTAATTCAATTTATTCAAGGGATTAATATTTGCAAATAATTAATTATGATACAGCAAGAATCTAGGCTAAAAGTCGCTGATAACAGCGGTGCCAAAGAGGTACTCTGCATAAGAGTGCTCGGAGGTTCCAAGAGGAGATACGCAAGTATCGGTGATACTATAGTCGTTTCTGTGAAGGATGCTTCACCGGGGGGGATCAAGAAGGGATCCGTTTCCAAGGCCGTGGTGGTTCGCACCAGGAAGGAAGTTCGCCGGAAGGATGGGTCATATATCAGATTCGACGACAACGCAGTTGTGTTGTTGAACGCCCAGGGTGAACCACGGGGTACGCGTATTTTTGGGCCTGTTGCCAGGGAGCTCAGAGAGAAGGATTTCATGAGGATTGTTTCATTGGCTCCGGAGGTATTGTAATCCGGTAACCAGGTAAAATATATTGCAAAATGGCTTACAAGAAGAAATTAAATACCCAAGATCGCCATCTTCCTAAGATGCACGTCAAAAAGGGAGACAAGGTGGTTGTCGTTGCGGGTTCATATAAAGATAGGTCTAAGGTGCGTGAAGTATTGGAAGTGATTCCTGCTAAAAACCGCGTTGTTGTGGATGGTGTGGCTATCATGAAGCGCCATACAAAGCCTACACAGGATAATCCTGGTGGGATCATCGAATCTCCGGCGCCTATCCATGTGTCAAACGTGATGTTGGTGGATCCTAAAACGGGTGTACCTACGCGTATCGGACGCAAAAAGGACGCGAATGGCAAGAGTGTGCGTTTTTCTAAAAAATCAGGCGAAATCATTCAGTGATGACTTATACACCCAGACTTAAGAAGAAATATAGGGAAGAGGTAATTCCCGCCCTACAGGAGAAGTTCCAATACGGTTCTATTATGGAGGTTCCCCGCTTGGTGAAAATCAGTATTAACCAGGGTATTGGAGACGCTACTCAGGATAAGAAATTGGTTGATAATGCCATCACCGAACTTACCACTATTGTTGGACAAAAGGTTGTCCCTACACGCGCAAGGACTTCTATCTCCAACTTCAAGTTGCGGGAAGGTATGACGATCGGCGCCCGGGTGACTTTGAGGGATGTGAATATGTACGATTTTCTCGACCGCTTGATTTCAATCGCGCTTCCACGGGTAAGGGATTTTCGTGGTATCAATGATAAAAGCTTTGATGGCAGAGGAAATTATTCTTTGGGTATCAAGGAACAAATCATTTTCCCGGAGATTGATATTGATAAGATCAACAAGATCACCGGTATGGATATCACTTTTGTAACTACTGCCAAAACCGACGCTGAGGCGCTGGAGCTACTCAAACTATTGGGGCTTCCGTTCAAGGGTCAAGGGCAGCGTATCTAATTTCAAAATAGTAAATCCAAACTACAATGGCACGTAAATCAGTTATCGCGCGGGAGACAAAAAGAGAGCGGTTGGTTAATAAGTATGCGGAGTTGCGCAAACAACTAAAGGAAGAGGGTAAATGGGATGAATTGGATAAACTTCCCAGAAATTCTAATAAGATACGCTTGCACAATCGTTGTCGCCTGACTGGAAGACCTAAGGGCTACATGCGTCAGTTCGGCCTTTGCCGGGTGAAGTTCCGCGAAATGGCTCTGGATGGTAAAATTCCAGGGGTAACCAAGGCAAGTTGGTAATTTATAATTAATTGTGCTTTCAGCAGTATTTAATCAAAAGCAGGCAAAATGGCGGTTACAGATCCAATTGCAGATTATCTAACGAGAATACGAAATGCCCAGCAGGCTGGCAAGCGTGTGGTTGATATTCCGGCTTCAAATTTGAAGAAAAATATTACCAAGATTCTCTACGATCAAGGATATATCCTAAAATATAAGTTTGAAGATGAGATGGGTAAAGGTACTCAGGGTACTATACGCATCGCACTGAAATATGATCCGGCTACTCGTAAGCCAATTATTCGTGAGCTTGGAAGAATATCAACTCCAGGTTTGCGTAAGTTTTCGAAGTCAACCGATATTCCCCGTATTATCAACGGTTTGGGTATTTGTATTGTGTCCACTTCGCGAGGAGTGATGACTGATAAAGAGGCTCGGGAGCTGAATGTGGGTGGTGAGTTGCTATGTTATGTTTATTAATCGAAAAATTTAGTTAAGATGTCACGGATAGGAAAAGCACCGATTCAGATACCCAAAGGCGTAGAGATTTCTGTTAGCAAGGGTAATCTGGTTTCTGTAAAGGGGCCTAAGGGTTCTTTGGATCAGCAGGTGGATCAGGATTTGTCTTTGGAGATCGAGGATGGTGTCCTTACGCTTAAACGACCAACTGATCAGAAGCGGCATAAGGCTATGCACGGTTTGTACCGCGCATTAGTGGCTAATATGGTACAAGGGGTTTCTGTGGGTTTTGTGAAGGAGATGGAGTTGATAGGGGTAGGTTACAGGGCTTCAAATGTGGGTCAATTGCTTGAGTTGATCGTTGGATACTCTCACCCAATTATGTTTGCGGTTCCTGCGGAGGTTAAATTAGAGACGATCAACGAGAAGGGTAAGCCTCCAATGGTTCGTTTGCAAAGCCACGATAAGCAGTTGCTGGGTCAGGTCGCAGCAAAAATCCGTTCCTTCCGTAAACCAGAGCCTTACAAAGGTAAAGGTATTAAGTTCGCAGGCGAGGAACTCCGTCGTAAGGCAGGTAAAAGTTCTAAAAAATAGTTTATCATTGCGTTTAATTTGTTCACACGGCGTCTTGGGTTTGCTTTGTATCGGTTACAGGTCTTTCACTAAGGCGAAATTGGTTTAGCATGAAACTGAAAAAAGAGGAAAAGAGAAGGCGGATTCAATACCGGATCAGAAAGAAGGTTTCTGGTACTGCAGCTAGTCCCCGCCTTTCTGTGTTCAGAAGCAATAAGTATATTTATTGCCAACTGATCAATGATGAGAATGGTCATACACTTTGTGCTGCTTCTTCTCGTGAAGCGGGCGTGGCTCAAGGTACAAAGAGCGAGATTGCCGCTTCTGTTGGCAAATTGATTGCCCAGCGTGCACTAGACATGAATGTTTCATCAGTTGTGTTCGATAGATCGGGATACTTGTACCACGGAAGGGTTAAGGCTCTTGCTGATGGCGCAAGAGAGGCCGGCCTTAAATTTTAATTTCAAAAGATTAGTCTAATGGCAAAAAATAATGCTAGCCGGGTTAAGCCTGCTGAGACGGAGTTGAAGGAAAAAATGGTTGCTCTTAACAGGGTGGCTAAGGTTACCAAAGGGGGTCGTACTTTCAGCTTCGCTGCTATTGTGGTGGTGGGAGACGGCAACGGTACCGTTGGTCATGGTTTGGGTAAAGCCCGCGATGTGTCAGAGTCTATTGCGAAAGCTGTGGATGATGCAAAGAAAAACCTGGTTAAGGTTCCGATTTACAAAGGTACTATTCCTCACGAGCAGCACGGTAAGTTTGGTGCGGGTAAGGTGTTGATCAAGCCGGCAGCAGATGGTACCGGGGTAATTGCCGGTGGTGCTATGCGCGCTGTTCTCGAGATTGCCGGAGTACATAACGTATTGGCGAAGTCTATGGGTTCTTCTAACCCACATAACGTGGTGAAGGCGACAATAGATGCACTGGAAAAATTAAGGGATCCTAAGGATGTTGCCGTTCAACGCAATATTTCTATGGATAAATTGTTCAACGGATAAAACAGAAGATGCCATGACTAAGGTCAAGATCAAACAAGTTAAGAGTGTTATTGATCGCTCAAAGCGTCAGAAGGATACCGTTCGTGCTTTGGGTTTGAAAAAGATTAATCAAGAGGTCGTACATGTGGCTACTCCCCAGATTATGGGCATGGTGGATAAGGTAAGGCACCTGGTTACTGTTGAAGAAGTAAAATAATTCCAATCAGGAATATAAAAGAGAATAAAATGGAATTGCATAATTTATCACCGGCTGCAGGGTCGGTCAAGTCGCGAAAAAGGATTGCAAGAGGGGTTGGTTCAGGTAAAGGTGGTACCTCTACGCGCGGTCATAAGGGTGCTAAGGCACGTGCGGGTAATAAACTGAAGCGTGCGTTCGAAGGTGGACAGATGCCCCTTCAAATGCGTTTGCCCAAGCGTGGATTCAAAAACCCAAATAGAAAGGTCTATGTTCCGATTAACTTGGAGCGCCTACAGTTCGTTGCAGATAAGTACGCACTTACTGTGATTGATCAGGCGGTTCTTGTTGAAAAGGGAGTCGTGAGTAAAAATGATTTGATTAAGGTTCTCGGCGTAGGGGAGTTGACTGCAGCGCTTACGATTACTGCACACAAGTGTTCCGAGACAGCGAAAGAGAAGATCGAGGGTGCAGGTGGAACAATTAACCTTGTATAATTTATTCCGATGAAAAAGTTGATTACAACGATTCAAAATATCTGGAAGATAAAGGAACTGCGCAACAGACTGCTGTTTACGTTTGCTTTGTTGTTCGTTTATCGGCTGGGTTCTTTTGTGGTGCTTCCAGGGGTTAATCCGGCTGTGCTGGATAATGCCAACCAGGATGCAGGCGGGGCGACAGACCTTTTGGGGTTGATCAATATTTTTACCGGAGGTGCATTCAGTAATGCTTCCATTTTTGCCCTGGGTATTATGCCCTATATTACGGCTTCGATCATCATCCAGTTGCTGGGTTTTGCAGTTCCGTATTTCCAACGTTTGCAGCAGAAGGAGGGTGAGTCCGGTAGAAAGAAGCTGAACCAGATTACTCGTTTGTTGACGGTTGCAATTACCTTGGTGCAGGCTGGCGGGTATTTGACGTATATCAATTCGCAAAATGCAATTGATCCTTCCGTTCCAGCTGGACTGTTTTTTATAGCAAATACAATTGTCCTTTCGTCAGGTACTGTTTTTGCGATGTGGCTGGGAGAGAAGATTACGGATAAAGGGATCGGTAATGGTGTTTCATTGTTGATTACTATTGGTATTATCGCTACGCTACCACAAGCGCTGGTGTTCGAATTCACGGCTCAATTGGATAATAACGGTCTGATTTTGTTTGTATTCGAGATGGCTATTTTGTTCTTGATCGTGATGGCAACGGTGCTGATCGTTCAGGGTGTGCGTAAAATTCCAATTCAGTTTGCTAAACGCATGGTGGGTCGGGGCAATGCAACTATGCCTGCTTCCGGTATCCGCGACTATATTCCGTTGAAAGTGAATGCCGCAGGGGTGATGCCAATCATTTTTGCGCAAGCGCTGATGTTTTTGCCTGCTACGGTGGTACAGTTTGTGTCAGGTGATGCAACTTTAGCAGCGAGCGGGGTGATGCAACAGCTGCTCAATCCTTTCTCTCTTACGTCGAGTATGTTGTCTTTCTTGCTGGTAGTGGTGTTTACTTATGTCTATACGGCTTTGATTGTAAATCCACAAAACTATGCAGAGTACTTGAAGCGCCAGAATGCTTTTATTCCAGGTATCAAACCAGGTAAGCCTACTGCTGATTTTATTGATGCAGTGACTTCCCGAATTACGCTTCCTGGTTCTGTATTCCTCGGTATTATTGCTATTCTTCCCGCTTTTGGGGTTGCATTGGGTGTCAACCAGTCGCTGGCTTTGTTCTTCGGCGGTACGTCTATGCTGATCTTGGTGGCAGTAGTGTTGGATACGCTACAACAGATCGAGAGCTACCTCTTGATGCGTAAGTATGATGGTTTGGTGAAGTCAGGCCGTATCCAAGGCAGAAGCAGGGTTGAAGGCATAGGAGCAGGAATGTAATGATGGTGGATATGACAGTTTGTTATTTTTAATACAGGTATAAGATGCGCGATGAGGAATGATGGTTTATCCGTTGTTCCTCATCGCTGTAACAATAAGCATGATAATTTATAAAACACCGGAAGAAATTGAGTTGATTCGGAGTAGCTGCCTCCTGGTGTCTAAGGTGCATGAAATGATTGCACAAGAACTTCGTCCGGGATTGAGTGGCATGCATATAGACCGAATGGCCGAGACCCTCATCAGGGATCATGGAGCTGTTCCCGGTTTCAAAGGGTACGGCGGGTTTCCCGCTACGCTTTGCGTGTCCGTAAACGAGCAGGTGGTACACGGTATTCCCAGCGAGAAACAAATTTTTTCCGAAGGGGATGTGGTTTCCGTGGATTGCGGGGCTATTCTAGAGGGCTTTTATGGCGATGCGGCTTATACGTTTGCGTTGGGTGATATTGCCCCGGAAACGATGGAATTGCTGGAGGTTACCAAAACGGCCCTGTATTTGGGTATCGCAGAGGTGGTTCCGGGTAACCGAATCGGAGATATAGGGTTTGCAATACAGGATTATGCAGAGCGCCAGCATGGTTTTGGCGTGGTGAGGGATCTTGTTGGTCATGGTGTAGGACGTTCACTGCACGAAGACCCACAGGTGCCTAATTTCGGCAAACGGGGGCGTGGTGCAAAATTACAGGAAGGCCTGGTTATTGCAATCGAACCTATGATTAACCTGGGTAAGAAGGAGGTGTTTACGGGTAAAGATGGTTGGACTATCAGTACCCGCGATAAATTGCCTTCAGCACACTACGAACACACGGTTGCTTTGAAAGAGGGTAAGGTAGATATTTTGTCTTCTTTTCTTGGAATAGAATTGGCCGTAGAACAGAATAATTGGCTTCAAACCGTGAGGGTGCGGGAGGTGGAGCAGGCAAAGTAACCCTAATTTAGAACCCGATTTGGGTTTTTTTGACAAAAAATCGGTAATAAATTGTTTTAATTGTTATCTTTGCACTCCGAAAATTAGTATATGTCGAAGAAGAATTTGATCAAGCAGGATGGTATTGTTGTTGAATCGCTCTCAAATGCGATGTTCAAAGTCCGCTTGGAGAACGGGCATGAGATCAATGCTACTATTTCGGGCAAAATGCGTATGAATTATATTAGGATTTTACCAGGGGATAAAGTCTCTGTAGAGATGTCTCCTTATGATCTGACAAAAGGCCGTATAACTTACAGGTACAAATAATTGTTTTACATTTACTAAATTCGTTTGCAATGAAAGTTAGACCATCGGTGAAGAAGCGTTCAGTAGACTGCAAGATTGTTCGCAGGAAGGGGAAGGTGTATATCATCAATAAGAAAAATCCAAAACTTAAGCAGCGTCAGGGGTAATCCTGCCGGATAGGGTTTTAGCATACTTAAGCGTTTAAAAAAAAATATTTTCAAATTCTTTTTTATGGCACGTATTGTAGGTGTTGATTTACCAAGGAACAAAAGAGGTGCAATTAGTTTGACCTATATCTATGGTATTGGGAGATCCCGGGCAGTTGAGATTTTGTCCAGAGCCGGTATAGATGAAAATATCAAGGTGGAGGACTGGTCAGACGACAATGTTCGTGAGATTACCAGTATCATTACCAACGAATATAAGGTCGAGGGGGAGCTTAGATCCGAGGTGCAGATGAATATCAAGCGCTTGATGGATATCGCGTGCTACAGGGGTTTGAGGCATCGTAAAGGACTTCCTTTGCGTGGTCAACGGACGCAGACCAATGCGCGTACGCGTAAAGGTAAGCGTAAGACTGTTGCCAACAAGAAAAAAGTAACCAAGTAATATTCATTGAACCAGCATTTATAATCGTAGCAGGAAATGGCAAAAGCAAAAAAAGTCAAAAAGCGCAAAGTTAAAGTGGATGTTGAGGGGACTGCTTACATCCAGGCAAGCTTCAACAATATTATTGTTTCTATATGTAACCGCAAGGGAGATGTGGTATCCTGGTCTTCAGCAGGTAAAGCTGGGTTCAGAGGCTCAAAGAAAAACACGCCTTATGCAGCTCAGGTTGCGGCTTCTGATGCAGCAAAGGTTGCACATGAGGCTGGTATGCGTGTAGCGGAGGTGTTTGTGAAAGGTCCTGGAGCAGGACGTGAGGCTGCTATACGCGCAATTGATGTTGCGGGTATCAAGGTGTCAGTTATCAAGGATATTACACCGGTGCCGCACAATGGTTGCAGACCGCCTAAGCGTAGAAGGGTTTAATCTTTTTTTTTGAAAAATTTCTGATTTAATTATGGCAAGATATACTGGGCCCAGGACAAAAAAATCCCGATCGTTCGGAGAATCTATTTTTGGTTTTGATAAGGCGTTTGAAAAGCGTAAGTATCCTCCCGGCCAGCATGGCAATTCCAGAAAGCGCAAGCAGCGTTCAGATTATGCGCTGCAGTTGACCGAAAAGCAAAAGGCTAAATATACTTATGGGGTTTTGGAGCGTCAGTTCCGCAAGTTGTTCGATCAAGCCAGCCGATCTAAAGGTGTTACCGGTGAGGTGCTGTTGCAGTTACTCGAGGCTCGTTTGGACAATACCGTTTACCGTTTGGGTTTGTCTCCTTCAAGGCCTGGTGCGCGCCAGCTGGTGTCACACAAGCACATTACTGTAAATGGGGTTGTTACGAACATACCTTCCTATTTGCTCAAGCCGGGTGATATAGTTGAGGTTCGCGGTAAGTCTCGCAGCCTTGAGGTGATTTCAAATTCTCTTGGTAGTGGTAAAGGTGAGGTGCGTAAATATGCCTGGTTGGAGTTCAATCCGGATAAAGTGCAGGGTATTTTCTTAAGTTACCCTCAACGGGATCAGATTCCGGAAAAAATCAACGAACAGCTCATCGTCGAATTGTATTCTAAGTAAGATAAGATTGTGCAGGGTGCCTGGTTGTCCAGGCTCCCTACAGTTGTTTGCAGGGTTCTCTTTCATTTTTCTTCAAAGTATCTATCCAATATATGAGTATCTTAAATTTCCAGAAGCCAGATAAAATCGTCATGCAAAAGGCCAATGATTTCGAGGGCCTTTTCGAGTTTAAACCCTTAGAACCAGGTTTTGGCCAGACGATTGGAAATTCGCTTAGGCGGATACTCGTTTCTTCCCTCGAGGGACATGCTATTTCAGCTGTGCGTATCGCAGGGGTAGAACATGAGTTTGCTACGATTCGCGGGGTGGTGGAAGATGTGATCGAGATTATCCTGAACCTGAAACAGGTTCGTTTGAAGCAGTTGATTAATGATGATGATATCAATAGCGAAAAGATCTATTTGACCATCAGTGGCAAGGAGGAGTTCCGTGCAGGGGATATCGAGGAGCATACGAATGTGTTTAAGGTGATGAACCCCGATCAATTGATTTGTACGATGGAGCCTTTTGTTAACCTGGAGCTGGAGCTCACCGTGACGAAGGGCAGGGGTTATGTTCCCGCAGATGAGAATTTGCCTAAAGATGCTCCTATCGGGGTGATTCCGGTAGATGCGATTTATACGCCCATCAAAAATGTGGCTTACCGGGTCGAGAATACGCGGGTAGGACAGCGAACGGATTACGAGAAGCTGAGTATAGAGGTAAAGACCGATGGTACGATTCACCCGGAAGAGGCTATTAAAGAGGCTTCCCGGATTTTGATTCAGCACCTGATGTTGATTACCGATGAGAATATTACCTTCGACGACGATTCTGTTCGCGAAGATAATATCGTGGATGAGCATATCTTGCACATGCGCAAATTGTTGAAGACTTCTTTGGAGGATTTGGATTTGTCTGTGCGTGCTTACAATTGTTTGAAGGCAGCTAAGATCAATTCTTTGTCGGAATTGGTGCGCTATGATACACACGAATTGCTGAAGTTCCGCAATTTCGGTAAGAAGTCCTTGGTGGAGATCGAGGAGTTGCTACAGGATAAGGGACTTACTTTCGGGATGGATTTGTCTAAGTACAAATTGGAAGAAGAATAGGATTAAGGGCTCCGGTGTTCAACCGGATATTCGTTCATGCAATTACCCGGCAGGTAAAGAGATGATGCCCTTTACCTCGTTTATTGCCTGCTGCTGGATGTTGCGATGTAATTACTAAATGTTATGCGTCACGGAAAAAAACACAATCACCTGGGGCGGAAGACCGCTCACCGCAAAGCTTTGTTGCACAACCTTGCCAATGCTTTGATTACACACAAGCGTATCACGACTACTTTGGCTAAGGCTAAAGCGCTGCGCGTTTTTGTTGAGCCTTTGGTTACAAAGGCGAAAAGCAATACGACACATGCACGTCGGGTCGTTTTCGGCTATCTTCAGAATAAAGAAGTGATCATGGAACTTTTCGGCCCTGTGGCAGAGAAAGTGGGGGACAGACCCGGTGGTTACGTTCGTGTTATTCGGACTGGTTTCCGTAAAGGGGATGGTGCGGAGATGGCTATGATCGAGTTCGT
Source organism: Saprospiraceae bacterium (assembly GCA_030729925.1). Taxonomy (GTDB): domain Bacteria; phylum Bacteroidota; class Bacteroidia; order Chitinophagales; family Saprospiraceae; genus JALQTV01. Next base: position 44,043 of record JANQWK010000011.1, read on the forward strand.
GGATTTCAACGAGGTGTACAACAATGGAGATACCCAGAGCAGCGAGGGTCAGGCTAAGCGCCGTCGCCGTAGAAAGGCTGGTTCGGGTGCTTCGGCTGCACAGTCAAGTGCTGCAGATACGGAGGTGATCGCAGAGGAGTTGACCAACGACGACGAAGAGAAGTAAGATGGTTTCTTTTTTGAGATAAAGGGGAAGGGCTGAAATGTTTTTACATTCCAGCCCTTTTTTTTGATGAATAGTCCGCTTATGAAGGTAGTAGATTTGTCGCATCCGTTTGCAGCGGGCATGCCGGTTTTTCCGGGTGCGCTGGAGGTTTCCGTGGAGGTGTTGAGCGATGTAGCCCGACATGGTTATCACGTGAAAAAGTTGGTTTTCAACAGCCATACCGGAACCCACGTGGATGCCCCTTTTCACATGCTGGCAGATGGGTCGAGCTTGGATCAACTTTCCGCCGATCGCTTTTTTGGCAAGGCACGGGTTATTCCGCTACAGTTGCCCGCAGGTGCCCGGATCGAAGTTGCGGATTTGCTGCCCTACAGGGAATTGCTTCCCAAGCTCGATTTTGTGATTTTTTATACCGGATGGCAGGATTTATGGGGTACGTCCGACTACGTCCAGGGTTTTCCATGTTTGAGCGTGGAAGCGGTGGACTGGCTGGCTGCTTTTTCCCTGAAAGGGATAGGATTGGATACGATTTCGGTTGATCCTATGGATGCCGTACACTATAGTATCCACTATGCGCTGTTCGGGCGCAATATGGTTATTGTGGAAAATCTGACCAATCTCGATGTTTTGGGGTCAGAAGTGTTTTATTTTTCGGCAATGCCCCTGAATATCGTGGAAGGGGATGGTTGTCCGGTGCGTGCTGTCGCAATTTTTGCCGATCCGGCTCACAATCCGGCACAGATTGGCTTTTAAATGCAGGGTTAAAAATTACCTTTGTACTATATTTGCAACGTAACAAAAAGAGACCAATGAAGGAAAATGCTGATCAATCTGCCTACCTCCTGCTGGAAGATGGCACCTTGTTCAAGGGTCGCGCCGCCGGCAAAATCGGGACTACCGCCGGTGAAATTTGCTTTAATACCGGAATGACGGGCTACCAGGAGATTTTTACGGATCCCTCGTATTTTGGTCAGCTGATGGTGATGACGAATGTCCATATCGGCAACTACGGGGTTACTCAGCGGGAACGCGAGTCCGGTAGTATTAAGATTGCAGGCCTGATTTGCCGCAATTACAATGTCCACTATTCTCGCAAACGGGCAGATGAGTCTATCCAGGATTATTTCGAAGCAGAGTCCCTCGTGGGTATCTGCGATATTGATACCCGCGCTTTGGTGCGCCATATTCGGAGCAAAGGGGCTATGAATGCCATTATTTCTTCCGAAATTTCCGACCTGGACGCGCTTCGCGCAAAATTGGCAGAAGTGCCGCAAATGGCTGGATTGGAACTGGCTTCACAGGTTTCGACTACCGAAGGCTATGATTTTGGCGATGAACAAGCGCCTCTGCGACTGGCTGTGATGGATTATGGGGTAAAAAATAATATTCTGAATTGCTTCGCCGAACGCGGCTGCTATATCCGCGTGTTTCCTGCGAAAACGCCTTTTGAAACGGTTAAACAGTGGAACCCGGATGGGTATTTTTTGTCCAACGGACCCGGCGACCCGGCAAGTATGTCCTATGCAGTGGATTTTGCAAAGGCAGTTATCGCGGAGGATGCTCCTTTGTTCGGGATTTGTCTGGGACACCAGCTGCTTGCACTTTCCGTGGATATTCCAACCTACAAAATGCACCACGGGCATAGAGGGCTCAATCATCCGGTGAAAAACCTGCTGAGCGGACGGAGTGAAATTACGAGCCAAAACCACGGATTTGGTGTGGATGCCCAGGCTATCGCCAAAAATACAGATCGGGTGGAAGTGACCCATGTTAACCTGAACGATGATACCGTGGAAGGTATCCGGGTGAAAGGGAAAAAGGCTTTTTCGGTGCAATACCACCCCGAAGCTTCTCCCGGTCCACACGATGCCCGCTATCTGTTCGATGAGTTTGTGACCCTGATGCGTGGCCAGGCTGCCAACTAATGCCGAAATTTTGCAAATGCCCGAAACGAACATAAACCAAGGTTTTTCTCTTTTATTTGTAAAGCAACTAATACCAACGCAATGAGTACAATTATTGACATCCGATCAAGAGAAATTCTGGATTCCAGGGGCAATCCGACCGTAGAGGTCGAGGTGTTGACCGAAGATGGTTATTTTGGAAGGGCTGCGGTGCCTTCCGGCGCTTCTACAGGGAAGTATGAGGCCGTAGAGCTGCGCGATGGCGACAAGGATCGCTATCTCGGTAAGGGCGTATTGAACGCCTGTAACCACATCGAAGAAATTATCAAAGATGAAATTATAGGACTGGATGTGTTTGATCAGGTCTTTATTGATCAGACCATGATCGAAATGGATGGTACTCCCAATAAGTCCAAATTGGGCGCAAATGCTATACTCGGAGTGTCTCTGGCCGTGGCTAAAGCAGCCGCAGAGGCAGCCGGCCTTCCGCTTTACCGCTATCTCGGTGGCGTGAACGCCCATGTCCTGCCTGTCCCTATGATGAATATCATCAATGGTGGCTCTCATGCTGATAATAGTATTGATTTTCAAGAATTTATGATTATGCCTGTAGGGGCAGAGACTTTTTCTTCGGGTTTGCGCATGGGGGTGGAGGTTTTCCATCATTTGAAGGCTGTGCTGAAGAAAAAGGGGTATTCTACCAATGTGGGGGATGAAGGTGGTTTTGCACCGAACCTAAAGTCGAATGTGGAGGCGGTGGAGATCGTGCTGCAGGCTATCGAGGCTGCTGGTTACCGACCCGGCGAGGATGTGGTGATTGCCATGGATGCAGCGTCTTCAGAGTTTTACCTGGAGGATGAAGGTATGTACCATTTTCATAAGTCTTCCGGCGAGAAATTGAGTTCTTCGGATATGGTCAGCTTTTGGAAAGAGTGGTGCGATAAGTACCCGATTATGTCTATAGAGGATGGTTTGCACGAGGACGACTGGGATGGCTGGATCCATTTGACTCAGACCCTGGGCAACCGGGTGCAGCTGGTAGGCGATGATTTGTTTGTGACCAATACGGCTCGACTGGCCGAGGGAATTGAGCGGGGTGCTGCCAATTCTATTTTGGTGAAGGTAAATCAGATTGGTTCGCTGACCGAGACGATGAATACAGTGGCAATGGCTACCCGAAACAGCTATACCAATGTGATGAGCCATCGTTCCGGTGAGACAGAGGATACTACAATTGCCGACCTGGCGGTTGCTTTGAATTCCGGACAGATTAAGACGGGTTCAGCTTCGCGCTCAGATAGGATCGCAAAGTACAACCAGTTGCTCCGCATTGAGGAAGAATTGGCTGACACTGCTGTTTATCCGGGAACCGATTTGTTTGGATAAGACCAATACCCGTACCTATGGCCAAGATCAAAAATCCTTTGCAGTTGCTCCGGGATCAGTTGCCCCGGCCCCTGAGAAATCGCTACGCGCTAACGCTTGTCGTGTTTTTTATTTGGATGACGTTTGCCGATACCCACAATTTTTTTGTGCAGTGGCGATTGCAGCAGACCGTTAACAAATTGCAGGAGGATATTACCGTTCATAAGGCTAAGGTACGTGAAGCCGAATTGGCTCGGTACGATATGGAAATCAACCGGGAGAAGTTCGCCAGGGAAAAGTATTTCATGAAAAAAGCAAATGAGGATGTTTTTATCGTGATTCCAGAGGACGAACTTCCCCGTGATTAATGTTAATATCTATCAATAAAACCTTATAGTATGTCTGTTTTGGTAAACAAAAATTCGAGAATTATCGTACAGGGCTTTACAGGAAAGGAGGGTTCTTTTCATGCGGAGCAGATGATCGAATACGGGACAAATGTCGTGGGTGGTGTTACACCGGGTAAAGGCGGAGAGACTCACCTCGGGCTGCCTGTAGTGAATACCGTGGCGGATGCCGTTGCACAATTGGGTGCCGATACTTCCGTGATCTTCGTGCCACCGGCTTTTGCTGCCGATGCGATTATGGAGGCTGCAGATGCCGGTATCAAAGTGATCATTTGTATTACAGAGGGCATCCCCGTACAAGACATGGTAAAGGTTAAGGCTTATTTGAGCAGTCGCCCGGTGCGTCTCATTGGACCTAACTGCCCGGGTGTGATCACTCCGGGTGAGGCCAAGTGTGGTATTATGCCAGGTTTTATTCACAATCCCGGCAAAATAGGTATTGTTTCGCGCTCCGGAACGCTGACGTATGAGGCGGTGGATCAGGTGACGAAAGCGGGTCTCGGACAGTCCACGTGCATCGGTATCGGAGGTGATCCTATCGTGGGTACGACGACCAAAGAGGCCGTCGAGTTACTGATGAATGATCCGGATACAGAAGGAATTATCATGATCGGTGAGATTGGCGGAGGTATGGAGGCAGAGGCAGCTCGCTATATTAAGGAGTTTGGAACCAAACCCGTGGTAGGCTTTATTGCAGGACAGACGGCTCCCAAAGGGAGAAAAATGGGCCACGCAGGGGCGATCATTGGTGGTGCAGAGGATACCGCTGAGGCAAAAATGGCCATTATGGCGGAGTGTGGCATCCATGTGGTGCAGTCTCCCGCAAGTATTGGGGCTACCATGCTGGAGGCACTCAAGCAAAAGTAATGTTCTTGCACGAGGCTACGGAGCAGATTTGTCGCGTCCGTAGCCTCGTTCTTTTAGAAGGTAGATAAGGCCACTACGATGGCGACTACCAATACAATCACCACCGCCAGGATTAGGTAAAAGTTGTTGTTGTCCCTATATTGGTTGCCCAGACGGTGCATCAGATCCTTCCAGTGGAGGCGCGCCCCTAAAGGCTCATAGACGAGAACCAGGTACTTTTTTCTGCCTAACAGCTGCTGGTTACCGTGTTTACTAAGGATAAAAAACATACTGTCCATAAAGGCCAGGTTGTAAAGCTCTCCTTCCCCACCTCCCGCTGCAATCAGCAATTTGTTGGCAGCAGCCATGTACCGCCAGCTCCCCTCCTGGATATCGCCGTCCACCGACTTCATGTATTCCCCATCTTCGTTGAAAAAATGCAGAATAGAACGATGAAAGCCTTCATCGTCCCTGATTTCCAACCATGCTTTGTTGAGAAAAAATTTCTCTTCCCGCAGGTCTTCGCTCCAGGGTCGGATGGTAGGTAATATACCATCGAGCTGCTGATCCAGGCTGTCTGCCGGAGGCAGCTGGGGCTGCCCGGGATTGAAAAAATTGTCTATGAATTTGCTGTCCAAGGTATCAACGATTTTCAAATACAAGGTACAACATTTTCCGTTTTAGTGCATTTTTCAAGGCACTCCAAAAAGGAAAGGGCTCATCGAACCAGGCCAAGGTGATGCTTGTTTTGGGGCAAAAAGCGTAACTTAATAGGCGTTTTTATGCTAAAAATGTAGTTTAATTTATTGATTATCAAATTTTTATTAATCAGGTGGAAGGCACCTTAAGGTGACTTCCACCTGATTACCCTTATTAATACCTCGAAACTCAAAAAGGTAACCCCGGTTGGAGCCCGTTCAGAATTTCAACAACTGTATTGCCTAATACTTATTCGAATCTATCCCGCCACCGGGAACGCTGTACCGCAATTCGGTTCAACTTTGCTTCTTTGCCCAAGCACTGCGCTTTTTGAAGTATTTGGGGTGGACGAGCAACAGACCAAAGGATTCGCCGTCTTCTTTTTCCTGCTTGGCGTGATGTGCGCCATGGGCACGGAGGATGGCGCGGGAGTAAGGACTGTCGAGCTGTCTGAACCATTTGAATCGCTGGTGGATATAGACGTCGTGGATCAGGAAGTAGATCAGGCCGTAGATGGAAATGCCAATACCTACGAAGAGTAGCCAAAATTGGGGTGTGGAGAGTCCTACGATGTAGGATATCGCACTTGGAATGGCAAAAACCAGGAAAAACAGGTCGTTCTTTTCAAAAAATCCGTCTTTTTCATGGTGAGGCTTGTGGTGATCCTCGTGCCATATCCAAAGCAGCCCGTGCATGACGTATTTGTGGGCAAACCAGGCGACAAATTCCATGACCAAAATGGTGGCCAAAACGATGAAAACATATAATACGATCTGCATATCAAGGGGTTTTGTTTGTTTGTGTTAAAGTTATACAATGGTTGCCGTAAGCACGCTGAAAAATAGTATTTGCAGGATATATACCGCTAAGGCAACCTTATTGTTTTCCGCCGTGCCGGCAAAAAAATGGATGGCCATGACGGGCAGGGCTACGGCAAACCAACCGATATAGTTCTGTAAAGGGACTTCTCCCAAATCCCACTGCCAAAAATCGAGGGCCATGGCTACAGGCTCAATGAGTACGTCTATACCGGTGAGGATGAACGCTCCCAGCAGGGTGTTGAGCAGCCGGCTGCGGGTGAGGCGGATCAGCGTCAGAAAACTTGCCGTGCAGTAGCTGAGCAACAACCAGTTGATGCCGATCATCAAAGGGGTACCCTGGATTTTTGGGCCGAGTACACCGCCATATTGGTAACTGCCAAAGATCAAACCAGTGCTGACACCCAGCCATTCTGCCGTCCAGGTGAAAAGATAAATGGCTGCAAAGGCAAGAATGGTACTCCTGCTCCAGTTGCGGTGAAAATACAAGACCAGCCCTATGGAAAGCAAAAGGTTGGCTGGGGAGAGCCGCACGAGGAACGATGCCGGCGCGATGCTTAGTCCTACAATGCCCACCAGATAAATGATGCTGATGAAGGCAATGGCGAGCGTTTCGGGTGCGACATCTTTGGAAAATAAACTTATAGAGGCAGTTTTTTTCATGGACGTAGGGATTGGGTCAGGTGAGTTCGGCTACAATTTTGGCAGACAAAAGCGCTAGGGGAATCCCCCCGCCCGGGTGTACGCTCCCGCCACAGAAGTAGAGCCCCTGTACTTGTTTGCTGAAGTTGGGGTGCCGCAGGAATGCGGCAAAAGGGTTGTTCGAACTGGTACCGTACAGGGCGCCGAGATGGGAGGAGGTCTTGTGCTCAATGCTTCGGGGTTCGAGCACCGATTCGTTTTCAAGGAGCGCCTCAATATCAGTTCCGAGGTTGTGGCTTACTTTTTCAAGGACGCGCTTGCGGGTTTCCACTATGATGGTGTCCCAGTCTTGCCCGGCGTTATAGGGTACATTGACCATGGTGAACCAGTTTTCACAGCCGGGGGGCGCGTCTTCCGGCGAACATTTGCTGGAGATGTTGATATAGACGGTAGGGTCGTCAAAAACTTTGCCCGCTTGGAGCTGTGCAAATTCTTCTTTGTAGTTGTTGCTGAATAGGATGTTGTGCAGGTGCAGCTCGGGAAAACTGCGGCGAATGCCCCAGTAAAAGATAAGCGCCGAGGTGGATTTTTCTTGTCTCAGGATGCGATGTGGTCTGGGGAGTTCCGGGAGCAGCTTGTGGTAGGTGAAAAAAACATCCATGTTGCTGATCACGCGGTCGAAGGGAAGCAGGCCCTGCGCTGCCGTGCGAATGCCCCTGACTTTTTTCTGTTCAACGACAATCTGCGTTACAGGTTCGGAAAAGTGAAACCGAACGCCCAGCGATAAGGCCAGTTGATAAAGACTATTGGTGATGCTCACCATGCCCCCTTTGGGGTAAAAGGCACCTATACCGTGCTCAAAGTGGGGGATCATGCTGAGCAGACCCGGTGCTTTGTAAGGATTAGAACCGTTGTAGGTGGCAAAACGGTTGAAGAGTTGTACCATTTTGGGTTCTGAAAAATAGCGCTCGTGCACCCCGTTCATGGTCTGGAATACGTCGAGCTTGGAGATCTTCAAGAGCGCCGCGCCAACCTCCCTGGTCAGCCAGGTTCTCCAACTGTACAGGTTTTTTTCGAGGAAGGTTTTTCCGGTCAATTCGTATTTGAACCGCGCTTCTTCCAGGATTTGCAGCAGTTGCGATTCAGGTACGCCAAATGTAGCAGCGACCTCTTGGGCAAACCGCTGCGGATCTGACCAGGCATGCAGCCGGGTGCTGTCGTCCCAAAAGTAGTTGCATACCAGATCGAGGGTGTCATAGACAAAAAAATCTTCAGGCTTTTTGCCGGCAAGCCGAAAAAGCTCATCCACGTACTGGGGCATGGTAAACAGCGAAGGCCCTGCGTCGAAGCGGTACCCACCTTGGTCAAAAGCGGATAACTTTCCGCCAGGGTAGTCGTTGGCTTCGAAGACGTCTATGTCATGACCTTTTACGGCCATTCTGATCGAAGCAGCGATACCTGCTATACCTGCACCAATAATTGCTATTTTCAAGAGTTAGTCCAATTTTTTTCAGAAAACAAACGGATGGAATGAAGGTTTATCTGAAAGGGGTTAATCTTTTTCCGCATCGGCGGGCATTAGAGGTAATACGATAAAAAAGGAAGTTCCTTTGCCGGATTCGGTTTGGAAGTAAATGTCGCCCGACATGGCTTCGATGATGTTTCTGGTCATGGCCAAGCCTAAGCCAGTACCCGAACTTTTGGTGGTAAAATAAGGAGCAAATACTTTTTCGCGGGCCTCTTCGGGGATGCCGGCACCATTGTCGCGGATTTCCAGCCGGATTTTATTCCCGACTTCAGTGTTCAGCAACATGGCGACTTCGCCAGCTCTGTCGTCGGGGATTGCCTGAATGGCATTGGTAATCAGATTATTGAGCACTCTCACGAGATGCTCTTTGTCGCCGTAAACCATGCAGTCGTTTTCCGGCAAGGACAGGAGGAGGCGAAAATGTTCCGACTGGTTTTTTTCGAACAGGGTAAAGGCTTTTCGCAGGAGTTCGTTGAGGTTTACCGCTTGGTTATCGGCTTTGGGCATTTGGGCGAAATTCGAAAATGCGGTGGCAATGCGGGTGAGGCTGTCTATTTGTTCGATGAGGGTGTTGGCGACGCGTTGGAGTAGTGCTGCTGCCTTTTCGGGATCGGATTGCTGAACCCGGAGCAGGTGCTGGATGCTGAGTTTCATGGGGGTTAGGGGGTTTTTGATTTCATGGGCTACCTGTCTGGCCATTTCCCGCCAGGCTCCTTCCCGTTCCGATTGCCGGAGTTTGCGGGTGCTTTCTTCGAGTTGCCCGATCATCTGGTTGTATTGCCGGATGAGATCGCCCAGTTCGTCCCGGGTATCCCATTCGATCGGTTCGTTTGGTCTGCCTATTTGTAGTCCTTGCAGCTTCTCCCCAATTTTGGCGAGGGGTCTGGTGATGGAGTTGGTGACAAAGATGCCCATAGCGCCCGCTGCGAGTAGCAAAAATACGTAGGTACTCACCAGGGTGCCTATGAGGGTGTAGATATCGCTTTGCTGTCTGTTGGCACGTGGGGAAACCGCCATTTCTATGTAATGGAGGTCGCGCGAAGGGGTATAAACAGGAGCGAAAGCCGCCTGATAGGGCAGTTCGCCGATGTTTGTTTCCAATTGCACCCATTCGGCACCTGCTTGCAGGCGTGTCAGTGCCTGTGGCTCCATCAAGGGTGCCTGAATGCCTTCTTTGAAAAGGTAATCTGCAGTAGTGGCCGTGAGTCTGCCAAGGGGATCAAATACTTGGATGTCCACCTGGTGGATGTCGGCAACGGCGTTGATGGCAGCATTCCAGCTGAGACTGTCGGCCGAGAGCGGCAGTCGGGTAACCTCATTCCGAAGGGCAGCCAGTATCTCGGTAAAGCGAGCCTGGTTGTTGTTTTGGTTGACAGCCAGCGAAGTATTTCGGAAAAAAGCAATGGTTACAAAGGCAATGATTACAAAAGAAGCAAGGATGAGAGCCAGTATGGAGGCCTGTATGCGTGTGCGCAGCGAGGGCTGCAAAAAGCCTTCCGGGTAAAAGCCTTCGGGAACCAGGTGGAGCAAGGGGTCGAGCAGGAGGATGAGAAAGAGACCTCCGAGTGCTCCGGCAAAGAGGAAGGAAAACAAGGATAGCCATTTTTTCCCACCCCCGTAGGTTTTTCCTATGATCACGATGTGTTGGTCGGCATTTTTGTAGAGGACAGCTTTGTGTTGGTTGTCGGTCGCGACGGCAAAGGATTCCGGCTCGAGTTGGACGGCCTGGCTGAGGAATGTAGCGGGGAGTGTTCCGCTTTGCAGGACGGTATAGGGGGGGCGGATGACCGCGTATTCGAATTTGTCGAGATCGGTAAGTCCTTTGTAGGGGGCCGGAGGGAGCAGTTCCTGATATACCCGGACAGGACGCTTGGGTTTGGGATACAGGGTCAGATAGACCTCGTTGCGGCTATCCGGGTTGCCCGGAGTAGGAAAGATTTTTTTCCAGTAGAAGGCGACACGGGGCTGACCGGGAGGAGGAAGAAATATATCGGGGCTGTTGGTAGTTTTGCCGGTCGAAAGCGAGAGGGCAAGGTCGGCCGACTGATTTCTGATCAGCGATACTCCAAAAGGCTCATTGAGCAGGTGTACCTCATAGTTGTAATGAGATAGCAAGTAAGGATCTGCTGAGTAATAGGGATCTATGGCTTTTTGGACCGCTTCCGGTGCAAGGTCAAAAGGAAGCGGGATGTTGAAGTATTCCAGTATAGAACTGTCTTGCAGGAGTTTGTCCCCCAATTGTTGCAGCCCCTTTTCCGCCAGGGAATCTTCTGCGGCTACCAAGGTCGTTGCATATCGCTGCCACTGCTGCAGGTCTTTCTCCAGATGAAACCGATAGAGGTAAAATGCCGTAAATCCGGCAAAAAAGGCAAGCCAGATGACGATCCAGGTGAGTCCGGATGTTCGGGCTTCGCTAAAAAATTCTAGTAAAGTCAGGTACAACAGCAGGAAGAGCAGCACCGACCAGGCAGCCGATCCTTCAAATCCATAAAAAACGAGCGGGGCACTGCAGGCGAGCGCGAGGATTAGGGCGGCTATTTTTTCCCGAAGGGATAACCCCAATGTGCTAAACGTTAACATTAGCCTGTGGGAAAACAAAAAGAGCGCCAGCAGGAGCATCAGGAGACTGAACAGGGTGAGCAGGCCGGGACCTTGAACGGCGTAGATATTGTCCAGGTCAAGGTCAAATTGGGGTTCTCCTGCGACGGCTTGCAGCAGCCGACTGAATAGCACCAGCGCGCTGCCAATGGCCAGTAACTGGAGTATGCCGAGGGGCAGCCGATACGGGAACGGTGCCGCTGCGGTCACAGATACCCGAAAATGCCGGTGAAAAAAAGCCAGGAGCCAGAGGGTGAGCAGACTGTCGCATAGCAACCGACCTGCCTGTTGATAAGGCACTGTCCATAATTTTATCAAAGTCGCCTCCATTCCATAGCGGATCAGCAGAATTGCCAGCACAAACGGAAGGGAAGATACGAAGGGTTGTAACTGCAGTTTGGGATGCTTGCTCCAGCGCTGTAAACCTATGAGGAGGGTGAAAAAGCCAATCAGATAGAGCCAGAAAACGATAGTGGCGGTAGCCGAAACAAGTGGTGCGGAACCTTTTTTAAGGTAAAAAACCACTTTCCCATCCTTATTCCGCACCGGATAGGGGGTAGGCTGGCTAACCGGTACCGCAACAGGGGCTTGGATACGGCCATCCAATACCAGACTTTCAGACAGGTAAGGACTTGTAAAGGGATATTTTTGGTAGAGGGTTAGGAGTACCATGAGGCGGAGCGAATCACCAGATCCCGGAAACGACCTCGAAAAAGCCAGCATTGCACGCTGGTCGGACGCCACAAACACGCCTTGTTGTCCGGCATCCAGACTCAGAAGCTGTGCAGTGGGCAGGGGTAAATCATTGTTGGTGTAGTAAATGAGCGTATCGCCCCGGAACAATAAGCCCGACAACCACGGATTCTGGTTGGGGAACTCCGGTTTTTCCACCGAAAAATCCTCCATTAGGGCAGGGACTTCGGCAGCAGTATCCTGGATAGCGGTCTCCATACGGGCAGCCAACCAGGCGTAAGGATCCCGGCTTTCGGAAAAGTAGGTCAGGAGCCCGGCTGCGCCAAAACTCACAACAATAATTACCGACAATAACAGAGACGGCTTCTTGATCATCATACCCAAGCTAAAGTGAGGCTTCTTTTTACAAACTTACTCCAAAAGAACCCAAAAAAAAACAACCTGCTCGGGCAAGGAACTTTTTGTCCTACAATTTTGGTTACTTTACCGCTGTAAAAAACACTATCGCGGCTCCGAAAGGAGATGAGGAAAGTCCGGACAACACAGAGCACCACACCATCTAACGGATGGGCTGCAGTCTGGGAACGGCCTGCAGACAGCAAGTGTCACAGAAAACAGACTTCCGGCCACAAGCCGGTAAAGGTGAAAACGTGCGGTAAGAGCGCACGCGCTGGTATGGCAACATATCTTCGGACAAACCTTGTGGGTTGAAATGCCATGTACATTCTGAGTCCCGCTTGCGGGAGCCGGGCTGCTCGTTCGGTGAGCTTGAATCGTCAGAAGGGGTAGGCAGATAGAGCCATTCAGTGATGAATGGCCTAGATAGATGATAGTATTTCCCTTTTGGGAAAAACAGAATCCGGCTTATTTTTTACAGCTATTCCAGGGTTTCGGTAATCGAAATCCTGGATTTTTTTTGCACCAGACACTCCTTACAGGTGCCGGAAAGAATCAGTGTCGCTTCCTCAACCACATACCCATTGAGCAATTCCGGGATCGCCGGGTTGGGAACATGTTCAAAACACACCGTTTTTCCGCAGGACAAACAATGAAAATGCGCATGGTCGTCCTCGTGCTTGTGCTCGCTGCAACTGGCTTCGCAAATCGCATACTTGGGATGGTTGGTTCCGTCCACCGCCTTGTGGATAATCCCTTTGTTCTCAAAGGTCTTCAGGGTGCGGTACAGCGTAATGCGATCTATCTTGCTAAAGGCAGCCTCTATATCCGAAAGCGATAAGGCACAGGCGCTGTCAATGAACAAGTTCAGGACTTTTTTCCGGACCTCCGTCTTACTCAAACCATTTTCTTCCAGGATCTTAATGCTATTACTTGCCATAAATTTCGAAAGGACATTTTTTAGATATCTTCCTCACTAATCTTACCTTAACAAAAATTTAAGCTGCTGTTTGGAGTTTTTTGCAACAGTATTGCATTATAAAAGAAAAAATTGCTTAAATTTTCATTTTTTTGAGGATACCTGATAATTATGAACGCTTACAAATTTACATTTTCCTTGTTGATCCTGCAAATATTCTTGAGCAACTTCTTGGTGGCTCAGGATCCTTCGGGCTGTAAGTATAAGATCGAGGGGAGGGTATATGACCAGGTGACGCGGGAGCCGCTGGGGTATGTGTCGGTTCAGATTGCCAATACGTCTATGGGGGTAGTTACGGACGAGGATGGGAGGTTTGTGTTTTTGGGGTTATGTGAAAAGGAATACGATCTGTTGTTTTCCCGGATAGGGTATAAATCGGTGCAGCACCACCACGATTACCATCATCCGGTGATGGATATTTTTATGGCGGAGGAGGTATTTGAGCTGGAGGGGATTACGGTAGAGGGAAAGGCGCTGTCGAAGGGCGAACTGGAGTCGGGTACGGGGGTGAAGTTGTCGCTGGAGCAGTTGGAGGCTTCAAAAACGGAGTCTTTTGGCGATGTGGTGAGTAGGATTGCGGGGGTGAATACGATCAGTACGGGGCAGAACATAGTGAAACCCATGATTCACGGGCTTCACAGCAATCGGATTTTGGTGGTAAACAATGGGGTTCGGCACGAGTTCCAAAACTGGGGCTCGGAGCATGCTCCGGAAATAGATGCTTCTTTGGCGAGTGAAATCGAGGTGATCAAGGGTGCGGCTACGGTGCGTTTTGGACCGGATGCACTGGGGGGGGTGATTTTGGTGAATCCGCGAAAGATGGAGCTTTCTACACCCTGGACGGCTTCGTTGGATTTGACCGGCAAATCTAATGGTCAGTCGGGCGAGGCGAGTGCGAGTATCGGGAAGGGGTTTAAGTCATGGAGTGTGATGGGCGGTGCTTCGGTGGTGCAACAAGGCGATTTACATGCGCCGGACTATTTGCTGACCAACACGGGCAAAGCAGAGCGGAGCGCCTATGGCAGTGCCCTGGTGCATGTGTTGCCAGAGTTGGATATTGAGTTGTTTTACAGCCATGTAGATCAAACCCTGGGCATTCTAAGTGCTTCGGTATTTGGCAATTTGAACGACTTGGCCAATGCTATTGAGCGCGATACTCCCCTGATCGTAGATCCTTTTTCTTACAACATTGATGCTCCCCGGCAGGAGGTACGCCACGATCTGTTTAAGGCAAATGCCCGCTTCGTCGGGAAAAAACATTCGCTGCTCTTGCAATACGGCCAGCAGTTGAACAGGCGGAAGGAGTTTGGGGTTCGGAGAGGTACCGCGCCTAATATAGATCTCGAATTGCTGACCCGTTCCGTGGATCTGCAGTATCGGCACCCCCACCTGGGAAAACTTAAAGGGCATATCGGTGCGCAGTGGCTGCAGCAGGCCAATGATAATCTGCCCGGAACAGGCACAGTACCCTTTATTCCGAATTATGATATGGAAAAGATGGGGGCCTACCTGATTGAGTCTTTTGAACTGCGGGAAGATCACCTGCTGGAATTTGGGGCGCGCTTTGATGTGATGGAGGCCTCGATTACCGGTCGTGAGCCGGACAATACGATTTATCGCAATACAATCCGTTATCAAAATTTCAGCGCTACCCTCGGATATATGGGTAAACTGGGCGAGCATAGTTCTTTCCGGTCTAATATCGGTACAGCCTGGCGCCCCCCTAATGTGGCGGAGCTTTATCGTTTTGGCCAGCATAGCTTCTTTCTCGAGTACGGACTATGGCGATATACCATTGACGAACGGTTTGATTTTGTGAGTACCAGTCAGGGTATCCTGGATGAGAGCGACCGCGAGGTTCCTTCAGAGGTCGGCTACAAATGGATCAATACCTTTAATCTGGATAAGTCCGACTTTAGACTGGAAGCAACGGCATACGTCAATTATATCGAAAATTTTATTTACGCCAAGCCGGGCGGATTGACTAAAACTCCAAGAGGTTTTTTTGTGTATTTTATCTATGATCAAACCAATGCTTTGCTTTGGGGATTGGATCTGGCAGCAGATTGGCAACATTCAGCCAAGTGGAATTCCCATCTGAGCGGCAGCTACCTTTGGTCGAAACAAATAGAGGAAAATGATTTTTTTGCCGGTCAACCACCGGCAAAGGTGTCTTACGAATTGGAGTACAAGCCCACTGTCCCCTTGCTTCGGCAGACCTCCCTCCAGCTGGCTACGCATTATACTTTTCGACAATTCCAACACCCCAGGATTTTGTCTGTCCACGAGTTTATCAACGCCTACCAAAACGACCTCGATCGCTTCGCCAACGATGCTTCCGATTTCGATATCCTCCCTCCTCCGGATGGTTTTTTCCTGATAGACGCCGCTTTCAAAACCCAATGGAAAAAATTAAAACTCCAAGTGCAGGTGAAAAACCTCCTCAATACCCGCTACCGAAGCTATACCGATAGGTTGCGCTACTTCGCCGATGGACTGGGCAGAAATTTGATCGTTTCTGTTGGATATAGCTTTTGAAACATCGTTGCGATTTAGTATATTGCAACATTGTTTCACAAAACTATAATTATGAACAGGATAACTACAAATGTTGTGGGCGGCTTCATGGTGCTTGCCTGGCTGTTGGTTTCGTTTGTACCGCTGCAGGCAGCTTCTCCCTCCAATAATGTTACGGGGATTACCGATGTGGTGCTGACTTTTTCTCCGGATAATGGGGGAACGCCGGTGGTAGCAAGGGCACAGGATCCCGACGGGACGGGGAGTGCAGGGCTTCAGGTGTTGGATCCGATCAATTTGTCGGAAAGTACGTCCTATACCCTGGGCATTAGTGTGCTGAATTCGGTGGCGATGGAAAACCTGACGACTGAAATCCGGGATAAGGGCCTCGAGTACCAGCTGTTTTTTGGTTTTTCGACCGGATTGTTCCAGTCTCCCCTGGGAGATGGCAATATTACAAACAGCGCTGCTTCGATCGGGTATGCCGATGTGGATTCCCTGGGAAGGCCAATCGGGTTGATTACCCAGTGGTCATCGGCCTGCGTGGAGGGAAATGTTTCCGGTTCTTTTCGGGTGGTTCTGAAGCACCAGCCCGGGTTAAAGTCAAGTTCTTCTACAGTGGAGACCGGAACGACAGATTTTGATTTGACTTTCTCTCTGAATGTGGCAGAAGACCCCAATGCGCCCCCCTGTGAGAACGAAGAGGAAGTGATAGACCGTGTGACGCTGACGTTTACGCCCGTTGGAGGTGGCACGCCTGTGGTTGCAGTGGCATCTGACCCGGATGGCCCCGGTCCGTTGGACTTGACGGTAG
>JANQWK010000012.1:0-1451 GCA_030729925.1 Saprospiraceae bacterium
GAAACCGGGGTGGACTGCGGTGGCCTGGATTGTGTGGCTTGTCCGAGCTGCGACGATGGTATTCAGAATGGCCAGGAGACGGGTGTGGATTGTGGCGGGCCGGATTGTGCTGTTTGTCCTCCTGTATGCGTGATTCCTGCTGGACTTGTAGCGGAAAATCACGAACGCAACCGGGTGCGGCTGAGCTGGTCGGCCGAATCAGAGGCCAGGGCTTATCAAGTTAGAATACGCGTGATTGCCGAAGGTTTTACCGGCACCTGGTATAATTTTACCACCAGTGAGACCCAAATCGTGATCAGGGGAACTGCTACGGGTACGCGCTATGAGTGGCAGCTGCAGTCGGTTTGTGAAACCTTAAACAGCCCTTGGTCAGATCCCTGTGTTTTTGTGGGTGGCAATCCGGATGTCAATGGATGTCCTCCGGTGCCTACCTGTGATGATGGGATCCAAAATGGGTTGGAGCTGGGTGTGGATTGCGGCGGTCCGGATTGTAATGATTGTCCTTGCGATGCGCCCGTCCGATTGGGAGCAGCGGGATCGGTCTTGTTTCGCGATGCGGTTTTCTTGTTCTGGTCCAGGGTGGCTACGGCTGAGTCGTACCTCCTCCAGGTCAGAAAAGTGGGGGATCCGCTTTGGACGAGCTACACGGTTCATAACGGGGATACGCTCGCTTCACCGGATCGCTCGCTTTCTCAGATCGGGGTGCTGTACGAATGGCGCGTCCGAGCAGTATGCCCGAACACAGCAGGGGAGTGGTCGGTTATTTGCACCTACCTTGGCGGGAGTGCCGAATTTACTTCCAGTTGCGGAGATACCCCAGAGGAGGGCGCTACCTGCGAAGACGGTATCCAGAACGGTTACGAAGAAGGTATTGATTGCGGCGGTCCGGATTGCCTGCCTTGTCCGACTTGCGACGATCATATCCAAAATGGCAGCGAGACCGGCGTGGATTGTGGTGGACCCAATTGCCCGGCCTGTCCACCTTCCTGTGATCCACCTTATAATTTGTATGCCAGCGATTTTGAGCGTAACACGGTCAGATTGAATTGGAACAGCTCACCCGGTGCTTTGTACTACGTGGTGCAGTTGCGGGGAATTGGATATGGGTTTGCCGTGCAGACAGGCAGCATCACCGATACGACCGTGCTGTTGGGCAATTCCATTCCCATGTTGCCGGTAAGTTGGTGGGTGGAAGCCTATTGCGCCGGCGGCGAAAAGGCGGTTTCCGTTGCGTGTGAATTTCGAAGAAGTACCCAGTACAGCGCGGTTTGCGATCCGCCCGCGCCCACCTGCAGCGATGGGATCCAAAATGGGTCTGAGACCGGCGTGGATTGTGGCGGGTCGGATTGTGCCGCTTGTCCGAGTTGTGAGGATGGGATCCAAAATGGGTCTGAGACCGGTGTGGATTGTGGCGGGTCGGATTGTGCCGCTTGTCCGACTTGTGAGGATGG
>JANQWK010000012.1:1551-130209 GCA_030729925.1 Saprospiraceae bacterium
CGGATTGTGCCGCTTGTCCGACTTGTGAGGATGGCATCCAGAATGGGTCTGAGACCGGTGTGGACTGTGGCGGTCCAGATTGTGCCGCTTGTCCGACTTGCGAAGATGGGATTCAAAACGGTTTGGAGCTGGATGTGGATTGCGGTGGCCCGGACTGTGCCGCCTGCCCTTGTGGGCAGCCGTATAACCTGTATGCCAGTAACTTTACCAACAGCAACTTCCGCCTAAACTGGAACGGCAGTCCCGAAACCCAGTATTACAAAGTTCAGCTGCGTGGCATCAACTGGAATTTTTCCATGGAAAGGACAACCACAGATACGACCTTGTTATTGGGCTATGAGGTACCCATGTTGCCGATCAGGTGGTGGGTAGAGGCGTATTGTGTCGGGGAAAGTATGTCGCGGTCGGTGGATTGTGAGTTTGAAAGAAACAGAACCTATAGCGGTAACTGCGATCTTGCCCCCAGTTGCGATGATGGTATCCAAAATGGTCAGGAGACCGGCGTGGATTGTGGCGGCCCGGATTGTCCGGAGTGCTTGCCGGCGTGTTATGCCCCGTACAACCTTTACGCGGATGATTTAAGCATCGCCCGGCGGAGTGTCAGACTCAACTGGAGTGCGGTGCCAGGAGCGCGCTACTATCGCGTGTACTACAAAATACAGGGCTACGGGACAATCCCAAGAAGTGTAAGTACCAATACCATCACGCTGGCTATCTTCCTTCCTACCGCTGTCCATGAGTGGTGGGTGGAAGTTCATTGCTACGGCGGGGATATCTTGGTGTCGGAAAAATGTAGTTTCAAACTGAGTACCGGCGAGGGGCAAGGCGTGGTATGTGTGCCGCCTACCTGCGAAGATGGTCTGCAGAACGGTCAGGAGACCGGCATTGACTGTGGCGGTTCTGATTGCACGCCTTGTCCCACCTGCGACGATGGGATTCAAAATGGAGCGGAAACGGATGTGGACTGCGGGGGACCTGAATGTATGGAGTGTCAAGTATGCAAAGCTCCGGAGGGATTATATGCCGACGGGTTTGAAATCTTTACCGATCGCCCCGGCGGATTGCAGTTCGGGAAAGTGCGTATGCACTGGGAAAAAGTGCCTTTGGCCATTGCGTACAAGCACATTTTTGTGTTGAATGGCTTCAGTACCCAGACGATCACCACTACCCAGGATACTTTTGTCGAAAAGACCCTGTGGCCCGATTTGACCTACCGCTGGTGGGTGGAGGCGATCTGTTCCAACAACGAAGTGTATCCTTCAGCATCCTGTACCTTTACGATAGAAACCGCCACCAGCGACTGTCCTGCCACTAATGCGATCAGCGCACTGCCAGGGTTTGCCCCGTCCTTACCGGCGGGCATCAAAGCCTGGCCCAACCCGGCAAGCGAAACCTTGCATATCTCGCTCCATTATCCGGATCAGCAGGACTTGGAACTGCGCATTCGGGACATCCGGGGGGTCACGGTCGCACGGATGTTGTTGGACAATGGAACCCAGGTACTGCGCCAGGAGGTTGGACATCTGCCCAGTGGTGTTTATCTGATCAGCGTATCCAATGGGCAGTTTGTGGAACAGTTGAAGGTGGTTATCCGGTAGGAGCCACCCGCAACAACGGATCCGCTGCTTGCAAGATCTTGTTTTTGAGGCGATAAGAATAGTCGGGGTTTTCCCGCAGGAATTCCCGGATAATAGCAGCAGCTGCTGGGGATTGATGTCCTCCAAAACTGGCTTCGAGCCAGCGTTTGGGGAAGAAGATGTCCCCGGTTTGCTGGATTTCTTCGAGCAGGTCCAGGGCAGGTCTGAGGTATTGCATCGAAGAAGCAGCGCGCAGGGGATGATGCAGGTATTCCAGTCCCTGTAAGACCCACGGCTCGTTCGATCGGTTTTCCGGAAGGCGGAGCAGCTGGAAAAAACTGTCTCGCTCCTCCGGACGGGAGGAAAGGGCAGGCAATACAAAGGCAAATTGCTTTTTGCGGTCGGGATTGCTGATCTTGTCGAGCTGCTCGCGCAAAAGCTGGTCTGCACCCGGGTAGTCGCGCAAAGCAAGCGCGGAAACCATAGCGATCTGATCCGATTCGGAGAGCGGTAGCCCGGGGATGTTTAACTCACCCCGCCAGATGCGGTACAGGTTGTCCATGGCTTCCGGACTGGTGGCCAAAGACCGGTAACTTCGGTAAAAACTGACCTTGTCGTTGATGCTGCTGCGCTGCTGCATTTGTGTCCACAAGAGGTCTTCCAGTCGGCCGGCATGCCGAAGCCGGGTGTTCGGATCGGAAAATTGCCAGAAGAGATCGTCTATGTAACCCAGTAGCTGCTGGTTGAGCAGGGCATTGTCTTCCGCGGGAATGCTTTCCAAATACCAGGTAAAGAGCTGTTCCGGGGCAATGCGGCGGGCCAGCATTTCTTCATACAGCCCCATGTGAAGGGCTCCCCGCAATAAAGGATCCGCAATATTGGGACGCTGTGCAAGGAGGTAGTTCAGACTGGCATCGTCAAATTCAAAGTAACCATAGCTTTTTTCCGAGCCATTGGCGAGGATAAAATCAGGATTTTCAAATCCTTCGGGCAGCTGCAATTCATTGCTGGCTTCAAACAGCGGCATTGGTATCTGAACCGATTGATCTCCGGCAAATAAGGCAACCGTGGTATTTTCCTGCCAGTTTTTTCCCGAAGGGGAGCTTTTCAATTGCCGCACCCGGATCTTCCCTTTGTCTGTGCGCTCGGTTTTGAAGTGAGGCATGCCGGGTTCTTTGACCCATACCTCACTCCACTGGTTCAAGTCCAGCGGCGTGCGCTGATCCATAATCCGAACAAGATCGTCCCAGACCGCATTGCCATAGGCATAGGTGCGGAGGTATTCCTGCAGGCCCTCGCGGAAAAGATCTTCGCCCATGATGGCTTCCAGTTGCTTCATGACCACAGGGGCTTTCTGGTAAATGATCCTTCCATAGACCGTGCCCGCGTTTTTGAGGTTGTCCAGCGGCTGCTGGATGCCATGGGAGCCTTCCGTGCGGTCTTCCCCGTAGGCCGTGGGCTGATGGGCGAGCAGAAAGCGGAGTTCGTGGTTGACTTCCGGGAAACCGGGATTGACGATCTTGGCGGCCATGAAGTTGGCAAAGACTTCTTTGAGCCAGACGTCGTTGAACCAGTCCATGGTGACGAGGTCGCCAAACCACATGTGCGCGGTTTCATGGGCGATCAGACTGGCCCTGCCGAGGTATTGGTTTTGCGTAGCGCCTTCATCTAAGATCAGACTTTGCTCCCGGTAAAAAATAGATCCTACGTGCTCCATCCCGCCATACTGAAAGGTGGGAAACAGGGCAAAATCGAATTTGTCAAATGGGAAGGGAATACCGGTGTAGTCTTCCAGCCAGCTGAGTGCCGCAGCGTGAAGGTCGAAAATGGCGGCTTCGTTGCGCGCTACCTTGGCCGTGTCCGATTCCCGGTAATACATGTTCATGATCCTCCCGTTTCGCTCGGCCTGACGGTGGCGGAGGTCGCCTGCGGCAAAAGCAAACAGGTAGGTGGAAATGGGCTTCGAGGCCGCAAAAGTGAGGTGTTGCTTGCCGCCCCGCAGCTCGCGCTGCACTTCTGCCCCGTTACACACGGCCTTCCAGTCGGCAGGTATCGCCAGACGCAGACTAAAACGGGCCTTGAGGTTGGGCTGGTCAAAACAGGGAAAGAGGGTGGAGGCGCGGTCGGGCACCAGCAGGGTGTACAGGTACTCCGGATTGCGGTTGAGCGATTGTTCACCCGCCATGAAGGTGATGAGGATGCGGTTTTTCCCTTCTTTGAGATGCGCAGCCGGTATGCTGATGTGATCATGAATCAATTCATAATCAATAGTCTGATCGTCTATGGAAATTGCTGTGATCTGCACGCTGTCGGTCCTGAAGTCCAGGATGAGGGCCTCTTTTGCAGAGCTCAAGTCGAATTCCAGCGCTGCGCTGGCCGGTATGGGAGCCTCTTGTTCGAGCGGAATGTCGAAAAACAAGTCGTAGTGCAGGTCGCTGATACGGGCAGCCCTGTGAGCCGCAAGTTCCTGCGAAATGCCGGGTGCCGTGAGAAGGGTGTCGTCGGGGCTGCTGCAGCGCAGCAAAAACAGACTGATGAGCAGCAAAATGGCGTACTTCATAGGAGTAGGTAAATTATTTTGTCAAAACGCATTAATTTTAGCGGTATCTTCCGTTCAAACCTAAACAAGATATGAAGTATTTTGCCAGTCTTCTGCTGACTTTTTGTTTTTTGGCCGCTCAGGCCCAGAAATTGCCCATGGATTTGGAAAGTTTTCGATCCCTTCCGGCAGTGGGCAGCCCCGTGGTGTCTCCCGACGGCCAGTACCTCCTTTATACCGTGACGAGCACCGAGGTGGAGACCAATGGGTTTCGTTCCAGCTTGGTACTGCTGAATCTGGAGCGCAACCAGGCTTTTGAATTGGCTCGGGATGTCTCGGATGCGCAGTGGTCGCCTGACGGCAAATGGATCAGCTACCGCAGCAGCCATGCCGGGAAAAGCGGCATTTTCAAGGCCGCGGTCAAAATTACCAACAACAAAGCTTCCCTGGATATTCCCGTATTCCTGGCCGAGGTTTTTTCGAGCGACCATTTTCTGGGCCACCAGACGGTGAAAAATTATGCCTGGAGCCCCGATGGCAAATACCTGGCGTATGTGTCGGCCGATCCTGCGACCTGCCAGTTTCGCGAGGATCCCAATGATCCCCTGGAGATCGAACGCACGCTTTACAAAACCCGCACGGATTTTACCGACCATTGCATTACCCGGGTGTATTTGATAAGTTACACCGGCAAGCCGGAAAAAGTATTGACACCGGATTCCTGGGATAGCCATTCGATTAGCTGGAGTCCCGATAGCAAGTTCGTTTCTTTTCTGGCAAATCCCGAAGCGGATCCGGATATGAATTACAACAACGAGCTGTGGAAGGTGCAGATAGAGAGCGGCGAACTGACCCGACTGAGCGAGACCGTGGGCACAGAACACGAGCCGGTCTGGAATCCCCGCTACGATCGCATTGCTTTTCCGGCTACGGTGCGCCCCCTGAATACCAAGGATAGTCCTCCGGAAAATACGTTCATCTACAGCCGCTCTTCCAATGGTACCGATCTGGTCAATTTGACACGGGGTCTTGACAGGCGTGCGACCACACCCCGCTGGCATCCCGATGGGGAATGGTTGTATTTCATGGCCAGAAATTATGGTCAAACCGGTTTGTATCGAGTCAGACCCGGCGAAGACCCCCAGCCCGTTATCCTGAAAGATGGCAGTGTGGGCGCTTTTTCACTGGCCGCGGATAAGGTGTATTTTGCCTGGAATGAACACGGCAAACCAACCGAAATTTACAAGGCCAACCTCGATGGCACGGCTATGTTTCAGGTGACCCAAGAAACTTACAGTTGGGCCTCAGACAAACAGCCATCCCGAATGGAGTCGTTTTGGTTTGATACTTTCGACGGCAAACAAGTACAGGGCTTTATCGTGTATCCGTCCGATCTGCCTGTCGGCAAAAAAATACCGCTCGTTCACCGCATTCACGGCGGCCCACACGGCATGTACGGTTTTGCGTTTACCGATGTCAACGAAATGCTCGCCGCAAAAGGCTATGCAGTGCTGATGATCAACCCCAGAGGTTCTACCGGCTACGGACAGCAGTTTGCCGATGGCACTTACCAGGCTTGGGGTGGGGCAGACTACAAAGACCTGATGGCAGGGCTGGATGCGGCACTGGAAAAGTATCCATTTATTGACGCTGATCGCATGGCGGTGACAGGAGGATCGTATGGCGGGTTTATGACCAACTGGGTGGTGACCCAGACCGATAGGTACAAGGCTGCCGTGACTGTAGCTTCTTTGTCCAACCTGATTTCTTTCTATGGCACTTCGCTCTATCAACTGCTGATCGAAACGGAATTCAACGGACTTCCCTGGGAAAACTACGACCTCTTATGGCATTTTTCGCCGCTGCGGCACGTGGCTAAAGTAAAAACTCCCACCTTGTTGCTGCACGGGGAAAAGGACAATGATGTGCCTATTACCCAGGCAGAGGAGTTTTATATCGCGTTGAAAAAACTGGGTGTTCCGACGAGGTTTGTGCGCTATCCCAATGAGGGGCACAGCATCCGGCAACCCCGGCACAGAGAACACTATTACAAGGAGATGTTTGATTGGTTCGAACGCTATCTCCGTTAATTTTTTGACAAAAAACCTACTATCCACCTATGAAAACCCTGGATGATATTTTATTGCTGGGCGATCCCCGGCTCTACGAAGTTTGTGCGCCTGTGACCCGGGAAGAATTGCCCGAGCTGATGCCGGTAGTGGAAGATTTAGCGGGTCTGGTGTTGCAGTTCCGCGCAAAATACGGAGCGGGTCGAGCCATTGCTGCTCCTCAGATTGGGGTCATGAAACGCCTGGTGGTCATGAATGTAGGTCAGCCCAAAGCTTTTTTCAACCCCGTGCTGTTTGATTGCAGCGAAGAAATGATGGAACTCTGGGACGACTGTATGAGTTTTCCCAACCTGCTGGTTCGACTTCAACGGCACCGGTATTGCAAGATGCGTTTTTTCAACGCCAGTTGGGAAGAAGAAGTATGGGAACTGTCCGACGACTTGTCGGAACTGATGCAGCATGAGATTGATCACCTCGATGGCGTACTGGCCACTTCCCGCGCCCTGGATGATCAATCCCTGAAACTGCAGCTGAGGTAATCAGCCCTCTGATAAGGTTGTCGAAATATCTGTTTTTCCCGCTTGTATGGCCGGAATGATGGCTGCAACAAAACCAATAGCAATCGCTCCTGCCAACAGCCAGGCTTCTTCCTGCACCCAGGCAAAGCCGGTAAAACTATACTGATAGGCGTCTTTCATCCTGCTACCCAAGACCTCCATGCTGAGATGACTCAGCCCGGTGCCGAGCAGGTAACCCAAAACGGCCATGAGGATCCCTTCGGTCAGGATCAGGGCTATGATTTTTGCCGGCGAGGCACCCATCACCCGCATAAGCGCCAGTTCGTACTTGCGGTCTTTTAGGGAAGCGTACAGCGAAATGAATATGCTGAGACCGGAAACCAGTACGATGACCATTGCCAGGGTGCGCAGGGCATCCGCTCCTACCCCCAGCATGGCATACAAGCGGTTGATTTCTATGGCGGGCGTAGCAGCCTGCAGGTTGGTGTTCTCGTTGATGTTCCGCTGCATATTCAGTGCCTGGAAATTTCTTCCCTTAAAGCGGATCAGGATGGACGTGATGGATTGATCGGTAAATTCGTGCAAGGGCTTTTGCATCATCGCAGCAAGATCCGTCTCTGCGGCATGGTCGTGATCTTCGTCCGCTTCCTCATGGTCGTGTACCAACCACACGCTTGGAGTAGCGGTAAGAATCAGTTGATCCAGCACCGCACCGGAAGGCTCCAGGATACCGGTCACTTTAAAAAGCGGAGCATCGCTGTGGATGAGGTCGTCGTCCTGGATGAGTCCGTGTGAACTGTTAAACGTATCGCCCAACTTCAAATCCAGATTGGCAGCTGCAGCAGCACCGACGACTACCTCCATGGGGCTTTCCCACATCTTTCCCTCGGCCAGCCTTGCCTCGTACAGTTCGAGGATTTCGGGTTGGGTGCCCACGATGCGGTGTGCGCGGTAGCTATCCCCAATGGAAAGCGGTATAGCGGTCTCGATAAGCGGGTGTCCGGGGCGGAGAAAAGCCTGAGCCTCCTGGATGGGGATATTGCCGGTAGGAGCATCAATGTGGTACATACTATTGAGAATCAACTGAAGAGGGCTGCCTTTAGCGCCAATCACCAGGTCAATCGAAGCCAGATTTTTATCAAACTTCTCCTGCAGCTGACTGTTGATCAAAAACAACAGGGCGATCAGGCCTACTCCCAGTGCAAAGAGGATCAGGCTCAGGGTCGTGCGCAGCGGCTTGTGCAGGATATTTCGCAGGCTTAATCCGAGTAAGCTCATGGGTTCAAAGTTGAATTTGTAAAGGGAATTTATTTTTCAATCGGGAATCGTGGGTGACCACCAGCAGGGTAGCCTGTACGGAGGCCGCCTGTTCTTCCAACAGGTGAATCACATCCATGGCATTGTGATCGTCGAGCGCTGAGGTAGGTTCGTCTGCAAGAATCACCGAAGGATGGTTGATGATGGCCCTCGCAATCGCCACCCGTTGCTGTTCCCCGATACTCAACTGATCGGGAGCAGATTTGATCTTATGCGAGAGATTCAGGCGTCCCAGCAACTCTGCCACCCGATCCCAGTCGGGCTTCAACCCGGCCAGGTGCTGCGCCAGGATCAGATTTTCTCCCACGCTGAGCGAACCGATAAAGTGGGCGCGCTGAAAAATAATGCCAATATTCCTGCCCCTGAACTGATCCAGTCTGGAAGCAGGCAAGGCGCTGATATTGACCCCGTTGACCGTAACGGCACCCTGACGGGGCGTAAGCAGTCCCCCCAGAAGATGCAGCAGGGTTGTCTTTCCACTACCCGATTGCCCGAGAATCAGTCCGTGTTGACCTTTGTCGAAGTTCAAATCCGGGAAAGCGATGACTTCCTGACCGGGATAGGCGTAGCGTAAACTGGTTGTTTCTAACATGGGCAAAATGTAAGGCTGTTCTGTAATCAGTAGGAAAGATAAAGAAAATTGAGGCAGAAAAATCCCTACGGGGACGGTTACTTTTGAAAGCTTGGAGGGATTAATAAGGGTAATCAGGTGCAAGCCACCTTAAGGTGCCTTGCACCTGTGCTTTAAGTATTTGAATATCAGTATATTGACGATATTTTTTCTCCCCTCAACACCTACATCCCACTAATTCTGCCGCAGCAAAGTAGGGGGAACGTTAAAAAATTTGTACCTTATTGGGATATAAATCGAAAAAACAACTGACGATGGAGCAATTTGACAGAAGGAAATGGCTAAAAACAGCTGGTTTGGCTGGTGCCATGACATTTTTTGGCGGGGTGTCGCTGGAAGCAAAATCCCGATCCTGGGACAAGTACGAAAAGGAATGGTTGCCTGGTGAATTGGTACGCCTGAGTTCGAATGAGAATCCCTATGGGCCTTCGCAACGGGTCAGGGAGGCGATGATCCGGTCTTTCGACCAGGTGTGCAGGTATCCCCGCATGTATTACGATGAATTGACCGCAAAAATCGCGCAGCGGGAAGGCGTGAGCAAGGATCATATTCTGCTGACCAGCGGTTCTACGGAGGGACTCAAAGTGGCTGGACTGACCTATGGAGCAGGCAACGGGGAAATTATTGCAGCGGATCCTACTTTTCAGTCGCTGATGAGTTACGCCGCTCAGTTTGGGTCTTTTATCCATCGGGTACCGCTTGACCAAAACCTCCAACACGATTTGGATGCCATGGCAGGTCGGATCAATTCGAATACCCGCCTGATGTTTATTTGTAATCCCAATAACCCTACAGGCACGCTTCTGCCCGCAGCAGATCTCCAGCGGTTCATCGAAGAGGTATCGGATAAAACGATGGTGTTCTCGGATGAGGCTTACTACGATTATATCGAGGAGCCGGGCTACCCTTCTATGGTGAGCTTCGTCAAGGAAGGGGCGAATGTGATCGTTTCCCGGACTTTTTCCAAGGTATATGGACTGGCGGGCATCCGCGTGGGGTATTTGATCGCCCGTCCGGATGTGATCCGACGCCTTTCTGCAAACTTGGTCTCTTACATCAACGTGAGCGCTTTGGCAGCCGCAAGTGCGGCTCTGGATGAAACGGAGTTCTACCAGTTCAGTCTGGAAAAGAACAGGGTCTGCAAACAAAAAATCTATCAGGCGCTCGATCAACTGGGGCTGAAGTACCAACCCTCTCATGCCAATTTTGTGTTCTTCGACACAGGTCGCTCCATACAATCCTTCACAGCAGCAATGGAAAAGGCAGGTGTGGAAGTAGGCCGGGCTTTCCCGCCGTTCAACACCTGGTGCAGAATCAGTACGGGACTGGAATCAGAAGTGGATGCGTTTGTCGTTGCCCTGAAGCAAATGATGGGCTAATTGATAGGCTTGTTTTCAGCACCTGTGTACCCAAAAAGTACACAGGTGGCTGGAAAACTACAAAGTTTCACGGGAATATAATAGCTTGAATAGATCGCGAATGTAGTGCGGTCTGAAGATAGCAACGGTGTAGTTTTCCGATAGGACAAAGCTCTCATGCCTGCAGCCAGGCTAGGTTGTGTGTATATTGTTATACAAATATAGGGAAATAATTAATATAAAAAAATTTTTTACGAAAGTAATTGATAAACAAGCAAACTGCCGAAGTAAGCGAGGGCGCTGAGGTACAAAAATTGGATCAGGGGCCACTTGTAGCTGTTGGTTTCTCGCTTGACTACAGCGAGGGTACTCATACACTGCATGGCGAAAGCATAGAAGATGAGGAGGGATAGCGAGGTAGCCAGGTCATAAACCGGTTTGCCGGTATCGGGTCGGATTTCCGCGGCCATTTGTTTGCGCACCGAGTATTCGTCTGCTTCAGATCCAATGCTATAGATGGTGGCCATGGTGCCTACAAAGACTTCCCTTGCGGCAAAAGAGGTAATCAGGGCGATGCCGATTTTCCAGTCAAAACCGAGGGGTTGTATGGCGGGTTCTACAAATTTTCCGAATATACCTGCATAGGAGGCTTCCAGTTTTTTGGCAGCGAGGAGGTCTGCTGTCTGGGTTTCGTCCAGACCCTGCTGCGCGGCTGTATTGTTGGTCTCTTGGATAGCCGCTGCCATACCTGCTTCGGGTCCGTAGCTCGACAAAAACCACAAGACAATGGAAATGACAAAAATGATTTTTCCGGCTTCCCAGACGAAAGTTTTTACTTTTTCCCAAACGGTGTAGCCTACATTGCGCATGACCGGCCACCGGTATTCGGGGAGTTCCAGCATCAGGTAACTGCGTTCGCCGGAGCGAAGGATGAGTTTGAAAACCAGTGCCGTGAGCAAGGCAGCGACAATCCCCAGCAGGTACAAGCCCATAAAGGCAAGTCCTTGGAGGTTGAAGATTCCCACCGTACTCGCCGGTACGACAAATCCAATCAAAACCGTATAAACCGGAATCCGAGCCGAACAACTGATCAGCGGGGTTACGAGTATGGTGATCAGGCGCTCTTTCCAATTGGATATGGTTCGGGTGCTCATAATGGCCGGAATGGCACAGGCACCTCCGGAAATTAAAGCCACAATGCTCCGTCCGTTGAGACCGAAAAACTGCATGATGCGGTCAAAAATGTAAGCAGCCCTTGCCATGTAACCTACTTCTTCCAAAATGGCAATCAGGAAGAAAAGAATGGTAATCTGGGGAATGAAAACGAGGATACCCGCAAGCCCGGCAATGATGCCATTGGTGAGCAAATCACTGTACCAGGTGTCCGGCATGATTTGCTGTAGTCCTTCTCCAAACCAACCGAAGATGGCTTCGATGCCGTCCATAGGATAGCTGGCCCAGGAGTAAATAGACTGAAACACGAGCAGCATCAGCAACAAAAACAAAAGAGGCCCCGCAATGCGGTGCGTGAGAATATTATCCAGCTTTTCCGTGAATACCTGACTTTTCCGAGTGGTTTGGGTGCGAATGGCTTGTTTGACCAGCGGGGTAAAAAAGTTGAAACGCTGGAGGGTTTCGGTAACCTGAGCCCGCAGCGATTCAAATTCGGTCTGTTGTACGACTTTGGCGATCTTTTCCCTTCGGGCTTCGCCCAAAAATGGCAACCAGCTGTGGTGATGGGCCATTAAGAGGCCATGATAAGGGGTTTTGCCGGAGGCGATCTCCTGCACGCTCTTACTGAGCTGTTTTTCTTTGGTACTGAGTTCGTATAGTTTGGGCTGAACCTGTATGGGCCCCTGGAGTTGGTTGATGAGTTCCTGCAACTGAATTCGGAGCGCCTCCACGCCCGAACCCGTCCTGCTGCTCACCATTACGGTGCGACAGCGCAGCTGCTCTTCCAACAATTCTTTCTTGATCGTGATGCCCCCCGCTTCCGCAATGTCCGCCATGTTGAGCACCAAGAGCACCGGAAAGCCCAAATCTACTATCTGGGTGAGCAACAAAAGGTGGTTTTCGAGCTTGGTGATATCCGCTACATAGATGATCGCATCCGGATGGGTGTCGCTGTCCGGGTCCAACAGGTTTTGGATGACAATCCGCTCATCCTGGGAGTTGGGATAACAACTATAGGTACCCGGAAAGTCTATCAGCGTGACTTCCTGCTGATTGTCCAGCCGGAAATCGCCCTTCTTCCACTCTACCGTGACACCGGGAAAATTGCCCACCTTCTGGTGTAATCCCGTAAGGAGATTGAACAAAGAAGATTTGCCTGAATTGGGGTTGCCAATCAGCGCTATGTTTACTTTTTTGAAATCGGCGGGCGATTGCCCAACCGCTACTTCAGCACTATGCATGCGGCTTCTTCCTTGCGTAGCGCCAAATATTGGTCGTTGACCTTGACATAACAGGCCCCTCCAAAGGGAGAGGTTCTGACGATGCGGATCTCCGACCCGGGAAGAAGCCCCATGGAGATCAGCCGCGCAGCAATCTGCTCGTCCGTAAAGCGATCTATATGGAAGGTAGTACCTTTCTGGCAATTGGTTAAGCTGGATCCACTGTTGATTATCGCTACCACGTTGTCTAATTTTAATTAATCTAAATAACGTTACAATGTAAAGGAAAAATTAATTACTCTGGTTGACTTTGGGTATGATATCCGTCATTGATCCTGAAAATTCCCGATTATTAGTAGTCGCAATACCTAATTTTAGGTATAATAATTGCCGCCTGGTGGAAATTTGCCGACATTTTTTTAGCTTCGGTCAAAACGAATAGCCATGATCAACCGACTGATGATTTTTGTTTTGGGCACCCTGGTGCTGAGTGCGACTTCTTTCCTGGCCTGGAATGGATTTGATAAGGGCGATGTTGCCCGGGCACAAAAATTGATCGGATTGTCTTTTACCGAGGGTAAAATTGATACGATGTACGAAAACCTGATGGATAATAAAGCGGCTTTTGATACCCTGCGGTCTTATGAATTGGATTACACGACGACTCCTGCGTTGTTTTTTGATCCCCGACCCGTTTGGATGGAGCTTCCAAAGGGGCAACAGCCGGTTTACTGGGATTTTCCCGAAGGGGTAAGACTACCCGACAACCGGGAAGAGCTGGCTTTTTATTCGGTCGCCGAGCTTTCCTGGCTGATCCGCCATGGAAAGGTGTCTTCTACAGAGCTTACCCGCTTGTTTTTGGATCGGATCCGGCGCTACGACGGACAGCTGCAGGCGGTGATTACGCTTACAGAAGATTTGGCGCTGGAACAGGCAGCACGGGCCGACCGCGAACTGGCTTCAGGACGCTATCGCGGTCCGCTTCACGGAATACCCTATGGGGCTAAAGATATTATTGCGGTGGAGGGGTACAAAACGACTTGGGGATCAGAACCCTATAAAGATCAAATGCTTGAAGGTACTGCTACCGTGATCGAAAAGCTGGAGGCAGCAGGGGCAGTCCTGGTGGCAAAGTTGACGAGCGGGGCACTGGCCAGAGGAGATGTGTGGTTTGGGGGACAAACCAAAAATCCCTGGGATTTGTCTCAGGGGGCCAGCGGTTCGAGCGCAGGGTCGGCCTCCGCTACCGCCGCGGGTCTGGTGGCTTTTGCGATCGGAACAGAGACCCTGGGCTCGATTATTTCGCCGGCCAGCCGTTGTGGCGTGACCGGACTGAGGCCTACCTACGGACGGGTGAGCCGTGCCGGCGTAATGTCGCTTTCCTGGACCTTCGATAAGGTGGGACCGATCTGCCGCGATGCTTTTGATTGTGCCCTGGTGCTGGACGTGATCCGCGGGAGCGACCCCTTGGACAGAACAGCCGTGGACGCGCCGTTTAATTACCGGGCTATCCGAACCGGAGCGAATCTGCGGGTGGGGGTGCTGGCGGCTGAGTTTGATCGGGATACAACCGCAGCGGGAACCAACGGACGGGCAGCCTTGGAACAACTGGCCGCTCTTGGCGTTCAGTTGCAGGCGGAAACCATTCCCACTGATTTTCCCTACGCCGCCTTCGACCTGATTATCCGGGCAGAGGGAGGGGCTTTCTTCGATGAATTGGTGCTTTCCGGCGAGGTGGATCAGATGGTACAGCAGGGATCGAATTCCCGTGCCAACTCGCTTCGACAGTCGCGCTTTATTCCGGCTGTTGAGTACCTTCAGGCCAACCGCCACCGCAGCCTGGTGATCGAATGGTTCAACCGACTGATGCAAAACTACGATGTGCTGATTGCGCCGCGCAACGCCCGTTACGAGTCGCTGATCACCAATATGACCGGTCATCCCTCTTTGTCTATACCGACAGGTTTGGACGCAAAGGGCAGACCCACCAGTATTGTGCTGATCGGCAACCTGTACGACGAGGCGCGCATCCTCGAACTGGGAAGGCTGTTTCAGGAACATACCGATTTTGACGACCAGCAACCACCGCTGTTTCGCTAAAACCGGATTACCGAATCAGGGCTACACTGCCGCTTTGGGCAAAACTTCTTGGCTGCCCGTTTTCGAGACCTTCCCAGCTGACAAACCATACGTAGGTGCCGCTGGGACTGTCCTCCCCGCGATGGCGGCCATCCCAGGTCAGAGTAGGATCGCTGCTTTCAAACAGCAGTTCTCCCCATCGGGAAAAAACCTTGAGCTGGAAGGATAAGACGGTGCAATTGGAAAAGAAAGCCAGGCGGTCATTGTTGCCGTCTGCATTGGGAGAAAACACGTTTGGAGCCTGGATCTCACAGACCTGGCAAGGCCTGACCACCAGGGTATCCGCTATGCTCTCACAGTCGTTGAAAGCCTGCAGAATATAAATGCCGGGACCTTCTACCGCATAATCCGGAAGCGTACTGCCATCCTGCCAGCGGTATGCTTTGGCCGTACTTTCCACTGCAATTCGAATGCGCTCCGTATCACACAGGAAAGTATCCCTGCCCAGATCCAGTTGGAGCGCGGGTTGGTAAAAAATAGTCACCTCGTCGCTGGCTTCCCCACAGGCATTGGTGATGGTCACCCCGTAGTTGCCACTTTCCCGAACCAGCAACGCCGATTCTTTGCTGTTGTCCTGCCAACGATAGGTGGCGGCTTCGCCAAAAGCACTGAGCAAAATTTCTTCGCCCGGACAAGCTTCGAGGTCGGGACCCAGATTGGCAGTGGGAGCGGTAGAAACATAACTCATAGAAACGGTATCGGTATCGGTGCCGCAGGCCGTACTGATCTGCACCGCATACGTGCCGGCTACATTAAAGCTTCGATTGGGATCGGTCGAGTTATCGTTCCACAACACCTGTGCGCCTATGGCACCCACGCTGAGGTTGAGAATTTCTCCCTCGCAGAGGAAAGTTACGTCGTCGCCCAGGTCTGCGGGCACATCGAGGGCGTCTATCGGCAGAAGGAGCGATTGCTCCAGGGCAGCATTGCCGCAAAGATCGAGAATTTCGCTGCCGCGATTGCTCAGGATGCGCAGTTCGTAAGTACCGGTATCTCTAAGGGGAGGCGTAATGTTTAGGAAAAAAGTTTTGGAAAAATTCCCTCCGGCACTGCAATCGGGCGATTCCACCGCAAGGGTGTAAGGACCTCCGGGGCCTTTCAGTTCGAAATCGCTCCCATCCACACTGGCACATTGCACGAACTCCGAAAACTGCAATTCCAATGACCCCCCATCGCACTCCTGTTCCAATCCGGCGTTTTCCCCGTAGGGAGCCTCCTCATCGAAAATGCCGATATCCGAAGAAACCCCAAAGTCAATGGTATAGCCATTTTTGGATCCGGTCCAGTTGGACACCACCAGGGCATACGTGTTTTGAGCCTTCACGGGGATCAGGGCATTGTAGGGGGTTCGGCCAAACTCGAAATTGGGGGAATTGGCGCCACAGCCGGCTCCCTGGACGCTGAAATTGGTTTTTCCATCGGCGCCGGTCTGACCGTTGCAGGTTCCTCCACCGGCGGCATTACAACTCACGATCAGGGAGGGATCGGTGTAAAGATCGCTGCAACTGGCATCGGTGAGGTTGAACAAGGCCCAGTCGTAATCGTCTGCAAGGTTCATGGGAGTCAGCAAAAAACCAAAATTGCCGGAAGTATTGACGGTAAAGGTGTACCAAATGGAGTTCGATTCGACCTGCATACAGTTGAAATCCGGGTTGACCTCGTCAAAGTTACCCCGACCAACAGGCGATTGGCTTTCCACATAGATCTTCTGGCATACCGGGATGGCACCGATACAGTCCTGGATAGAGGCAGTCTGTGCTCTGAGGACGCTTATTGCAAGAACCAGTCCTACAAAAATGGGTAGTTTTCTCATGATGCGTTTTTCCTCAAACGTCAGTTTTTGCGATCTGTGTATTCAAAACCCTGTCGAATTCCTTTTTCCATGGCCGGCACTCCGGATTCCATCCAGCGGGGCATGGGCGCATCTTTGAGGTAATAATCAAAAAATTGCATCATGCGATACTGGAAGTCCACCCGATTTTGGCGTTTGACGGGCCAGTGCGGCTCGCCGTTGTAATTGAGCATCCAGACTTTTCGGTCGAGTCGCCGCAGGGCGGTAAAAAATTCGATACCCTGTTCCCAGGGCACAGCAGCGTCTTCGTCGTTGTGCATGATGAGCACAGGGGTGTTTATTTTGTCGAGGGTGAAGATCGGCGAATTTTCCATGAAGCGAACGGGGTATTCCCAGATGGTACCACCAATTCGGCTTTGTTGGTGCTCGTACTGAAACTGTCGGCTCACGCCCGGACCCCAGCGGATGCCTCCATAGGCGGATAGCATGTTGACTACAGGCGCACCGGATTCGGCGCATCGAAACATATTGGTGCGGGTGAGGATATAGGCAATCTGGTAGCCACCCCAGCTGTGTCCTTGCAGCGCTACGCGGTCTTTGTCCACAAAACCGCGATCGAGCAGGTGGGTAACGCCGGAGACCACCGCATTGAAGGCGCTTTCGCCCGGGTAGCCGATTTTGTAGGGAATATCGGGGTTGAAGACGAGGTAGCCCCGGCTGGCATAAAAGGCATAGGTGATTTGAGAGCGGTTGGGCACCGGTGCGCGATGGTTGTGCAATCCGTCGGAACTCCTTTCGTAGAAATTGACGATCATCGGGTACTTTTTGTTGGGGTCAAAGTTGTCCGGCTTGACCAGGAGTCCCTGGAGCACCTCGCCATCGAGGGAGGTCCAGCTGACCAATTCGATCGAACCCCATTGGTAATCTTCCTGTTGAGGGTTAGCCCGACTGATTTGGGTGCTTTCCCGGAGATTTTTGCTGTATCGCAAATCCGGAAATTGCTGGTAGTCTTCCAGAGAGAAAACCCAATGATCGGCATTTTTAGCTTTCAGAGGTCGTCTGGACAGTTTGTAGTCGCCCTTCTGGAGTAAGGTTTTGGTGCCGGATTGTGGTTGGAGTTCGACGTAGCCCTCGGCTTTACTCGCCTCATCAAACAAATGCAGCAGCCATGGACCTGCCTTCGGAATGCTTTTTTCTTCGGGGCTTACCCGGATGTAGCGCATGACCTGTTTGTCCTTGCGCGCGCCTGTCAGGTTGCGCGGTTTGGTTGCCCCGCTGGGGTCTATCTGCCAAATATCGTAGCGATCGTAGATCAGCACCGCCGCATCGGCATCTGTCCAGCCGGCCAGGCCGTAGGAAGAGGGGTAATCCGGACTATCATTGAGTTCGTCGTAAAAAATGGAAGTCTCCTCCCCGGTGAGTTGTCGGAGCTGCTGCGTCTGGATATGGTAAGCAAACCATGCGCTGGCGACGACATCGAACCAATAGACATACCGGGCATCGGGGGAAAGCATAGGATTGCCGCGAAGTTTGTTGGCCACTGGTGTTTTGGCTCCGGTGCGGAGGTTGATCAGGAAAACATCCTTTTTGGCCGGGCCGCCTTCCCAGGACGTTTCGCGGAGGTAGGGGAGGTCGGTATAAGCCAGAGCCACCTCTGCGTCGCCGTCTTTGCCGGTGAGGATATCGGGCAGTTCGGTACTGCCGAGTTGCAGGAATTTGTCGGCAGGGATATCGTACAAACAAGTATAGCTTTTTCGCTTATCGGCAGACAATTCCACCTTCTGCTGGGGGTACAGGCGGGCATCGTTGTAGTGCCAGACCTCCACCTGCACGATTTCCTCATCGAGCAATTGGGGATCCTGCTCAGGCAGTTCCGGAGCGATGCCAAAAAACAAGCGCTGGCCATTGGGAGAGAAGCGCAGTCGCCCATTGGCGCTGATCAGCCACTGTTCGGGCAAAAAGGAAGGA
Source organism: Saprospiraceae bacterium (assembly GCA_030729925.1). GTDB lineage: Bacteria > Bacteroidota > Bacteroidia > Chitinophagales > Saprospiraceae > JALQTV01. The sequence goes on from JANQWK010000012.1 coordinate 19,853, forward strand.
TCGTGTGCGGGCAGCAAGCGGGTCTGATTCGACTGTAACTGCCAGTGGTGCAGATGCAGTTGTTCGCTCTTGGTTGTATCGGCTTCCAGCAAAAAGGCGGCTTGCGTCCCATCGGCGCTGCTGCTTAGTTGCTGGCAGGCATTTTTGGCCAGGTGTACGGGTTGTACAGTACCAGTAGTGCCCTGAAACCGGTAAACACCCGCTTGTTGGGAGGGTTCCTGCTGCCTGGCGGCAAAAAACAAGACTTCGGTCGTTTCGGCCAGACTATAGTGGGTGACCTGGTCCAGGAAAAAAGCGGTATCCCGGTTGAGGGGTTTGACGAGCAAGCGGAAAGCATTTTTGCCGTAGGCTTTATCTTTGCCATTGACTTTGGCCACCACCCAGTTGTCCCATTGTTGAGGCACCTCCATGCTTTTCAGATCGGGATAAGTCTGTTGTGCGGCGCTTGGCAGATGCACGATCACCAGGCTATCGCCGGGCATTTTATCGGGGGCGGTTTTGGCTCTTTGGAGCTGCCGGGTTAGTGCTCTTGGCGCTTTTCGGGCAAACACGATGGATTGGCCATCGGGGCTGAAAGCGGGTTGATCGCCTCGTTCGAAGGAGAGGGTTTGACGGGTCTGGGTATGATAGACTTTAAGCGTAGGATCTCCGAGATCGGTCTTTTCCACCCAGGCGATGTATTCGCCCTGGGAAGCAATGTGGGTATGCGAAATGGACTGCCAGACGTCGAAGTCGGGGATATCCAGCATCTTCTTATCGGCGGTTTGGCCGAAGGCTAATCCCAGGTAAAGTAAAAATGAAAAAACGAAGGCGGGGATAGATTTCTGCGTACTCATTACTTTTTTAGTCTTAGTTTGCACCAAATTTAAACAATTGATCAGGAAATTGAGCAGTTTGTAAGTTTTTAGTCATTATGAATCAAACGATCAGCATCATTCGGGACGCCTTGCAGGGCAAGGAAGTGGATCTGACTGCGGTTAGCATCAAGCGAGCTATTGTGTTATTGGCCATTCCCATGGTTTTGGAGATGATCATGGAGTCTTTATTTGCGGTGGTAGATGTGTTTTTTGTGTCGCAGGTCAGTACAGAGGCCATAGCCACGGTAGGTTTGACCGAGTCGGTACTCACCTTGTTGTATGCCTGTGCGATGGGACTGAGTATGGGGGCAACGGCGATGGTTTCGCGGCGGGTGGGGGAAAAGAACCCCGATGCGGCCGGGCTTGCTGCTGCGCAGGCGATCATGCTGGGGCTGATCCTTTCGGTGATCGTGGGGGTAGTGGGGATTTTTTATGCGGAAGATATTTTGCGGTTGATGGGGGGTAGTCCTTCGTTGGTAGAGAGTGGTAAGGGGTACACCCGTTTGATGTTGGGAACCAGCATCATCATCATTTTACTTTTTTTGTTGAACGGGATATTCCGGGGAGCGGGTAATGCTGCGCTGGCCATGCAAGCTTTGTGGATTGCCAACGGGATCAATATCATTCTGGATCCCTTATTGATATTTGGTTGGGGTCCGATTCCTGCCATGGGGGTAGAGGGAGCGGCATTAGCCACGGTAATTGGTCGCAGTACGGGGGTATTGTTCCAGTTGTATTTGCTATTTCGCGGCAAGGGCATTGTGCAGATCCGTGCGGGATATTTTCGGGTACGCGCGGAAGTCATGAAGCGTTTGTTGGGGGTAGCTGCCACAGGGGCGGGTCAATTTCTGATTTCTTCGGCAAGTTGGGTATTTCTCATGCGGATCATTGCCGAATTGGGCAGTGAAAAAGTTGCGGGATACACGGTTGCGATCCGATTATTGATTTTTACCATATTGCCGGCCTGGGGTTTGTCCAATGCGGCGGCTACCTTGGTGGGTCAAAACTTGGGTGCAGGTCAGCCCGATCGGGCTGAAAAATCGGCCTGGATGGCGGCGCATTTCAACATGATTTTCCTGGGACTGGTTTCGGTGATCTACCTGTTGGCAGCCCGGCCTATCATTGAATTGTTCACCACTGAGCCGGCGGTCGTAGCGAGCGGAGTAACCAGTCTGCAGATTCTCTCTTCCGGGTACATCTTATTTGCCTATGCGATGGTCATCACCCAGGCGTTCAACGGAGCGGGAGACACGCGCACGCCCACGCTGATCAACCTTTTCTGTTTTTGGATACTGGAAATCCCTTTGGGTTATGTATTGGCGATCACCTTTGACTTTGGACTGCCGGGCGTTTGCTGGGCTATTGTCATCAGTGAAAGTTTGATGGCCTTCCTGGCCATTGTCTTGTTCAGGCGGGGCAAGTGGAAGGGGATCGTCATATAAAAAAAAGGCCGGGGTTTTGGTAAAGCCCCGGCCTTTGTGTAGGTCGTGTATAGGAAAAGTACCGATTAGTAGCGGTAGTATTCCGGTTTGAACGGACCTTCCGGCGTAACCCCGATATACTCGGCTTGGTCATTGCTCAGTTCGTCGAGTTCCACGCCAATTTTAGAAAGGTGTAGTCTGGCCACTTGCTCATCGAGGTGTTTGGGCAGGGTATAAACCTTATTTTCGTATTGGCTGTGGTTATGCCAAAGTTCCATTTGAGCCATTACCTGGTTGGTAAACGAATTGGACATCACGAAAGAGGGGTGTCCGGTAGCGCAGCCCAGGTTGACCAATCGGCCTTCAGCCAAAAGGATAATATCTTTGCCATCCACGGTATATTTGTCCACTTGTGGTTTGATCACCACTTTGGAGTGTCCCACTTCGCGGTTGAGCCATGCCACATCAATTTCGTTATCGAAGTGACCGATATTTGCCAAGATGGCTTTATCTTTCATCAAACGGAAATGTTTTTCCGAGATGATATCCTTATTGCCGGTTGCAGTTACGATGATATCAGCTCTTGGAATAGCATTGACCATTTTGGTCACTTCAAAGCCGTCCATAGCCGCTTGTAGTGCACAGATCGGGTCAATTTCGGTCACGATAACCCGGCAGCCTGCACCTTGTAGGGATGCAGCGGAACCTTTTCCAACGTCCCCGTAACCTGCCACGACAGCCACTTTACCTGCCATCATCACATCGGTAGCGCGTCGGATGGCATCTACGCAAGACTCTTTACAACCGTACTTGTTGTCGAACTTAGATTTGGTCACGGAATCGTTCACGTTGATAGCGGGCATAGCCAGCGTACCTTTTTTCTGGCGCTCATACAAGCGGTGCACGCCGGTAGTTGTCTCCTCGCTCAACCCTTTCACGCCTGCGATCAATTCGGGGTGATGGTCCAACACCATATTGGTCAGGTCACCGCCATCATCGAGGATCATATTGAGGGGTTTGCCATCTTCGAAGGCAAAAAGGGTCTGTTCGATTGCCCACCAGAACTCTTCCTCGTTCATTCCTTTCCATGCATAAACGGGGATCCCTTTTGCAGCGATCGCTGCGGCTGCATGATCCTGGGTAGAGAAGATATTGCAAGAAGACCAGGACACCTCAGCACCGAGTTCGATGAGGGTTTCGATCAACACGGCGGTCTGAATGGTCATGTGAAGGCAACCCGCGATTCGGGCACCGGCTAAGGGTTTAGAAGCCCCGTATTGTTCTCTGAGTGCCATCAAGCCAGGCATTTCGGCTTCAGCCAGTTCGATTTCCTTGCGACCCCAGTCGGCCAGGGAAATATCCTTGACTTTGTATCCGGTATTCGTTTGAACGTTTTGCATGAAATTATTTTTGAGTTTGAAGAATTGCCGCAAAGTTAAAGTATTGGACAAAGTTTTGCTAATATTTATCAGGCAATTGCGATTTTATGTACGATTATTAGGGACAAAAAAAGCCTCCCCCCGATATCGGGAGGAGGCTGCAAGCAAAGTATCATCCATTTATTTCTCCCACCAAACTTTTGTCGTGATTTCGTCCGGTCCTTGTCTGCTGATTGCAGCTTGCCGGCTCTCTGCATTCAGGGCTTCTTCCTTGGAAGGATATTCGAAGCGGCTGGGGTAGGTGCTGTAGAAAGCATCCGGCCCTGGCTGAATGGTCGTTGGGAAACCTGTTCTGCGGAATTCGATAAAACCCTGGAAGTCTGTGTAGAACAAAGCCAGGTATTTCTGCTGCATAATGCGCTCCAGGGTGTTGTTGAAGGCACTTTCTTGTGCAGTCAGGTAGTCTCCCGGCATGGGGATACCCCAGTAAGTGATGGCAGCCTCGACACCGCGGTTGTACCATTGGGTGGCATCTGCTGCGATCCAACCTCTGAAAGCTGCCTCAGACAGGATGAACGCCACTTCGGCGTATTGCATAAGGCGTGCTTCGTTGCGGTTGGGTGCAAAGAAGAAAAAGTCGCTGTTGAACTTGGACAAGAAGGCATCTCCGCCTTTGTATTCGTAGGCGGGGCCATCCACAATGCCGTTTTGCATACCGGAAATTTCAGGAGAGCCTGCAGCCACGGAGTTGGCGGTAGGGTCTGCCCAAAAGGCCAGCCTTGGGTCGTTGAAGCTGCGCAAAACGCCTTCTACGGTTTCGCTGATCCGGTATTCGTTGTAAGAACCGGAGCGGTAGGTGGACTCTTCCGTGATGGGGTGAGCGTTGGGTCGTGCAGAAAGGTATTTCAACACGGCGTTGTCGCTGTTGGAAGCCATGATGGGGTATTGGGCAGCATTGCCGAACACCTTGGTGATTTCTGCCTGTGCGGTCGTGGGTTTCACCTTGCTCAGGCGCATGGCAACGCGCAGGTGTAGGCTGTTGGCAAACCTTCTCCACTTGTCCAGGTTTCCGTTGAAGATAATATCACCTTTGATGTTGGGCAAATAAGCAGCGCTTAGCAACGTATTGGCCTTCTCGAGGTTTTCCAGCAACTGGTTGTAAATCGCTTCCTGGGTATCGTAAGCGGGGGTAAAAACAGGTTCTTCTGCGGTAGCTGCTGCTGCCTCAGAGAAAGGCACATCGCCCCACATATCGGTCAGGATCTGCCCGATCCAGGCTTGCATGATCAGCGAAACAGCCTCGTAGCTCACGTGGGCTTTTTGAGAAGCGATAGCCTGAAGTTCTCTGGCGTCGCGGATAGACAGGTACAGCCCGTTCCAGGTACCGGATTGGTCGCCCCAGTTAAAGAGGTCGAATTCTGTAAATACAATTCTGGCACCGTACTGCGCCATGAGGTTGCCCTCGCTCCAGGCGGAACCTACCATGTTGTTGACCGCGCTGCGCTGGATGTTGGTCAGCAGCAGTTCGGGGTTGTTTTCGATGCTTAAGGCCACATCGGGGTTTTCGTTGCTCACCTCAAAAGAGTCGCAGGCACTGACTGCCAGCAGAAGACCGATGAGGAGGACACTATGTTTGAACATTTTTTTCATGGTTCTTGTGTTTTTGGATTAGAAATCAACTTTTACCGAGAAACCTACGCTGCGTGAAGAGGGTACTGTAGCGTCTTCCACGCCGGGTACAAATTGTCCGCCTCCGAATGATAGGAGTTCCGGGTCGCCGTGGTTGAAGTCTTTCGCCCACAACATCAAGTTGTTGCCAATCAGAGAAAGGGTAAGTTTGTTGATGGTTTTGCTGTTGAGTACCGATGCAGGGATCTGGTAGCTCAGGCGTGCCTCACGAAGTTTGATGAAAGTAGCATCGTACAAACCTTCGGTTTCGTTTTGGCGGCGGTAGCGGTTGTTGTGGTAAGCGTTGGCTGGTACCTTCACATCGTTAGGGACATAGCTGATGCTTCCATTGTCGTTGACGACTTCTTTTACCCCTGCACCAATGATACCGTCAGTTTTGGTTTGTCCGGATGCGTCGGTGTAGCTTAGACCTGAGTCGTAAATACCCGGGTGTGCGCCCCCGAATTCTGGTTCTCTGCCCCAAAGGGTTTCTACTACGTTACCGGCAGTGGCCGCGATCAGGCGCGTAGCGGAGATCAGGTCGCCACCTTGACGGTAGTCAAACAAAAAGCTGAGGGAGAAATTTTTATAAGCAAATTCGTTGGTTACACCCAACATGAAATCGGGGTTGAAGTTACCGATTTTACGCAGGGTGTTGTCTTCCTGAACCAGACCGTTTTTGAAGATGACTTCTCCGTAGTAAGGGCTGGAAGGATCCTGTACGGTTTTCAAACCCGTCCCCCACATATCACCCAATGAACCACCTTTTTGGGCTATCAGGGTCATCCGGTTACCGCCATATACATAACGGTCAACGCCTTGTGGCAGCTCCAGGATTTCGTTGCGGTTGAGGGAGAAGTTGAACAGGGCGTTCCACTTGAATTTTTTGTCGGAAGACAGGGGTGCCACGCCAAGCAGGGCTTCGATACCGTAGTTTTGAATCTTACCTGCGTTGATCAAACGGGAGGTTTTACCCGTTGTTGCCGGCAATTCGATAGCGAGGATCTGGTTTTCTGAGATGGTACTATAATAAGTCACATCCAGGTTCAGTCTGTTTTTAAACAGGCGCACATCTGCACCGATCTCGAAAGAGGTCTGCAACTCAGGCTTCAGATCGAGGTTGGGCAGTGCGTTGGAAGGCGCTGCAGTGGCATTGCTTCCAAATGGGGTTCCACCAAACAGGAAGGGGTTGGCCAACTGGAACGGGGAAGCATCGCTACCTACCTGTGCTACCCCTACGCGCAATTTGGCGAAGGAAAGGGTGCTGTTGACGGGTACGTCAAACAGATCCGTCAATACTGCACTCAGCGAAGCAGAAGGATAGAAGTAGGAATTGTTGTCCACAGGCAGGGTGCTGGACCAGTCGTTTCGGGCGGTCAAGTCCAGGTAAATGGCATTTTTCCAGCCGATTTGGGCGAAACCATATACCGAGTTGATTTGTCTTTCCGGCCGGTCAATAGATTGTACCAGCGGCACACTTGCGTTGGTGAAGGAGTAAACACCCGGAATCAACAGACCATTGGCCGACAAACCATTGAAGTGGTTTTTCTGAACCATGCGGTTACCACCCAGGTTAGCACTTACCGTCAAATCACTGCCAAAGTTTTTGTTGAAGTTAAGCAGGAAGTCGAGGTTGGTTTCGTTGAAGTTGATTTTGTCTTCTCTGTATTGTCCTCTTGGGAAACGCTGGGTAGAATAGGCGCGTTTCATAAAGCGGTATTCAGAGAAGAAGTCAGTACCTCCGCGAACCATCAGGTTGAGGTAGGGGGTAAACTTGTAGTTGGCTGAAATATTTCCAATGATCCTGTCTTTTTGCAGGGCATTGGTGTTTTCGTACATCGTGAAGTAAGGGTTGTCGTGGTAGTTGTAGTTGTAGTTGAACTGCTGGAAGCCTTCCAGGCCGCGCTGCCAGTAATCTCTGAGCGAGCTGGTGCTGACGTTTTGACCCCACCAGATAAACAGGTACATGACCGATTCTGTACCATATCCATTGACATGGCGGTTGTCACTGTCAGTGCGGATGTAGTTGGACTTTGCCGAGATGGTCAACTTGTCGGTGAGGTTGTAATCTCCCGAAATGGCCACAGTATTTCTGCGCAAGTCGGTATTAGGAAGAATGCCGGTGTTGTCAAAGTTGGTGTACGACACCCGGAAGTTTCCATTGTCATTATTTCCGAAGAAGGATACGTTGTTGATCAGGGTGCGACCTGTTTCCATGAAGTTGGCCACCGGATCTCCCGGATCTACAAAAGGCGTCGGTGTGATGGCACCGCGACGAGCCAGGTTGACCCCGCTTGGACCCAGTACAAAGTCCAAACCATGAACGTCAGCACCTCTTAGTCCGTTGGCGGTAGGAGAGTCGTGCTGTGCAATGAGTCGGCCATCCAGTCTCGGTCCCCAGCTTTCGTCCACCCCGTCGAAGGTTCCGTTACCGTAACCGTCCACAAAGCCAAACTGAAAGTTTTTACCCTGACCATATTCTCGCTGAAATTCAGGTCCTGTTAGGATAGACTCGAAGGTGGTTTTGGAGTGGACACTTACACCGATCCCTTTTTTGCCTTTACCACTTTTGGTCGTGATGATCACCGCTCCGTTGGCTGCACGAGATCCGTACAAAGCCGTAGCGTTGGCACCCTTCAACACAGAGATGCTCTCGATATCGTCGGGGTTGATGTCGGCTGCACCATTGCCAAAGTCCATGTTCATGTTGCTGGCAATACCGCGTGTGTTGGTACGGGTATCAGTGGTGTTGTTGATAGGAGTACCATCTACGACAAACAGCGGCTGGTTGTCGCCGCTCATAGAAGTGTAGCCTCGAATCACCACACTGGCAGAAGCACCTGCTCCTGCACCGCTGCTTACCACTTGTACACCGGCAGTACGACCGGCAAGTGAACTAACCAGGTTGGCACCGTTGGCAGCAGCGATTTCCTCGCCACCCAATTCCTGCACGGCATAGCCCAATGCCTTTTTTTCACGGGTAATACCGAGTGCGGTAACAGTCACCTCATCCAATCCCAAAGCAGACTCCGTCAAAGTGATAGAGAGGGTTTCTGTGCCGGTAACGGCTATTTCAATCGTGGTGTAACCCACATAAGATACCGACAATACCGTCGGCAAAGTTGCCACGCTGATCTCGAAGTTTCCCTCGAAATCGGTTACCGCTCCTGTAGCAGTACTTTTCTCGATAATGGTGGCTCCAATCAAAGGCTCGGCCGAGGTATTGGCTACCTTGCCTCGGATAAGTTGCTGCCCGTTTACCTGTGTGTAAAGGGCAACAACCATCAAGGTAAAGAATAAACGACTGGTGTACAGATGTTTAAACATGAATGGTTGTTTTTGTTAAAGAATACACAAAACAACTCATCATGCTTTAATCCAACCGTCGCCTAATCTTAAGAATAAGTTAGTTATTTGGTGTCGAATTTCAGTTTTGTAACTTTTTCATTAATTCTTGTTTAACAAATCCCCGATTGCCTGTCCGGCTTTGCCCTTGCCGTCATAAGGAATGCCGAGGAGGGTAGTCGCGGTGCGGGCGATTTGGTTGGTATAGTAAACGGGTGAATTTTGCCGTTCGCCGCTGGCTGGGGTATCGGGTCCTATAGCGGCGATCCAGGTTTGGTAGGCATCTTTGACGCTGGTACCGTGGTCGGTCCACTGGCGTTTGATGGCGTCTCCGCGGCCGTGGTCGGTGGTGATGATAAAGGTAGTATTGTTGGCGTAGTGGGGATCTTTTTGGCAATACTCCCAGAGTTGGCGGATAAAAGTATCTGTTCTTCGAGCAGCATGGAGGTATTGGTCGTAGTCGGCATCGTGGGCAAAGTCATCGGTTTCGCCGTAGGCGATGTAGAGGAGTCGGGGCTGGTGTTTTTTGACCCACTCGAGCGCGTAATGGTGGGTAAAGACGTCCAGTCTGACGCTTGACCAGGGAGAGGGGGTTTGTTCTTGGAGTTCATTGAGGAAGCTTTCCCGTTCGCTGAGGGTTTCTTCGGTGGCAGGCTGAAAACCGGCATTGACGTGCACCCCACTGCGCTGGTCGTTGATGATATAAGGAAAGACATCCCAGGAGCCGAAGGCGGCCACTTTCCCTTCGAAACCGGGGCTTTGGTTGGCTATTTCGAGTATGGTGGAGTTGGGATTGTATTTTTTGGCATTGGAAGTGATGTTCGGGTCGGCATAGCCGGTGAGGATTTCATTGTAGCCCGGGTAGGAAAACCACTGGTCGTTCGTAAGGTTGACTTGGCTGTTGAGGTTTCGGTTGCCGATAAGTTGTCCTTCTTTGGCGAGGGTTGACCAAAAGAAAGGCATGAGGAGCTGTCGGCGCTGTTCCGGGCTTTCTGCCCAAAAGGCGTCTTTGAGCGATTGGGTATCGCTGACGTACCGGGTATCAGCGATGAGTTCTGGATCTGCTCCGGCAAAAAGTTCCTGCCAGCGCAATCCGTCGAGGGTGATGATCCATACGTTTTGGGTTTGGTAGTCCTGCGCTCGGATAGTGGAAACAAACAAGCAGGACAGGAGGAAAAGAGCGAAATGGGGTTTGAATGGCATAGGGATAAGGTTTTTTATTTTGTAAAGGTCACTTGATCTATGATGTGGCCGTTGAGGTCGTACACCAGGAGTTCGGCCTTGTTGTCATGGAGCACCATCCGACAAAAGTGATGGACTTTGAGGATGTTGTCCATCTGGGGTTGAGGATTGTTTGGGGGCGCTTCCAATCCGCCACCTGCGCCACCTGAGAGGATAAAATGGGTAGCTTGTTGACCGTAGTTTTTGCTGAGGCGCTCGTAGTCGTGGTTGTGTCCGCCAAGCACGAAATCAATCCGGTATTTTTCCGCAAGGGAAGCTATCCAATCGCGCAGGAATAAGTCGCCCTCATGACCCTCCCAGCCTTGCCCGTAAGGAAATTGATGCAGTGCAACGAATCGCCAGTCTGCTCGTTGCCAGGCTTCTGACGACAAAACTTCCATAGCCCATTGTTGCTGCAACGAGTCAATAGACAGGGGGAAATTGCCATTGGGGTCGAGCATCAGGAAGATGGCATTGCCCCGGCTGAAGGAATACCAGGTGGTTTGGCCGGGTTGCAACTGGACGAGTTGCCGATAATGATTGCTGACCAAGTCCTGGTAGTAGCCATCATAGTCGTGGTTGCCCGGAATGAGGAACACTTCCCGGTCGGCAGAAAGCGCATACAGGATTTTCTCGAAGTCTATCCATTGTTCTCTGTCTATCCCATTGCCCACCAGGTCGCCCAGTCCGATGGAAAAATGGTCGGGATACCGCTGCATTTGGGCTGCCAATTGCCGAAACACAGGCCATCCGCCCTGGGAGTCGCCCCAAAAGCTGAAATGCACAGGGGGCTTACGCGCTTTAGGGGTGAGTAGGGTGATGGATCTTAGGCCGCCTTCTAGGGCGTTGTTGAGTACCCGGATTTGCAGGTTGTTTACCCTATTTCTTTGCCCGGGCAATATGAAATGCCCAAACTGGTCGCGCAGCAACATTTGTGCGTTGAGCCAGGCCTGTGCTCCGTCATCGGCGCTGATGGCCATTCGGGTAGCCGAGTCCGGCAAAACGACATTGGTCTGGTACCAGAGTGCCTGATCAGGCATGTTCACGCGGTGGGGAAGGGCAACCGCTATACTTTCTTGGAAATCCGGGATGAAGCCGGGTATCAGCCCCTGAGCAGTTTTTTCCGGCAGGAAATACCAAGTACCTTCCAAAGGCGTAGGAGTATAACTATTCCTATCGGAAAAAGGATACCTTCCGGTTTGGCCGACAAGTACCGTGGTGACCAGCAATAAAAGCCCTGCAGCATACCCTTTCATAGAGAAAATTTCCGACAAATGTATTTTCCTTATGTTAACGGCAATGCCACTCCGGGTTAAGGAATGGTAACTTTCCCCCGAAGGCAGGTCAGAGCCAGGTGAGGGGTTTGTCAATGCCCTCATGTGCCGGATAAGCAAGGATGTAATCGAGCAGGGCGTCCATGTCGTCAGAGGCCCGGATGATGTTCTTGTTGATCTCCTGTAAAAAGCCGTCTTCATTCATGCGCGCCACATGAGCCAGTAGGTGATCGTAAAAGCCGTTGATGTTATAAATGGCGATGGGCTGGTTGATTTGTTTGAGCTGCTGGAGGGTCAACATCTCGAAGAGTTCGTCGAGGGTGCCGTAGGCTCCGGGGAGGACAAATACCCCGTCCGACATTTCCGCCATGCGTATTTTCCGCTCGTGCATACTCGATACCACGATTTCCTGAGTGAGGTCGGGTATCCCGCCTTCCAGCTTTTGCAAAAACCAAGGGATGATGCCGACTACCTCAGCCCCGTGGTCAAGGGCAGCTCTTGCACTGATGCCCATCAAACCTACTTTTCCCGAGCCATAAATCATGGCAGCGCCTCTTTCGGCAATTTTTTTGCCGAGCTGCGCAGCGGCTTCGGCATACAGCGGATTAGTGCCTGTTTGCGAACCGCAAAAAACGAGTACAGATTTCTTTTTAGTCATGAAAGATAGGTTAGTGTTTGTAAACCAGCGATTTAAAAAACAATTGGGCAGCGGCAGGGTTGGTGGCCAGAGGAATATTGTGGACATCACAGAGCCGCATCAGCATACTTACATCTACTTCGTGCGGGTGCTTGCCCAGGGGATCCCGGAAAAAGACGACCATATCCACGTTCTTTTCGACCATCCGACTGGCGATTTGGGCATCACCCCCCATTGGCCCACTGGCCATCTTCTCTACCTGTAGCCCGGCTCGCTCCAAATGAGCGCCGGTAGTGCCGGTAGCGATGAGGTTAATATTGTGTTCCTTGAGCAAAGAAAGGTGATCCATAATAAAGGCTACCATCTCTGCTTTCTTGCCATCATGCGCGATTATTGCTATTGTCATTCAACTTTTCCTTTAATTTTGTGTATCTCCAGTCAATGGAAGTTGTGCAAAATAAAAAAAAGAATGTTCCCCTGCACAGGCTTTTGGTCGGCTGCAGGTATTTTTTCACCCGTAATTTTAAATCACTTTTTATGAACAGCAAAGTTTCTTTGTTTGTAGTCGTTTTCTCTTTGTTTAGCACGTTATCTTTTGCGCAGTTGCGCACACCGGCTGCGAGCCCTGCTGCCAAATTGACTCAGACGGTGGGTTTGACCGAGGTGACGCTGGAGTATTCCCGCCCTTCTATGCGCGGTCGTGCGATTTTCGGTGGACAGGATGCCCTGGAGCAGTACGGCGATATCTGGCGAACAGGTGCCAATGCTGCTACCAAAGTGAGTTTCAGCAAGGATGTGACTATTGGCGGTACCAGCCTGAAGGCAGGGGCATATTCAGTGCTGTCTGTCCCGGGTGCAACGGAATGGGAATTGATGTTCTATCCCTATTCCACCAGCGATTTTAATGCTTATGTGAAGGCTACACCCGCTGCTACGGTTAAGGTACCCGCTCAAACCCTGAGCCATACCGTGGAGACCTTTACCATGGATGTGAACAATATCGGCAATGATGGGGCAACCCTGGATATCATGTGGGAAAATACCCTGGTATCCGTACCTTTCGGGGTGAGTACAGATGCAGAGGTGATGGCTGCTTTCCAGCGCATGATGGATGGCCCAAGTGTGAATGAGTACTACGCGATGGGCAATTATTTGTTCGAGACGGGTAAAGACCTGGAGACCGCTTTGATGTATGTGCGCAAAGGGACTCAGGGCGAGAATGCCCGCTACTGGAACGTACACCGCGAGGCTTTGATCCTCGGTGCATTGGGCAAGTACGATGAGGCGATCGCTACCGCGAAAAAATCTATGGAGATGGCCAAAGCAGCCAATAGTGCAGACTATATGCTGCTCAATGAGAAGGCGATTGCCCAGTGGATGAAGCAGTAAGGATTTAACCCCAAAAGAATTAAAAAGCCTGTCGCAGCATACTGTGACAGGCTTTTTGTTTTAGGGCTGGTATTCAAAACAACCGATATCCGGTTTTTCCGGATCCCGGGGATTGCCTTCCAGGTCAATGCCGATGCGGAGCGGGAAGGTGAGGGGTTTGGCCTTTTCCAGGGCTATGGAGGTCTCGCTGAGTCGGTAGTCGTCTGCGTTGAGGTCGGCAAACAAGGGGTCTTCCCGCTTGCCGGGGATACAGTTCAGACAGATCTTGTCGAAAAAGTCTTTGTACAGCCCGTCCTGCTCCGTGAGCAGTTCTTCGACCCTGACCACGCAGTTTTCCATGCGGAGCTGGAAAAGTTCAGGGGTCTGCCCCCCGGAGATGTCCAACAGGGTGAGTTCGTCTTTCCTCGAGCCAAAAATGATGCAGTTGTTGAAGGTTGCCCGCAAGGGCCTGTAAGCGAGCTGATCGCAGATCAGCGGGTTGTCGTAACAGCGGAAGTTGCTCATGCTCACCGCACTGGCATCTACCCCGTAGCTGGCGAAGGTGCAGTAGTTAAATTGATAGGTGCCACCCAAAATGGCTTGGAAGGAGGGGGAGTAGTTGTTGTAAAACAGACAGTTATTGGCTGTGATGTTGCCGTGGTAACCAATGAGTCCGCTGCCATTGGTGTTGTAAATCCGGGTATTGTTGAGCTGCACACTGGCCAACGAATCCACAATCAGTCCATAAATCGAATTTTTGATGCTGGCATAGCGGATCCGGTTGTTTTTGCTGCCCCTGCCCAAGCGGATACCGTACCACTGACCGGGTTCTTCGCTAAAGGCAGGCTCGAGGCGGTCGCCCTGAATGACCACAGGTTTTTCGGCCGTGCCGTCAATCTGCAAACTCCCTTTTTCAAAGGTCCACAGGATGCCGTCGTTGAAGGCTCCAAATAGCTCGTTGCGGGCGATGCCGCCATGCACGTAAATCTGCGTTCCCGCCGGAATGACCAGGGTACAGCTGTCAATGAAAATTTCCCCGAAGAGTACGTAAGGCCGGGGGTCGTCCCAAACGACTTCGGACAGGTTGCAACTGAGCAGTACCGGCACGCCTTTGTTAAATTGACTGGGCAGGTAGTTGGCGTTTTGCCCCCAGGCTTCCAAATAGACTTCCTGGGTGTTGCCGTTGAGGGTGAAGGTGATGCGATCCTCTACCACGAAAGGACTGACAGAGGGCGGTTGGTCGGGGTCAACCGTGACTTCCAGAAAAATATATATCGAGTCGTTGGGCAATATCTCTATATCCTCGACCATATCCCCGGGAATGCCATCTACGTTCATCCGAAAAAAAGAGGATCCGCCCACAGGGAGGGCGATATTGGATACCAACAGGGGCTGGTCATAGGTGTTGTACACTTTCAGGTAACGGGTAGCGGATCCCCTGGCGGTAAAAACCGTGTCGAAGCGCAGGGTGTCCACCGAAAACTCCAGTCTGGCATCGCCGGACAGCAGGAAGCTCTGCTCTTTCTGACAGGCTCCGCCTAAAAACAGGGTCGCGATTAAGGCGAAAAACAATACCGGGTACTTCATAGCGCGGTTTCTTTGGTTGCTTTGTGTTTTGAAACGTGAAGATACGATTTGTATTTTAACGGCATTTTGCCCCGGGAAGATTTAAAAACGCGCTACCTTTGTCACCGCACCGATTTTTGCAAGCTTTTCCGGAACGCTTTAAATTGCTTTGCCTTGAACAAACCAAGCATTGATGTTATTATTCCCGCTTTCAACGAGGAGACTTCGATCGGAAAGGTGCTCCGGGATATTCCCTGGGACCTGGTGCGGGAGGTGATTGTTTGCGACAATGGAAGTACCGATAACACCGCCCGCGTGGCAGCAGCAGCCGGAGCTACCGTGCTTCGCGAAAATAGAAAGGGCTACGGCAGCGCCTGCCTGAAGGGACTGGCGTATCTGCGCGAGCGCCCGGCAGCTTCTTATCCCGATATCGTGGTTTTCCTGGACGGGGATTATTCCGATTACCCGGAGGAGATGGAATTTTTGATCCACCCCATCTTGGATGAAGGTGCAGATCTGGTGATCGGTTCCCGGGCTTTGGGATTGCGCGAACGAGGATCTATGCAACCTCAGCAGATTTTTGGCAATTGGCTGGCTACTACCCTGATCCGATGGCTCTACGGTTATGTGTTTACCGATCTGGGGCCTTTCCGCGCCATTCGCTATTCCAGTCTGGAAGCGCTGAATATGAAGGATAAAGATTTTGGCTGGACCGTAGAGATGCAGGTGAAAGCGGCCCGACAGCGATTGGTGTGCCGCGAAGTGGCCGTTAGTTACCGCCAACGCATCGGCGTGTCTAAAGTGTCCGGAACGGTAAAAGGGACTTTTATGGCCGGGTACAAGATTCTTTGGACCATTTTCAAATTGTTGTGACCCCGAGCAGGTACCTTTACCTGACTGGCTAAACAAATATCACATGGTGTCTGTATGGGCTTTTTTGGTGTTGGGAGTGTATGGGCTTTCCCTGGTGTATGTGACCGTCTATTGCTTGATCCAGTTCGATTTGCTGTTGCATTACTTGAAAAAAGAACCCCGTTCGGCCCAACAAGACCCACAAACAAACCAAGCGATCCTCCCCTTCGTGACCATCCAGCTTCCCCTGTACAATGAAAAGTATGTGGTCGAGCGCCTGCTCGATGCCGTGGCAGCGATGGATTACCCCACGGATCGCTTCGAGATCCACGTCCTGGATGATTCGACAGATGAAACCCTGGAAGTGGTGCAAGCCAAAGTGGCACATTACCGCTCAAAAGGTATCCAGATCGCTCAAATTACCCGCTCCGATCGAACAGGCTACAAAGCGGGGGCTTTGCGCGATGCCCTGCCCCTGGCCAAAGGGGATTTTGTGGCCATTTTCGATGCGGATTTTCTGCCGGATCCCGGTTTTCTCCGACAAACCCTGCCCCATTTCCAAGATCCCACTACAGGGGTGGTGCAAACCCGTTGGGAACACCTCAACGAGGATTATTCCCTGATTACTCAAATGCAGGCGCTTCAGTTGAATGTGCATTTTACGATAGAACAAACCGGTCGGATGAAGGGCGGGTATTTGCTGCAGTTCAACGGTACTGCAGGCGTATGGCGCAAGTCTTGTATCGCCGATGCCGGCGGTTGGGAAGCGGATACCCTCACGGAAGACCTCGACCTGAGTATCCGGGCACAACTGAAAGGATGGAAGATTGTATATTTGGAGGGCGTGGGTTCGCCCGCCGAATTGCCCGCCGAAATGAATAGTTTTCGCTCCCAACAGTTCCGCTGGATGAAAGGTGGTGCCGAGACGACCCTCAAGATGCTTCCGGCCATCTGGTCGGCTGACTTGGGCTGGTGGAAAAAGCTCCAGGCAACCGTGCACCTGCTGGGAAGCTCCGTATTTTTGTTTGTTTTTTTACTGGGCGTGTCGAGCGTGCCGCTGTTGTTTGCCCTCGACGAACTAAGCACCCTGGGGTTTTCCAAAGAAAAGTTTGCCTGGTTTCTCACGGGTCTGGTTTCCATCGGAAGCATCTATTTTGTGGGCAATGTAGGGGCAAGCTATCCGGAAGAACGCCTTGGCAGACGGATCCTGCGTTTTTTGTTTCGCTTCCCGCTGTTTTTGTCCCTTTCCATGGGAATGGCACTGCACAACACGGTGGCGATCCTCGAAGGTTATCGGGGCAAAAAATCAGCTTTTGTGCGTACCCCCAAGTTCAATATCCGGGGTACAGCAGATAAACTTTCGGCCAATAGCTATACCCGACACCGCATTGCGATCACCAGCTACCTGGAAGCACTGCTGAGTTTGTGTTTTCTTGCGGCTTTCATTGCAGGGGTCGCGATGGGGGAGACGACCTTTTTGATTTTTCATGCCATGCTGGCTTTCGGGTACGGGTTTATTTTTTATTTTACCATCCGACATATTCGATTGAAATAGGTGCCGGTGCAACAGTTGCCTTACATCTGGATGTTTTTGCTGACAGGTCTGCTGGCCTGGATGGGCTTTTTTGCCGGACAGGCAGATTTCTTCCTCTTGTTTCCTGCCTACAGCGCATATTTTGTAGGATACATCTGGTTGTCAGGGGATAATTTTGCCCGGGTGCCCTACCGCTTGTTGCTGTTCTGGGCGATTGGACTGCGCCTGATGCTTTGGTTTGCTTTTCCCGGATTGTCCGACGATGTGTTTCGCTTTATCTGGGATGGCCGATTGCTGGCCGCAGGACACAATCCTTTCGATGCCACCCCGGAACTTCTGATGCAACAGCCTCCTCCTGGTTTCGCGCCTGATCCTGCGCTATTTGCCGAACTCAACTCTCCTGCGTATTTTACGGTCTATCCCCCATTGTCCCAGGCCATTTTCGCAGGAGCTGCGCTGGTCTTTTCCGATCAGTTGTACTGGAGCGCCTGGCTGATGAAGTTGCCCCTGGTGGCTGCCGATATCGGCAATATTTTTTTGATGCGCAGTCTTTTGCAACGGCTGGGCCGACCGGTGTCGCTGGTCTGGTGGTATGCCCTGAACCCCCTGATCCTGCTCGAAATTTCAGGCAACCTGCACTTCGAGGGTCTGATGCTGTTTTTTTTCCTGTTGGGCTGGCTGGCTTTGATCAGCAGCCGACCCGGATGGGCAGCCCTTGCCCTGAGCTTGTCGGTAGGAACCAAGTTGCTGACCCTGCTGTATGTACCGGCTTTGCTGCGCCGCCTGACAGCCCGCGCAAGATGGTGGTTTCCCGTGCTGTTGACAGTATTTATCGCAGTCCTCTTTGTTCCCTTCCTGAATGCCTCTTTCGGGACAAACTTGGGGCAGAGCCTGGACTTATATTTCCGGAAATTCGAATTTAACGCCTCTTTCTATTATCTGTTGCGCGAACTGGGTTTTGCCTGGAGCGGCTACAACCGCATTGCCCTGATGGGACCTGCCCTGAGCGCGGTGTTTGTCGGCCTGCTGCTCATCCATACCTTTACAGAAAAGCAGCCCCGTCTGGAAAACTGGGCAACCGCAGTGCTGCTCATCCATACCTTATATTTGTGGAGCAGCACTACCGTTCACCCCTGGTACCTCACGTTTGTCCTTGCCTGTGTACCTTTCACGGGCTTCCGCTACCCTGTATTCTGGTCGTACCTCATTTATCTTTCTTACGCAACGTATATGGATGCCCCCTATCGGGAAAACCCCATTGCGCTGGTACTGGAATATGGATCCGTGATTCCGCTCGCCCTATACGAGTGGCGTCGGCGAATGCTTAACTGATGATCCTTCGCAGACTCGCCCAACCTCCTCCGTTGACCGTAGGAATGCCTGCTGCATTGAGCTGCTGAGCCGCCATACCGCTCCGCCGACCCGACTGACAGCAAGTGATGATCGTCTTGTTTTGCTTTTTGAGTTTGCCCACAGACTTGGATATTTCGTGCAGCGGAATATTGATCGAGTTTTTGATATGCCCACTGTTATACTCTGCCGTGGTACGCACATCCACAATCAGTGCACCTTTTTCGTACAACTCCTTAATCTTTTCGTTGGAACCGCCGCCCAATAGTTTTTTCAGAAAATCGAGTATCATGTTTAGGTAATTTTTTCCAAAGATAACGTGCAGTTTCGGTTGTTTCTGTAGCAGGGATCACATAGCGTGCGGGCCTTACGGCACCCTGTTTCTCAACGCGCGGTTCGGAGTGCAATTTCCCGCCGCAAAGATGATTCCGGTTACCTTTTTGTTGGTCGAGGGATTAATAAGGGTAATCAGGTGGAAGCCACCTTAAGGTGCCTTGCACCTGATTAATAAAAAATTAATAACCAATGATTTAAATAAAAAAACCACTTTCATAACGCTGATTTTGACCTTGGCAGGAAAAAATTGAAGTTAATCCTGATACCCCTTGGCTTGAAGCTGAAAAAGCTCGGCATATTTGCCGTTTGCTTCGAGGAGCGATTGGTGGGTACCCATTTCCAGCAGTTGACCGTTTTCCAGGAAGAGGATGAGGTCGGCCATGCGCACGGTAGAAAACCGGTGGGAAATCAGCACGGCCGTTTTGCCGGAAATGAGTTCGGCAAAACGGTCAAACACTTCCTTCTCGGCACGGGCATCGAGGGAGGCGGTGGGTTCGTCCAGGATCAACAGCTGTGCCTCGCGCAGGTAGGCGCGGGCAAGGGCGATCTTTTGCCATTGCCCCCCGGACAGTTCGGTGCCGTCCTGAAAACGCTTGCCCAGCATTTGGCGGTATTGCTGGGGGAGTTGCCGGATCATGGGGTCGGCCAGACTTTTTTCGGCAGCCTGAACGATTTTTTCCTCGTTGTCTTTTTCCAAAATATCTCCTATCGCGATATTTTCGGCTGCACTGAGGTTGAAACGCACGTAATCCTGAAAAATGATCCCTATATTGTCTCGAAGGGAGTGCAGTTCGATGTGCCGCAAATCAATTCCGTCCACGGAAATGTATCCCGAATCAGGTTCGTAGAGCCGAGCGAGGAGTTTGACCAGGGTTGTTTTCCCGGCTCCGTTTTCTCCTACCAACGCCAGTTTTTTGCCGACAGGCAGGTGGAAACTCAAGTTGCGGACCGCCCAGCGCTCAGAACCGGGATACTTAAAACTCACATCGTGAAAAGTAAATCCGTCTTTTACCTGGTCGGGAAAAGGTACGGCATTGGGGGCAGATTGGATGTCGGAGCGCAGGTCGAAAAAATCAAACAAATCCTGCAGGTATAAGGCGCTCTCCGCGATGCGGGAAAACCTGGAGAGGATTTGTTGCAGCATGTTGCGCATGCGGTCAAATGCTCCTGCCAAAAAGGTGAGGGTACCGATGGTGATGATCGCCTGCACTGCCTGCAGGGCGATAAATACATACGCGCCATAGTAGGCCAGGGTGCTGAGAAACGACAAGCCCAGACTCCAGGATGCTCTTTTTACCGACAGGGCCTTATTGGCTTCGTAGTAACGTCTCGAAAGCCGGTCAAAACGCGCTTCCAGAAAACCGGACAGGTTGAATATTTTGACTTCCTTGGCGGTTTGGTCGCTGGCTCCAATGTAGCGAAGGTAGTCCAACTCCCGGCGTTCGGGAGTCCAGCTGCGGGTCAGGGAATAACTCAGTTGGTTGAAGCGGGTCTCCCCGATAAAGGAGGGAATGACCGCCAGCACCAGGATGAGGATGAGCCAGGGGTTGAACGCGATCAGTCCTGCACCGAGGGACACCAGGGTGATGCTGTCCTGCACCTGCGACAAGATCTGCGACATCAGGAGCGTCCGATTGTTGGTTTGCCGCCGTGCCCGCTCGAGCTTGTCGTAAAACTCCGGATCCTCAAACTGATACAGGTCCAGGGTGGCAGCATGGCGGATGAGGGCGACAGAGGTTTTGTTCGAGACCAGGTCGCCCAGCAGGCTGTCCAGCAGGATAATGCTGCTGTTGAGGATTTCAGAGGCTACAACCAAAGCCAGCTCCATGCCAATCCACCACCAAAGTGTACCCAGCTCCTTATTCTCCAGGGTAGCCTGCAGGATGACCTCGTCAATGATTTCCTTGCCTACCACAAGCATGGCGAGCGGAATCAGCGACTTGACGAGCCTGAGCAACAGGTTGCCCAAGGCCATCTGTGGGTGGGTCTGCCAGATGAGCTTGAAAAAACGGGGCAGGTTGGAAAGCGATGCGAGTTGGGTGCGAAAACTTTGTGGACTATTTTCCATCTTTGGCCTCTGGTTTTGCTTCATGTAACCGATTTGTAGGGCTTCCGGTTGCATGACTTGCGACCACGCGGATTATTTTCCCAAATGCTTGGGGTAATTTTTGCCCGATCATGACATAATTTTACAAATTAGTTATTTTTGATGGGCACCTGCCCTTTTTTTAACCTTATAAAACGATGATCATGAAAGCTGATTGGCTCGGCGTGTATCCCGCCCTTACCACTAAATTTACTTCCTCGGGCGATCTGGATATCCCCATGTTTTTGCACAATGTTGATGCCCAGATGAAGGCGGGCGTAGATGGTATCATTATTGGCGGTTCTCTGGGAGAAAGCAGCACGCTGAGTCACGACGAGCGCATCGAGTTGATACAGGCAGCGCGTGATCATGTACAAGGGCGCATCCCCGTGGTGATGAATGTTGCGGAAGGCTCGCTGCGTTCAGCAGTACAGTTGGCGAAAAGGGCACAAGATGCCGGTGCCGACGGATTTATGCTGCTGCCTCCGATGATGTACAAGCCAACGAGTCAGGAAACAGCTGATTATTTTATGGCTTTCGCCAAAAGTACGGATCTTTCTATCCTGGTGTACAACAATCCAGTGGATTACAAAGTCGAGATTACCCTGGATATGTTCGAACAGTTTGCAGCCCATGACAACATTGCTGCCGTGAAGGAGAGCACCCGCGATATTTCCAATGTGACCCGCATGCGCAACCGCTTTGGGGATCGCTTTAAGATTCTTTGCGGGGTGGATACGCTTGCGATGGAGGAGTTGCTGATGGGCGCAGATGGCTGGGTGGCAGGATTGGTTTGTGCTTTCCCGGAGGAAACCGTAGCGATCTATCGCTTGATCAAAGCTGGTCGGATGTCAGAGGCCTTACCCATCTATCGTTGGTTCCTGCCTATCCTGGAGCTGGATATTGATCCGCAGTTGGTGCAAAACATCAAACTGGCTGAGGTGCTTACCGGGCTGGGCAACGAGAATGTGCGCTTACCGCGCCAGCGCTTGCAAGGGGAACGCCGGAATGAGGTGTTCCGGATTTTGGCAAAAGGCCTGGAAAACAGACCCAAATTACCGGATTATCTCAGCATAAAAGCACATTGAGCATGTTGGAAACAGCCAATAGAATAGGGTACAGCCTGTCCCGCCTGGGTACAGAGACCTTCCGGGTCTTTAATCCTTATACCCAAACCGAACTCCCCGGTGATTTTGCCGTGGCAACGGTGGCAGAGGTTAACCTGGCAGCCGAAAAGGCCTGGCAGGCCTGGCAGGAATACCGCCATTTTTCAGGTCGCCAGAAAGCGGTTTTTTTGCGAGCCATCGCAGCCGAACTGGAAGCGCTTGGAGAGACGCTGATCGCAAGGGTGATGGAGGAGACTGCCCTGCCCCGGGCACGGGTGGAGGGTGAGCGCGGACGTACCTGTGGACAACTGCGGATGTTTGCCGACCTGGTAGAGGATGGCAGCTGGGTGCAGGCCATTATTGATACGGCTTTGCCGGACAGAAAGCCGCTGCCCCGGGTGGATATTCGCAATATGTTGCAAAGTACCGGGCCGGTAGTGGTGTTTACCGCCAGCAATTTCCCGCTGGCTTTTTCAACAGCCGGCGGAGATA
The DNA here is from genome assembly GCA_030729925.1 of Saprospiraceae bacterium. GTDB lineage: Bacteria > Bacteroidota > Bacteroidia > Chitinophagales > Saprospiraceae > JALQTV01. Next base: position 42,345 of record JANQWK010000012.1, read on the forward strand.
CCGCTTCCGCCCTGGCTGCCGGATGTCCGGTGATTGTTAAGGCGCATGCCTCGCACGCAGGGACAAACGCCCTGGTGAGCGATGCTATCCTGAAGGCAGCCAAAGAAGCCCAGATGCCTGACGGGGTGTTTGCTTCCCTGCAGGATGCGGGCATCCGAGTTGGAACCCAACTGGTACAACATCCCAGAGTGCAGTCGGTGGCGTTTACAGGGTCGTTTCAGGGCGGAATGGCACTGTATAAGGCTGCCCAACAACGCCAGGATCCCATCCCTGTGTTTGCCGAAATGGGCTCGGTGAATCCGGTGTTCGCGCTTCCCGGAAAATTGGAAAGCGATGCCGAACAGCTGGCTGCTGAGATCGCTGCATCGGTCAACCTCGGGGCAGGTCAGTTTTGCACCAACCCGGGTGTGGTGGTGATCCAAGACGGTCCTCACGCAGCTGTTTTTGCGACAGCACTTCAACAATCGTTTGAGACCCTCGTGCCTTCGGTCATGCTGAACCGCGGCATTTATGAGAATTACCTGCGTGCCCGTGCACATTGTCTGGATGTAGAAGGGGTCAGCGTGGGTTATATTCACCCTGTCGGGGAAAACGAGCGCTGGGAGGCGTATCCGGCCGTGGCGACCACTACCGGTGCTAACTTTCTGGCTCAACCTTCCCTGCAGGAGGAGGTATTCGGACCCTTTACCCTGCTGGTGCGTTGCGCCGATAAAGCCGAGATGTTGGCCGTGGCGGATAGCTTCAAGGGACAGCTTACGGCTACCGTGTTTGGGGTAGAAACAGAGTTGCCCGATTGGCGGGCATTGATATCAGGCCTTGCCGACAAAGTGGGCCGATTGATTTTTAACGGCGTACCTACCGGCGTGGAGGTGGGACATGCCATGCAGCACGGCGGACCTTTTCCGGCTGCTACGGATAGTCGTTTTACTTCGGTAGGGAGTTCAGCGATTCGCCGTTTCGCCCGACCGGTAGCTTACCAAAATTGGCCCGATGCCTGGCTACCACCAGCTTTGCAGGATGCCAATCCCCTGGAAATCGCTCGCTTTGTTAACGGAAAATGGGTCTTACCATGAAAAAATCATTTTATTGTATAGATGCTCATACCTGCGGCAATCCTGTGAGGTTGGTCGCAGGTGGCGGCCCCCTGCTCAAGGGCAACAGCATGATGGAGCGCCGACTGCACTTCTTGCAGGAGTTTGACTGGATCCGACAGGGATTGATGTTCGAGCCCCGCGGCCACGATATGATGTCAGGCAGTATCCTCTATCCCCCTTCAGAACCGGATAACGATATCGGGGTGCTGTTTATCGAAACGAGCGGATGTCTGCCCATGTGCGGCCATGGTACCATCGGCACCGTGACCATTGCACTGGAGGAAGGTTTGGTGCAGCCCAAAGTGCCGGGCAAGCTGCGACTCGAAACTCCGGCAGGATTGGTTTTGGTGGACTACGTCCAAAACGGCCACAAAATTACTTCCGTAAAATTGACCAACGTGCCTTCCTTCTTGCACAGCGAAAATCTGGAAGTGGAGTGCCCCGACCTGGGGACTTTGTTGGTGGACGTAGCCTACGGGGGCAATTTTTATGCGATCGTGGATCCCCAACCCAATTTTCCCGGATTACAAGCCTATACCGCGGCCGACCTGATCCGCTGGAGCCCGGTGATCCGCCGCCGACTCAATGAGCAATTTCATTTTGAACACCCCCTCAATCCGAATATCAGCGGCCTGAGCCATATTTTGTGGACAGGCGACACGATTGCACCGGAAGCGACTGCGCGAAATGCGGTTTTTTATGGAGAAAAAGCGATTGATCGCTCGCCTTGCGGCACGGGCACTTCTGCTCGCATGGCCCAATGGGCTGCCAAAGGCAAACTCAAAAAAGGGGAGCGATTTGTCCACGAAAGTATTATCGGAAGCCAATTTGTGGGAATGATCGAGGATCATACCCAATGTGGCTCCTTCGAGGCCATCATTCCCTCCATTGAAGGCTGGGCTAAAATAACAGGTTACAATCACATCATTATTGATCCGGAAGACGACCCCTATGCCATGGGGTTTCAGGTAATTTGACAAGCTATGCGCGTACACATTATTGGTGGAGGAATTATTGGGCTTTCCTCAGCTTGGTACCTTCGGAAGGAGGGTTTCGAGGTGACGGTCATTGATGCCCAGGATTTGAAGGAGGGAACGTCTCATGGCAATGCCGGGATGATCGTTCCAAGTCATTTTATCCCTTTAGCAGCGCCCGGGGTCATTGCCAAAGGCATCAAGTGGATGTTTAGTCGAAAAAGCCCATTCTACATCAAGCCCCGGCTCAGCCTGGAGTTGGTCGAGTGGCTTTGGACGTTTTACCGCTCTTGCTCGCACGCCCACGTGGAGCGCGCCATGCCGGTACTGCGCGACTATAACCTTTGGAGCCGGCAGCTCTACAGCGAACTGGCTTCTCATCCCGACTTCAGATTTTGTTTTGAGCAAAAGGGAATCCTGATGCTGTTCAAAGAAGCCAAAACGGAGGCGGAGGAGTTTGAATTGGCCGATCAGGCTGCAGAATTAGGGCTGGAAGCCCAAAAACTGTCGGCCGCAGCTACCCAGGCACTGGAACCGGGACTTCGCCTGGACGTCCGAGGATCCGTTTATTTTCCCGGCGATGCCCACTTGTATCCCAATCTGCTCATCCGACAACTGACCACAGCACTAAAAAGTCAGGGTGTAGAATTCCTGACGGGTGCTGCTGTGACCGATTTTGATACCGTCAACGGCAAAATATCTCGCTTGCAACTGAGTACCGGACAGGTGGTTCCCGTAGAAAAGGTGGTATTGGCAGCAGGCAGTTGGAGCGCAGGTCTGATGAAAAAACTGGGTTTGAAGTTGCTGCTACAGGACGGCAAAGGATATTCTGTGACCCTGTCCTCACCCGAAAAACGACCGGGTATTCCGGCTTTGCTCAGCGAGGCCAAGGTGGCCGTCACGCCTATGGGCGACGACCTGCGCATCGGGGGCACTCTTGAGATCAGCAATTTTTCACCGCAGGTGGACAGGCTCCGCTTTCAAGGAATTATGGAAAGTTTGCCGCGATACTATCCCGAACTCAACTCCGGCTGGCAGGATTTGTCGAAGGTATGGCACGGATACCGCCCCTGCTCGCCCGATGGTCTCCCGTACATGGGCTTTTCCAAAAAACATGACAACCTACTGGTCGCTACCGGGCATGCCATGATGGGACTGAGTCTGGGGCCCGCCACAGGAAGAATGGTAGCAGATTTGATGATCGGAAAGCAGCCAGAGGTAAAACTGGATCTGTTTGACCCGGCAAGGTTTTGAGCGGACAGCTCCGTTTTATCAACAACAACATTCATGATTGCACCTGATGCTTATTTTGGAGAACTATTGGCGCTGCTGAAAACGGAAAAAGAAGCCGATCTCAGTCAACACCGGGAATTTATTGACAACCTTTCCCTCGATCACAAAAAGAAAAAGGGTTATACCTGGTATCCGCTGCAGATCCTGAAAAAGGGATTTACTTATGGCGAGCGTGCCTTTGTGCTGATAGAACGCACTTCCCTTCTGGATGAGCCGCACCAGATAAAGGCCGGACACACGGTGCGGCTGTTTACGATGCAACCTGCGGTAAAACAGGGGGAGCAAACAGGAGTGGTGCACTACGTGGACAAAAACCGCATGAAGGTGATCCTGAACCAGAAGGATCTCCCCGACTGGATTGACCTGGGGTTGATTGGGGTAGAGCTGATGTTTGACGAACGGACCTACCAGGAGATGGAGCGGGCGCTCAAAACCCTCTTCAAGCCGGGCAATGGGCGTTTGAAAACCCTCGTGGATGTGCTTTTGGGCAATAGCGCTGCCCACACCAAAGCCAATATTCCCGCCTTGCCTGCAGGCTTTGGAGGACTAAACTCCTCTCAGCTCGAGGCCGTTCAACACATTCTCGATGCAGAAGACCTGGCAATTGTGCATGGACCGCCCGGAACGGGCAAAACCACTACGCTCGTGCAGGCAGTAGTCGCAATGAGTCAGTCGGTCTCCAATATGCTGGTCACTGCCCCGAGCAACACCGCAGTAGATTTGCTAACCGAGCGGCTCCTGTCTGCCGGTATTCGGGTCGTTCGGATAGGGAATATATCCCGGGTAGATGAAAAAATCATGGAAAGCAGTCTGGAAGTCCAACTTTCAGCCCACCCGGAAGCAAAAAATATCCGCAAAATTCGCATCCAGGCGGCTGAAAGCAGGAAGACGGCAGCACGTTACAAGCGCCATTTCGGCCATGAAGAGCGGGAAGAGCGGAAGCGATTGATGCAGGAAGCCAAGGAAATGTCGGCCTGGGCGAGTCAGCTGGAGCAACGACTGCTGCAGCAGATCCTGGAAGCTGCTCAGGTGATTACCTGCACCCTTGTAGGAGCCGCTCATCCTACCCTGGATGGCTTTCATTTTCCGGTAGTATTTATTGACGAAGCAGCTCAAGCATTAGAGCCGGCCAATTGGATCCCGATACTTCGCTCGGACAAAGTCGTCCTGGCGGGTGACCCCTTTCAACTCCCCCCTACGGTCAAATCAGCTCAGGCAGAAAGAGCAGGGCTGGGCAAAACCCTCATGGAGCGCTGTCTGGATCGGGGTGCTCCTGCAGCAGTCCTGAAAACCCAGTACCGCATGCACGAAACCATCATGGGGTTTTCCAACCACTATTTTTACAAAGACCAGCTCGAGGCCGCCGAACAGGTGAAAGATCACCGACTGGCCACTGCAGACAACCAGCCGCTGATCTTTATTGATACAGCAGGTTGTGGATTTGAAGAAGAAACCAAGGCTCCCTTTCAAAGCAAATTCAACAAAGGGGAGTGCCATATCATCTACGAGCATTTTTTTAGCCTGTACCAGGATTTTCCGCTCGAAATGATCCCCGAAATCGCCATTTTGTCTCCTTACATGGAACAAGTCCTGCACCTGCGCAACTTCTTTGAAGAAATGCCGCTCAGTCAGGGCGTAGCGCTGACGATAAGCACCATTGACGGATTTCAAGGACAAGAACGGGATGTCGTGTATATTTCCCTGGTTCGCGCCAACCCTAAAGGGAAAATTGGCTTCCTGTCAGACATCCGCCGCATGAATGTAGCCATGACCCGCGCCAGAAAACAGCTTGTAGTGGTGGGGGACAGTTCGACCATCGGGCAGCATCCCTTTTACAAAGCCTTTCTGGACTACTGTGATGCCGTTGGCGCCTATCGAACAGCCTGGGAATACATGAGTTATTGAGTGTGTTTTTCGTTTTAATGTACTGAAATTCAGCATTTTAAAACACAGGTGGAAGCCACCTTAAGGTGCCTTCCACCTGATTACCCTTATTAATACCTCGGCATCCAAAAAAGTAACCATCCTTTTGTGCGCGATTTCAGGGAGCGAACAATAAAAATGCTGAAGGGGGGGACTGTATTTAGGTGAGAAAGGGGCAAAAAAAATGCCGAAGGAGTGAAGCACTCATTCGGCATTTTAGGAAAAAAATCAGATACAAATCAATCTGCACGCTTTTTAGCAGAATAATTGACCCGCAGCTGACCAGACTTTCGCAACTGGGTTTTTGTGTCCTGCACAATACCCATGGTTACTTCACCATCCACCCGAAGCGAGGAGGTGATTCGAGGGCGCTTGGCCTCAGGAACTTTAACTTTATGCTTTTCAAGGAAAAGTGGAATTTCAGCGATTGACGCGAACTTATCGCCCAGCTGGAGCCTTGGTTTCGTCCCATATACCGGCTGAAACTTTGGCGTAGGGCGGCCAATATAGAGATAATTTACCAAAGACTTTTCCTCCAGTTTTGTCAACTGCGTGGCGTAAGGCGTACTTACCTTGACTTTTAGCTCAGAGTCGCGGAGTACGGTTACCACCATAAAGAAGAACAAAAGCATGAAGATAATATCCGGAAGTGAAGCCGTTGAAACTTCAGGTGAAGCACTACCTCTCTTTTTTGAAAACTTTGCCATAATGGATCATTTTTTAGGTCAAAAAATTGAGTTTACTCTTCTTCCCCGAAGTTGGTTGGTTCTGCTTCAGACAAAATCATTGGAATATCTTCCTTGATCGTGCGCTTGTACGCGGTAGGCAGCTCCTCGCTGTAAGCTACCCCATACCTTCTCTGGCACAAGTCTTCCCAAAGCTCGTCGTAAGCACCTTTCAACTCATTGTAAACTGCCAGGTAGGTCTTGTAGTTGGTACCCCGGTCGTTTTTGAGTGAAATAATTGCTTTTTTAGGGCTCTCGGACATATCCTCCCGCTTGGTAGGGTTCATGATGAACTCCTTCGCATTTTCGCGCAGGTTTTCAATATCCATAGGCTCCCCTCTTACCAGGAGCTGATTCTGAGCATTAACCAAAACTGAATACACGTTACGCGTTTTTAGTTTGGCAATATCAGGCTCTTCCTCAGACCAGGGTGGAAGTCTAACGAGAATACCCTTATCCTCTGCAATGGTAGTTGTAACAAGGAAGAAGATCAGGAGCAAGAAAGCAATATCCGCCATTGAGCCGGCATTGATTTCATTTTTCATTCTATCTCTAGAACTTTTCTTTGCCATAACTCAATTATTTAAATAGATTACGAATTTCAGCTACCACAAATGCAAGTGCTGCAACTGCAACCAAAACACCTACAGTGGTAATGGAACCTCCTATGAACTTTAGGTTGCCAGAGCTGATAATTCCGTTGCCGGAAGATTCAAATTTTTCAATTGCACCCTTTATGCTCGGCTCAAGGTCATTCAAATCCCCATTAGCCGTATTGTATGAAATCAGGTACAGTGCAACCAGAATACCAAACCCAATTAGTCCTTTACCAGAACCTTTTAGATTGGACAAAATCTGGAAAACACCGAAGCCAACCATGGAGAATGCGGTTACAATGATCAGAAAGATCGCGCCATAGAGACCGAAATCGAAGATCCCGGTTTCGTACTTGCTGTCAGAGAATTCGTCAAAGGCACCCAAGCCCGAAAAAATACTCACAACAAAGATAGCTACAATAACCACACCCAGCAAAAAGGCAAGCGTTTGACCGTTTTTTACTAAAAATTTATACATAGTTATTCGGTGTTTCGGTTATTTTTTAAAAACGTTATTCGCAGCCATGATGTCAACCAAAGAGATAGAAGCATCTTCCATTTTGTTGACAATACCATCAATTTTGTTTACAATATAGTTGTAGAAAATTTGAAGCAAAATAGCCACAACAAGACCGAATACCGTTGTAAGAAGTGCCACTTTGATACCACCCGCAACAACTGATGGAGAAAGGTCACCCACCGCTTCGATACGGTCGAAAGCTTGGATCATACCAATTACCGTACCCATGAAACCAAGCATCGGTGCAATCGCAATGAAAAGAGAAATCCAAACCAAGCCTCTTTCCAATAGACCCATTTGAACGCTACCATAAGATACAATAGCTTTTTCAACTGCCTCAGGACCTTCGCCTGCATTTTTCAAACCTTCGTAAAGGATGCTCGCTGTAGGACCAGGAGTTGCTTTACAAACCTCCATAGCGCCCTTAACATCACCATTGGCAAGGTTGTCGTTGATTTTTTTCAACAACTTGTCGGTGTTGGTGGTCGCAATGTTCAAGGTAATGATACGCTCGATACAGAAAGCAAGACCCAAAATCAAACACACCAATACGAAGCTCATGAAGCGCCAGTCACCATCAATGAAGTATCTTTTCATCACTTGGTAGCCAGAAACAGGCTCTTCGGAGGCAGGTTCGGAAGCAGCAACTACAGGAGCAGCTTCTTCAACAGGAGCGGCCTCTTCTGCAGGAGCAGCTTCAGCGTCCATAGTAGTTTCCTGTGCAGCGGTTTCTTCAGTAGTCGCTTGTCCGTCAGTTTCCTGTGCGTATAGAGCAGAGAAAGAGAATACTGCCAAACCAAAAACAAACAGTAATGCAAATAATTTTCGCATAGTCAATAGGTTTTACGATTGTTGTTTAAAGTTAATTATGCTTTAATAAGAAATGATTCCTGATCCAGGGGTCAGGGTGTTTCCGGAACCTTTTCCGACCCTGACGTTTTGTTTGCGGAGAGAGCGGGATTCGAACCCGCGATACCGTCTCCGGTATACACGCTTTCCAGGCGTGCCTCTTCAACCACTCGAGCACCTCTCCAATAATTTCAAGTTGAACAAAAATAACTATTCAATGCTTTTAAACAACACACAGCGTCACAAAAATTGTAAAAAGATGTTACAATTCAAAATTTTTCAAAATTGTAGTCGTTTCCCAACCTGCTATTTTTTGGACAGATAGGGGTCTGGCTAAATTGTTTATTTGTGAGTAATGCCAAAAAGGCGCTTCGCGTTGGCCGACGTTACGGCAGCAACTTCCTCTATGTCAGTTCCTAAGATTTCTGCAAGTTTTTCTGCAACGATTTTGGTATAGCTGCTTTCGTTCCTTTTTCCCCGATAGGGGACAGGTGCGAGATACGGGGCATCGGTTTCCAACACGATGTGTTGAAGTGGGATTTGTGACACCACCTGATCCAAACCTGCCTTTTTGAAAGTGAGCACGCCTCCAATGCCCAGCAAAAAACCCATGTCAATGATCTCCATGGCCTGTGCTACCGTTCCGGAAAAACAATGGAAGATGCCTCGGAGATTATCAGAGGCAATCGGTTTTAAATGACTGATAATCAGGTCGGTTGATTCTCTGGAGTGAATGACAACGGGCAGTTGGCGCTCCATGGCCCAGTGTACCTGAGTCAAAAAGGCTTCTTCCTGAGCCGACAACCACGTTTTATCCCAGTAAAGGTCTATCCCAATTTCTCCGATTGCGCAGAAGGGGCGTTTGTCGAGCCATTGACGAACCAGTTCCAGTTCCTCCTGGTAGTCTGCTTTGACTGAGCAGGGATGCAACCCGATCATGGGATGCAGGTGCTCGGGATCCATGGCAGCAAAATCCAACATGGCCGCTATGGAATGTTGATCTACATTGGGCAAAAATATATGCTGAATGCCTTGATCTTTGGCGCGCTGCCAGACTTCCATCCTGTCCGCGTCAAATTCCTGGGCATACAAATGGGCGTGTGTGTCAATCAGTTCGGGGTTCGTAGGGTTCAATTGCAACAACTTTGTGATTTATCGTCCGAAAACTAAGGATAGATTGGGTAAATTCCATAGGTTGCAGGTAATTTAATTTATTTTTCATGGCAAAAAAACAAAGGTACTACGTGGTATGGGTGGGTCAAAAGCCTGGAATTTATGATTCTTGGGCTGCTTGCCAGGCTCAGACCAATGGGTTCCCCAATGCATCTTACAAGGCATTTGATTCAAAGCTGGAGGCTGAGCACGCGTTTCAATCGGGTGTTAAGGCGTTTTCCCCGCAAGGGGCAAGGAAATCGAAGGCGCCCACCAAGGCCGCTCCCAAACAAGGACGCAGCGCCATTATATATAATAGCATAGCTGTAGATGCAGCCTGCAGTGGCAATCCGGGGGTGATGGAGTACCAAGGGGTTTTTACCCTCGATAAGCAACAATTGTTTCACCAGAAATTCCAGTTGGGTACCAACAACATCGGCGAGTTTTTGGGCATCGTGCATGCCCTGGCCTACTGTAAAAAGAATAACTTGGGTGTTCCCATCTATACCGATTCAAAAACGGCACTTGGATGGGTCAGCAAAAAACATTGCAAGACCACGTTGGAAAGAACGGCCAAAACCCGCGAACTGTTCGAGTTGGTGGACAGGGCAGAGGAGTGGCTTCACCAAAATACCTGGCAAAACCCCATCCTCAAATGGGAAACAGAGGTTTGGGGAGAGATTCCCGCCGATTTTGGCCGTAAAGGCTAGCGAACACTTATTTTTCGGCAAAACGCATGGAATAGTCTGCCTTGACTTTCCCCTTTCGGATTTGCTCCAATTTGCTTTTGAGGAGTCGCCGCTTGAGGGGTTTGAGGTGCTCGATAAACAAAACGCCTTCTATATGATCGTATTCGTGCTGAATGACACGGGCATTGATGCCCTCAAATTTTATCGTATGCGGTTGAAATTGTTCGTCCAGGTACCTGATGGTAATTCCTACAGGACGGTCCACGTCACCGGCAAGATCCGGGATACTCAGACAGCCTTCTTCATAAGAACACAGCTCTTCCGTCTCTTCGATGATCTCCGGATTGATGAATACCTGTTTGATGCCTTCACCCTTGGTTTTTTCGTCCTTCATTTGAAGGGTATCCACGACAAAAAGCCTAATGGACAAACCTACTTGTGGTGCAGCCAATCCGACTCCCCCTGCATGGTACATGGTTTCCCACATATCCTCAATCAATTTGTCCATATTGGGATAGTCCGAGGAAATATCAACGGCTACTTTCTTTAACACTGCCTGCCCATAGGCATATACCGGTAGTTTCATAACTCCTTGTGTTTTTTATTTTACCTCCCGTTTCGGGCGAGTTCCATAAATTGCTGCAAAATAATAACTGCACTGATTTTATCAACTAAAGTTTTGTCCCTGCGCCGCTTTTTGCTGACCCCGCTTTCTAATATGGCTCGCTGCGCTTCGACCGAACTCAATGTTTCGTCTTGAAAAGCAACCACCAGCCCCGGGAATTTTTTTTCCAGCTGCTTTCCCAATGCCTGGATCTCGGGATACAGTTGTGCAGGATTGCCATCCAAGTGGAAGGGTAATCCCAGTACCAGCGTACCGACCTCTTCCTCCCGAAAATAGCGTTCCAAGTAATCCATTAACCCCGTGGTAGGCACAGTGGTTAGACCATTGGCGATGATGCGCAAAGGGTCGCTGACCGCTATGCCACATTTTTTTTGACCATAATCTATTGCCAGGATCCGGCTCATTCAGCTTACTTTTGTGATGCACCCGCAAAGCTAATGCTATTGTTGGAGATCACCCCGCTATCCGGGGCGTTTTTACACATAACACAACTTTGTCGGGCCTTGGTTCTGATTTTTTGGGCTAAAAAAATATAATACACCAGGTATGCTTGATTTGAAGGGGTTTGTGCAACATTACGATTGGGGGGGCAAAAATTTTATTCCCGATTTGATCGGAGTCGAAAATCCAGCAAATTTGCCGTTTGCAGAGTTATGGCTCGGTACCCATCCCAAAGGGCCTTCCCTGGTGACCGATGGCACAACCACGATGAACCTGGCTACCTTGCTTGACGCCAATCCAGCCCTCTTGGGTTCCGGAATCCGGGAACGCTTTGACAGTACCCTGCCTTTTTTATTGAAAGTCCTTGACGTAAGGGATATGTTGTCCATCCAGGCACATCCGGATAAAACTGCCGCACAGGCAGGGTTCGCAGCAGAGGAGGCCGCAGGCATTCCTTTGGAGGCACGAGAGCGAGTGTTCAAAGATCCCAACGACAAACCCGAAATGATGCTGGCGCTGACCGATTTTTGGCTCTTGCACGGGTTTAAATCAGTTCCAGAGATCACCCAAAGCCTGAGTGCTACTCCGGAACTTAGCCCGCTGCTTGAGGACTTTGCAGATATCAAGACGCTCTATACGCATATCATGACCCTCCCCCAAGATGCCGTCAACAACTTGCTTTTTCCGCTGAAACAACGACTGCTCGATTCAAACCTTACCGACAAAAGTTCACCCGAATTTTGGGCAAAAAGAGCCCTCCAAACCTTCCATAACGACAACGGCGACATTGACAGAGGGATTTGTTCCATTTTCCTGATGAATATCGTTTACCTCCAACCCGGAGAGGCCATTTTTCAGGATGCCGGCATCCTGCATGCCTATCTGGAAGGGGTGAATGTCGAACTCATGGGTAACTCCGATAATGTGTTCAGAGGAGGGTTGACCAACAAGCATATTGATGTCCCCGCCCTGCTTACCCATATCTCCTACGAGCATGTTGAACCCAATATCCATAAAGGATGGAAAAAAGATCAAGTCGAGACAGCCTTTCCCTCGCCTTTTCCCGCTTTTGCGTTAAGCGTCCTCCAACCTGACCCCGATACCCCTTGGAACCACCACAATCCCGATAGCCTGGAAATCTATCTGGTGCTGAAAGGTTCCGTAACTGCCAATGGAAAAAATAAACAAAAAGGAGCTGCTTTCGCGCTGGAAGCCAACCAGCCCCTTACCCTCAAAGCTTCAGCCAATGCCCCAAAAGCATTTTTAGTAAGGGCTTCTGTGGGAAATAATATTTAAAATGTTGTTTTTCAAGGTGTAGTAGCATATACAAAAAAGGATCGCCCTTTGGCGATCCTGACATACACATGAGAAAACCACAAGCATATATGGGTTAGCCTTACCTCTTATTACATTTTGTCATAACGCTGTAACTGAAACCTGCTGATCACTGCCCCTAACTTGCTGGCATAGAGCGGATCTGAGGAATAATTGAGCTCTTGCAAGGCACGCAGCCATTGTGCCGCATCATTGCGCAAGCCCAGCAGTTGCGGATACCGTTCCTGGATCAACAAGCTATGCGCACGCCAGTTTTCCCAGGCACTGGGGAAATCCTGCCCGGCAAAAACCTGACCGAAATGGTTGTTGGAAACAGGCGTCAGCGGATGCCCATCGGCGTGACTTTCCAAAATCCCCATGGCCATTTTTATGCTGGCCGGAATACCGAATTTTTTCATCTCCGCCAAGGCCACCTTTTCAAACCGCTTGAGGTAAGTCCGCACCTGCGCATCCGTCAGCAAATCCGGATCGGCAGGCTGCCACTCCCCACGGCTCGCCTCCTTGGGAATATCCACTATGGAAAGCGTAGCAAAAGAAGAAGCCTGAGGCAGTAACTCGGGATTTTTTGGAGAAAAGCCAATGGAAAAACTGAAGTCCTGCTGCTGTATCAAATACATAATCAAACAAATAAATCCGATTTTAATCCACCGAAGTACCATATCACTATAGTTGTACAAAAAAACAACAGGTGCCAACTCCCGCCGGGCGGTAACGAGTAACCTTGGCTTTTGACCGGCAACGCGTTTGTCGGAGCAGGTCGTTCCTTCAGGTAGTTGCTTGTTCATCCTGTACGTTTATTTTGAGGTGAAAAAATTGTTTCCTTACTCCACAAAAATAAACATTTTGTTTTAAAGTACAAATTTTAAAAACAAATTTTAGGATAAATTTGCATGAAAATTGGTCGGGGAGTAAACCAAGCGGCTGCAGGGGAGTTTTATTATCAGAGAAATTGCTTAGTTTTCCAAAAAAAATCTTTTCGAGTACTATGGCCAATCAACTCCAATACGAAACCAGTCCTTATTTGCTCCAGCATGCTCACAATCCGGTAGATTGGTATCCTTGGGGAGAGCCTGCTTTTGAACGAGCCCGAAAGGAGAATAAGCCCATTATGGTGAGTATTGGCTATTCTACCTGCCATTGGTGCCATGTGATGGAACGGGAGTCTTTCGAGGACCAGGATGTGGCGGCATTCATGAACCGCTTTTTTGTCAACATTAAGGTGGACAGAGAGGAGCGCCCGGATGTGGACCATCTGTACATGGAGGCTTGTCAGGCTTTGACGGGTTCGGGTGGCTGGCCGTTGAACGTGTTTCTTACTCCGGAGGGTAAACCGTTTTATGCAGGTACGTATTTCCCGCCGGAGTCCATGCACAACCGGCCTTCCTGGATCCAGGTGCTGAAATATATTCACCATACTTACGTGGACAAGCCAGAGGTGGTGGAAGAGCAGGCCAACCGATTGATGGGAGCGATACAGCGTGCCGATGGGGCTTTTTTGTCCGGGCAAACCGAGGCAGTGGCTTTCGACGAGGGGTTGTTTGAACGCGATTGGTCGAAGAAATTGTTTGCATCTTTTGCTGAGCGGTTAGACAAAGTCCATGGTGGATTTGACGGCGCTCCAAAGTTTCCGGCAACGATGTCCCTGGAGTATTTGTTGGATTATCATTTGCTCGCGAAAGATCAGGTAGCGCTAGATTATGTGGATTTTTCTTTGAAAAAAATGATTTTCGGAGGAATCTATGATCAGATCGGCGGTGGATTTGCGCGTTATGCGACCGACCGGGCCTGGCTGGTTCCGCACTTCGAAAAGATGTTGTACGATAATGCCTTGTTGACAACCCTGCTGGCTCGGATGTTTCAAGTGACAGCAGATCCGTTGTACCTGGAGACGTTGAACCAGACTTTGGCTTTTGTTGATCGGGAGATGACCCACCCGCAAGGGGGCTTTTATTCGGCACTTGATGCGGATTCAGAAGGCGTGGAGGGGAAATTTTATGTTTGGGACAAAACAGAAATCGAGGAGTTGTTGGGCGCGGACGCTGAGCTGTTTTGCCGCTATTTTCAGGTGCTCCCTGAAGGAAATTGGGAAGGAAAAAATATTTTACACCGCAAACAAGGATATGCCACCTTCGCGGCAACAGCGGATATAGATGCCGCAGCCTTGCAGAAATTGGTGGAGCGATCTGTTCCCAAATTGTTGTCTGCAAGGGCTTTGAGGATACGACCAGGGCTCGATGATAAAGTGCTGCTCAACTGGAATGCGCTGATGTGCTCTGCTTATGTCCATGCCTGGGAAGCTACCAATACGCCTGCGTACTTGGAGGCAGCCCGCAAGAATATGCAGTTTCTCCTGGATCATTTTCGCCGATCCGATCAGCCCGGTGCGTTTTGGCATACCTGGAAAGCTGGGGAGGCCCGCTATGCCGCTTTTTTGGACGACTATGCTTTCCTGATTCGGGCTATGTTGGATTTGTATGAGGCAACTTTCGACGAGTCCCTGCTCGAGGGGGCTATGGATATTGCCCGGTATGTGATGGACGCGTTTTTCGACGAGACCAGCGGCCTGTTCTTTTTTACCGATAAAAGTCAGACCGACCTGATTGTCAGAAAAAAAGATTTATACGATTCTTCCATGCCCTCGGGCAATGCCGCCATGCTGATGAACCTGCAAAAATTGGCAGTTATGGCAGGGGAGGAGGCTTTCGCCAAAATGGCAACACGCATGATGGCCAACATGAAGGATGCCGTTGAGCGGTATCCGAGTTCTTTTGCTTACTGGGCGCGCTGTATGTTGTATGAAACCCTGGGGTGGAAAGAGATCGCAGTAGTCGGGGACAATGCGGTTACCCTTGCGGGAAAACTACATCGCCTTTATTTTCCGGCTAGGATCCTGATGGCCTCTGCTAGTCGGGAGAGTACCTACCCACTGTTGGCCAATAGATATACCCCCGGACAGGACTTGTTTTTTCTTTGTGAAAATTTTAGTTGCCGGCGTCCTACATCGGATTGGGATACCTTTTTGCGAATGCTACACTCCTGACAGATCAACCTTATTTCAATACCCGACTATGAAAGCACTAACTTTGCCAAAATATTTTTTTTCAGCGCTGCTGGTGTGTTTTTTCTACAGCGCCGGACTCGAGGCGCAGCACAATGCTCCTTTTAGTTTGTTTGGATGGAATCAAATGAACTGGAACCCGGCTTATGCCGGACTTGACCATTCGCTGAGCGTAACCGGGCAGGTGCGGAGCCAGTGGCAGGGTATAGCCGATAATCCGGAGACCCAACAGATCAATGTTCATGCACCTGTGTATTTTTTGCAGTCAGGCCTGGGGTTGTTGTTTGAAAACGATGTCTTGGGGGCATCAGATTACCTTCGGTTGGGACTGAATTACAGCTACCAACTGGATCTGGGCAATAGCGTGCTATCTCTGGGATTGGGCGTTGAGCAGGTACAGCGGCGTCTCGATGGCTCAAAACTCAGAACTCCGGATGGTACCTATATAGATGATCTGCCCATAGATCATGCAGATGGCATTTTGCCCACAGGGCAAGTAAGCGGAAGTACGGTCAATTTTAGCGCGGGTGTATTTTTTATCAGCGAACAATTCCAGGCAGGACTTTCGGTGAGGAACCTGACTGAGCCGGTCATTGACCTGGAGACCACGGGTATTCTCCTTCCCCGACAAATTTTCTTCTTCGGAAGCTATGATTATAGTCTGGGCAATGCCTTTAGCGTTACCCCGGCAGTACAATTGAGTATGATGGCCGGTAGTATGCAAAGTCAGGCCGGTTTGATGTTCCATTACAACGATAACCTTTCTGCAGGAGCTTCCTACAGGGGGTATGGAGGAACCAGCAACGATGCAATTGCGGTGTTGCTGGGAGTTAAGCTCTCCGATAACATCAGGCTGGGCTATGCCTACGATGCCGGACTTTCCGGTTTGAATAACGTACACCGGGGCTCACACGAGCTTTTGATCAATTATAATCTCAATAAACGGATCTTGGGCGGGCGTTTGCCCAAAATAATTTACAATCCCAGGTCACTCTAAAAAATATTCCCAATCAATTACCGTTAGATTGTTCGGATTTGGCTGGAACAATTCTTACTTTTGGCATCTTTCCGGAGAAAGGGGTTGGGCATAGTGCCTGCTACTGATCGTCCGGGACAAATCCACTATCTTGTAGCTGACCAAATGACAAGGCTTTGTGCTTTATTTGGGCGTCCACAAAATATGCCGGAAAAGATTGTCGTTTCAAGATGGCCAGCACAAAAAGTCCAGGCTCAAAATGAAATATCAAATTTTTGATAAATTTTTTAAACAATCTATCTTTACCCACGCTTTTAAAAAAGGCAATTAATCTGACGGAAAACATGGGTGTTAACATGGAAAAACTGCGTAAAATTTCACTAGCATTCCTTGTTATTGCTGCAGCAGCTTGCGGCAGAAATGACAATGGCCAGTTGGTAGGTGTTCTCGACCGCCCTTCTTGGAAAGGAATCAATCCTTACGGGATGGTCTATATTCCTTCCGGGACCCTGCACGTTGGCCCCAGCGATCAGGATGTGACCAATACTTTTGTCCAGCGCCCGAAAGCGATATCTATCCAGGGGTTTTACATGGATGATACGGAGATTACGAACAACGAGTACCGACAGTTCGTGTATTGGGTAAGGGATCTCAATGCGCACAAGATGCTCGACCATTACATGGAAGATGAAGACGGAAACGAGGTGGTGGATTGGGATTATGAAATTGATTGGGAGGATGAGACCCTCGAGGATATGTACTACCAGGAAAACGACCGATTCGCCGGCAGAAAAGAGCTGGATATCTCTAAATTGGTTTACGAATACCAATGGTTCGACTGGCAGGAGGCTGCCAAAAATTCTGCGCCCTGGGAAGGTGAGGACGATGATAAAAATCGGCCTACTCAAAAGAGGAGAAGCGAATACATCAAAAAGGAAAAAGTGGCGGTACACCCCGATGAGATGGTCTGGATCCGCGATTTCGCTTATTCCTACAATGAGCCGATGACCCGTAACTATTTCCAACACCCTGCTTTTGATGATTATCCGGTGGTAGGGGTCAACTGGCACCAGGCAACTGCTTTCAATTTCTGGCGCACCGAACAGTGGAACGAATTTCAGAAGGAGAGAGGTGATGGGATCAATACAGAGGATTTCCGCTTGCCAACCGAACACGAGTGGGAGTACGCAGCAAGGGGAGGTCACGAGAATGCGCCTTATCCATGGGGCGGTTACTACGTCCGCAATGGCAAGGGATGTCTGCTGGCCAACTTCAAACCCGGTCGCGGTAATTACCCCGAAGATGGCGGTCTATACACCGTAAAAGCAGATGCTTATTTCCCGAATGATTATGGCTTGTACAATATGGCCGGCAACGTGTCCGAGTGGACCCTATCCGCTTACTACGACAATGCCTATTCCTTTATGCACGACCTCAACCCGGATATCCGCTATGATGCAGCGAAAGGAGATCCTGATGCTTATAAGCGCAAAGTGATTCGTGGGGGCTCTTGGAAGGATATCAGTCACTTCCTGCAAAATGGAACTCGTCACTGGGAGTATCAGTATGAAGCTAAGTCCTATGTGGGCTTCCGCTCTGCGCTGACTTTCCTGGGACGATCTATGAACGACTTCTAAAGTACACTTTTTAATAATTGCATGATTACACGGACGATTCCCGGATTTTTCCGTAGGGTTGTACCGCTTTTAACTAACTTCCTAAACGACTGCTGAACATGAGTTTCTTAAAATCCAAAGGCTTCAAATACATAAAAAACCTGTTGATCGGTGTGGGTGCAGCTACGGTACTTGTTGGTGCACTTGCCAAGCTGGAAAGCTGGCCCATCGCTAGTTTGTTGCTCCAAATTGGTCTTTTTGTAGAAGCAGGCATCTTCCTCTTTCTGGGATTAATCGGTCCGGATAAAGATTATTATTGGGAAAAATTGTATCCGGGTTTGGATAGCTATGGTGCTAAAATGGAACCCATTACGGTTGCGCCGGCTACAGGCGGCAAAGCTTCCGGGCTTAGTGGTGAAGTGGTAGAACAACAATTGGGAGGGATGCTTTCGGAGTTGCAGACCATGTCGAGAAGTCTTTCTTCTCTCAAGGCGTTGCAGGAGGTGGATTTTTCCGGGACGCAGGAGCAGGTACAACAAATGACCAACTTCTACTCCAAAATCAATGAGGCAATGGTGGATCTGAGCGATACCCTCGAGGATACCAAAAGATATAAAGACCAATTGAGCCAATTGAACCAAAATATCGGTTCTTTGAACAATGCTTATAGTTCTTTGAATAATGTTTATGGCAATATCATCTCTGCTATGACCAATGCAAGGAGAGATGCCTAAAGGCTCCTCTTCTACGAGGTTTTGTTCCAACAGCGCAGCAGTGCAGCAATAACTGAATATTGTTGCACTCCTGCATTTCTTATTGATTTTTTACTAGAAAAATTTATCCAATATGTCCATACCTAAGGAACCCCGGCAGTTGATGATCAACCTGATGTACCTGGTACTAACTGCCCTGCTGGCCCTTAACGTTTCCGCTGAAGTAATGAATGCGTTCTTTACTTTGGATAAAGGTATCAAGAACAGCAACGATATTGTCCAAAATACGAACCAAACCATCCTGAACAATATCCAAAAGCAGGCTCAGGCTTACGATAACGATCAAAACAAGGCTTTCTTGGCTGCTGCAAGCCAGGCAGAGGATCTGACCGAAGAGTTGGTGGCCTATGTGGAAGCCATTAAGACCGAGTTGTACGAGGCTGCTGGTGGCGATGATCCCAAACATCCGGGACAGCCTAAGCGAATCAAGGACAAAGATGTGACTACCCGAATGTTCGTAGGGGACACAGGTGCCAACAACGGCAAAGGTTTTGAGCTGGAAAAGAAGATCCGCGATACCCGCGATGTTTTGCTCCAATTGGTGGACAATGATCCTTCTCTGGCAGAGTCTATCCCCTTGAAGATTGATGAAACTGCTCTTGAGAAGTCAGGGGCAAAGTCCTGGACAGATTACAATTTCAAACAGATGCCCGTAGCAGCTGTTTTTCCCCTGCTTACCAAAATCCAAAACGATGCCAAGGCTTCTGCTACGGCGATCCTGAATCACTTTCTGGGCAAAGTGAGCGGCGAGGAGATCAAGTTTGATGCCTTCGAGCCTGTGATTTCTGCCCGAAAAGGCTATATTATCCGCGGGGAGACTTACAATGCGGATATTTTCTTGAGTGCATATAGCACTTCGGCAGGTGACAATACCCGAATCTCCGTGAATGGTGCAAACTTGCCGGTTAAGGATGGTAAGGCTGTTTACAATGCCAGCCCCGATGCGATTGGTGCAAAAAAATACAATGTAAAAATTGATGTAACGAACCCCCTGACCGGCGAGATCAAGTCTTATGCGAAGGAGTTCGAATACGAGGTGGGCGAGCGTTCGGTCGCGGTTTCCGCCGATAAAATGAATGTGTTCTATATCGGTGTGGACAACCCGGTGTCTGTTTCAGCAGCAGGTATTTCCAGCAACGAGCTGTCGGTTTCGATTGACGGAGGCGGTGGTACGATCAAAAAAGTAGGCAGCAACAATTTTGTGGTGAATGTAACCAACCCCGGCGATGCAACGATCAATGTCGCTGGCGGTGGAATGCGCGATAGCAAACTTTTCAGGGTGAAGCGGATTCCAAACCCGGAGGCGCGTTTGAGTAATAGCAACGGCGGCAATATGGGCAGTGGGGAGTTCAAGGCTCAGGCGGGTGTCGGTGCTTTCCTGGATAATTTCGATTTCGATGCGAAATGTTCCGTGGTTGGATATGAGTTGGTGTATGCAGCCAAGCGTGCAGACGTAGTTATTGTAGAAAACGAGGGCGCTCGCTATACCGATGCGTCTCAAAAACTGGTAGCCATGGCCAAGCCAGGTGATACCTACTACTTCAACAATGTCCGGGCTTCTTGCCCCGGGGATAAAGTTTCCCGAAAAATTAATTCTATGGTGTTTACCATCCGATAGTGTCCGATTTGTATATCAATTGCGAAGCTGCTTTCGTTAAGAGAATAAACCATTTCAATTTATGACCATGAAGATATTGTTCAAATTGTCGCTGGCTGTGCTGCTTACGGTTGCTTATACGACGGTGTCTGCACAAACACCCAGCAATGTCATGCTGACTGAAGCTGCCGATCCCAACAAGGGCAAACCCCTTGACGATATCGTGGAGCGTGTACTGGTGTACGAAAAACAAACCCTCGATTACGAAAAGTTGAGAGAGGCCGATGTTTTTTGGCAACGCCGGATTTGGCGCCTCATTGACGTGCGGGAAAAAATGAATCTTCCTTTCAGTTATCCAGAGCGTCCTTTCGTGGATGTATTGCTGGAGGCTACCGAAAACCTGGAGCTGACTGCCTACGCCGATGAGAAGTTCGAAATACCGATGTCTAAAGAAGATATTGACAGCAAGGTCAACAAAAAAGAGACGGTAAGTACCATTGATCCCGAGTCAGGCGAGGAGATCATCAAAGAGGTCGTACAGGAGCTGAACCCGGAGGATATCAAGCAATTTCGGGTGAAGGAAGTCTGGTTTTTCGAAGAGGAAAGTTCTACCTTCCAAAAACGCATCTTGGGAATTGCACCTATTCGCGATGCCTTTAATGACAGTGGCGACTACATGGGACAGGAAGTGTTGTTCTGGGTGTATTATCCAGAAGCGAGAAAGGTGCTGGCACGGGAGAAAGCCTACAATATGTTCAATAATGATTCTACTCCTATGACTTGGGAGGATATCTTCGAGATGCGCTTCTTCGCGAGCTATATCTACAAAGAGTCCAATGTGTATGATCGCAGGTTGGAAGAATTCCTTTCAGGGCTGGATCTGCTGATGGAGTCAGGTAAGATCAAGGATAAGCTGTTTAGCTACGAACACGACCTTTGGGCGTATTAATCAGCGCAGGTGTCTGACTAAGTCAGGATAAAAGGCTCAACTTTTGTACAAAAAGCTGAGCCTTTTGTTTTTTACCGAAGGCGATCCATAGATTTGACGAGGTTTTCGTCTTTCTTGATGTTCCTGGAGGCAAAAAGGGAGAGGATCCAAAACAGCGGAGGCAAAATTAACCCCAGACCCGGCTGGAATCCCTCCGCCAGGGCTTCTTTTTCCCGAAGGAATAGCCATAAAAAGAGTGACGCATAGCCCAACAATACCGCCCAACGCGACCAACTGTTGAGCTTGAGCTGCAAGGGACGGTTGCGGTAGGTAAATATGCTGATGAGCGCGAGCAGGAGGGCGAGGCTGAACAAAACCATAAACAATATATGGTCGTGGATGTCAAAAATGCCATCGCGGAAAAAAACAGAGGCCTCCAGCGGCTGGGCCAGCGAAAGAAACGGCGATACCGCCAGTGCACCCAGCGCCAGTACGGCAAGGATTAGAAACAGGGTTTGAATTCTTTGTAGCATAGATTGATTAAATTTGTGAGCGTCGTAAATATACTTAAGTTCTCCAATTCTGAAGCATGCAAAACAATAGCCTGAGTTTCTGGGAATACAATACTTGGTTCGACCATACCGATGTGGCTATCGTGGGGGCAGGACTGGTGGGTTTGAGCGCGGCTATTGAACTGAAAGTCCGCGAGCCCCGCCTGAAAGTGGTGGTGCTGGAGCGTGGCCCCCTGCCAAGTGGTGCGAGTACGAAGAATGCAGGTTTTGCCTGCTTCGGGAGTCCTACCGAGCTACTGGACGACCTGGATCAGGTGGGGGAAACCCTGACCTGGGAAACGGTAGAGATGCGCTGGAAGGGTTTGCAACGCCTCAGACAGTTACTCGGCGATGCAGCGATCCGCTACGAGGGACTCGGTGGCTATGAGGTGTTTTGTGCCCCGGACCAGTCCCGCTATGAGACCGCCCGCGAACGATTGCCCCACCTGAACCGTATTTTGGCCGATTTGACCGGGGTACCCCAGGTTTTTCAAAGCGCCGATGCACAAATCGGCAAATTGGGATTCCAGGGGGTGGATCATTTGCTGCTGAATACCGCCGAAGGACAAATTGATACCGGATCCATGGTAAGGGCACTTACCCGCAAGGCACAGGAACTGGACGTTCTACTGGTCAATGGCATCGGGGTTTCGGGCTTCGATAGCGAGGGCGATAAGGGGATATGCCTGCTTACCGACCAGGGCTGGCGAATCCCAACCCGAAAGGTACTGCTGTGCACCAATGGATTTACCCGGAGGTTTTTTCCCGACCTCGAGGTGTTTCCCGCCCGCAACCAGGTCATGATTACCCGACCCATTCCCGGACTTCGCCTGAAAGGGTGCTTCCACTACGATCAGGGTTATTTTTACCTGCGCAATATCGGCGATCGGGTACTGATTGGCGGAGGGCGACACCTGGCAGGGGAGGGCGAAGTGACCGATGGTTTTGGAACGACGCCTTTTATCCGCGAAACCTTACACCAGTTGCTGGATTCCGTGTTTTTACCCGATACCGCATGGGAATCGGAATTTTGGTGGAGCGGTATCCTGGGCGTAGGGCCGAGTAAAAAACCGCTTACGGAGTGGGTGGAGGAACATATAGCTGTGGCCGTTCGAATGGGGGGCATGGGGGTAGCCATCGGAAGCCTGGTAGGCGCAAAAGGGGCGAATTTGATCTTGGAAGCTTTATAATGTTTGATATGAAAATATTCCGGTTTTTTATTTTTGCCTGGATGGCCATGGGGCTCCTTCCACTGCACGCTCAGCAAAACACAACCGATACGGTGTCACTGGTGCAAGTGGATCATGCCGATGTCTTGAGCTTTATCCAGCTGCCGGACAAATCTTACCTGCAGGTATTGTCGGGCTCGGTCGAGTTGCGACAGGACAGCATCTTTATGTATTGTGATTCTGCTACCATCCGCAATGGCAACTATGTGGTGGCTAAGGGGAATGTGATCATCCAGCAGGGCGATTCTACCAGCATTTTCGCAGATTCCCTGATTTACGACGGCGAACTCGGTCTGGCAGAGTTTTTTGGGGAGGTGATCCTGACCAATGAAAAGCAACAGCTGTTTACCCGGAAACTCATGTATAATGTCAATACCAAAATGGCCACCTATCTGGGGGGCGGAACCATGATCAGCGATAGCCTGCAGCTTTCCAGCCAGCGCGGATACTACTACGTGGATTCCAGCATGGCGTTGTTTCGGGAAGATGTGGTGCTCCTGGACACGGCTTTTACCCTGCTTTCAGATAGCTTGCAGTATTTTACCGCTACCACCCTTGCTCGCTTTTTCGGACCTACGAGCATCCGCAGGGACAGCACCCTGATCTATTGCGAAGCAGGCGAATACCAGACCGATACCCAGGTGGGAGCTTTCTATACCAATGCAGTGGTGGATCGGGGCGAGCAACTGGCCGAAGCAGATACGATCAATTTTGACGGCAAGCAGCGCAGTTATGTGCTCATCGGAAATGCCCGCTTCGCCGATCCCGTCCGGAAAGCAAATGCCGACCGGATCAGTTACGACGAAACGACCGATGTGACCATCCTTACCGGCAATGCAAATTATGTTGGTGAGGAACAGCAAATTACAGGCGACTACATCTATTACGATGCCGCTCGGGAGGTTTACCGAACCCGAGGCCGTTCGTTTGTGAGCAATCCTCCTCAGCTTCTGGAAGCGGATGCTATTGATTTCGAAGAACTTACTGGT
The DNA here is from genome assembly GCA_030729925.1 of Saprospiraceae bacterium. Taxonomy (GTDB): domain Bacteria; phylum Bacteroidota; class Bacteroidia; order Chitinophagales; family Saprospiraceae; genus JALQTV01. The sequence goes on from JANQWK010000012.1 coordinate 66,278, forward strand.
CTGGGACAAGCCTTGGGCAATGTGATTTGGCGCGACACCTCGGCCAATTTGTCTATCACTTGCGCACAGGTGGACTTTCTGGAAACCAACGACTATATCCGCGCCACCGGTGGCGCAAAGGGTCGCCCCCTGCTGAGCAGCATTGTCGAGGGCGACACGCTTTTCCTTACCGCCGATACCCTTTTGGCCTATCGGCCCGATACTACCGGATTGGACAGTTCCAGGGTGTTACTGGCTTATTACGATGTGCGGTTGTACAAAAGCAATTTGCAAGCCTTGGCGGATTCCCTCGTTTATCTGAGCACCGACTCCAGCTTTCAATTTTTTTATAGCCCCATCCTATGGTCGGACACCACTCAGTTCTTGGCAGATGCGATCACGGTTACCCTGAAAAATGATGCGGTGGATCAGATCCTTTTAGAAAACAACGGGCTGATTGTCAATTCACCCGATGAAATTTACTTCAACCAGATCAAAGGAAAAACCATTACCGCCTTTTTTGCCGAAGGCGAAATCCAACAGATGGACGTGTCCGGTAATGCCGAGTCGCTGTATTATGCCCTGGATGACGACCAGGCCTACATCGGACTCAACCAGACTGTTTGCAGCGAAATGCGCTTGTTTTTTGCGGAGAAGACCATAGACAGGATCTCCTTTTTTACCGAACCCAAGGGGTCTTTTCTGCCCATGAACCAGGTAGATCACGAGGCCGTGAAATTGCGGGGGTTTTGTTGGGAAACTGATGCCCGCCCACAAGGCCTGGGCGACCTGTACGGCCCGCGCAAGGTGATCAAGTGCCCCCATGCTATGCAGGTCATGCAACGGGGAAGCACATCTTCGACGAAAGAACAACCTGTTCAGAATTAATACCATAAATCAAAGATCTATGAAAAAAAACTGGATCGTTTGTTTGTTGCTGGCTCAGGCCACCTGGCTGAGCGCCGGGTCGGATTCCGGCAAATGGATGGAGGAAGCGATTACGGCCTATCAGCAGGCCGATTACGAAGGCGCAATTGCTTTGTACGAGTCGGTGCTGGCTTCCGGACAGCATAGCGCCGGGGTGTATTTCAACCTGGGCAATGCCTGCTACAAGGCAGGTCACTTGGGGAAAGCCGTATTGCACTACGAGCGGGCGCTGCTGCTGGATCCGTATAACAAGGAGGTAACAGAAAACCTCAACTTTGTGCAACAGCAAATCGAGCCGACTGTGGAGGCTATTCCGCCTTTTTTCCTGCAAGCTTGGTGGGACAGCCTACGCTCGGTTTTCTCGTCCACTTTGTGGGCCGTCATAGGACTGCTGCTCCTTTGGTTAGGCGCTGCTGGATCAAGTCTCTGGTTGATCGGCAAAACCCGAGAGCGCAGAAAAATGGGATTCAAACTGGCATTGGCCGGTTTTTTATTGTGCGTGTTGCCTCTGCTGCTGGCTTTCAGCCGTAAAAAAACAGAAACAGACAGCCCATTTGCCATTATTCTGACCGATAACAGCATCCTGAGAGTGGCACCCAGTGAAGAAAGTGAGGAAAGGATGACCCTTAAGGAAGGGTGGAAGGTGGAATGTGTGGATGAATTGGCAAATTGGTTTAAGGTCAAACTAGCCAACGGAGAAACGGGTTGGACTAAGATGACCAACCTCGAACAACTATAAAAAAAAGCGGCTCCGAATCCGGAGCCGCTTTTTTATGCGAATTATTCTACCTCTTTACCGCCTTTCAGCGCATCTTGGTAAGCTTCCAACGCTTCCCACTCGCCATCAACGGCCAGTTGCGCCTGCTTAGCCCAGGTAGCAGGATCGTGCATTTTGAAACTGCTGCCCGCTCCGTCCAAGATAGCTTGCAATTGTGCAACATCTGCACCCGCAAGGTCTGCCCAGGAACGAATACCAGCATCGTGAAGCAATCCCTCAATCTTCGGGCCAACACCCTCGATTAACTTCAGATCATCAGCAGCTACTTTTTTGCCGGAAGGCAGGGTAATCTTCTTACCAGTAGCAGCTTTCACTGGTGCTGGTGCAGGCATTTCTGCCACCGCTACCTCTGCAGGAAGCACACTCACAAAAGTGCGATCCATTTTCTTTTTCTTGAAAACCACTTTCCCGTCAACCGCTGCGTGCAGGGTGTAATCTTTTGCCAGATAAACATTTTCACCCGCGTGAAACTTTGTTCCGCGTTGACGTACAATAATATTGCCGGCTTTGGCTGTTTGGCCGCCGAACAACTTGACACCAAGTCGCTTACTCTTACTGTCCCGGCCATTATCGGTACTACCTACCCCTTTCTTGTGAGCCATTGCTTAAATTTTTTTGATCCGTAAAAAAGGGATTAACCCTTGATTGCTTCAATTCTGATTTTGGTAAATTGCTGGCGGTGACCATTTTTCTTGCGGTAACCTTTTCTCCTTTTCTTCTTGAAAACGATCACTTTGTTACCCTGCTGGCGGTTCAATACCGCTACTTCTACAGATCCGCCGGGAATAAATGGTTTACCAAGCTGTACCTGACCGTCACGGTCAATGAGATGGACTTCATCGAAGGATACTTTATCTCCTTCTGATGCCCCCAGCTGGTGGACGAAGAGCTCCTGCCCTTCCTCAACTTTAAACTGTTGACCAGCTATAGTGACAATTGCAAACATGATGCTTGTTTTGATGAATAAATGATTCGAGGGGCAAATATACAATGGTTTTCCCTGAATTCCAAGGTGGAAATGGTAATTATATGAGATCCTGCAGGGTAAAAGCGAGTACCTGGACGTCCTGATTGCGCAGGATGCGGATTCGGATGGATTTTCCCGCTTTTTTTTTGAGTTTGTTATTGATATTATCGAGGCTGAGCAGGCGGCTGGGCCATCGGTTGATGGACAGGATTTGGTCGCCGGGCTGCAAGCCTGCGAGGGCGGCAGGACTTCCTTCAATCACGTCGAAGATGGTAAATTCATTGAGGTAGTCGCCGAAGGCGGCGACGTAGAGTCCGCTTTTGTCGTAATCAAAGTCTTTTTTGTGCCATTTGTTGGGGTGCAGGTAGAGTTCTTCGGTAATATAGTTGATGATGACGTCAAAGCGACTGAGGGTTTTGTTGCCCAGGATGCCATTGCGCTGGTTGAGGTAGGTGCTGTCCACGCCTACGGCGCTAATATCCTGAAAATTGGTGACTACTCCTCCGAGGGGGGTGTCGGCCACGACAAGCTCTCCGACTCTCCCGAGAAATCCTTCCAGATAGCCGCCCAGACCCAGTCCGATGTTGCTTCGGATGACGTTTTGGGGTAGTTGGAGTTTGGGGTGGGTAGCGGTGTAAAGCAGCAGAGCCAGACTGGCTCCGGAATCAACAAGTAATTTGGCTTGTATGGTGGTATCGTTTTGCAGGGTTACGGGGACTTCTACATAGGGTTTACTGCGGTGGAGTTCCAGGGGCAGGGTTTGGAATTTCTTCGGCACCTTAAAAGTGGAAGGATCGTGCAGGATAATTTTTTGTCGGGTGTAATCAATTTCGACTACAAAACGCCGGAAGAAATCAGCTCCGAGGATCCCGTGAATTTTGAACCCGGAGATCTCATCAAATTTGAAGTAATCCTCGGCCAATACGAGGATAGAGCGGTTGACGGCCCGGAGATTGTTGAGCTGAAGTTTGACGCCCTGAGCCAGGTAAGCATAAAGTTCGGTTTGCAGATCCGCCCCGATCAGGGTGAAGGTTCGGCGGTAGTTGACTTGCAGGATGTCGGTAATTTCCCGCTTGGTCAGAATAGTGTGTTCGGCTCCGGTGTCGAAGATAAAAGTGAGGGGAAAAACATCATTGAAGAGCACTTCGATCAGGATGAAATCATTGACGTATTGAAAGGGGATTTCAAACTTGGAGGTGCCTTTTCGAACCTCAAGATCCGTGTTGGATACGCGCTGCCCGCTCAGGGATGCTGCGCAAAAAATCAGATATACCCATAAGAGACAGATTTTCTTCATATCCGGGACGATTTGATCGTCTGTTCAGTGGTTCTTTGTCAAAAAATGCCAAATAATAATTTAAATTACAAGGATTTTTTCAATAAGATAGTTCTGATTCGCCGCAATCCGCTATCGCAAACAAAAGAAGTCATGACCGGGTTGAAAAAAAAGTTGAATGTATATGGGCTGACCATGATTGCGGTGGGCGGCTGTATTGGTTCCGGTATTTTTGTGACGCCTTATGAGATCGTCCGTGCGGTGCCGCATCACTTTTACATTATTTTGGTGTGGTTGATCGGGGGATTGATATCGCTGACCGGGGCACTCACCTTTGCCGAGCTGGGGGCGATGTTTCCCAAATCGGGCGGGGTGTATGTTTTTCTTAAAGAGGCTTTTGGCAGGCGGGTTGGTTTTTTGTATGGTTGGGTGATTTTGCTGATCATCAACACAGGAGCTTTGGCGGCGCTGGGGGTGGCTTTGGCCGAGTACCTGACATTTTTTTTCCCCCTCGGGGACACAGCGAAAAAGTTGGTGGCGATAAGCTTGATCGTGGGGCTGACCCTCTTCAATGTCCGGGGCGTCCGGGGCAGTCAGGTATTTGCGAGTTTGTTTACAACCCTGAAGTTACTGGCGATCCTGGGGATCATCGTGGTGGGTTTTGTTTTCTACCAGCCGGAGAAGGTGGTATTAAATTTTGATGCAGGCACTGCGGTTCCCGACAACCTGCTGAGTGCCTTACTGGTTGCCCTGATCGGGGTATTGTGGTCGTTTGGGGGCTGGCACCACGCTTCCTACGTAGCCGGTGAGGCTATTAATGCCCAGAAGACGGTTCCCCGTGCCATGATTTTGGGAACCCTGATTGTCACGGCGGCCTATGTGTTGGTCAATGTAGCGTATATGTTGTTGTTGCCTTTATCGGAGATCAGTCAGACCGCCAAGGTAGCGGGCGATGCCATTGGCTCTGTTTTTGCCTATGGCGGCAAAATGGTTACCCTGGCAATCAGCATTTCGATTTTGGGGACGATTGGCATTTACACGATGTCGGCACCGCGCATCTATTACGCCATGGCCGAAGACGGTATATTTTTCAGGCAACTGGCTCATATTCACCCCCGCTTCCACACCCCGGCCAATGCGATGATTGCCCAGGCATTTTGGGCGGTATTGCTGTTGCTGTTCTGGGGAACCTTCGAAAATCTGATCACGTATGTGACCTTCATGGACATTGTGTTTATGTGTCTGGCGGGGATGAGTTTGTTTGTGCTGCGCAAAAAACAACCCCATCGAGAAAGGCCTTACCGCGTCATTGGCTATCCGGTCATCCCGGGGATCTTTGTGGCGATCACCCTGGCCTTTGTGGGTAATACCTTGCTGGAGCGACCGGTACAGGCGCTGGCAGGAATAGTGATTCTTGCTTCCGGACTCCTGGCATATTGGTTTTTTACCCGCCGATATACCCACAGCGCATCCTGATATGTCCGGGATTGCCTACTTTTGGAAAAAACCCTATTATGTTGCAGGAAAACATCCGGGCATTAGCCCGATCTTTCCATTCGGAGGTGGTGGATATCAGGCGGCATTTGCACCAACACCCTGAGCTGTCTTTTGAAGAGACCCAAACAGCGGCTTTTATCGCGAAAAAGCTCTACGATTGGGGCATTCCGTTTCAGTCGGGAGTCGCAGGCAATGGTCTGGTTGCCCTGATTGAGGGTAAGAACCCAAACACCGAGATCCGGGCTTTGCGGGCAGATATGGACGCCCTGCCCATTCAGGAAGCCAATGCGGTGAGCTATCGGTCGCAAGTGCCGGGCGTAATGCATGCCTGCGGTCACGATGTCCACACTGCATCTTTACTGGGTACGGCCAGGATTCTACAGGACCTGCGAGATCATTGGGAGGGCAGTGTCAAACTGATTTTTCAGCCGGGAGAAGAACGCCTTCCCGGAGGGGCTTCCCAGATGATCCGGGAGGGCGTGCTTGAAGACCCAGCTCCGAGTTATATATTAGGTCAACACGTAGAGCCCTTCATGGAAACGGGTAAGGTGGGCTTCTGCAGTGGACCGTATATGGCTTCGGCCGATGAAATTTATATCACCCTGCGGGGAAAAGGAGGCCATGCAGCCATGCCCCACCAGACCGTAGATACCATTTTGATGGCAGCCCAACTGATCAACCTGCTCCAACAGGTAATCTCTCGAAATACCCATCCGGCAACCCCCGCCGTGCTTAGTTTTGGAAAGATCTGGTCGGAAGGCGGGGCAACCAACATTATCCCGGACGAGGTCAAATTGATGGGAACCTTCCGAACGATGGACGAAAACTGGCGCTTCCAAGCCCACGAACTGATTCGCAGACAGTGTTTTCACCTCTGCGCCTCTATGGGCGGTACGGCCGAGGTGGACATCCAGGTTGGCTATCCGCCTTTGTACAACGACCCTGAACTTACCCGGCAACGCAGACAGCTGGCCGTAAGTTATCTGGGGCAGGATAAGGTGCTCGACCTTCCCATCCGCATGACCTCCGAAGATTTTGCTTTTTACTCCCAACAAATTCCCGCCAGCTTTTATCGGCTCGGCACAGGTAATCCCGACAAGGGAATCTCCTCGGCCGTACATACGCCCACCTTCGATATTGATGAGGAAAGTTTGTACATCGGCAGCGGTCTTATGGCTTGGCTGGCGGTAGGACGTTAAAGATGCAAAAACGTTGTAACTTATAGCGATTTAAAGATATATTTGTCTTTTCTTAATACTTTAAACCCAAAATCTGATCCCTCGCTTTCCGGGAAAAGCCAAACCAAGCTTTATGGCCAAGATACTGATTGTTGACGACGAAAAAAGCATCCGCAATACCCTGCGCGACATCCTCGAGTTTGAAAAGTATGAGGTGGACGAAGCTTCCGATGGGATGGAATGCCTGGTAAAGCTTAAGCAAAATAAATATGATGTGCTGGTGATGGACATCAAAATGCCCAAAATGGACGGCATGGAGGCCCTTGAACGGATACAGCTGTTGTCTCCGGATACCCCCGTGGTGATGATATCCGGTCATGCGAATATTGATACTGCGGTAGAGGCGGTGAAGAAAGGGGCTTTTGATTTTATTTCGAAACCACCCGATCTCAATCGTCTGCTGATTACGATCCGCAATGCGATGGACAAATCGAGCCTGATTTCCGAGACCCGCGTATTAAAGAAAAAAGTGTCTCAGTCCAAGGTGCAGCAAATTATCGGCGATTCCGATCCGATTGACAAAATCAAGGAAACGATCGAACTGGTGGCTCCCACAGAGGCCAGGGTACTGGTTACGGGATCCAATGGTACCGGAAAGGAACTGGTAGCCCGCTGGATCCACGAGAAAAGCCCCAGGGCATCCCAGCCCATTGTAGAGGTCAATTGTGCCGCCATTCCTGCCGAACTGATAGAAAGCGAACTGTTTGGTCACGAAAAGGGGGCTTTTACCTCGGCCATCAAGCAGCGGATCGGCAAATTTGAACAAGCCAACGGAGGAACCCTGTTTTTGGACGAAATCGGAGATATGGGACTTTCCGCTCAGGCAAAGGTGCTGCGTGCTTTGCAGGAAAATAAGATCACCCGCGTGGGCGGGGAAAAAGAGATCAGCGTCAATGTGCGGATCATTGCGGCAACCAACAAAGACCTCCGCAAAGAGATCGAGGCCGGTAGGTTTAGGGAAGACCTTTACCATCGCCTGGCAGTGATCATCATTCAGGTGCCGGCGCTCAACGACCGGCGCGAGGATATTCCCCAATTGGTCAGTCATTTTATCGAACGCATTTGTGAAGATTATGGGGTGCCCCCCAAAAAGATTGCTGCGGATGCGATGCGGGGATTGCAGGAGGTCAACTGGACCGGCAATATCCGCGAGCTGCGCAATGTGGTCGAACGACTGATCATCCTGAGCAAACAGGAAATAACCCTGGATGAAGTCAAACGATTTGTGCTGGCCGGTAATGTGGAAGAGGAAGCCAATCTGTCGCCCTTGTTCGATCGGTTTGAACAGGAGGCCGACTTGTTGGACTACGTGCGTACACAATTTCGGGCTTATCAAAAAAAACAGTAAATGGCTCAACGCGCTTTGCCTTCCTTAGTACACCTGCCAATATGCCACAAAGTAGGGTTTTAGAATGGGTTTTTAGGGGAAAATAGTCGAATTTTTAGCAACTAATTTGTTGATTTTAAATAGTTTATAATTCAGGTGGAAGCCACCTTAAGGTGCCTTCCACCTGAATTACCCTTATTAATACCTTTTCCTCCCAAAAAGTAACCACCTTCCTCAGCCATGTTCGGGGTTTGATGTCTTGTAGCTTATCTGGCAAGGAATGTGATTTCTCATGTGGAAAATAACTGACTGCAGATCGAACCATAAACTCCCTAATCCCGAAGGGTATTGTATTGCGCCCTTTCAGGGCTGGCGATCTCTCTCCTTTTCGATGGGCGATGCCCATCGCTATGATATGGCACCCCTTCGGGGCTGATAATAACAGCTCCTCGCTTAGGACGTATCGCATACGCCCTAATGATAGTCAGGTATCCAATATTACCCGAAAAAACGGTATATATTCGACAAAGAATATTGGGCGTATGCAATACGCTCCTACGATAATATATTGATTATAAATATATTATTCGAAAAAAAATAATCCTGCCTAACCAGACCGGTAATAACATCAGTGGTGTTTACGCACAAATAATATGATGAACAGTTACAAAGAATTTAACAGCCCTGAAGGGGCGCAATATGCCGGCGAGGCGGTGAAGCCCCTCGCTGCTTTGGTTTTGCCCGAATCTTAAATTTCGTATTTGATCAACAAATGCCATAGGAGAAACTGTTGGGGGGCTACCAATTCCTTAGATAAAGGAGCTGGCTTATGCAATCTTTTTGAAAGCTTAATTGTTATAAATAGTCTTATTTGGATGAGGCAAGTTTGTCTATTTTTTGTAAGAAAAAACAGCGTATTATGGCGAAAACAGAACATACCCCGAATGGTAAGGTGCAGATGAGAACCTGGGAGAAAGAAGTCAAGGCAGAAAACTCCTGGACCATGTTCCGAGTCATCTCAGAATTTGTCCAGGGTTTCGAAACCCTGAACGCAATGGGCCCCTGCGTCTCCATTTTTGGCTCTGCCAGAACCAGACCCGACGACCCCGATTACAAAAAAGCGGTGGACATTGCCCGCCTGCTCACCGAAGCCGGATATGGGATCATTACTGGCGGAGGCCCCGGGATCATGGAGGCCGGCAACAAAGGCGCTTCGCTCTATGGCGGAAAATCGGTGGGTCTGAATATCGAAATCCCGATGGAGCAGTTTCACAATAGGTTTATTGACGACGATAAGTTGCTCAATTTCAAATATTTTTTCGTAAGAAAGGTGATGTTCGTCAAATATGCGCAGGCTTTTGTGATCCTGCCCGGCGGATTTGGAACCATGGACGAACTTTTCGAAGTACTGACCTTGGTGCAGACCGAGAAGATAGACAAGGTTCCGGTGATCCTGGTAGGCAAATCGTTCTGGGCCGGTTTGGTGGATTGGCTGAAAACGGTGATGCTGGAACAAGAGGGCAATATTTCTCCCAAAGATCTCGATCTGTTGCCTTTAGTGGACGAACCGGAGGAAGTGGTCGAAATCATCAATCAGTTCTATGCGAATGTCCGACCTTTGGGTATCAACTACGATTTGTAGGGATCGTGCGAGCGTTGCCGCAAATTTGTTGGGAACCCCAGGCAACTAAGTTCGCAGCTCAAACGTTATGCAAAAACCAAATGCAAAACAATCTATTTTAAAGACCCGCTACAACCCATAATGACCTATGGAACAAGATACTACGAGGAAAGTAAGCGAACTGGTCAGCTTTATGCTGAATCTACCCGCCACGAAGGTGCATCCTTTTACGAGTTTGAAAGACGACCTGCTGCTCGATGCTATTGATATTATGCTGCTCATTGCTGCACTGGAGAGCAAGTTCGATGTGTACCTAAGCCCCGAAGAAGCCGAATCTGTACAAACGATTGAAGAGATCGCCTTCCTGCTTCAAAAAAATGCCGTTGCGGCGTAAGTACTACCGGCAGCTTCCTTTCCTGACAGTTTCCGGCGATGCATTGCCGATGCGCCGGAAACTGTCTATATTTATGGTTTTGAAAGGCATTGCCGGGAGGCAGCAGCGGAGCGTCTATGACAATTAGTATTCGCACCCTCGAAGGGGTACCCACAGCAGAAATTATCCAGGTGTTTAACCGCTCGTTCGGCGATTACCGGATCAAGATGCGCCTGAACCAGGAGCTGCTCCAGCACAAGATGCAGGTAGAGCAGATTCACCTTTCGTTTTCTGCCGGCGTGTTTGTGCAAGACAAGCTGGCCGGACTGATGCTGCACGCGATTGACGCTGTTGGAGACGAGATATGGGCCTATAACGGAGGCACAGGAGTGGTTCCGGAGTGGAGAGGTCAGGGTTTTTCTGCCCTCATGTACGAATACCTTTTCGGGCTGTTTCGCGACAACAACATCAGTCAATGCCTGCTGGAGGTCATGGAAACCAATGAAAGTGCCTTACATGTGTACCGCAAACTCGGTTTTGAGCTGCGCCGCGAACTCGATTGTCTGCAGGGGGTGGTACATTTTCCCAAACTCCCACCCTTAGCGCCTGGCCTGGAGTTGATACCGGTTTCCCCGGATGCATGGGATACCTTTTCCGCCTGTTGGGACTTTCAGCCAACCTGGCAAAACACCACCCGGGTAATTGCCCGTGCTTACCCCGATTTTTCGGCCATCGGGCTCTATCACGAAGCAACCCTTGCAGGGTATATTCTGTCGAACCCCGAAACGGGTCGCATCGCACAATTTGGGGTTCATCCCCGCTACCGCAATAAAGGATACGGAACCCTGTTGTTTGCCTATCTATCGAAACTCACCACACCGCGCCTGAGCGTCATCAACGTGGACAAGGGCGATCGCGCCACCATGGCTTTTCTCCACAAGCTCGGCTTTAGAAGTTACGTGGCTCAATTAGAGATGCGAAAGATTATGTGAGTGTTTTGTGGAAAATTAAATTGGCAAATCCGCTCAGAATCTCGTTAATTTAAGGTCTTTCCAGACCAAAAAATTACCAGCCATGCCCGAATTTGTTCATTTGCACTGCCATACCCAATTTTCCTTGCTGGATGGTGCCTCAGATATTGGCACGATGATGGACAAAGCCAAAGCCGATGGGCAGAAAGGGGTGGCTCTGACCGATCACGGCAATATGTTTGGGGCTTTTAAATTTGTGTCGGAAGCCAAAAAGCGCGATATCAAGCCCATTATCGGCTGTGAATTTTATTTGGTGGAGGATCGCCACAAGAAGACTTTTTCCCGGGCACGGGGAGAACAGGATGTGCGCCACCATCAGTTGTTGCTCGCCAAAAATGCCAAAGGCTACGAAAACTTGTCTAAACTGTGTTCTTTGGGTTTTATCGAGGGATTTTACAGCAAGTATCCGCGCATTGACAAGGAACTGCTGGAAAAATACCACGAGGGCATTATCGCGACGAGTTGCTGTATCGGAGCGGAGATCCCCCAGGCGATCCTGAAGGGCGATCTCGCCGACGCAGAGCAAAAGCTGCAATGGTGGGTGGAGCGCTTTGGGGAGGATTTTTATATCGAACTGCAGCGACACCGCGGCATGGAGAACATTGACGGACTGGGGGTGAGCCAGGAGGATGTGAACCAGGAGCTGCTCAAATTGGCGCGAAAATACAACCTAAAGGTCATTGCAACCAATGATTCCCATTATGTGGACGAGGAAGACTGGCAACCCCACGATATCCTGTTGAGCATCAATACGGGTAGTCTGCTCGACGATGAAAACCGGTTCAAGTTTCCCAGTTCGGATTTCTACTTCAAAACGCAGACCGAAATGGAGCGCTTGTTTGTGGATGTTCCGGAGTCACTGGACAATACCATAGAGATTTTCGACAAGATTGATTCGCTTGATCTGGCTCGCGATGTCTTACTTCCCGCTTTTCCCATACCCGATGGCTTCACATCGCAGGATGATTACCTGCGCCACCTGACTTACGAGGGGGCCAAAAAACGATACGGCGATATCCCGCAAAATGTTCGCGAACGAATTGATTTTGAGTTGCATGTCATTGCACAGTCGGGCTATCCGGGCTACTTCCTGATCGTACAGGATTTTACCAACACCGCCAGGCAGATGGGGGTGGCAGTAGGCCCCGGACGGGGTTCTGCAGCGGGTTCGGTGGTGGCATACTGCACCGGCATTACGAATGTGGATCCGATCAAGTACGATCTGCTGTTCGAGCGTTTTCTGAATCCCGAGCGGATCTCCATGCCGGATATTGATATTGATTTTGATGATGAGGGGCGGCAAAAGGTGATTGATTATGTGATCGAAAAATATGGCCGCAACCAGGTGGCTCAGATTGTGACCTACGGTACGATGGCCGCAAAAATGTCTTTGCGGGATGTGGGTCGGGTGATGAATGTGCCGTTGTCAGAGGTAGATCGGGTAGCCAAAATTTTCCCCACCAACCTGAAGGCTTCCCTCAAAAAGGTGCTGGGAAAGGACGGCATAGATCCCAAACTGAAAGATGCGATGAACGGGGAGGATATTGATAAGGCCAACCAGTTCCGGGCATTGGCAACCGGCGACTCCGATATTGCTCAGATGATCCGAACTGCCAAAAAATTGGAGGGTTCTGTCCGGAATACAGGGATCCATGCCTGTGGCGTGGTGATTACGCCGGACGAGATTACCCGCTATGTGCCCGTGAAGGTGGATAAGGATTCTAATATGCTGGTTACGCAGTTCGACAACAGCGTGGCCGAATCCGCCGGCTTGCTGAAAATGGACTTCCTCGGGCTAAAAACGCTTTCCATCATTAAGGACGCCGTAGCGTTGGTGCGAAAAACCCGCAACCTGGATATTGATCCGGATGAGATTCCGCTGGAAGATCCAAAGACTTACGAGCTTTTCCAACGGGGCGATACGGTCGGGATTTTCCAGTACGAAAGTCCGGGTATGCAAAAGTATATGCGCGAACTGGCACCTACCGAGTTTGAGGATCTGATTGCCATGAATGCGCTTTACCGACCGGGCCCATTGGAGTACATCCCCAACTTTATTGCCCGAAAACACGGTCGGGAACCCATTACCTACGACCTTCCGGATATGAAGGAGTACCTGGAAACGACGTACGGGATTACCGTTTATCAGGAGCAGGTAATGCTGCTGTCGCAAAAACTGGCCGGCTTTTCCAAAGGGGAGGCCGATATGCTCCGAAAGGGAATGGGTAAAAAACAGAAGTCTATCATTGATGCCCTCTATCCCAAATTTATTGAAGGCGGGGCACAAAACAACCACCCCAAAGCGGTACTGGATAAGATTTGGAAAGACTGGGAGGCTTTTGCTTCCTACGCGTTCAATAAGTCGCACTCTACCTGCTACGCTTTTGTGGCTTTCCAGACGGCCTACCTGAAAGCCAATTATCCGGCAGCTTTTATGGCAGCTGTGTTGACCCACAACAAAAGCGATATTTCCAAGATTACCTTCTTTTTGCAGGAGTGTAAGCGCATCGGGATCAAAGTCCTGGGGCCGAATATCAATGAGAGTACTTCGGATTTTACCGTCAATGCCCGGGACGAAATTGTTTTTGGACTTTCGGCCTTAAAAGGGATCGGTGGGGGAGCGGTGGATATTATTTTGGAGGAGCGCGCGCGGGGTGGCGCTTTTGAAAGTATTTTCGACCTGATGCAGCGGGTCAATCTGCGGGCGATCAACAAAAAAGTGATGGAGGGACTGGCGCTGAGCGGTGCCTTCGATTGTTTTTCCGAGATCCATCGCGCACAGTATTTTGCGCCAACAGAAAAATACGATTCTTTTATCGAACACCTGCTGCGCTATGGCAACGCCTGCCAAAATGAGCAGTCCCAAAACCAAATTTCGCTGTTCGGAGAGGTGGGGACGGTGATGCTGGACGAACCCAAAGTACCAGATTGCAGACACTGGAGTTTGAAGGAAACCCTGAACAAGGAAAAAGAGGTGACCGGCATTTTCCTCAGCGGACATCCCCTGGATGATTATCGCCTGGAAATGGAGCATTTTGTGTCCTGCCCTCTGGATCAGGTGGGCCAAATGAAGTCCAGATCCCAGTTGTTTTTGGCAGGAATGGTGAGTAGTGCCCGCCACATGGTGGGTAAACAGGGACTGGGTTGGGGGATTTTCGAACTCGAGGATTTTCAGTCTTCGATGGAGTTCAAACTCTTCCGCGATGATTACCAAAAATTCAAACACCTCCTGGAGGAAGGAGCCGCCATTTTCATGAAAGCCAAATGGCAAAAAGGCTGGAACAGAGGGGAAGAGGAGCTTAAAATTTTGGAGATGCGCTTGCTCGATGGTATTGCCGAAGAAATGACCCAGGATGTGACCCTCCGCATCCGGATGCGCCAACTGGATCATGATCTGGTGGATAAACTCGACGCACTTACCCGCTCCAATAAAGGCAAACACCGCCTGAAGCTGGAGTTGATTGACGATGATCAACGCTTGTCGCTGAAAATGATTTCCTTCGAACACCGCATTGATGCAGCCAATGGTTTTTTGGATGAAATCCGCAATATGGGTATAAGTTTTCAGCTAAATTGAGCAACTTTAGGGATAGTTTTACCAATATCCCTATAGCTATGATGAATCGTATGATGTTGCTGCTGCTCCTCGTTCTGCTGAGCTGCAACCGAAGTCCCGAGCCACCGAAACCGCTAAGCCTGGATCAAATCCCCGTTTTTGACGATTTCGAGGATATGGCCTACGTATTTGACCAACAGACCGATTCTGTGTATGTGGTGAATTTCTGGGCTACCTGGTGCAAACCCTGTATCGCCGAAATGCCTTATTTCGAGCAGCTCGCCGGCGATATGCGCGGAAAAAAGGTGAAAATTGTGTTGGTAAGTCTGGATTTCGAGGAACACCTGGAGTCGAAATTGCTGCCTTTCCTGGAGAAAAATAAGATGCCCGGCGAGGTGCTGGTGCTTACCGATCCCGATGCCAACGATTGGATCAATAAGGTGCACCCCGACTGGGGAGGGGCGATCCCCGTAACGCTGATTTACCAAGGTAACCAGCGTTCCTTTGTCAACAAGGCTTTTGCCAATTATGAAGAACTTCGAGACGCCGTCTCTGCCATGCTCTAATACTTCACCTTCTTCAATCCTCCCGCTTATGAGAACCCTGATATTTGCTTTCCTCGGATTTGTGCTGCTGGGCAGTACTGCTTGTAATCCAAAACCAGCCGCTCCGGTTTCACCGTATGCCACCGCCATTGACAGTTCCCGTACCTGGGTGCAGGATTTGGTGGCCTCAAAAAATTTTCCGGGAGCAGGGGTGGCAGTAAGTGTGGGCAGAGAACTGATTTGGAGCGAGGGTTTTGGCTACGCCGATATCGCCTCCGGCAAAACCATTGATCCCGCGAAAACCCTGTTCAGGGTGGGCAGTATTTCAAAACCCTACACGGCAGCAGGGTTGGCACGTTTGTACGAGGATGGCCGGATTGACCTCGATACTTCTGTTTATGTGTATGTTCCGGATTTTCCGAAAAAACCGTTTGATTTCAACTTGCGGCAATTGGGTGGACACCTTGCCGGGATCCGCCATTACAAGGGCGATGAGTTTAGCATGAACCAATACTTCGCGACCGTAACCGAAGGACTCGATATTTTCAAAAACGATACCCTGCTGTTCGAGCCGGGTACACAATACACTTACAGCAGTTACGGCTGGAACCTGATCAGTGCAGCTATGGAGGCCGTCACCGATGAGCCTTTCCTGGATTATATTCAGACAGCAGTTTTTGATCCGCTGGACATGAAACAAACTTTTCCGGAGTACAGCTCAAATACTTATCCCGAGCGGGTGAGTTTTTATATGCAGTCCGCCGACGGACAAAACGAGATTGCCCCCACAGTGGACAACAGCTACAAGTGGGCTGGCGGCGGATTTATCTCCACCCCGGAGGATGTGGTGAGGTTCGGTGAGGGACACCTGAGCGCCGGATACCTACAGGAGGCTACCCTGAGCATGTTTACGACCAGTCAGCGGACGGCGGACGGCGTACCCACTAACTATGGGATAGGTTGGCGCAGTGGTACAGACGATAAGGGCAGGTATTGGTATGGCCACAGTGGCGGATCGGTAGGCGGTACCAGCTGGATGGTCGTTTACCCCGAAGAAGAAGTGGTCGTTGTGGTGTTGGTCAACCTCTCCGGAGCAGACTTTGACGACATCCAGCTGAAAATTGCCGATGCCTTTATAAAGTAGGCAATACCGTATCCAGTACTTTTGCGCGGTATTCGTCAGTGGGCTTTCGGGTATTGCACAAAATGGTATAAAACAGTTTTTCCGAAGGTACCCATACATAATCGGCCATAAAGCCGCCCTGATCTCCGGTATGAAAGATCAGATCCCGTCCTTTGTAGGTGCCGGTAAACCAAGAATAGCCGATAAAGGAAGGAATGGTATCGGACCAGTTGTCGGGTTGATAGGCCTTACGGGATGTTGCGATAGCTTCGGCAGACAGGAAACGGGCTTGCTGCAGCGCCAGTTCGTATTGGTACAAGTCTCGGACAGAACTCCACACGCCCCCATTGCCGGCTGCGGGAAAAGTAGGTTCTTCGCCGTAGTCATCTTCGATGAAATTTTGTCCGTCGAAGACATAAGCATGGGCAACGCCCTCTTGAGGATAGGGGCCGTCTGTAATTTTGCTATCTTGAAGGCCTACCGGCTGGAAGATGCGTTCGATGATAAAATCCTGCCAGCGGTTGCCGGTCACCTGTTCGATGATTAGCGCCAGGGCATTATAAGCCGGGTTGGAATACTCAAATCGGGCACCCGGTTCGAAAGCCGTGCTATCGTTGGCCAGGATGGGTGCAAAATTTTCCGCATCTTTGGCGGTCAGGTAAAACACGGAGTCTTCCTGTACTTTCCGACTGTCAATCAGTCCGGAAGAATGGTTGAGCAAATGGATAATGCTTACTTTTTTGCCTATTTCCGGATTGCTGAAATTCGGAAAATACTTTTCCAGGGGGTCATCCAGGGAAAGTTTACCTTCTGCGGCCAGGATTAGGATCCCATTCATCACGAAGGTTTTGGAAATAGAACCGGTATTGAACGAGGTATTGGGCGTAATTGCTTCCCGGGTAGTCAGATCGGCTACGCCGTAGCCTTTTTCCAGCAGCACTTGGCCATCTTTCACGACAAGTACCGCCGCACCGGGTTGGTCGGCCGGAAAAATAGCCGAGAAATAAGCATCGAGTGCATCACCGGGGTCGGTTGATTCGGAGGACTGTGGCGAGCAGGAAAATACTGCCCATGCAAGGACGAGCAGGGTTGCGGAATACAAAACAGACTTCATAAGGGGGGAATTTAGAAGGGACTGACCGGTCGGTCAGTCCCCAAAGAAAAAGCAGTTTTTTCACCAGCCTATCAGGCTTGTACCAATTTTTGATCTATGCTGCCGGTACCCAATTGGTAGAGCATTTTGAAGTGGCTGCTCAGCGCCTCCATAAAAGTCTCGTATTGGTGGTAAGGCAAGTTGAACTCCTTAGCCGTTTGTTCCACAATGGGCGACAACTTTTTGTAGTGGACATGGCAGATATTCGGAAACAAGTGGTGTTCGATCTGGTAATTGAGTCCTCCGATAAACCAAGAGAAAAACAAACTCTTCTTGCCAAAATTGGCAGTCGTAAGCACTTGGTGGATCGCCCAGTTGTTTTCAAGGCTGCCCTCTTCATCCGGTGCGAAGAAGCTGGTTTGTTCGACCACGTGAGCGGTTTGGAACACCAGTGCCAGGAACAAACCACAGATCACGTGCATGATCACGAAGCCCAGTATGGTAATATACCAAGGCACATTGATCAACATCAGGGGTAGCACGAGGGTAAGCACATAGTACCAGATTTTGTGGAAAGCCACCTGAACCAAGGCTTTTCTCAGGGTAAGTCCCTGACCTTCGATCAATCCCTCTTTGTTGTATTTGGCCAGGTTGATAAAATCCTTGGCGGTCATCCAGTACAAGGTCATCAGACTATAGAAGAAAACCGCATAGAAAGCCTGGAAGCGGTGGAACTTCTTCCTGTCCTGATCGGGTGAAAGTCGGATCGCGAAGGTATCAATATCATCATCGTGACCGTGAACATTCGTAAAAGAGTGGTGGAGTACATTGTGCTGGATTTTCCAGGTAATGTGGTAGCCCCCCACGAAATTCACAATAAATCCGAGTAGCTGGTTGATCCGGGGATTTTGAGAATAAGCACCGTGATTGGCATCGTGCATGATAGAAGTACCAATGCCCGACATTCCGAATCCCATAATGACCCACATCAGCAGTACTGGCGCTATACCGCTCACGGTATTGGTCAGCAGCAGGATCATCGGCACAAAATACAAGCTGATCATGACAACCGTTTTGATCACCATGTTGAGGTTGGCATGCTTGGAGATATTGTTGTCTTTGAAATACTGATTTACTCTTTTTCGTAGTTCTTTGACAAACTCGGGTTTGTCTTGCAAATTAAATTTTACTGCAGTAGTACTCATGAAAAGTGTTGGTTTGATAAGCGTTAATTTAAAACATGACAGTGGTAAAAGTACCGATAAATGCGCGTAAGAAAGCATGATTCCGATACTTTTACCGCTGTATGACAATTCAAAGTTTCGAACCTGTTTGCGGTCCTGATTATGCTTTTCCTGGCAACAAAATGGGTGCAATCCCTTTGGACTGGTACAGTTTGTTGAAAGCGGGAATTTTTTCGTTGACAATTTCCTGCATGGCCTGTTGAGATTCTGTCCACTCCTTCTGAACATCTTCCATACGTGCTTTGGTTCCCTGGGTCAATTTGGGGTCTGCGTCGCTTACCCTTCCGATCAGGCTGGCGATTTCGGCGTTCAGCCTGTTGGGGAAGTTGATGACATCCTGGAAGGTCTGTTGTTTGGGTTGAATCAGGGCCTGTTCCCAGATTTCGATATTCTTGCTGATCGCTTCGCCCTGTTCTACCAGCTCTTTCATGTCTGGTTTGTCCTTGAGCGGTTTGATGATCGCCAGAATCTGATCTTTGAGGGCGCGCATCTCATTGACAGAAGTATGAATTTCGCGGAAGGTTCGCTCCAGTTGTTTGAGCAGGGCTTCCTGAGCGGCATAGTCTTCCAGAGACGCCTCGATGCGGGGATCGCCCAGCACGATTGCGGTCGTTTCCATTTGCTGGGTTCCATCGGACAGGCGAACGGTATAAGTTCCCGGCATCACCTCTCCGCTGTTGTAATTACCCAACATAAACACACCCTCTACGCCCGGGCCTGCTTCGCGGGTGAGATCCCAATTGAAGCGATTGATTCCTTTTTTATGGGGGATCACAGGTTCGGGTTGTGGGCCGCCCGTCCAGGTTTTGGCGTTGTTGTCCTTTTCGCTGGAATAGCTTCTCACCAGGTCACCGTTTTTGTCGAGGATATCGAGGGTAAGTTTGGTAGAATCCATATTCTCAGGCAGGTTGTAATAGATAACGACGCCATTGAGCGGATTTTGTCCTACGGTATTGGAGGGAGAAGTTCCGCCGCCGCTGTACTTGTAGGCTGGTTTAGGGGCATACAGGGCAATATTTTTATCCAGGGCGTCTATGCTGGCTTGTTGGATGGGACCGAGATCGTCCAAAATCCAGAAAGCCCTGCCCATTGTTGCAATGACCATATCGTTGTCCTGGAAGGTGATGTCGTTAATGGGGCAAACGGGCAGGTTGAGCTGCATTTTTGTCCAATTTTTGCCGGCATCGAAGGAAACGTACATTCCTCTTTCCGTACCTGCATAGAGCAGGTCTTTTCGCTTCAAGTCCTCTCTGATCACCCTTACGAAAGCATCTTTTTCAATGCCATTGACGATTTTAGTCCAGGTTTTGCCGTAATTATTGGTTTTGTAAGCAATCGGGGTAAAATCGTTCATTTTGTAGCGGGTCACGGCAATGTAGGCGGTAGCGGGATCGTGTGGAGATACATCAATAGTATTGATCAGGGCCTCGCCGGCATCCGGTGGGGTAACATTGCTCCAGTTTTGACCGCCATCGCGGGTCACATAAACCAATCCGCAGTCGCTACCGGTCCAGATGACATTGGCATCGTGTTGAGAGCATTCGAGGTAGCTGATGGTATTATACACCTCACCTCCTGCGCCTTCGTTGGTATAAGGCCCGCCACCGTCAATCTGTTTGCTTTTCTCATTGCGGGTCAAATCCGGGCTGATTTCCGCCCAGGTAAGTCCGCCGTCGGTGGTTTTGAGCACCACGTTACCCGCATGGAACATCACTTTGGGATCTTGAGGGGAAGTCACGATGGGAGCATTCCAGTTGAACCGGTACTTCATTTCGGAAGGCGTCCAAGCCAGTACGGCTGTTGGGTAAGCCATAATATCCTTTTGGGTTTCGGTTCTGCGATCGTAGGCATTGATCTGTCCCTGGTAGCAACCGCCGTACACCACCACCGGATTGTCGGGGTCAAAAGCCAGGAATGCACTCTCGCAGCCTGCAGCCGCGTGCCAGTCTTTCCAGTCTATCCCTCTGCCATTGGTTCGGCTTTTGGTCGCCACGGAGGAATTGTCCTGTTGGCCGGCATAGACGTAGTAGGGAAACTGATTATCCGTGATTACGCGATAAAACTGAGCGGTGGGTTGATTTTGCTGGCTGGACCAGGTTTCGCCCCCATTGAACGTAACGCAGGCGCCTCCGTCGTTGGAAAGGATAATATTTTGCGGGTTATCCGGGTTGATCCACATGTGGTGCTGGTCGCCATGAGGGTTGGGGATGCTTTTGAAAGACTTTCCGCCATCAATAGACTTCAGCATAGGTGCATTGAGCACGTAAACGGTTTCCTGATCCTGTGGATCGGCAAAAATTTCGATATAATACCAAGCGCGGGTAATGGTCGTGCGGTCGCTGGTGGTTTGTCGCCAGGTATTACCGGCATCATCGGAGCGGTAAACGCCCCCTTTGCTGCCTTCGGCTTCGATATTGGCATAAACGATTTCGGAATTGGCCGGAGAAACATCCACGGCTGATTTGCCGAAATGGGGGGGAAGTCCTTTGCTGAGTTTTTCCCAGGTTTCGCCGCCGTCAACCGACTTATAGATCGCGGAGGTTTTATCGGCTCCGCCGCTGACCATCGTCCAGGGGTAGCGGATATGGTACCACATGCTGGCATACAGGATACGAGGATTGTGGGCATCCATGCTCAGGTCTGCTGCGCCGGTCTGGTCATCCACGTACAAGATCTTTTCCCAGGACTGTCCACCGTCCAGGGTGCGATATACGCCGCGATCCTCCGAGGGGCCATGCAAGGCACCCTGAACTGCCACGTAAGCCACATCCGGGTTATCGGGATGGACTCTGATTTCTGCTATTCTCTTGGAATTGGGCAACCCGATATTTTTCCAGGTTTTACCGGCATCCAGGGATCGGTAAACGCCATCGCCAGGGGCGGTCATCACGCCGCGCACGGCATGTTCGCCGGTACCCACATAGACCACATTGGGATCAGAAGGTGCCACGGCAATTGCGCCGATCACGCCGGTGTTGAAATAGCCGTCGGAAATATTTTTCCAGGTAATACCGGCATCCGTAGTTTTCCAGAGGCCGCCGCCGATGGTACCCATGTAGTACACCAGTGGATTACCCGGCACTCCCTCAGAAGCCACGCTACGTCCGCCCCGGAAAGGACCGATATTGCGCCATTGCATGCCGTTGAATTGTTTGTCGAGGGAAGAGGGGGCTATTTTCTGTGCGTCGGCAAACTGGAAGCCGAGCAGGCACAGCAATAGCGGAACAAGTTGGAATAGGTTTTTCATATTGTTTTGGTTTGTGAATGGTAGTCAACATTGCTGCCGGGCAGCATACGATCAAATATAATTATTTTACCTTTTTTTTAAAGCAGCCGGCGGACTTTTTACACCTAACGAATGGCAACGCCGTACCCTTGCAAGGTAGTTTTGAGTTGCTCCGGCGACTGAAACACAAAAGCATGCCAGCCTGCCTGTTGAGCGGCGATGATATTTTTTTCGTTATCGTCAAAGAAGACCAATTTTTGGGGGTCGAGTTGGAACCTTTCCAGCAGAAGCTGGTAAATTTCCGGTTGGGGTTTCATCCTATTTTCCTGGCCGGACACCAGGATGCCGTCAAAAAGGTCAAAATAAGGAAAGCATTTTCTGCCGCGCTCCCAGGTTTCTGCCGACCAGTTGGTGAGGGCATAGACGCGGTAATCGGGATGTTCGATGAGCTGGTGAAAAATATCGAGGGTTCCTTGTATGGATCCCTGAAACATCTCCTCCCAGCGATCGTAAAAACTGTGGATGGCTTCCTGGTATTCGGGGTATTGCCGACTGAGCAAAGCATTGGCCTCGGCGATGGTTCGCCCGCCGTCTTGTTGGGCATTCCACTCGGGGCTGCAGATGTGGGTCAGAAAAAAAGCCCGTTGTTCCGGATCCGGAAAAATCTTGCGGTAGAGGTACTCGGGGTTCCAGTCCACGAGTACGCCTCCCAGGTCAAAAACGATGGTATCAATGGGTGATGACGCCATTTTTTGCATGTTTTATCTGGACACCAACCAGAATAATCAGTCCCAGGATGAAAAAAAGCGCCATCAGCAGCACTCCGGTGCGCATGTCGCCTGTAATTTGTTCGATGGCGGCAAAAGAGAAAGTACCAAACACGGTGGCTGTTTTTTCGAGGACATCGTAGAAGCTGAAATAAGAAGTCGTATCCACGGTTCCTTCGGGAATAATTTTGGAATAGGTGGAGCGCGACAGCGACTGGGTGCCCCCCATGACCACGCCTACCGAGCTCGCTACGATGTAAAACTGGAACTGGCTCTCGATGAAATAACCATACACGCAAATTCCTACCCAGATGAGCAGCATGGTCATCAGGGAAAATTTGTTGCCTTTAAGTTTGGAGACACCGGCAAACACATAGGCACCGATGATGGCCACAATTTGTAAAATCAGGATGATCAGGATCAACTCGGACGTCGCAAATTTTAATTCTTTTTCGGCGAAGGTCGAGGCCAGGTAGAGCACGGTCTGCACGCCTGCACTATAGCAGAAAAAAGAAATCAGAAACTTTTTGGTGTTGCGCTGGTGTTTGAGCGATCGCCAGACTTTGCGCAGTTCCTCGGCTCCCTTTTTCCGAAGGGCCTTCAAAGGCACGCCTCCCTGATCCTTGGGCAGTCGGCGGAAGGGGATGATCGAAAAGCCCAGCCACCACAATCCGACAAAGACAAAAGAGAGTCGAACGGGTATGCTGCTGTCCGCAGCAAAACCAAAGGTGCCGGGATTTTGGATTACCGCCAGGCAGAGCAAGAGAAGGATGACACTGCCGATAAAGCCCATGGCAAAGCCCCTGGCGCTGACCACATCGTACCGGTCTTCCGTGACGATCTCCGGGAGGTAGGAATTGTAAAAGACATAGCCCCCGCCAAACCCGATGATACCCAGCATAAATCCGATGGAACCCAACAAGAGGTTTTCCATCCCGGTAAAGAAAAACAGGGAAAGGCAGGCCAATCCACCTAAAATGGTGAACCCCTTCATGAAAAATTTCTTTTTTTTGCCGTAATCGGCGATCCCCGACAGCAGGGGAGAGAAGGCGGCCATGATCAGGTAGGAAAGCGACAACATGAAGGCATACAGGGCGCTATTGGACACCTCGTAGTTAAAAATGGAGATGTAATCGTCCGTGATACCTATAAAATAGATGGGGAATATGGCGACGGTGATGACAAGTGCAAACGCGGAATTGGCCCAGTCGAAAAACGTCCAGCCGCTGACAACACGTTTGTCGTTGAGCTGATGGGTAGGCGCTTGGTTCATGTATCGGGTGTTTTGTACATTTTTGACTAAATTCAATCCAAGATACTTATTTATCTGTATTTTAAGCCCCCGATAAATTTTTGTTAAATGAATATTGGCATTTTATCCAGAGGTCCCCAGTTGTATTCTACCCAGAGCTTGCTGTCGGCAGGAGCGCGGCGCGGGCACGCGATGCAGGTGATCAATCACATGAATTGCGACCTTTTGATTGAAAAAGACGATCCCCACATCATGTGCGAGGGCTACAGGCTGGATGATTTCGATGCTGTGATTCCCCGCATAGGTTCTTCGGTGACGATGGCAGGGGCTGCCGTGATCCGCCACTTTGAGATGATGGAGGTGTTTACGACGGTGCGTGCGAGTGCGCTGTTGCAGTCGCGCAACAAGCTTCAGTCGCTCCAGATGCTGGCCCGTCACGGGGTGGATGTGCCGCGAACCATTTTTGCGCGGGTGGATTGTGATTTGGAGTACCTGATTGACTATGTGGGAGGTCTGCCCGTAGTCATCAAATTGCTGGAGAGCACCCACGGGATCGGAGTGATTCTGGCCGATACGCGCAACCAGGCAGAGGCTACCATGGAAACCCTGCAGCGGCTGAGGGGCAATGTGTTGATGCAGGAGTACATTGCGGAGGCCAATGGTGCCGATATCCGCGCGATTGTGATTGACGGAAAGATTGTGGCGGCCATGGAGCGCAAAGCGCAAAAAGGGGAGTTTCGTTCCAATCTCCATAGGGGAGCTACGGCCAGAAAGGTCGAACTGACTCCTGAAGAAGCAGCTGTCGTGGTCACTGCTACTGAGATTATGGGTCTGGATATTGCGGGGGTTGACTTGCTGCGCTCGCGCAGAGGTCCTTTGATCATGGAGATCAATGCCTCGCCCGGGCTGGAGGGCATTGAAGCCACCACAGAGGTAGATGTGGCCGGCTTGATCATTGAATTTATCGAAAAACAGGTGCAGCACCTTCGGCAAGCCCGCCGGGAAGCGAGCTTGTTTCCCTGATTATCATATAAGTTTTGATATGTCAAGTAAATCATCCGGTTTAGTCGTCCTATCGCGCAAATTCAGGAGCTACCATACTTATGTGGGGCTAACCCTGGCCATTCTGATCTGCATCAGTGCCTTGACAGGCATCTTGCTGGCGCTAAAAAAAGAATTTTCTGTATTGCAGACACCCACCCAGGAGGGTTCGACCCAGAACCTGTCCGAGTGGCTGCCCGTAGCTGATTTGGTGGAGCTGGCTACAGCTGCCCTGATCGCTGCACACCCGGAAGAGGAGGGGATGCTGACCATTGACCGACTGGATGTTCGGCCTTCCAACGGGGTCGTCAAAGTGCTGTTCAAAGAGCGCTGGTGGGAAGTCCAGGTGGACGGAAAAACCGGTGAGGTAAAGGCGATCTCCAAGCGCACCTCCGACTGGATAGAGGCCATACACGATGGTTCGATCATCAGCGACACCTTCAAACTGATCAGCATGAATGCCGTGGGCTGGGGACTGTTGTTCATGACCCTGAGCGGTATTTGGCTGTGGTATGGCCCGAAAGTGATCCGCGCGCGGAAAAAGGGTGTTAAAACTACTTCTTGGTAGGGATATCCGCTCTACCAATGCCACAAATGTCCCTTGACGCCTCCCCGGGTGTTGATTTCCAGGGCAGGGGCGGGTATCTTGAGCCAGTTGAGGCTGTGAAGGAGGGTGCGGAGTGTCCGGTTGTTGACGGGGATGCGGCGGAGGTCCAGGTCGAGCGAGAGGTAGAACTGGCTGTAGCGGGGATAGTTTTGTGCTGATAGTTCGAATGCGGCACCGCTGTCGGAGGTCCAGGTGTTGTCGTGCCCCCCGTAGAGGTTACCTGCTCCGTACCCAAGGGCAATATTGAGCCAGGCGGGAAATTTTTTTGCCGAAGGCGTGGCCAAAAAGGAAGATGGGTTGATCGAAAGCCAAACGGTGGTGGCATTGTAGTTTTTGAGGAAGGTTTGCACCGCTCCCTGGCCGAAGAGGTCTTGTCCTCTTTCTTGCAGCGAGGTGGTGGATTGTCCGTCCGTAGAGGTGATCACGGCTTCGGGATAGCCGGGGTGCCAGGCAGAGCCTTTGATGCGGATGCGCTGTTCCTGCCAGTGGAGTTCCTGGGCGGCAAACAGACCGGCACCGGCGATATTGAAGGCCATATCGGGCCAGGAAAAACCCCATTTTTGCGAGAAACCATCCATGATTTCGAGGGTGCTTTGGATGAGCATGCCTGTGCCGACGCCAAGCCAGACGGCCGAGTTTCGGCGAAATCCGACCCATTGGGCTACCCGGAAGGCGAGTTCGCTTTCGGCGTAAGTGGCGTAGAGGTGCCCGGCTTTGTCCATGCCCCGCCATTCTCCCCAGTCGTTGAAGGTGTGGAAGGGACCGAGTTCATAGTTTTTGTACCAAGTGTCGTAGAGCAGGTAAGTGGCTCCGCCGTAAGCTGGTATGCCCAGGCCGAGTACCCAGGTGAGTCTTTGCGGGTACAGGCTATCCGGGGTGGCTGATTGTTGTGCAAGAGCCTTTTGCAGACAGAGACAGAGCAATACCCACGCAGCAAATAGGCGCAGGGGACGTTTTCCGAGGATCATAGTTCGATCTTGGTGCCGATATTTTTTGCAGCGGCATTTCTGAGGATCAGGTCGGCAGCCCAAAGATCCTGTGCGGTCATCCCGTGGGATTTATACACGGTAATTTGGGAGCCGTTGATTCTGGCCGGGATGGTTCCCGCGATGACCTGTCCGATTTCTCCGATGATCTGACTTTTTTCCATGCTGCCTTCTGCCAGAGGGATGAGTACATCGCCGCCTTCGCGGAAAAGGGAGTCCAGGGAGTCGGTATAGACGATGGCTTTTTGCATGAGGGCACTGTCCACTTCCCGGTTTTGGGCGGTATGGGCACCTACGATATTGATGTGGGTGCCGGCTTTTACCCAGTTGCCGGGTAAGATGGGGGTATGAGCAGCAGTTACGGTGCAGATAATCTCACAGTTGGCCGCTTCCCGGGGATCTTCGGTTACGGTGATCGTCGCTTTGCAGGTGGGCTGTAAGGTATCGGCCAGTGCCTGGGCTTTGTCTTGGTTCCTGCCCCAAATGACGATCTGCTCTATGGGTCTGACACAACAAATAGCTTCGATATGGGTCTCGGCCTGAACCCCGGTGCCCATAATGCCACAGGTGGTAGCCGCC
The DNA here is from genome assembly GCA_030729925.1 of Saprospiraceae bacterium. Classification (GTDB taxonomy): domain Bacteria; phylum Bacteroidota; class Bacteroidia; order Chitinophagales; family Saprospiraceae; genus JALQTV01. Next base: position 93,311 of record JANQWK010000012.1, read on the forward strand.
GCCCGAGCCAGGTACTTGGAAGCCAGTCCGGATACAGCTGCAGTGCGGATGGCCGTCATGGAAGCACCATCCAGGATAGCGACCGGCGTACCGGTAAGGGTATCAAACAGGGCGACAAATCCCTGGATAAGGGGTAGTCCGCGCGCAGGGTTGTCGGGGTGCAGGCTAATGAGTTTGGTGCCATATACACTGAGCTTTTCACTGGAACCCGGCATGAGTCCGTAGGTGGCATTTTGTCCCATGACCTGATGAAAAGATCGGGGCGGTATGGCCGTTTTGCCGGTACTGCTCATCAACATGGCTTCTTCCATAGCCTGGATGCAGGCCGACATGGGAAGCAGTTCTTTTACCTGGGTTGCGTTGATGATGGTTAGGGTCATGGTTAGGGTTATGGTTATGGTTTTGAACGGTAGAGTTGATATACGCCCAGGGTCAAAATGGGCAGGATATAGATTCCCAGCGAAAACCAGGCCAGGGAGCCATAGCCTTTGGCTACCAAGGCCACAATGCCGAGATTGGCCAGCAAGAGGCTGGTGAGGACAGCTGCCGCCGCAATGATGCTGTGCAGCTCGGGTCGAAGGGGTTTTCCTTTTTGTTCTATCCACCAATTGTCGAGCCGCTCGTTGATTCCCTGGAGTACCCCGACCCCCGTCTGGGCAATGGTGCCAAAGAGAAATACAACATAGACCAGCAGGAGCCACTCCAGACCCATATCGCGCAGCAGCCAGTACGTGGGGATGGGCTGCTCCAGTACTCCCGGATAGCCGGCCATAAAGCTCAGGTGAAAAATGAGTCCGGGAAAGATGGCGAGAAAACCGCCAATCATGCCAGCCCCCCAGGCTTGGGCTCGGGTTTGGATGTGCTCGGCTGCATAAAGGGCCACCGGCACCAGGAAGATGTTGAACAGGAAAAACTGAAAGGCACTGGTGATCCAGCTACCGCCACCCTGGTCACTTGCAAAACTGGCTGCAATGGCATCGCCCCGCAAAATGAAGGTAGCCACCACAAACACCACCAACACCAAGCTCATGAGCAGCCCCCAGGTGGTGAGGGTTTGCGCTACCCATTGGCGACCAAAATAATTCAGCAGCACCACGATCAGGAGCATGAGCACAATCCCCGCATACGAGGGCAACCCAAAGGTATCCTTCAGGACTTCTCCCGCGGCAGAGCCGGTGACGGCCAATACCAGCAAGAGGGTAACCAGAAAGACGATCTCGTACAGGAACCACAGCGGGCCGAGGAGTTGCTTGAAAAAGGTGCGGTAATCCAGCGCCTTGAACTGGCGGGCGAAGTCAAAACTGACTGCCATGACCAGCCCCATCAACAGTCCAATGAGGATGTTGGCGTAGAGCCCGTTCCAGGGACCGAAGCGGCTGATAAACTCTACCACTTCTCTTCCGGTGCCATAGCCGCCACCAACAATTACCGATTGGTACACCGCGCCGGGAACCAACCAGATCTTTATCCAGGAATGAATTTGCTTTTTCAAGGGAGTAGCTTTAATCCGGCCGTTATAGGATGAAATTTATAGGGTTCAACTAAAAACAGCTCAAAAGATAATGGCTTGCTTAAAATTATTAAAATGAAAAGTGGATAACTTATAAAGTTTCCTGCTTTTCGTTGGATTTTCCTAATTTGTTGGAAAATTGTTGCTTTTCACCAAACTATGCTTGTTGCCATGCCAGAATTTCAATTGTCCGTCAATGGAGCGCGGTTTTCCGTAACCGCAGAAGCAGATACGCCCCTGTTGTGGGTGTTGCGGGATTACCTGGGGCTGACCGGCACCCGCTTTGGGTGTGGCCAGGGCCTGTGCGGGGCTTGCACCGTGCACCTCGATGGGATGCCTATGCGCTCCTGTAGCCTTCCCCTGAGTGCAGTGGGCACTCAGAAAATTACTACTATTGAAGGGATTTCCGCAGCGGGTCTGCACCGGGTTCAGGAAGCCTGGATCGCCGAACAGGTGCCGCAGTGCGGATATTGCCAGTCGGGACAGATCATGTCTGCCGTAGCCCTGCTGCGCGATTCCCCCAATCCCTCAGATGAAGAGATAGATGCGGCCATGCAGGGAAATATTTGCCGATGTGGTACCTACCAGCGGATTCGCAAGGCGATCAAACGGGCTGCCGAAATGCCCGGCGATTAATTCACGCTTCAATTTACGGAATATGACTACAGGTTTAAATACGATCCAGCGCAGAACTTTTCTCAAACAGGCTGGACTGGCCGGTACCGCCCTGGTATTGGGGGTATATGCAAGCGCTTGTACTCCGACAGAACCGGAGGGCGAGATTCGGGCTTTTCGCCCGGGGATTGACGATATCCCCGAGGGTACGGCATTGGGGGCTTTTGTGATCATTGATGCCGATAACAGCGTTACCATTATGTCGCATCGCCCGGATATGGGGCAGGGCACTTTTTTCTCTGTACCGCTGATTATCGCGGAGGAATTGGGGGTTGACCCCAGTGCCATAACGATTAAAAAGGCTCCGGGCGATGAAAAATACGGCCCACAAGGGGTAGGGGGGAGCGCGAGCATTCGCTCCATGTGGGAACCCATGCGCAAGGTGGGGGCCACCGCCCGACAGTTGCTGCTCGAAGCGGCTGCTCAAACCTGGGGCGTGACGGCTTCGGCGTGCAGCGCGAAAGAGGGCTGGGTGTGGAAAACCGGAGGTACAGATAAGTTGTCTTTCGGCGAACTGGCTCCTCTGGCAGCTACCCTGCCGATTCCTGCACAGCCAACATTAAAGGCTATAGCCGATTTTGCGTATATCGGCAAGTCGGTTCCGAACCCTTCCGTGCCTGCAAAGGTGACAGGGACAGCCGATTTTGCCATGGATATCCAGCGCCCGGGAATGGTGTATGCCGTGGTGGAGCGCGCTCCTTTCGGGGCTACGCTTAAAACGCTGGACGACCAGGAGGCGAAAGCAGTGGTCGGGGTGGAACAGGTGCTGCAGGTGAGGCGGCCGGTGGACAAACATACCTTCGATGGGGTGGCCGTGGTGGCCAATAGTTATTGGGCTGCCCTGAAAGCCAGGAAGTTGCTTAAGATCGAGTGGGAGATGCCTGCGGCGACCCACGATTCGGATGCCGTCCTCGCGCGTTGCCACGAGGAGGCCATGAAAGGTACAGCGGCTCCTGTCATTCGTACAGGCGATGCGGGTAAAGCTTTTGCAGCAGCCAACCAGACCCTGGACTTGGTCTATGAGACGCCTTTTGCCGCGCACGCGGCTATGGAACCGCAAAATGTAGTGGTGGAAATTACCGATCAGGGCTGCGAGTTGTGGATAGGCAATCAGTTTCCCGACGATGTAAAAAAAGAGGCAGCCACGTTCCTGGGATTGGATCCGACGCAGGTACAGGTGCACATGGCCTTCATGGGCGGAGGTTTTGGCCGGAAGTCACAGACAGATGTGGCCATGGAGGCACTCGCAGTGGCTAAAGCAGTGAACAAACCGGTAAAGCTGATCTGGACCCGGGAAGATGATATTCGACAGAGTGCCATGCGCCCTCCTACGGTCAACCGGCTGAAAGGGGCGCTGGATGAAAGGGGGAAGTTGGTTTCCCTGGAACATACGGTTGCCGCTCCTTCTCTGGCTTACGGCATCTGGGGCATGCACAGCCCCGACCGCATACCCGGCTTTTTGGTGGAACCAATGGGCGAACACGTGTATCTGGTTCCGAATTTACAGGCCAATTTTGCCTTGGTGGACGTGGATCCACTTCCGATTACCTGGTGGCGCTCGGTGTATGCTTCTACCAACGCCTTTGGACACGAGTGCTTCATTGACGAAATGGCTGCTTTGGCAGGCAAGGATCCTTTTGATTTTCGCATGGAGATGATGACCCATAATCCACGTTTTATGCGCCTGATGGACAAATTGCGCAGCCTTTCGGGCTGGGATACGCCTATGGCAGAGGGCAAAGCCAGAGGGGTGGCCGTGGTGAAGAGCTTCGAATCTACGGTTGGACATGTAGTGGAGGTGTCCCGTCGGGAAAATGGGGAAGCGCGGGTGGACAAGGTGTATAGCGTGGTGGATTGCGGTCTGGCCATACACCCCGATACTGTGAAGGCACAGGTGGAAGGCAGTATTGTAATGGGATTGTCGGCTGCGGTCAAACCAGGATTGACGGTCAAGAACAGCGCCGTGGTGGAGGGTAACTTCCACGACTATCCCGTATTGCGCATTCATGAGACCCCTACGATGGACATCCATATCCTGGAAAGTGAGGAAGATCCCACGGGTATTGGCGAGCCTGCACTACCGCCATTGGCTCCGGCTCTGGCCAATGCCTTGTATGCACTCGGTGGCCAGCGGATCAGGAAATTGCCGATTGATTTGTCGGCCGTCTAAATCATTTTATTGTGGTTTTCGGCCTTCCGCATAGTTGAGCCCATACCACAGCGTCGCATCCGGCAGTTTGCGCCAGTCGTCGAGCAGCCGGATGCAATCCTCAAACAAACCAGCCGTAATCAATCCCTCGGAGACCATCCATTCCCGGGATCCCATGAGGATACCGAGGATGTTTTCGGCGACAACCGGAAAAATGGATTGTCCGGCTGATCCGCCAAAGAAAATGAGTTTGGGTTCGATATGGACAAGCCCTTGCTGCTGCAGCAGGCTTACCAACCGGCGCCCCACCAGCGGATCATTGCCCAGTCTTTCGTAAGAACGAAGATACGCCTCCCAAAGGATCGCAAATCCCGGAGGTTCGGGCCACAAGCGAAAGTTGGCGTGGTCGTCGTCCAGAAGCACCACGCTTCCCCCGGGTTTGACGGCAGCTGCCATCTGCCGGACAACCACTTCCGGCCGCCTGACGTGTTCGAGTACAAACCGGGTATGTGCCAAGTCGAAACTACCCCATTCGGGATCTGATAGAGGAAGCTGTTCTGCCAATCCCTGTCGAAACTCCAGCTTCTGAGTAGCAGGATCTCCTGCAGCCAGGTTACGCGCTTTTTCCAGTTGTCGCGCATCGCGTTCGATACCAAGCACAAAAGCATCGTCGGGCAATACTCCGGCCATGGCGCGGGTAAACTGACCCAGTCCGCTTCCCACATCCAGCACGCGATGCACCCGGCTATCCAAATTAAGAGCAGCCAGGCAGGATTGGTTGAGCCAGTCGTTGAGCCGGGAAAGCCGATCCTGCTCTATCGGATCACTTCCGTGGATGTAGAGGGACTCTTCCATGTATTTTTATTCAAATTATTGGTTGTCAAAGAGTTAAATCACAGGTGGAAGGCACCTTAAGGTGACTTCCACCTGATTACCCTTATTAATACCTTTAGGGATTAAAAGGTAACTCCTTACCGCGTACCCACGATGGCAATTTTGTCTCCCGGACTTACCGCCAGGCGGGTAATATTTCGGATGCCATAGAAGCGCAGGTCGGCAATTTCTCGCCACTCCTCATCAAAAAAGCGGTTATAGCGATAAATTTTGGATCCAAGTGCCATGATAAAAGACCCATCGCGGAGGATCTCGAAGTCTTCGCTACCGGGCAGGGTATTCACGATTTTTGACGGCACGGCATCCCTTCCGTAAGGATCCAGCGTTTTTTCCATGATGGCCCAGTCCCCAAAATTGTACTTCTGCACATAGGCGATACTGCCGGAGCGAAGAATTTTGAAATCGCGGCCAACGCGGGTGGCGATTTCGGTCTGTTCATCGGTTCGGATATCTGCTACTACGAGCTTGTTGGGGGTATCCACCAGGAACAAGGCCACCTGGTTGGCATTGATCCATTGAAAATAGCCGATATTGTTGATGTACTTGAACAGGGGTTTGCCGGGCGACATGCGGTCTATCGGAAACTGCCACAATCGCTGTATGGTATCCCCGTTGATGAATTCCTGCCTGACGGCGGAAAAAAAATAATAATCGGGCATGCGTTTAGGGGAAAATTCTCCCTCGGGGGTCTCCGTCACCTGCACCAGGGTCTGGGCGCTCATATCCAGCGCGTAGATGTCGGTTTGGGTATCCGCTGCCTGGCGTACAGTCAGGTAAATCTCGTTATCGGAGAAAAACGAAGGCTGGTTGTTGTAGCCATCCGGATTAAATCCGCTCAGCAATTTGGGTTCGGAAAAGCGGTAAGTCGTATCGGAAGTCCGCAGGAGATCAAACAAATACACCTGGCTGCTGGTCTGCGCTTGCAGTACGGCGGTGCAGGTTGTCAGAAGGAGGCTTATCGGAATCAGAAGCTTGTTCATAAGTAGTAATTTATTAGGTATGGACGGCGGGGCTTAATTGGGTTTGCACCCATTCCTGAAGTGCGGGCAACAAAAACCCCGCCTCTTTAGCCCAGTTGAAATGGTCAATTTTTGCATGCGGCAGCATCGCCTGGGTATAGTGGAGGTGCACCACGTCCGACGCCGGGCCGTATTTCAAAGCAAGGTGTTCGGCTGCTTTGGGGGGAGCATAAAAATCCCCGGCCAGTGAAATGCTCAGGATCGGTTTTTCGGTGCGCAGCATCGCGCTCTCGTAGGACTTTCTGGCACCGCGGGGCTGGTAGTTGCCCGACCTCACGGTATCCGACCAGTCCATCATCAGGGTTTTGCCCTGCCTGCCGGCAAAACCGAGGAGTTGCCCGGGAAAGTACCCAAACAATCGGCAGGTCAGCGGAAACACCAGCGAAGCAAACACAATTTTGAGGCGCTCCACTCCCGACCAGTTGCGGTACCAAGGCGTACCCGCTCCGATATGGATCAGGCCATTGATCTTTTCCCGGCCTTTGGCCACGTAGATCATGCTCAGTTGGGCACCCAGACTGTGTCCCAACAAAAAGATGGGATGCTCGGGAAACCGTTGCCGGATGGCTTCGAAAACGACCGGATAGTCTTTGGTCAGGACAGTCTCATACCCAAAATCCACGCCGCGCTTGGGACGGACAGACGAACTCCCCGTGCCCCGATGATCGAAACGAGCCGTGTGAAAACCCGACGAGCAGAGGGTCTGCGCCAGCGGTTCGTAGTACGAAGCCCGCACCCCCAAGGCCGGAAAAATCAGGATCACAGGCGCGTCTGCCTGTTCAGCCTCGCAGACCTGCAGCTCGAAACGGTGCCCGTCGGCGGTTTTAAGCGGGATACAGACAGAATTTTGCATGGATGCCATAAAATTTACCGGTGAATATTGTTTGACACAAAATTAATCTTTACGTTTGTAATATCTTAAAACAAGATCAATATGTTGACAAGTGCACATCTTTATTCCTTCTATTTTAGCTTTTACTTTTATGGCCAACCATAAAGGGTCGCTGATTTTTGGAATGCAGATGAAAAAATAAATTGGTGGCCCGGATTCGTTCGGGCCATTTTCGTTTATAACCGACAGTTTTTATGCTACCTGACCAAATTAACATCCAATACAGCTTTTTTTATTGCTTTTATTTTTACGAATAAAGGGACTTTTTGTTTGTGCTTGCAGCAAAAAAAAGTCCCGGTAGTTTACTGGGACTTTTTTTTTAAATCCTTACAATCATGCATACAGAAAACGAATCCGCGGCGCTCGAACTCGAAATTTTATCGGATCATCCGATAAGAGTCGCTATTCAGGGCTTTGAAGGAGCCTTTCACGAGATTGCCGCCAGACATTTTTTTGCCCCACGGGCGGTACAGGTAGTACCCTGCGAGACCTTCGAAGACTTGGTCAGCGCCGTAGAAAGCGGAACCAGCGCAGATGTTGGCATTATGGCCATCGAAAATACCCTGGCAGGGAGCCTGATGGGCAATTACCAGCTTCTCAATAAAAGCAGTGTGCGGATTAGCGGAGAGGTGTTTTTACGGGTGAAGCAAAATCTGATGGCACTGCCCGGTACCAGCATCGCCGATCTCAGAGAGGTGTATTCCCACCCGATCGCGATTGCACAGTGCACCGCGTTTTTTAGGAACTATCCCCACATCAAATTGATTGAAGGACTGGACACGGCATTGAGTGCCCGCGATGTGCGGGACAGTGGGGATCGCCACAGGGGAGCCATAGCGAGCGAACTGGCAGCCGGGTTGTACGGACTCGATATGCTGGCTCCCGGTATTGAAACGAATAAAAAGAACCATACCCGATTTTTGATCCTGGAACAACACCTGCCGATCGTTCCGCCACATGCCGAAAAGGAAAAAATTTCCTTGAGTTTTTCGGTGGATCACGAGATCGGGAGCTTGTACCAGGTGCTGGGCGTGCTGGCAGCTTATCAGGTCAACCTGACCAAAATACAGTCCACGCCGATTATCGGAAAGCCCTGGGAGTATATGTTTTTTGTGGATTTTCTGGTGGAGGGCAAGTTTTCTTCGAACCAGGCCATTGATGCCATCCTGCCGCTGACACACGATTTGAAAGTGCTCGGGACTTACCCCGAGGGCAGACATTTTGATCACTGATTAATTTTTTACCCTATCATGGATGCAGTGCAACAGCAAGTTCCGGTTATTCAACCCGCAAGTCGCTTCGGGGATGTGGCCGAGTATTATTTTTCCCGAAAACTGAGGGAGATCGCCCAAATGCAGCAGGAGGGCAAACAGGTGCTGAACCTGGGCATCGGCAGCCCCGATTTGCCACCGGCTCCGGCAGTGATCGAAACCCTAAATGCCCATAGCCTTCGAGCCGATACGCATGCTTATCAGAGCTATTCGGGTATCCCGGAACTGCGGAAGGCCTTTGCAGATTGGTATCGCCAATGGATGCAGGTAGAACTCGACCCGCAGTCAGAGGTGCTTCCCCTGATGGGCTCGAAAGAGGGCATCATGCACATTTCCATGACTTATCTGGAACCGGGCGACCAGGTGCTGGTGCCGGATCCGGGCTACCCCGCTTATGCTGCCGTGGGCAAACTTACCGGGGCCGAGGTGGTGACTTATACCCTGAAGGAGTCCTTGGGTTGGCAGGCTGACCTGGAGGAGCTGTCCCAACGGGATTTGAGTCGGGTGAAAATCATGTGGCTGAACTACCCCAACATGCCTACAGGCGCACAGGCCGACAGCAAGTACTTCGAACGGTTGGTTGCCTTGGCGCAACAACATCAGTTTTTGCTGGTCAACGACAACCCCTATACTTTTATCCTCAACGATCAGCCACAAAGTATCTTGTCGGTGCCCGGAGCAAAAGCGGTGGCACTCGAACTCAATTCGCTGAGCAAGGCACACAACATGGCTGGCTGGCGCATCGGGATGGTCGCGGGAGCTTCCGCCTACCTGCAACAAATCCTGCGCTTCAAGAGCAATATGGATTCGGGAATGTTTAAGCCCATGCAACTGGCTGCCGTTCAGGCACTCGGACAGCCCGCTTCCTGGTACGACTCCCTGAACGCGGTGTATCGGGAACGGAGGGTACTGGCAGAGGACATCCTTCGGAGTTTGGGTTGTAGTTTTGACCCGGCTCAGGTGGGGATGTTTGTGTGGGCAAAAACCCCGGATCGCTACCCGTCGGGTTACGAGCTGACCGATCAGGTGCTGGAAACCGCTCATGTGTTCCTGACACCGGGGGGGATTTTTGGCGAAGCCGGCAAACCGTATGTGCGGATTTCGCTGTGCAGTGATGTCAGTGTACTGAAGGAGGCAAAAGATCGCATTGAAAAAATGATTACCCCATGAATATATGTATCGTTGGCGTGGGACTGATTGGAGGCTCCCTGGCCATTACCCTGAAAGAGAATAAGTTTGCTTCCCATGTCATCGGCGTGGATGCGAGTCAGGAAAACCTGGACAAAGCCATTCGTCGAAGACTGATAGACGAGGATTTGCCCCTGGAGGCAGCGATCGGGCGGTCCGACCTGATCATCCTCTCCACCCCTGTGGACATCATGATAGGGTTGTTGCCCCGTATCCTGGACCAGGTATCTGGTCATCAGGTCGTGATGGATGTAGGTTCCACCAAAAAACGCCTGCTGGACAGTGTAGCAGACCATCCCATGCGGCATCGGTTTGTCTCCACCCACCCCATGGCAGGCACCGAGTATTCCGGGCCGGAGGCTGCCATCCCCAATTTGTTTGACCGAAAGTACACGGTTTTTTGCGAAGCAGAAAAAAGTGACCCGGAGGCGGTGGAGTTGGTCAGATCGCTGTATGCTTCTATCCCGATGCAAATGGCGTTTTTGGATGCTACCGCACACGATGTACACACAGCCTATGTATCGCATATCTCCCATATCAGTTCTTTTGCGCTTGCGCTGACCGTCCTGGAGAAGGAAAAAGACGAATCCAGGATATTTGAACTGGCCAGCAGCGGATTTAGCTCGACTGTCCGCCTGGCTAAAAGTTCGGCTGATATGTGGATTCCGATCTTCCGGCAAAACCGCGACAATGTTCTGGATGTTCTCGATGAGCACATCAACCAGCTCTCGCGGTTCAGGAGTTTGCTGATCAAACAGGATTTTGAAACTTTTTACCAGCTCATCAAGGAGGCAAACACCATCAAGCGGATGCTTTCTTGAGGAAAGGCTGATGACGAAACTATAAAATTAACTGACTTCCAAAACAGGTATCATGGAAATGACATTCAAGTCCATTCTGGACACACCCAAATCGCACATCATCATTGCGGGGCCTTGCGCGGCGGAGTCCGAGGAGCAGGTGCTAAAAACAGCCAGAGACCTGGCTGCACTCGGAAACGTTGATTTGTTCCGGGCAGGGATCTGGAAACCCCGCACCCGACCCAATTCTTTTGAAGGGGTGGGCATTATCGGTTTGCCCTGGCTGAAAAAGGTCAAAGAAGAGACCGGCCTGAAAACGACCACCGAGGTGGCCAAAAGAGACCACGTATTTGAGGCCCTGAAGTATGGCATTGATGTGCTGTGGCTGGGCGCCCGTACTACCGTGAATCCGTTTTCGGTACAAGAGGTAGCGGATGCCCTGCAAGGCGTGGATATCCCGGTGATGATCAAGAACCCGATCAATACCGATCTGAGTTTGTGGATCGGAGCGATCGAGCGGGTGTACAAGGCGGGCATTACCCGCGTTGCGGCCATCCACCGCGGTTTTTCCGTGCACGGAGACAACAAATACCGCAACACGCCCCGCTGGCAAATTCCTATCGAACTGAAGCGTTTGTTCCCGGATCTGCAGATCATCTGCGACAACAGCCATATCTGTGGCCGCCGCGATACCCTGCTGGAAGTGGCTCAAAACGCCATGGACTTGGATTTTGACGGGATCATGACCGAAACGCACCCCGATCCGGACAATGCCTGGAGCGATGCGAAACAACAAATTACCCCCTTGCAGTTTGGCGACTTGTACAACAGCCTGCAATTCAGAAAGCGCACGACTGACGATGCCGCTTACAAAGACAGCATTGATCACCTCCGGCATGAAATTGACGAAATTGACGAAGAACTGCTCAACCTGCTGGGTCGCCGCATGAACCTTGCCCAGGAGATCGGCAGGTTTAAAAAGATGAACAATATCGCTATCTTGCAGTCTTCCAGGTGGAATGAAATCTTGGAAAAATCCGTTAAAAAAGGAAGCGCAGTGGGCTTGAGTGCAGAATTTGTGGAGAGTGTCCTGAAGTCCATCCACGAAGAATCCATCGGTCACCAGGAAAGAATCATGCGCCAGGGATAAGCAAAAACAACGTTCATGCAATACGACAATCTGTTGGTAGAAGAAAGGGAGGGTATCATACTCCTCACCATTAATCGGGAGAAAGCCTTGAATGCGCTGAATACGCAAACCATGCTGGAACTGTTTCAGTTCTTTAGTTCCGATTACCCCAAATCGGATCACATCAAGGGCATTGTGATCACCGGAGCCGGCGACCGGGCATTTGTGGCCGGTGCCGATATCAAGGAATTTCTGGATTTGGATCCGAAAAAGGGCGCCGAAATGGCGAAAAGGGGGCATGATATTTTCTTTATGATCGAGCAGTTTCCCAAGCCTGTCGTAGCCGCTATTCACGGATTTGCGCTGGGTGGCGGCTGCGAGTTGGCCATGGCTTGTCATCTGCGGGTAGCCACTCCGGAAGCCAGGTTTGGGCAGCCGGAGGTCAACCTGGGGATTGTGCCGGGCTATGGGGGTACTCAGCGTTTGATTCAGTATTTGGGTAAGACCAGAGCACTGGAGTACCTGATGACGGCCGACTTGTTTGACGCTCATCAGGCATTGTCCTGGGGCTTGCTGAACCACGTCGTACCTCGGGAATCGCTGCTGGATACGGCCTTTGGGTTGATTCAGAAGATTGCGTCCAAGGGACCTGTGGCGATCAGCAAGATCATCGAGTTGGTGAATGTGTATTTTTCAAACCCTGGCGAGGGTTTCGCGCGGGAGTTGGAAGCCTTTGGCGCCACGACCGGAACCCGGGATTTTCGAGAGGGAGCCAGTGCGTTTATCGAAAAACGTCCGGCCAAGTTTACGGGTAAATAGGACAGTATGAAAAAAATGTGGTTGGCTATGGGGTGGCTGTTACTGGGCGGTTTGGCCGCCTGTGCGGCCGCCCGTGGAGCCGGGGCGGGTGCTCCGGTTCGAGCGGAAGTAATCAGTCTGGGTACATTGGACTGCTTTGAAGCGGGTCTGACCGACACAGACGGCAAGCCCGTTTTTTGCGAAGGCTCTGCCGTTGTGCTGGTGGACGATCGCCTGGTCATTGCCAACGACAAATACATTCCGGGTGAGGGCAACAGCAATGTATTCAGTGTGCCTTTGTCGGAAATCAGAAACCCGGAAAGTTTGGGTGCGGGTCGCCTGCCTTACGGGGGTAATTTCTTCAACCAGCCTTCCAAAATCGAGTCCCTGACGGCTACTCCGGGCGGGGAGCTCTATTTTGGGGCTACGGCATTTGATCGGATACAATCTGACTCCAAGGCATGGGACAGTTACAATATGTTGTTTTACTGGGAAAAAGACACCCCTGACCGGCCCAGGTTACTGTTTCAAACTGAAGATGAGGGCATTGTAAGTTCCAAAAGTCTGCGCTCCGCTTTCGAAAAAGTGTTGCGCACCCGCAACTACCCCAACGGGGTGGGTTATTTCAAAATAGAAGGACTGGTGGCCCTGCCCGATAACAGTCTGCTGTTTGGCATTCGCGAAATCGGCAGCGACTACACCCGTGCTGAGCAAACCTTCCTATTGGTGCGCGCCAATTACCTCAAATCCTCCGCAGGTGTGATTGTAGATCCCGTACTCGAGCTCGTGTATGCCTACGACCCTCGGGAACTGTCGGAAATCAACAAGCCCCTGGGCGTAGCCGCTCTGGAATACCACGCCCCCTCAGAACAGATCTTGATTTCCACCACTTACGAACAAGAAGGACAGCCTTTTGAATCCTACTTTTGGAGTCTGTCACTGGAGCAGCTCCGCAAGCGACTGCCGCCCGTGCTGATCCGGGACAAACAGGGCAATCCCCTTACCCTTCCCCACAAAGCAGAAGGTCTGACCTTCCTCAACAAAAAAACAGCCTTTGTCATTTGCGACGAAGACAAAAATCTATCCCCGGTGGCCACCGGAAAAGGTCAACAAATCCGCCAGCCCCACCAGGCGGTGTATGCTGTACTGCGGTTTGATTGGTGATCGGTTGTTGGCTGTTGGCTGCACTCCTGTCCACAGATGGACACAGATTAGAGGGGGGATGGCACGGAGCGGGTTCCATCATACCTTTAAGACATCGTGCTTTAGATGATTACCATTTCAACATAAAAATCGCTTTCGTATAGGGGGGTAGCGGGATAATTGCATCTTAGGCTGTAGTAAGTACGGTTCAAAATTTTAGATGGCGCCAAATATTTCCATATTCGGTGAAGGGAAGATCATTTGTAAATAAAAAAGAAGACGATATGAAGTTGAAATTGGGATTCATTTTTGGGTTAACGCTATCTTATTTCCAAGCCTTTGCTCAGCCCATAGCAAGAGTTGAAAACGTAAAAATCCAATCAACCGCATTAAATCAGGAAAGGGAAATTTTGATCTATACACCCATAGATTACGATTGGAGGACAAACGAATATTTCAATGTCATTTATGTTTTTGATAGCCAAAACAGAGAATTTTTTGATTATACAAGTTCAATGATTTCTTTTTTGACCAACGGCGATAAATCTTTTATCGTTGTAGGGATAACTTCGCCTTATAATGAAAAAATTGACTATTCAAGGAACAATGATTTGTTGCCGTTTTTAGAAACTGAAAAATCAAGAAGCCGATACGGGAAATACCACGGAAATGCGGATGATTTTTTAAAATATGTGTCGCATGAAGTAGTTCCTTACATAAATGCTAACTATAGAACACTTGACCATAATACGGCAGTTGGACACTCCTTAAGCGCTTCATTTATCCTTTATTCATTAATTAAAAACCCAAGTTTGTTCAGCAATTACATCGCAATATCTCCGAATTTTGCTTATGACGATGAAGTGCTTGCAAAGCAACTTGTTGGGTTTGATTATTCCGGCGTAAAAGAGGTGAAATATTTGTTTTTAAGCCATGCAAACGAAGGCATTGAGTATTGGCAGGAATGGAAACCCGCAAGGGAAAAGGTGTATGCTTTTTTTAGTGAAGGTTTTGACAATCAAAAAATTTCAGTGAATATTTCAAGCTATCCGGAAAATAATCACTGGAATACTTTCCCTGTTGCGTTAAAAGATGCTGTTGAGTATTTTTTTGAAAATATTAGTGATGCACAAGGCAGTCAACTATCAGATGAACTGACCGAAGTAAACATACGCATAAATGTACAAAATGAAAATGACACGATTTATATTTCTGGTAATCAGCCAAATTTGGGTGATTGGGATCCAGGCAAAATCCAGATGAAAAAAACTTCTGGTTTTGAAAGAGCGATAAATTTAAAAATAAAAAGCCCTGCAATGTTCAAATTCACCAAAGGAACTTGGGATACAGCATTACAAATTGTTGGCACTTATGATCATGTGATCATAAAACCCAAAACAAAAACCGAGTATGAATTTGAGATGGTCAAAATTACAGACCAAGATCACTAGTACCCACTGATGGTATTTCCTGCAAACAAGACCTCCAAGGCATCAAATACCGGCTCAATAACAAATAGGATCCATTCATCATCAAGTTTAGCTATGTGTGTCATTTAGCCGGAAAAGACAACCAGGATGTCAGACAAAATTTGTAGCTTAGGGAGGTGTATAATACCCCGACAAATTTAGACCACTATCTTAGTTGAAAAAAATAAACGAAGCACACATGAAAAGGCCAAAAAGGAAATTTTGAGCGGCCTTTAAGGCAAAAGTGGTAAACCCTTCCCATTTTTCGGATCATCATCAAATCTAATCGTATCAAATCGTATCAAAATGGGCAATCTGGTATATAATTTTAACCTGAGTATTGATTGGAAATTGATTAAGTTAATCAGTGAAATAGACCGTTTTGATGCAAATTGGACAGCCATTGAACGAAAAGAAGGCCAAAGCCTCAAAGAATTGAAAAGCATTGCTACCGTTCGAAGTGTAGGAGCTTCGAACCGCATCGAAGGAAATAAAATGAGCGATGAGGAAGTTGATGTATTGCTTCAGAATATTGACATTGCAAAACTTACAGACCGAGATTCGCAGGAAGTAGTCGGTTATTTTGAAGTATTGGATTTGATTGCGGCGTCTTACGAAAATATCAACCTTACCGAAAACCACATCAAAAATTTGCACAATATTTTGATGAAATATAGTGTCAAAGACGAATGGCATAAAGGTAATTATAAGGTGCATAGCAATGCAGTTGAAGCTTCATTTCCTGACGGCACACGACAAATCATTTTTCAAACCACTGAAGCAGGATTTGCTACCGAAGATGCGATAAGGCAGTTGTTTAATTGGTATGATTCCGAGACAGAAGTACACCCGTTAATCAAAGTAGCAGCTTTTGTCTATGATTTTTTGAGTGTTCACCCTTTCCAAGACGGCAATGGAAGGCTTAGCCGCTTGATGTCAACGCTTTTATTGCTCAAAAATGGATATAAATGGATACAATACGTGAGTTTTGAGCACGAAATAGAAAGCCGAAAAAACGAATATTATCAAGTTCTTAGAAGTTGTCAGGCACAACGCCCTAACGAAGATGTAACCGTTTGGATCCAGTTCTTTTTGAATTGCCTATCAAATATTCAATCACAACTCATGAATAAGTTGCAAAAAAGCGGTTTGGAAACACAGCTTTCGCCAAAGGAAAAATCAATTTTTACAATTATTCAAAACCGTCCGAACATTCAGTCGGGGGAAATTGCCGAAAAATTGGCGATACCTGCACCAACTGTAAAGCGTATTTTGTCGGGGTTGCTCCATAAAGGATTGATTGAAAAACAAGGAAACGGACGAAATGTGAGTTATACGATAAAGTAACCATTAAATTTAATTAAAGCACAGATCCTTTAAGTTGGCGGACAAGTTTGAATTACAACCCAATCAGTTCACCTCATAATCAAGTTCCAGACCGTGAGCAATAAAATATCCATACGATTTTTTGACGACCGCGAAGTACGGGCCCTATGGGACGAAGAAAATGCCAAGTGGTGGTTTTCGGTCTTGGATATTGTTGCCGTGCTTACCGATCAAAACGACTATAACAAAACCCGCAACTATTGGAAATACCTGAAAGCAAAACTAAAGAAAGAAGGCAATCAGTTGGGTAGTGGCACTACCCAACTGAAATTAACAGCGGCAGACGGCAAAAAGTATAAATCTGATATGCTTGACTATAACGGGATTATTGCCCTGGGCAAAACATTTCCGGGAACAAAAGCCAACCGCTTTATCGAATGGTTTACCTACAGTGATGAAACCATTGACGGGAAAAGCAAAACCAAAGCGTATGCCTTATTCGATAGTTCTTTTATCAACAGCATAGAAGTAGGCACAACTAAAGGCTTGCAGCAAATACACGGATATTTATTTGGCGGTTTGTATGACTTTGCAGGGCAAATCAGACAGAAAAATATATCCAAAGGTGGTTTTCAATTTGCTGTTTCAGGCTTCCTTGAAGCAACCCTGAAACAAATAGATGCAATGCCTGAAAACACCTTTGATGATATTGTAGCCAAATATGTAGAGATGAATGTAGCCCATCCCTTTATGGAAGGTAATGGCAGAAGCACCCGAATTTGGTTGGATTTGATCATGAAAAAACGCCTGAAAAAGTGTGTGGATTGGAGTAAAATAGGGAAGGCCGAATATATGAATGCCATGGTGAAAAGTCCTGTAAGCAGTGGTGCATTGAAAAAACTACTCAAAAACGCTTTAACCCCAGAAATTGACAGCAGAGAAATGTTTATGAAGGGAATTGATTATTCCTATTACTACGAGGAAAATTAGAAATCATGAACGAGGCAGGTGAGTTTCGAGGGTATTTCAATCCACAGATTAGCACAGATAAAATCTGTGGTGAATAAGAAAAGTTATTCATTCAAACAATTTTTCAATGCATTTATCGCTTCCTACCAGCTTCTTGATGGCCTTAGTGCTGAATACCTTGCCTTTGTTGACTGCCGCACAGCAACTGGACGGTCTCTGGGAAGGGAAAGTGTTCCAGGAGGGGCTTCCGGATACGTTTGCCTATCGGCTGCTGTTGGAGGCTTCCGGTAGCGGGACCTTCCAGGGGCTGGCCGCTGCGCGCAAAATGAGTGGTCCGGATACGGCCGCGTTTGAGTGCTTGGCTTTTATGGACGGGGATCGCCTCGTCGTGCAGGACCTCACCCAGGTTTTTCCCCGAGAGGGGTTGCGATGGTGCCTGAAATACGCTACCCTGGAGCTTGAGGAGGCGGGTACGGTGCTGAAGGGAGCCTGGAAGGCGGAGGGCTGCGTAGCGGGTCGGATGGAATTGAAAAAGGTGATGACCGGGATACCGGATACGGTTTGGGAGGAACAAGCTGTTCCGTTTTCCCTGGAAGGGGCCTGGACAGGGGTGCTTTCGCAGTCGGATAGGGAATATGGTTTTTATTATGCGTTGCAGGTGCAACCGAATGGAAAGGGGAGTTCCTACATCGTGTCCGAGGATAATGGGGGCGATGCTACCCACGATTTGCAGTGGGAGTGGGAGCTGACAGATAGTTTGCTGAACCTGAATGAGGTAGCTGTCCTCCGGAAAACGGATCCCCGGTGGCGTTGGTGCATCAAGTCTGCCCGATTGCAACTTTACCGGGAGCCGCATCGGTATGTGCTGAAGGGAGACTGGTGGGGGCACCTGGAGGGCGATAGCAGTACCTCGGGGGCTTGCGCTCCGGGTACCCTGATGCTTGAACGCCCCATCCTCTCGGAGCGCATCGCGCAGGTGGTGCAAAGCAGTGAGGAGGCTTATCGCCTGGATTATGACCGAAAAGTGAAGGTGACGCAGGTGCTGGAGGTGGCCAGCGATCAGCTCTATATCCGGGTGTGGGACAACGGAACGGTGGATGGGGATGTGATTACGATTTTTCTCAATGGCAAGCGCATTGCCGATCGCTACCGGGTTACCAAGAGCAAGCGCAATTTTTCAGTGGTGTTGGATAAAGCCAATAATTTTTTGATCCTGCACGCAGATGACCTGGGTGAGGTTTCTCCCAATACGGTAGGCGTGGCGATAGACGACGGCCAGCGCGAACAGGTGATCATCATGAGTTCCAACCTGTCCGAAAGCGGAGCCGTGCTGGTGCGCCAGATTCGGCGCAATTGACCTGCGCTGCTTACCAGATTTTCTCCCGACTCAGATACCGGGTCACGTATTCGTGAATGCCCCGTTCCAACGAGTAAAATTCCCGAGAATATCCCGCTCGCCGCAGTTTCTGCATGTCGGCCTCGGTAAAGTACTGGTAGGTATCCCGAATGTCTTCCGGGGTGTCAACAAAGAGGATCCGGGGTTCCCGCTGCATGGCTCTGAACGTGAGCGTGGCGAGATCGAGAAAAGTCCGTGCCTCGCCTGTACCTACGTTGTACAACCCGGATTCGGGCTGGTGGCTGGCCAAAAACCTACAAATGGACACGACATCCTTGACATAGATGAAATCTCTGCTTTGTGCGCCGTCGGCAAAATCAGACCGGTGGGAACGGAAGAGCTTCATGGTTCCGGTGGACCTGATCTGCCGGAGCGTGTGGAAAATGACAGAGGCCATGCGCCCCTTGTGGTATTCGTTGGGGCCATAGACGTTGAAAAATTTTAGTCCCGCCCAAAAAGGAGGGGCTTTTTCCTGCTGAAGCGCCCACTGGTCAAAGTCATTTTTGGAGACCCCGTAAGGATTGAGTGGCCGGAGGTGGTTGACCAGCGCGTGATCGTCCCGATACCCTCGCTCACCCGCGCCATAGGTGGCAGCACTGGAGGCATAAATGAGCGGAATCTCATAGCGGCTGCATTGTTCCCAGAGCTGCATGGAGTAATGCAGGTTCAGACGGTCGAAAATGCGGGTATCGGTTTCGGTTGTGTCTGTTCGCGCGCCCAGGTGGTAAATCAAATGGACTTCTTCATGGTGTTGATCCAGCCAGGCATGGAAATGATCGCGGCTGATGCAACTCTGAAACAACTTATCCCGGAAGTTCGGCTGTTTTTCGGGACGAAGCCAGTCATCTACCAGCACCAGCTGGTGCTCCCCCGACTCGAGGTAATTTTCCCACAGACAACTTCCAATAAAACCCGCAGCTCCTGTTATGACGATCATCTTATAATGGTCTTTATCGTTATGCAAACTTAAACATCCGCCACAAATATACACCAACACGCCCGAATTCACTATTGGCATACCTAATTGACGGTAGGTCAACCCCAGCTTTTCCCCAATTTTAGGTATTGGGCACCTGTCGGGAAAACTTTATGTTTGCCTTTGTTTAAAGTTAGTCTAAATAGCGATAAAAAAACAAGTATAAAATATGCGTCATATCTACGGTGTGGGGATGTTTCTTTTGTTGTGTTGGGGGCTGCCGCTGCACGCCCAGGTACTCATGCAGGGTAAAGTGGTGGATGCGGTGAGTGGGGAGGTATTGGTGGGGGTGCACGTCCGGATGGAAGGTATGTTGACCGGGGCGATTACGGATTACCGGGGGGCGTTCGAGCTGGAGTTGGAAAAGGCGGGACAGCAGACCCTGTTGATCTCGGGTATCGGGTACCAGGAGTTGCGAGAACTGGTGGACATACAGCCCACAGCAAATGAAGGACTGGTTTTTGCCCTGGCTCCGGATATTGCCCTGTTGCCTTCGGTGGAGATCTTGGCGACCAGTTTGACCGGTGGTCTGGGTGGGAGGTACGATCTACCCGGCTTGGGACATTATGTTCCTGCCGCGGTACTGCGCAAGTTTAGCCATACCGACATCCACAAAATCCTGCAAAATGTCCCGGGGGTGTATTTCCAGGAGGAAGACGGTTTTGGCCTCAGGCCGAATATCGGTCTGCGGGGAACCAGCACCGAGCGCAGTTCTAAAATCAGCATCATGGAAGACGGCATCCTGGCTGCCCCGGCACCCTATGCTGCTTCGGCGGCTTATTATTTCCCTACGGCGGGTCGGATGCACGGCGTGGAGGTGTTGAAGGGAAGCAGTCAGATCAAATTTGGCCCTTTTACAACGGGGGGAGCGATCAACTTGCTTTCTACTCCGATTCCGGATGGTTTTGCCGGAAGGCTTAACCTGAGTACAGGGAGTTTTAACAACCAAAACCTGCACAGTTGGGTGGGCTACAGCAACGATCATGTGGGCTTGCTGGCGGAGACGTTTCAGTACAATGCCGACGGGTTCAAGACCCTGCCTACGGGCGATCCAACCGGTTTCGATAAGCAGGACTACCTGCTCAAGTTCCGCCTGAATACCGGCCCCAATGCGAAGGTCTATCAGGCCTTGACGGTCAAACACGGTTGGGCTTCAGAGACCTCCAACGAGACGTATCTGGGTTTGGCGTATGCCGACTACCAACAAGATCCCTACCAGCGCTACACGGCTTCGCAAAAAGACTTGATGGAGACGGAGCACAGCCAGCTTTCTCTGAAATACACGATTCAGCCCGTTTCCAACCTGCAGGTCAACCTCACCGCCTATGAAAATGTGTTTTCCCGCAATTGGTACAAGCTCGACAAGGTACGGGCGGTAGCCGGCGGCCCCTTGTATGCGATCGCAGATGTGTTGGACAACCCGGACAATTTCCAGGCTGCTTATGAAATCCTGAAGAGCGGGGTAGCTGATTTTGAAGATCCCCTCTGGCTGAAGGCCAACAACCGGGTTTATACGAGCAGGGGATTGCAGTTGCTGACCGAGTGGAAACACAATGGGGAGAAAGCGGACCACCACTTACTTTTTGGGCTACGCCGACACTACGACGAGGAAGATCGCTTCCAATACAATGATACCTATACTTACACATCCGGCGAAATGGCACTTACCCATGCCGGTGCTCCCGGGTCGGAGAGCAACCGGGTGGAATCTGCCAACGCTTTTGCAGGTTTCCTGCAATATACCCTGAAATTTGAGCGATTCCGACTGGTGCCGGGGCTGCGCTATGAAGAAATAACCATCAGCAGGGCCGATTACGGCAAAGCAGACCCCGAACGCAGCGGGGCACAACTCAAAACCCGCAGCAACGAAGTTGCCGTTTTTATCCCCGGGCTGGGTTTTCACGTGGATGTAACGGACAAACTCAACCTTTTCGGGGGTGTCCATAAAGGGTTTTCGCCGCCAGGCTCAAGTCCGGGATCGGAGGCAGAGGAAAGCATCAACTACGAATTGGGAACACTGATAGAAACGGGTGCCTGGAAATCCAACATCGCGTTTTTCCTGAATGATTTCAGCAACTTGCTGGGTTCTGACCTGGCCGCGACGGGCGGACTGGGCGACGGGGATCTGTACAATGCGGGTGAAGTACGTTCGAGAGGAATAGAAGCCAATATACAATATCTCGGTATTCGGGGCACAAACGGCCGCTGGCAGTTGCCCCTGCAGTTGAATTACAACTACTTCAGATCTACCTTCGCAAATAGTTTCGACAGCGACTTTGAGGCTTGGGGACAGGTAACAGCAGGCGACGAGTTGCCTTATGTACCCACCCAACAGGCAAGTTTCAGCATCAATTTCAACCACGACAGGTTGGATGTTTTTGTACAGAGCCAGTGGATCAGCGCCATGCGCACCACTGCGGGCAGCGGAGCAATAGCCGAAAATTCCGGTATCCCCGAGCAATTTACCCTGGACGCCGGTGTTCACGTGCACCTCAACTCCCGGCTCTCGCTCTACGCAACTGTCCTGAACCTCAACAATGCCGATTTTTGGGTAGCCAGCAGACCTGCCGGGTTGCGACCCATTGCGCCCAGACGTTTGCGCGTGGGCTTGACGGCGAATTTTTAGAAGTCGAAACAAAAAGAAAAACAAAAGCCCCGGATGACCAGCATCCGGGGCTTTACTGTTTTATAGAAATCGGGAAAATTTAATCTTCCTGTCTTTCATACATCTCCATAGGCGGGCAGGTACACACCAGGTGTCGGTCGCCATACGCATTGTTAATTCTGCTGATGGAAGGCCAGAACTTGTGTCCGTGTCTCAACCAAGGCAGTGGATATGCCGCCTTTTCCCGGCTGTAGGGATACTGCCAGTCGTCAGCGGTAACAATCTGCACCGTATGAGGTGCATTCTTGAGCACATTGGATTCCGGATCCCCTTCGCCGCGGGCAACTTCGTCAATTTCGTGTCTGATTTGGATCATCGCTTCGCAAAAACGATCCAGCTCGTCTTTCGCTTCGCTCTCTGTAGGCTCGATCATGATCGTATCGGGTACCGGCCAGGAAAGCGTTGGCGCGTGGAAACCGTAGTCCATCAGTCGCTTGGCTACATCTTCTGCCCCGGCGATAGGTTTGAACGGACGAATATCCACGATCAACTCGTGGGCAGATCTTCCGTTGGCACCTACATACAGCACATTGTAGTACTTTTCCAGTTTGGATTTGATGTAGTTCGCATTCAAGATAGCGTATTTGGTCGCATTGGTCACCCCGTCGGCTCCCAGCATTCGGATATAAGCATAGGAAATCAGCAGGATGCTGGCACTGCCCCAAGGGGCTGCAGAAACAGCCGGAATACCCTGTTCGCCTCCAACCTCTACCAGTGGGTGTTTGGGCAGGAAGGGAGCCAGGCTATCGTTCACGCAGATAGGCCCCATACCCGGACCGCCGCCACCGTGTGGAATGGCAAAAGTCTTGTGTAGGTTCAGGTGACACACATCTGCATGAATAGCACCCGGGCTGGTCAAGCCCACCTGTGCATTCATATTGGCGCCGTCCATATACACCTTACCGCCATACTCATGAATCACATCACAAATTTCGCGGATGGCAATTTCAAAAACGCCGTGGGTGGAAGGATAAGTCACCATCAGGCAGGAGAGCGTCTCCCGGTATTTTTCTGCCTTGCTTTTCAAATCCTCGAAGTCAATATTCCCCTGGTCGTCGCACTGAACCACCACCACTTCCATACCGGCCATAACGGCGCTTGCGGGATTCGTTCCGTGAGCAGAAGAAGGGATCAGGGCAACATTGCGGTGATGATCGCCCCTTGACTCGTGGTAAGCCCGGATGGTCATCAAACCTGCATATTCACCCTGTGCACCGGAATTGGGTTGCAGGGAGCAGGCGGTAAAGCCGGTCACTTCGCAGAGGTATTGTTCCAATTCCAGGAAGATCTTCTGGTAGCCTTTGGCCTGATCTACCGGCACGAAGGGGTGCAGGTTGGCAAAAGCGGGCCAGCTCACGGGGATCAGTTCCGTAGCAGCATTCAGTTTCATGGTACAAGATCCCAGCGGGATCATCGCGTGCATGAGCGAAAGGTCTTTATTTTCCAACTGCTTGATATACCGCATCATTTTAGACTCGGTATGATAGCTGTTGAACACCGGGTGCGTCAGGAACTCGGAAGTCCTGCGCAACTCGGCCGGGATAGCAGCCTGGTGGAGGTGTTGTGGATCGGGCGTAACGCTTTTGGCGACAGCCTGGGCAAAAACCTGCACCAGTTCGGTCAAATCCTTCCAGCTCAGGGTCTCATCGAGGGTCAACTGCACGGTATCCTCGGTATAGTGGAAGTTGATGCCATTATCGAGTGCCAGGGTTCTGATGTTTTCCCGAACGGGGGGCGTCACCACTACCGACAAGGTATCGAAGTAGCTTTGATTTTTGAGTGAATAGCCCAGTTGTTCCAGGTGGGCAGCCAGGTTGGCGGTCATTTTATGCACCCGGACGGCAATCGCGCGGATACCATCGGGGCCGTGATACACTGCGTACATGCTCGCCATGATAGCCAGCAGGGCCTGTGCCGTACAAATATTGGAAGTCGCCTTTTCCCGGCGGATATGCTGCTCGCGCGTCTGAAGCGCCATGCGAAGCGCTCTTTTCTCATGCGCGTCCACAGAAACCCCGATGATCCGGCCGGGGATCAATCGTTTGAAGTCTTCGCGGGTCGCGAAAAACGCTGCGTGGGGACCACCGTAGCCCATGGGAACGCCAAAGCGCTGGGTATTGCCCACCACGGCATCTGCGCCCCACTCGCCCGGAGGCGTAAGCAGTGCCAGGCTCAGGATATCGGCGGCAACAATGACGTAGATTCCTTTTTCTCTGGCCTTTTCGACGGTCGCACGGAAATCCTCTACGCGACCATCCATGCCGGGATACTGCAGCAGCATCGCAAAGACCTTGTCATTGTCGAGGTCAAAACCGTGCCAATCCTGCACTTTTACCTCGATATCCAAGGGCGCTGAGCGGGTGTGGAGCACATCAATCGTCTGTGGAAAAACATTGCTGTCCACCAGCAGCACGTTGGCGACATCAGCCTTAGCCCGTTTGTTGCGCAACGCAAAAAACAAGTGCATGGCCTCTGCGGCAGAAGTGCCCTCGTCGAGCAGGGAAGCATTGGCAATCGGCAGACCGGTAAGATCGCTCACCATGGTCTGAAAATTGAGCAATGCCTCGAGGCGACCCTGTGCAATTTCAGCCTGATAAGGCGTGTATTGGGTGTACCAGCCCGGATTTTGGAAGATATTGCGCAGAATCACGGAAGGCGTGATGGTGCCGTAGTAGCCCAGGCCGATATACGATCGGTACAATTTGTTCAGGGCAGCGGTCTCCTGCAGTTCATGCAGAAAATCGAACTCTGACTGGGCATCCGGAAGGTTGAGCTTCTCGTGTACCCGGATATTGGCCGGAACCGTCTCATCTATGAGTTGGTCCAGGCTATCGGCCCCAATCACTTGGAGCATGGCATGTAGCTCCTCGGGATTGGGACCTATATGTCTTGTTTCAAAACGATCGAATCTCTCGAAATGGCTCATAAGTTTTGTCCGACAAATTTGATTAGGAAATAAATTTCAGCAAATTTATAACAAATTGATATCGGATTAACACATAAACTCAGCCTTGGTTGTTATTTTTATTGCTAAACCCGCTCAATGACCATCGCCGAGGCACCTCCGCCTCCGTTACAGAGTGTCGCCAGTCCATAGCGACCCTCCTGTTGGAGGATATGCGTGAGGGTTACCAAAATTCGTGCTCCTGAAGCTCCCAGCGGGTGACCCAGACTAACCGCTCCTCCTCTGACATTGATTTTATCTTCCGGAACCCCGAGGACATCGCGGAAAGCCAGGGCTACCACCGCAAAAGCCTCATTGACTTCGAAAACATCCACATCCTGCAAGCCCAGTCCTGCGCTCTTCAGCGCTTTGGGTGCAGCCAGGGTAGGAGCTGTGGTAAACCAGGCGGGTTCCTGTGCCGCATCGGCAAAAGAAACAATGCGCGCCAGGGGCGTAAGTCCGAGGGCCTCCATTTTTTCCCGGCTGACCAGGATCAGAGCCGCTGCTCCATCATTGATCGTAGAGGCATTAGCGGCTGTAACGGTTCCCGTTTTGGTAAATGCGGGAGCCAGTCCGGGCATTTTATCGAAATTGACTCGGGTAAACTCTTCGTCCACCGACACCATCAGCGGGTCGCCCTTGCGCTGAGGAATCACAACCGGTGTGATCTCCTTCGCAAAGTGACCCTTTTCGGTAGCGGCAGCTGCCAGTTGGTACGAACGGATGGCATAGCGATCCTGCTCTTCCCTGCTGATCCCATATTTTTCGGCCGTGCGATCGGCAAAAACCCCCATCGCTTCGTGATCGTAGGCATCCAGTAAACCATCTCTCGACAGACCGTCCACCAGCTGAACATCCCCGTATTTAGCTCCCCAGCGGTTTTTCGTAGCATAATATGGAATATTGGACATGCTCTCCATGCCGCCGCAAACCACCACCTCGTTGTGCCCCAGTTGAATACTCTGTGCAGCGAGCATGGTCGCCTTCAAGCCGGACGAACACACCTTATTGACGGTCGTACAAGGCACCTCGTATCCGATGCCCGCACCCAGGGCTGCCTGTCGAGCAGGAGCTTGACCCAGGTTGGACGACACCACGTTGCCAAAATACACCTCATCCACCTCAGCAGGATCCAGTCCGCATTGTCCCAGTGCTCCCCGAATAGCCGTACTGCCCAGTTCAACGGCACTCACGCTTGCAAGGCACCCGCCAAAACTTCCCAGTGGGGTGCGGGTGGCAGCTACAATAAAAACTTCTCTCATGATTTGGTTTTGATTGGTTTTTGCAAATATAAGATTCTGCGGGCAAATCTGGCACCCGCCATAACCCCTATCTCCACCCAACCATTTTTAACCCCTATGGACTTTGCATCGCCAAAAACATGTGCTCGGGATCATTTTTTTTCAATTGCTCGAAATGTTGTTTTTAACAATTTTAAACTTCTCAATTTCAATGACTAACAAGGCTGTCTAACGACCCGGGTAACCCTGTCCGATCAATTTATTCCGGGTTGACCTTCGGTAAAAAACCATTTTTTCAGGCTTAGCACTTGCTATTACACAAAAACCACCTTATATTTGCATTCCATTCACAAATTGAATGTCACATCGCGGCGTGGAGCAGTTGGTAGCTCGTCGGGCTCATAACCCGAAGGTCGTAGGTTCAAGTCCTGCCGCCGCTACTACAAAAGGTCAGTCTTAGGACTGGCCTTTTTTGTTTTGCTCAAAAAAAAATTATGGGTTTCCAGGTAAAAGTAAAAATCTGCTGTATCGCTTCCCCTCAGGAAGCGCGTTTGGCTATAGACTTTGGGGCGGATGCCTTGGGATTGGTGGGAGAGATGCCTTCCGGTCCGGGCGTGATTTCGGATGTTCGGATTCGGGAAATTGCCGAATGGGTTGCTCCGCCGGTAGCCACCTTTTTGTTGAGCAGTCAGGTGACGGCAAGGGGAATCTGTGATCATTATGGAAGGGTCCACACTTCTGCCATTCAGTTGGTGGATCAGCCTGATCCTGATGCCTATAGCGTCATTCGCGAGACATTTCCGCATCTTAAGCTGGTTCAGGTGATTCACGTGCTGGATGAAAAGAGTGTTGAAGAGGCGATAACAGCGGCGCCTCAGGTAGATGTGTTGCTGTTGGACAGTGGAAACCCCAACTTGCAGGTGAAAGAATTGGGCGGAACGGGACGCGTCCACAATTGGGCACTCAGCCGCTTGATCCGCGAATCCGTTGATATTCCCGTTTTTTTGGCCGGAGGCCTGCACGCGGGCAATGTCCGGGCAGCGATTGATGCCGTACAGCCTTTCGGGGTAGATCTTTGCAGTGGGGTGAGAACTGGCGGACAATTGGATCCGCACAAACTCGAGGCTTTTTTTAGCAGTCTGGACAAGGGGTGAATCTGGAGACAAAGCTGTACCTTGCACGGCTAAGCCAGACCAAAAAAACCTTGTGCCATGCCCAAATACGAACTGCTCGAAACCATCCGAAAGTCGGAAAGACAAAGAATTGCCCGCCGCCTGTTGGATTTGAAGGAAGGGCTAAAGACACAGGTACCTGCCAAAACCCTGGACAACCTGCTGTTGGCCACTTGGAATATCCGCGAATTTGATTCGGGGAGTTTTGGCTCCCGCTCCGACGAGGCGATGTTGTATATCGCTGAAATCATTGACCATTTCGATCTGGTAGCTGTACAAGAAGTGCGGGACAATCTCGACGGCCTTTACCGACTCAAGGAAGTCCTGGGGCGCTGGTGGGACGTGATCTTCACCGATGTAACCGAAGGAACGGCGGGTAATAACGAGCGCATGGCCTTTTTGTTTGACTCCAGGAAAGTGCGCTTCGGGGGACTCTCCGGCGAGGTGGTGCTCCCGGAAGAAAAAGACGAAAATGGGCTGCTGCAGCCTGTCCGACAGTTGGTCAGAACTCCCATGATGGTGGGCTTTAAAGCCGGCTGGTACGACTTTGTGATGGTCACCGTACATCTTATCTACGGGGAGGACAAGGCCGATGCCCCGGAGCGGGTTCGGGAAGCAGCGCTGCTGTCCGACTTTCTCGCCAAAAGAGCTGACGACCCCACCGCCTGGTCGAAAAACATGGTCCTATTGGGCGACTTCAACATCTTCCGCCCCGATAACCTCACCTTCGAAAAGATAGCAGCCAACTTTTATATCCCGGAAGCCTTGCAAAAGCTTCCTTCCAATGTGCCTCAGGACAAACACTACGACCAGATCGCTTTTCGATCCCCCTTCGTCAAAGAATTCAGAGACAGAATTGACTCGGGCGAACTGCACGTCCATGCAGGGGTATTCAATTGCTTCGACTTTATTTTTCGCGAAAGCGACGAACGCATCAAAACCTACCAAAACGAAATGGGGGCAGCCTACCTCACCAAGTCCAATGGAAAAATCCGCACCGAGGCAGAACGCAGCACTTACTACAAAACCTATTGGCGCACCCACCAGATTTCTGACCACCTACCCATGTGGATCGAGATCCCCATCAACAGAAGTGTTCCCTATTTGCAAGAACTGCTAAAATGACCCCCTTTTTTAACTGAATTTTAATTTTTTACCGTATTTGAAGTTAAAATTGCTAAAAACTTGAATTTCTTGTTATACTTCCGTATCTTAGTTTGGTATTTAAACTAACTTTTAATCACAAACCATAAGATATGCCAAGTTTTGAAATCAAACGCTATCGCGTGAGCAGGGAGGAAAGTTCCTCGCCGTATGCTTACATTGTATTGACCGGGGACTCCTGGTTCAAAGCAAAAATTAATTTCGGCAAACAGCCGGCACCGGTTCGTCCGACGCAGGCCGTTGATGACCGCGGTTTTGTAGAGTTTTCCATGGATTACAAGGATCTGGAGCAGGTAGAGCGCAAGTTGAAAAGTGAAAACGGACTGAATTTGCGCTGGGGCTCCGGTGCTGGTAAACCTTTTGAACTAAGCCACTAGGCTACCGATTTTGTCAGGCAACGACTAACCCTCACATCCCTTGTGATCATTCTCCGGTGATACCGGAATGTTTCGCGTTTCCCGCTCTCGACTGACCCCTACTGCCTGCAAACACGCAAATATTTGCGCAACAATAATTCCGATTTGTGACCGACTTTCATAGCTATTTTTGTAGCTTGGTGATTGCATATTGTTTCACCTCAAATAATTCGGGAACTGATGAATCGCGCATGGTTATTTTTGTTGCTGCTTATCCTGACGGCTGCTTGTCAGCAGGCCGAACAGGCGGATGTTGTTTTTACCAACGGAAAAATTTATACGGTTAATTCGGATCAGCCCTGGGTGGAGGCGCTGGCGGTCAAAGATGAGCGCATTGTGGCCATTGGCACAGCTGATGAGGTAGCCGCCTGGCAGGGAGATGGAACAGAAGTAGTAGATCTGCAGGGGGCATTTGCGATGCCTGGTTTTATAGAGGGTCATGGTCATTTTTTGGGTCTGGGCGAGAGTTTGATGAACCTCAACTTTTTGAGATCGCGCAGCTGGCAGGAAATCATTGATGCGGTGGCGGCGGAGGTGCAGCAAAAAAAGCCGGGTGAGTGGATTACCGGTCGGGGTTGGCACCAGGAAAAATGGCAGGAGATTGTAGAGAATACGGTTTTGGGGTATCCATATCATCACGAGTTGAGTGCAGTATCCCCTGACAATCCGGTAATTTTGCGGCACGCGAGCGGTCATGGTTCTTTTGCGAATGCCAAAGCCATGGAAATTGCAGGAGTGTCGCGTGAAACGCCGAATCCTTCCGGAGGGGAGATTGTGCGGGACTCGAGGGGAGAGGTGATCGGGATGTTTGAGGAGACTGCCCAGCGCCTGATTACCCGTGCCTATAGTGAGTACCTGGATTCCCTTTCTGAGGACGAGCGCGAGGAGCGATGGATGCGGGCGGTGACTTTGGCCGAGGAGGAGTGTCTGAAAAACGGGATTACTTCTTTTCAGGATGCGGGGACTGCCTTGGAGGACATTCTGAAACTGAGGGATTTGGCAGAGAAAGGAGAACTGGATGTCCGACTTTGGGCGATGATTCGCAATTCCAGTGAGTTCCTGCAGGACAAACTGGATGGTTTTCCGATTATCAATGCAGGTAACCACTATTTCACCTCCCGTGCCATGAAGGTTTCCATAGACGGCGCACTTGGGCCTTTCGGGGCTTGGTTGCTGGAGTCCTATGCCGACAAGCCCAATTTTGTAGGACAAAATACCACCCCCGTTCCGGAGGTAGAAAATTTGGCCAAATTGGCCATGGCGCATGGCATGCAGTTTTGTGCCCATGCCATTGGCGACCGGGCCAACCGGGAGGTATTGGATATTTTCGAACGAAATTTCAAGGAAAATTCCGATAAAAAAGATCTTCGCTGGCGTATTGAGCACGCCCAGCATTTGCACCCCGATGATATTCCGCGTTTTGGCCAGCTGGGCGTGATTGCGTCCATGCAGGGCATTCACTGTACCTCCGATGCCCCTTTTGTAGAAAAGCGATTGGGTTATGAGCGAGCCGTCGAGGGCGCTTATGTGTGGCGCTCGCTACTCGAGACAGGCGCCGTGGTGACCAATGGTACAGATGCTCCGGTGGAGGAAGTCAATCCTTTTGAGAGTCTGTATGCTACGGTTACCCGCAAGCGATCCGATACGGGTTTTGAGTTTTTTCCCGACCAAAAACTGACCCGTGAGGAGGGGATCTACTCCTACACGATGGCCTGTGCTTACTCGGCTTTCGAGGAAAAGGACAAGGGATCTCTGGAGTTGGGCAAATTAGCGGATATGGTGGTCCTCAGCAAGGATTTGCTGGCTTGTACCGATGAAGAGATCTTGGACACGGAGGTGCTGATGACGATCGTAGGGGGCAACATCAAATACGCAAAGGAATAACCATGAAGGTGGACATATTGGCCGTTGGAGTACATCCGGATGATGTGGAATTGAGTTGCAGTGGTACGCTGCTGCGCCATATTGCAGGGGGTAAGTCTGTGGGTTTGTTGGATTTGACCCGCGGAGAACTGGGGACCCGGGGCAATGCCGAGATCCGAACCCGGGAGGCCATGCACGCTGCCGAACTGATGGGTGCTGCCTTCCGATGGAACCTCGATATGGCAGACGGCTTTTTTACCCCAAGCGAGGAAAACTTGCGCAAGATCATTGGGGCTGTCCGAGCGGCTCGCCCCACAGTGGTCTTGGCCAACGCATTGGAAGACCGGCATCCGGATCATGGTCGTGCTGCCAAATTGGTTAGGGAGGCTTGTTTTTACGCCGGACTGGCAAAAATTGAGACCTTAGGAGCAGATGGGGTGTCCCAGGCACACTGGAGGCCGCAGGCCGTGTATCACTACATCCAGGACTACGACCTGAAGCCCGATTTCGTGGTGGACATTGAGCCCTATATCGAGCGAAAATTTGAATTGATACGGGCGTTTAGTTCGCAGTTTTATGTACCTGAGGTAGCGGATTATGCCGGCGAACTATCTTCGCCCATTTCGGGCAGAGATTTTATGGAATTTTTGCGGGGGAAAGCCCGTGCGCTGGGTCGCCCTGCCGGATATGAATTTGCCGAAGGCTTTAACACTGCGAGAAGTCCGGGAGTCTCGGATCTGTTCGACTTGGTTTAGGGGTAGTTGTATTTACCTTCCAGTCTTTCGACATATTGAACTTCCCCCAGTCTTATTTTGATGGGGATGCGGGTGCGTTTTTCCAATTGCACCTCCACCTTGCAGAAAAAGCCCAGATCCTCATAGGCATATACCAGGGGAATGTGTGGTCTTTGGCGGGTAGTTTCCTGCTGCCATCCGATTGTCGGAAGTGCCAGGCGGAACGGAAGCACAGAAAGTGCAGGGAGAATTTCTTTTTTCCGCAGCGCGGGGATAGACCTGCCTTGAATCAAATAGCTGTCCTGCTGAGCCTGGAGTGGAATGCCCCAAACAACCATAGCGAAGACAAAAAGCTTATGCCGGTTCTGCCGGAGGAGCCTGTTTTTTGCTGCCAGCATACAAATTGAATTTAAAAAACTTACATTCCAGGGGGCCATTGAACAAGTGCAATCTTCGCGAAGATTTCAATCCCACCTGTTTGAGGGCGTCGAGGTTGGACGAAATCACCCAGGCCTCATAACCGGCATAAGCCTGTTTGAAGCGATCGCCGATCTGCTTGTACATCGCCGCACTATCCTCTATGGGAAGCCGCTCATCGTAAGGCGGATTCATGATCAGCATACCGGATTCCGGGTGACCGGCAGCCGTGAAAAAATTGCGCTGCAGGATTTCGATCTCTTCGGAGAAGCCGGCGGTAGCCACATTTTTGCGGGCAACCTGGACAGCTGTCGCTTCAATATCATATCCGATAATGGGCACTTGGAGTTCTCTCACCTGTTCCAGTGCATCTTCCCTCACAGACTCCCAGAGTTGGGGATCGTAATCAATCCAGTTCATAAAACCGAATCGCCGGCGAAGCTGCTGGGGGGGAATATTTTTGGCAATCATAGCGGCCTCAACGAGGAACGTGCCGGAGCCGCACATTGGATCCAGCAGGGGGGTGTCGCCTTTCCATCCGGTCAGGAGAATCATACCGGCTGCCAGCACCTCGTTGATAGGCGCTTCCACCTTTTCGAAGCGGTATTTCCGTTTGTGCAGGGAATCGCCTGAACTATCCAGCAGGATGGTGCATTGGTCGTGTGCAATATGCAGGTGGATGCGCAGATCCGGATTCTTGACATCCACGCTTGGGCGCTGACCGAAGCGATCGCGGAAATGATCTGCAATGGCATCTTTGACCTTCAGGGCAGCGTATTTGGAGTGGGTGTGCAGCTCCGAGTGCACCACTGCATCAATGGCGAAAGTCCTTTTGGGGTCCAGAAACTGCTTCCAATTGAAATCGTAAGCTGCCTGGTACAGCTCCTTGTCTGTGGCAGCGCGAAACTCATGGATCGGTGCAAAGATGCGCAGGGCAGTGCGCAGTTGGTAGTTAGCGCGGTAGAGCAGGGCTTTATCGCCGGTAAACGAAACCGCTCTCTTCAAAGGTTTGACGTCCGTAGCTCCTAAGGCTTCCAGTTCCTGGCAGAGCACCGGTTCAAGTCCGGCCATGGTTTTGGCGATAAAGGGCATAATAGGTTTATTGTACAGCGCATTTGCCCACACCCACCAAGATGGCGATCCAGACTAAGCCTTTGATAAAGAAAAACATAAATCCGGCGATGCCAAAGCGTTTGAGCCATTTGAGGCGCGCGGGTTGTTCTTTCATAGCGTTTGATTCATTAATTATGGTACAAAAATAGGTATTGTCGGGCAAAAAAGGTGTTTAGGTTTGAATGACGCCCGGATTAAACACTTCCACCGGGGCATGGCTGGCCGCTTCTATGCCGGTGGCAATGAATTTTCGGGTAGCAGTGGGGTCAATAATAGCATCTATCCAAAGCCGGGCAGCAGCATAGTAGGGGCTGGTTTGGTGATCATAATTTTCCTTGATCGCCTGGATCAGTTTTTCCTGTTGTTCCGGGTCGGGCGAATCCCCCTTTGCCTTCATGGCCGACACCTGGATTTGTGCCAAGACTTTAGCAGCCTGGTCGCCTCCCATGACGGCTATTTTTGCCGTAGGCCAGGCGGCGATCAATCGCGGATCATAGGCTTTGCCGCACATCGCATAATTGCCGGCGCCATAAGAATTTCCCATAACGATCGTGAACTTTGGGACGGTGCTATTGGCCACAGCATTGACCATCTTGGCGCCGTCTTTGATGATGCCGCCGTGTTCGGAGCGTTTGCCCACCATAAAGCCGGTCACATCGTGCAGGAACACGAGGGGGATTTTTTTCTGGTTGCAATTCATGACAAATCGGGCGGCTTTATCGGCGCTGTCGGAATAAATCACGCCGCCGAACTGCATTTCGCCCTGGGCATTCTTGACGATTTGGCGGTTGTTGGCTACAATGCCGACGGCCCATCCTTCTATGCGGGCGTAGGCGCAAACGATGGTTTTGCCGTAATCTTCTTTATAATAAATCAGGCTGTCGCGATCTGCAATGCGCTTGAGTATTTCGCGCGTATCATAAGGTTTGCCATCCTGCGGAAAAACGTGGTACAGGGTAGCGGGATCTGCTTCGGGATCTTTGGCTTCGATGCGATCGAATCCGGCCGGAGTGGGATGTCCCAATTTAGCTACCAGTTCGCGGATAGTCAGGAGGCAGGTAGGATCATCGGGCATTTTATAATCGGCAATTCCGGAGATCGCGGTATGGGTATGTGCTCCGCCGAGGGTTTCCTTATCCACCTCTTCCCCGATAGCTGCTTTGACGAGGTAAGGGCCGGCCAGGAAAATCGAGCCGGTATTTTCCACGATCAGGGCTTCGTCCGACATAATGGGAAGGTAAGCCCCCCCTGCCACGCAGCTCCCCATGATAGCCGCAATCTGTGGAATACCCATGCCGGACATACGCGCATTGTTGCGGAAAACCCTGCCAAAATGTTCCTTATCGGCAAAAATTTCGTCCTGCAAGGGCAGGTAAATCCCTGCACTGTCCACCAGGTAAATGATGGGCAGGCGATTTTCCATGGCTATCTCCTGTGCGCGCAGGTTTTTCTTGCCTGTAATTGGAAACCAGGCTCCTGCTTTCACCGTAGCATCGTTGGCGACGACCACGCAGGTTCTGCCTGAGATCCGACCGATGCCGGCGATCACGCCCCCTGCGGGGCAGCCTCCATGTTCGGGATACAGCTCATACCCTGCGAAGGCCCCTATTTCGAGAAAATCGCTATCCTTGTCCAGCAAAAAAGCGACCCGCTCTCGGGCGGTCATTTTCCCTTGCTCATGTTGCTGTGCTATTTTTTTCTCACCTCCGCCAACCCTTATTTTTTCCAGTCGGAAATGCAATTTGCTGAGGAGCAACTTCATTTGATCTTCGTTCTGAAGGTGTTCGAGCGTATGTTCAGACATGAATTTGGCATTTGGTTCAGGGAAAACACCCTGTTTGGGATAAAGTTGTATTGGGGGAATCCTAATCCAGCATAAACGAATAGCCGTATTCTCCCGGATAATTTTCATAGACGCCCTCCAGCATCACCTGACCCCGTTCGCCGCGGAGCAGCCGGATGAAGGTATCCTTATCGGTGACGGCCTGTTTGTTGACATGCGTCACGACAAAACCGGCCTCCATATTGGTGCGCTCGATGATGCTCCCTTTGAAGATACCGATGACCTTTACCCCGGAAACCTTCAATTTATCTTTCTCCGGAGCCGACAGGTTGCGCACCTCAAAACCCATGTTGCGCAGGGCATCCTCATCGCTTTCATTGGTAAAATAAGTATTGCCGGCCAGGGTTTTCAGGATAACCGGGATATCAGCCAGTTGGCCATCCCTGAAATAGGTCACCTTTATGGTATTACCGGGTCTGTACATGCCCACCTGTTGTTGCATTTCGGGAAGGGTGGCGGTATTGGTGCCATTGATCCCCACGATCACATCTCCGGCCTTCAGGCCTGCATCAGCTGCTGCGCTGCCTGGCGTAACCCGGGTAATATAGACCCCGGCCACGGAGGGGAGTTGCAGCTCAGCTGCCCGTTCGCTGGTAATTTCATCAATAAACACTCCGAGTACGCCCCGTTGAACGGTACCGAAATCCCGGAGATCCAGGATAACTTTTTGAGCCAGGTTAGAAGGAACCGCGAAAGAATAGCCTTCATATTTGCCGGAACGGGTAATAATCGCCGTATTGATGCCGATGAGCTGTCCGCTGGTATTGACCAGTGCCCCTCCGCTATTTCCGGGATTGACGGCGGCATCGGTTTGGATAAAAGACTCAATTCTGTCCTGGCGATCGAGGATATCTATACTTCTTCCCTTTGCGCTCACGATACCTGCGGTCACGGTGGACTCCAGGTTAAAGGGATTGCCCACTGCCAGCACCCATTCGCCGGTAAACAAGGAATCTGAATCTCCAAAAACCAAAAAGGGCAGGTCTTGGGCTTCGATTTTGAGCAGCGCCAGGTCGGTAGAAGGATCTGTACCGACGACCGTGGCTTCGAACTTTCTTTTATCGTTGAGGGTAACCTCGATCAGATTGCCATCTTCGATGACGTGATTATTGGTCACAATATAGCCATCGGCGGCAATAATGACCCCGGATCCGGCCGAACTGTTCCAATTGCTTCGGCTTCCCCAAAGATCGAAGCGACTGTCGCGCTGGATGCTCTGGATGTTGACCACTGCCGGGGTAGCGGCCTGTGCAGCCTGGACAAAATTATTGGGCGCTGCCCGAAACTCCGGTTGGGTAGCGGGTCGGGAAAGGGGATCGGGCGCATTTTGTAAATTGGTATATCTGGCGGGAAGTGTCTCGCGGATAATGACTTCCCGGGGCTCCTGGATACGGTCGTAAAGAAAAACGGCCAGCAGCGCGCTCAGTATGGAAGTAAGCAAGGTAAAGCCATATTTTTTCATGCCGGTGTGGAGTTTCATTTTTTCTTTACCCTAAGTTAACGATCCTGTACAATATATTGTTTGGGTTTTTTTGGAAAGTTTATTTTAACTCCCCCCATCACACGCCGGCTCAGCTCGCTTGCACCCTTGGCAGTTCGTCCTTGACACCAGGCTTAGGCGCGTCATGGGAGACAAAATATTTATACGAATGTGCTATCGAAGCGCATTATTTCTTCGTATTTGGATTTTTGGGCTATTCGTTTTGGAATGAATTTGGAAAAA
>JANQWK010000013.1 GCA_030729925.1 Saprospiraceae bacterium
TAATAAGGGTAATCAGGTGCAAGCCACCTTAAGGTGCCTTGCACCTGATCTTTAAAGCGCTCAAAATCAATAACATAAGAATATTTTGTTATAATTTCAACCTCCAATCTTACCAACCGAAAAATTGCTCCCTCCCGCCAGGAGTACGTGTACAACCTGCAGAAAGCGATGGCTGTTGGGCAGTTTGAGCCGGGAACGGCCGGAGAGGGGGTGATCCTGGATGACGAGCAACCTGCCCTGTTGGACAGATATATAATACCGGACACGGTCTTTTTCCTGGATTTCTATGAAGAGGGGTTCGCGTTGGGGCAAGGGGGAGAGCCGATCCAGGTTTGCCCAGCGCTCGCGGTCAGATGCTCCCCGCACGGCCTCGTAAGCGGCCTGTAGCAGCGAGTGTTGGTTGAAGGCATCCTGACCGAGCTCCCAAAACATGATCCCACCGGCCTCTTGCCGCGCCAGCTCCGTTTTGAGCTGAATCAACTGCCGACCATTGTAATAGATGTCGCCCAGTTGGTCTATATTGGCAAAGGAGGGATCCAAAGCCACCATTTGCTTGAAATGCACACTGTACACGTTCTCCAGGTCAGAAAAATTGTACCCGTAAAAAGGCAAACCCAGGTTGATTTTTTCCGAAGGGACACCCTGATTGCGCCAAAATTGAATACAGTCGCCCGCAAAATCATAAGAGGAATGTTGGCCGGGCCGATCCGGATCCCAGGGCCCCGTGAGGTCATACGCCATGATGTTGATAAAATCGAAAGCCGCTATGGCATCGTCCCGCAAATGTTGGTACCGGTGGATGCCGGGCCAGGCCGCAGAAAAGATAAGTCCTTCTCTTTGTAAAGCAGCGGAGAGCTCCAAGACAAAATCACTGTAATACCGGTTGACATCCTTCCACTCCAAATCCAAATCCACGCCGTCTAATCCGTATTGATGGACGTACCGCACGATAGACCGGACGAACTGATGCCGGTGCGCAGGCGACATCCAAAAAGCCCAGCGCTCCGAACGCTGGCGATTCATACCCCCACCCGCCAGGGATACCAGTATTTTCAGGTCGTGTTGCCGCAATTTTTGTACTACCGCCGCCACATCACCCCCCTCCATACGGATCACCCCCCTTTCGTCAGGATGGGCAAAGGCCAGACAAACATGCGTCAATTTCCTGAAATCAATGCTGTCAGCCAGTTGAAAACGGTAGTACGGGAGGTAGCCGATCATCCTGAAAGAGGACTGCGCCTGCAGGCCGGAAAAGAGCAGCATCGTCCCAAAAAGTAAGTACAGCTGGTAGCGTTTTTGCATGATAAGATTGTCTAATATAATTTTTAAAGTTAATACGCTTTGTCGAACTTTACCCACCTTAACAATGCAATAAACCAACTATTTTTTTAGTTGATTTACTAATTCTTTAGTAGTTTTGTTGAAAAAATCGGGATATGGTTAGCGAGATAAAAAGATTCGTATTGGCAGGGCTGTTTTTGTTGGGTGTTTCGACCTTGCTGGAGGCGCAAAACCATCGGATATCGGGAGTGGTAGCGGATTCGGCTTCGGCTCCGCTGTCCGGTGCGACGGTCATTTTGATGCAGGCAGCGGATTCGGTGATGACGAGTTTTGCGATGAGCGATGCGGCGGGGAAGTTTGCTTTTCCGGGGGTTTCCTCGGGCGATTATCTTGTACAAGTCAGCTATATCGGATTTCAGGTTTTGTGGATACCCCTTGAGCTCCAAGGGAGCAGTTCGGTCAGGGATTTGGGCACGCTGGTGTTGGAGGAGAACATTGCGGAACTGACCACCGTGGTGATCAGCGGGGAGCGGAGTCCGCTGACGATCAAAAAGGATACCCTGGAGTTCAATGCGGCTGCGTTTCAGACCCAGCCCAATGCGGTGGTGGAGGACCTGCTCAAACAGTTGCCCGGCATGGAGGTGGATTCGGACGGCACGGTGAAGGCACAGGGCGAAACGGTCAGGCGGGTGACGATTGACGGCAAGGAATTTTTTGGCCGGGATCCCAAGATTGCTACAAAAAATTTACCCGCAGATGCGGTGGAGAAGGTGCAAGTCTTCGACAAAAAATCCGATCGGGCCGAGTTCAGCGGCATAGACGATGGGCAGCGGGAAAAAACGATCAACCTCACGTTGAAGGAGGACAAAAAGAAAGGGGTTTTTGGGAACATCAAAGCCGGCTACGGCGACCAGGGCAGGTTCAATGGCCGGGGCAATCTCAATCGCTTTTCACCGGCAACCCGTTTGTCGGTCATTGGCTTGGCCAACAATACCAATGAAGAGGGGTTTTCTTTCGAGGATTATATCAACTTCATGGGCGGTATCCAGAGTTTCATGAATGGAAAAGGCGGAATCTCGATCAATTTGGATTCCAGAAATTCACCTATTCCAATCGGGCCGGGCAGCAACCAGGGCATCAACACGGTATATGCCGGCGGGGCTAATTTTAACCACGAGTTGTCCGACAAGACAGAACTCAACGGGAATTACTTTTTTAGCCAGTTTAACCGCAGCGTTAACCGAACGACCCGCAGAACGGATATCTTGAACGATGGGAGTAGTTTTTCGAGCGACCAGGATAGCCGCAGCGAGTCGGACAACCAAAATCACCGCCTGGATTTGACCCTGGACCATGCTTTCGATTCGCTCCAATCGGTGCGTATCCGCAGCAGCCTGCGCTTTACCGCCAACGATGCTTTGAGTTCCGGTACGAGTGCACTGTACGGGGTAGATGGCACTATCGCCAACGATGGACAGCGGGCTGATTTTTCCGAAGGGGATCAATATAACATAGAGGCAAGTGCACTGTACAAGCGAAAATTGGGGCGACCGGGAAGAACCCTTTCCATAGATGCCGGCTTGCGCTTGTATGAACAGCAACAGTCCGGACAATTAAACGCCCTCAACCGGTTTTTTGATGCCGGTCTGCCGGGATTCGAACAGCGAATCAACCAGAACCGCCTGCAAGACGAGCAGGTGAGTCAGCTGAATTCGAGCATCTCCTACACAGAACCCCTGGGCAGGCGCCGGTACCTGGAATGGAATTACTACTTCCTGCACATGGGGCAGGATGCCTTGCAGGATGTTTTTGACGAAGTCGCAATCGGTACTCCGGGCATCCGCAACGAGCAACTCAGCAACCATTACAACAGCGATTACCAGTACCACAGAAGCGGCCTGCGCCTGAGCTGGAACCGGGAAAAGTACAATTTTTCCGCAGGGGTCAATTACCAACAGTCTTTGCTTCAAGGGGAACTCCTACTCCAGGATACCTACATCCGACAACGATTTTCCAACTGGTTGCCTACCTTTAATTTTGATTATTCTTTTGACAACTCCCACAATTTCAGGATCTTTTATGATACCCGCATGCAGGAACCTTCCATTCGGGAACTCCAGCCGATTGTGGACAATTCGGATCCGCTGAATTTGTATGTGGGTAACCCCGACCTTCAGCCGGAATACCAGCACCAGATCAATGGCAATTACCTGTTTTTCGATCAGTTTTCTTACCTGAATATTTTTGCCAGCACTTCCGTGCAATATTCCGAAAATAAAATTCAGTACGCCCAAACCATTGATGAGCAGTTTGTGAGAACCACCCGACCCGTAAATGTTGCCGATTTCCTCAGTGCCCAGGCCAACCTTTCGATCGGTACCCCCATCCGACCCCTCAAAAGCCGGATTAGCGTGAACCTGGGATGGCAGTTTTCCGCAGGTCCCAATTTTATCAACGGAATCGAAAACGATACCCGCACCCGCCGCGGCTCCGTTAGCGTCCGACTGGACAACCGAAACAAAGAAAAAGTGGATGTGTTCGTGAGTACCCGCCTTCGGCAAAACAATGCCTCCTACGCACTCAGCGATGCTTTCGACCAGACCTTCCAAGATTACAAACACAGTACGGGTTTTACCTGGAACTGGGAGGCCGCAAACCTGCAACTGCAAAGCAACCTGGATTATTTTGTGTACGCCGGCCGCGGAGCTGGCTTCGACCGAGAGGTACCCCTCTGGAATGCATCCATTTCCCGTTTTTTTACCCGGGAAAAACGGGTACAAGTGTCCTTCGCAGTGAAGGATTTGCTCAACCAAAACCTGGGCATTGAACGCACGACTATGCTCAATTATGTGCTGGACG
Source organism: Saprospiraceae bacterium (assembly GCA_030729925.1). GTDB lineage: Bacteria > Bacteroidota > Bacteroidia > Chitinophagales > Saprospiraceae > JALQTV01. The sequence continues at coordinate 4,141 of JANQWK010000013.1, forward strand.
AACGCGTCAATGCCCTGGGCCGATATATGCTGTTATCTCTTCAGTATGCGGTAAAAGGATTTGGGAATGGCAGTGGGGTAGTGATTAAGGTCAACGAATAGTCCTACCAAAATCGAATCTTTTTTTCTTTGTAGTCAATGGCAACGGTATATTGACTCAGTATATCGTTGCCAATGATCCCGGAAACCTGCGTTTCCAGGGTCTTGGAGACTTCCGACAAATCCACCGGCAACAGAGAAAGTTCCCGATACACCTGTCCCTGGATGGCGAGTTCCTGTACCTGTACATATCGGGTGCGCAGCTGCCGACTGTCCACACTGCCCAGCATCACCTCCCGGTCTGTCTGTGCCACAGCCGTAAGCAATGCCGCTTCCCGAGCATCCAGGACACTATTAACCGAACCCGTATCTAAAATAAAATAACACTTTTTCCCCTGAAGGGTAGCTTCTACCAACATGATATGCCCTACCTGCCTGAAATGCCATTCAAATGCAGGCGCTCCCTTCAAATGCAAAACGGGCTGATTGCTCTTGCTAAAATATATTTCCCGGTTGCGATAGTCAATAGATACCTGTTGACCCGCAAATGCCTCATAACCCAATATCCCTAGAAATGCTTTGCCCGTGTAATCGTGCAAATGCGATAAATCCGCATGGCTAACCTCAACTTGCTCCAATGGTTTCATGCCCCAGTCAATCCAATCATAGGCGCGGGTACCCAACTGCACCGCTCCCTGCAAACCTTGTGCAACGTCAGCACCAGGATCCTCCACCACTTCATTGATCAGCAAAAACGGCGCGCCGGTATCCAATAGGAAATAACCTGCCCTGTCATTGACACGACCCGGAACCAACAACAACCCTTTGTGATACGCAATAGCCAATCGCTGATTGCCCACATAAGAACCATATTCCGAACGCAATTCCCGGTCGTGCAACAACAAATTCGGTAAACCCTGCCCCGACGAACTCAAGTGCCCCGTTAACAACAACAGCATCACCATGACCGTCCTGCGGAGGCTTAACCACCCAAAAACCAATCTCGTTGCGCTGCGCTGTTTTACCATTTTCGCTCTCTTTTTACTTTTAAGTAATAATTAGTTAACATTCAGTTAACATTGAGTTGCTCCCTTTGGTTCCAGCATGCACGCCTTTCTTTGAAAATTTTGTTGGGGAATTGGGGAAAGGGCTGTTGCGGCACGGTTACTTTTTCAAGCGCCAGGGTATTAATAAGGGTAATCAGGTGCAAGGCACCTTAAGGTGGCTTGCACCTGTGTTATAAAGTCTTGAATATAAGAAATTTAAACAATAAATCCCCTTCCTAAAAAGCCTTAAAACCTCCAATTGGCCAACTTGATTGCTTTCTGATCCCGGT
>JANQWK010000014.1 GCA_030729925.1 Saprospiraceae bacterium
CTTCATTGCCATAGGCGGTACCCACTCCGTTGGTGGCATAGGCCCGCACATAATAGGTCGTTGCAGGGGTTAATCCGCTCAAATTGCTCACATAACTACCCGTATCACTGCCTGAAGTGATGACATTATCGGCGGTAGTCGGATTTGGAGTAAGGCTCCACACCACTCCGCGAACGGTTACAGAGTCGCCCCTGTCAGACAAAACCTCACCCCCGCTTATAGCCGAATTGTCGGTCAGCCCGCTGGTCGCAGCCGTAACCACTTCCGGTAATCCTGCCAGAGTGGTAAAGGTAATATCTGCCCCATAGGCTGTACCTACGATATTGGTCGCAAAAGCTCTTGCGTAGTAGCTCGTCACCGGATCCAATCCACTGATCGTATCGGTGTACATTCCGGTACCTGAACCGCTCATCACTTTTCCATCTGTCAGGGTTGGACTTGGATTGGCACTCCAAACTACTCCCCTTGCCGTTACCGTAGCACCACCGTTATAGACCACATTGCCACCCACGCCAACCTCACTGTAAGAGATCACATTGACGGTACTTGTTGTTACCTCCGGTAAAACCGGTGGCGTGCTAAAGGTGATTTCGCTGCCGTAGGAAGTACCCGCTCCGTTGGTCGCATACGCCCGCACGTAGTAGGTCGTGCCGGGATCTAAATTATTGAGGTTACTGGTAAAGAGACCTGCTCCTGTGCCATCGTCGGTGAAATCATCCGCAAGGGTTGGCATACTGGAGGTACTCCATACCACCCCTCTTTCGGTGACCAAGGATCCGCCGTCTGACAATACATTTCCTCCACCCACCGCGGTGCTGTCGGTTATCGAACCTACTGCATAGGTTTCTACCAAGGGCGGAGTCACGGATCGCGCCAATCGGAAGCCAATGATGGGCTGGCTGTCAGTAGGACCGAAAGCAGAACGCTCAGACACCCGCAAATCGGCCTCCAAGGCAAACCAGGATCCTCCTCGAACCACCCGCTGCGTGCCGCTTGCCGGACCGGTAGGGTTGGTTACCGCAACACTGTCATAAATCCCTTCGTATCGGTCGCTCACCCATTCCCACACGTTTCCGCTCATGTCGTAAAGATCAAGTTCGTTGGGGGTCTTTTGACCCACTTCCTGCGTTTGTCCGGAAGCATTGGTCAGGTACCAGGCAATGCTGTCCACCCCATCTCCGCCGGCATATTTATAACCATTGGAGGCTATCCCGCCTCGCGCAGCATACTCCCACTCGGCCTCGGTGGGCAAGCGATAATCAAATCCCGTTTCGATGTTGAGTCGGGTAATGTATTCCTGCACATCGTCCCAGCTCACCGTTTCGACCGGACAAGTCGGACAAGCTGCCCGAGTACTCGGATTGCTTCCCATTACAGCTTCCCAGGCTGCCTGGGTGATCTCATAGCGACCCAGGTAGAAAGTGGACAGGGTGACATCGTGAGGATAATTTTCGTCAGAATCGCAATCGCCAATCTGTTCGGGCGTGCAACCCATCGTAAAGGTTCCTCCCTGCACCAGCACCATGCTGATCGGAGTGGTAAAACTCACCACATCGCCGTACCGGGTTCCCACCGCATTGGTGGCATACGCCCGGACATAATATTTGGTATTGGGGCTTAATCCACTAATGTTGCCGCTAAACAAACCTGTTCCACTTCCCCCGGCAACAATCGTCGAGTCCAGGGTCAGGTTAGCGCCTCTACCCCAGATAATCCCTCTTGCCGTTACGGAAGCTCCTCTGTCCGACAACACATTTCCGGCAGCCACTGCACTACTGTCGGTCAAACTGCTAATGGACAGGGTAGTCACCCTGGGCAGACCTGCAGGGGTGAGGAACGTGACTTCATTGCCGTAAGTTGTTCCCCTGGCATTGGTCGCATAAGCCCGCACGTAATAGCGGGTTTCGGGATCCAGGTTGGGGATGGTAGCCGTAAATGTCCCATTGCCGCTGCCGTTGACCGTTTTCAGCGAATCCAGGGTTGGACCTGTACCTCTTCCCCAAACCAATCCTCTGGCCGTCACCGGAGTACCACCATCATCCACCACATTTCCACCGCTCACCGCACTGCTGTCGGTCAGGGCACTGTGCACATCTGTGGTAACCGTTGGTACGGTGGCCAAAGTGGTAAAGCTCAAGGCTTCTCCATAAGCCGTTCCGGCTGCGTTGGTGGCATAGCCACGCACGTAATAGGTGGTAACCGGAGAAAGTCCGGTGATATTGCTCACGAAGGCACCTGTACCGGTACCATCGGTGGTTTTCATAGAGTCGAGGGTCAGGTTGGGAGATAATCCCCAGACCACCCCGCGAGCGCTGATCGAGGCTCCGCCGTTATAAGTGACCGTACCGCCACCGGTCGCACTGCTATCTGTGATGGCCGTTGGAGCAACCGTTGTTACCACCGGCACTACCGGCGGGGTAACAAAACTAATTTCTTCTCCGTAAGAAGTACCGGCTGCATTGGTGGCATAGGCCCTCAGGTAATAGATCTTTCCGGGTATCAGTCCGCTGATAGGAGTACTGAAAATACCCAGGCTGTCGCCCACCGTGACAATGAAATCCGCCAGGGTAGGTTGCGCCAGGGTGTCCCAGACAATCCCCCGAGCGGTAACTGCTGCTCCGCCGTCGTTGAGTACATTACCCCCTGCCGTGGCACTTGTCGCCATCAGGTTACTCAGGCTTGCAGTGGACACCAAGGGCAAGGAAGGAGGCGTTACAAAGCTCAATTCAGGCCCGTAGCCCGTCCCTGCAGCGTTGGTCGCATAAGCCCGGACGTAATAGGTCGTCACAGGACTTAATCCCGTTACGGTACTGGCAAAAGTTCCTGTCCCACTGCCATTGGTGGTGCGCATCCCTGCAATGGTAGGCTGTGGGGAGGTGCCCCAAGCCACTCCACGGGCGGTAATTGCTGCCCCACCGTCAAAAGTAACCGAACCACCGGTCTCAGCCCGGGTATCCGTAATAGCGGTGATGGCTGTAGTGGTCAGTTCAGGTAAGGCGACAGGAGTGGTAAAGCTGAGCTCCGCGCCATAAGTAGTCCCTACCGCATTGGTCGCATAGGCCCGGACGTAATAGGTCGTCACAGGTGCCAGCCCAGTCAGGGTACTGCTGAAAATACCCGCTCCCGTACCATTAGTCGTTTTCATGGAATCCAGGGTTGGATTGGGGTTCGTGCCCCAGACAATCCCCCTTGCAGTAATTGCCGCTCCACCATCAAAGGTGATATTTCCTCCGCCCACCGCACTGCTGTCGGTGATGGCGCTAATGGTATCTGTGGTTATGGTAGGAAGTATGGCCGGAGTGACAAAACTTACCACTTCGCCAAAACCGGTTCCTATTGCATTGGTGGCGTAGGCCCGGGCATAGTAGGTGGTTCCCGGACTTAATCCGCTTAATTGGCTTGCAAACACTCCCGAGCCAGCTCCGTCTGTTGTTTTCAAGGAGTCCAGATCGGGCGTCAGGTTGCGGCTCCAGACCACCCCACGCGCGGTGACTGCCGATCCTCTTTCAGACGTAACTGTTCCGCCACTCACCGCGCTACTGTCGGTCAAGGCACTGATGGAAGTGGTGCTGACCCTTGGTAAACCCGCTGGCGCGGTAAAACTAAAGCGCTGTCCATAAGCCGTGCCTACGGCGTTGGTCGCATAGGCCCGAACGTAATAGGTTTTTGTAGGTTCTATGTTGGTCAGTACGCCATTGAAAGCCCCTACGCCGTTGCCCAACTGCAAGGTCCAATCTTCCAGAGTTGGATCCGCCAGGGTGTCCCAAACCAATCCACGGGCAGTAACCGCTGCTCCGCCATCATAAGTGACCTGACCACCGCTCACGGCACTGCTGTCCGTAATGCTCATGATAGAATCTGTTACGACCACAGGAAGTACCGCAAGGGTACTGAAAGTCCTTTCCGCTCCATAGGCAGTTCCTACCGCATTGGTGGCATACGCACGGACATAATAAGTCGTACCGGGCGACAAACTCCCCATATTGCTCACAAAGGCTCCTTCGCCGGTACCATTGGTGGTTTTGAGCGAATCCACAGCCGAACCGGGAGCGGTGCTCCAGGCTATCCCTCGAGCAGTTACAGCTGCACCGCCGTCAAAAGTGACCTGCCCGCCACCCACAGCAGTGGTTGATGTGATCGAAGTGATGGTATCCGTGACCACTACCGGCAATATGGCCTGGGTAACAAAGCTATCTACTGCTCCATAAGCCGTACCTGCCTCGTTGGTGGCATAGGCACGAACGTAATATGTCGTACCGGGCGACAAGCCCGCTATGCTACTGGCATACAATCCTGTGCCTGTGCCGGCCAGGGTGCGATTGTCGGCCAGGGTTGGGGTCGAAACAGTCCCCCACACAATACCGCGAGCGGTAATGGTTCCCCCGCCGTCGTAGAGGACTTCCCCGCGGCTGACCGCGCTGCTGTCGGTAATATTGGTAATGGCATCGGTGCGCACTTCGGGCAAAATAGCCGGAGTAATGAAAGACCGGTTTTCGCCGTAGGCGGTACCCGCAATATTGGTCGCATAAGCCCGCACGTAATAGGTCGTTCCCGGCAATAAGTCTTTCAAGGTAGCAGTAAAGATACCTGTGCCGCTGCCTTCTGTAGTCGTTGAGTCCGTTCCCACCACGGGATTAGGCGAAATATCCCAAACTATTCCCCTGGCTGTCACCTCCGCGCCGCCGTCTCCAACCACTTCACCGCCACTAACAGCACTGCTGTCGGTAATCGCGGTCACCGTATCTGTTACAACCGTGGGCAAAATAGCCGGGGTCACAAAATTCAATTCCTGTCCATAAACCGTACCCGCTACATTGGTCGCGTAAGCGCGCACATAATACCGGGTACCCGGCAACAGATCGCGCAAATTGCTCACAAACGCCCCGGTTCCTGTTCCATTGGCGGTGTTGCGAACCGCAAGGGTAGGATTGGGCGTTGCACTCCATACCACTCCCCGAGCCGTTACCAATGCTCCTCCATCCGAAACCACCCTTCCGCCGCTAACGGCGCTGCTATCGGTGATCGCAGTAATCGTATCCGTTACCACCACCGGCAAAACAGCCGGTGTTGCAAAAATAACCTCCTCGCCATAAGCCGTACCCACTGAATTGGTAGCGTACGCCCTCAGGTAATAGGTCACCCCGGGACGAAGCCCCGAAAGGTTACTCTCAAATACACCAACCCCTGTTCCGTCCGTGGTAAAACGATCCGTTAGTAGGACTGGCATCGTCAGGGTATCCCACACAACCCCTCTGGCCGTGACGGCTGCACCCCCATCTGAGGTAACCTGTCCGCCACTTAGGCCGCTGCTATCGGTCAGTTCAGAGACCCCTACCGTAATGACTTGCGGGATCCCTGGCAGGGTCGTCACCGTTACGGTCTGCCCGTAAGCGGTACCCACCGAGTTGGTGGCATACGCCCGAATATAGTAGGTTGTAAAAGGAAGCAGGCCACTGATATTGCTGCTAAAGGAGCCCGTTCCGCCGCCTTCGTCGGAAGAATTGTCTTCCAAGGTCGGTGCTTCTGAAGTGCCCCACACCACCCCTCTTGCAACGACAGCAGCACCGCCGTCTGAAAGGACGTTTCCGCCTGCCAGGGCTGTGCTGTTGGTCAAATCACTCACCAAACTCGTTTCTACCTCCGGCAAAACAGCAGGGATTGTAAACTCAAGAGATTCGCCGTAAGCCGTACCTGCTCTGCTGGTCGCATAGGCGCGCGCATAATAAGTTCTGCCCGGACTCAAATCCGTGATGGTATTTGAATAACCAGAACCCGTACCACCATTGGCAACCTTTCTATCTGCTAAAGTCGGATCCTCAAAGATGCTCCACACAAAACCGCGCTCCAAAATTTCTAAGCCGCCATCCGATATTATTTGGCCGCTCGCTACCGCACTGCTATCGGTCAAGCCCGTAATGGCTACTGTTCTTACCTCCGGCAAATTCACGGCACGAACCAATCGGAAACCGGTACTGCCGTTGCCTATGGCGGGATTCAAGGTAGCTCTTTTCGACACCCGCAGATCTCCTGCAATGGACTGCCACGAACCGCCCCGAACTACCCGGGCAGCTCCACTTTCCGGCCCCACAGGGTCATTGTTGGCTGCTTCTGCATAATAACTTGCGCCATACCAATCACCGCACCACTCGCCCACATTGCCACTCATATCATAAATGCCCAGTTCGTTGGGCAATTTTTGTCCTACCTCTCGTAGCCCGCCGGGAGCATTGTCCTGGTACCAGGCCACTTGACCGGGATCGTTGCCCCCGGCATACCGGTTACCCTGACTAAATTTCCCGCCGCGTGCGGCATATTCCCATTCTGCCTCTGTAGGCAAGCGATAGGAAAAGCCCGTGCGCGCGTTCAGACTGTCTATATAGACTTGTACCTCGGCCAAACTGACGTCCACCACAGGACATTCCGGACAAATGCCGGCGTCTGTTCCCATGACGTCTGCCCATTGGGCATGGGTTACTTCAAACCTGCCGATGAAAAATCCCGACAAAGTAACCGCCCGCTCCGGGGATTCATCCGCAGCACAGGAACTCCCCTGCTCAATCGTACAGCCCATGTTAAACACCCCGCCTTCTACAAATACCAGCGCCGAGCCACCCGAAACAATCACACTATCATACGCATTGCCGGTTGCATCCAGAACCCTTGCCTGCAACCGGTCGCCCATACCCGATTGGTTCCAACGCACCACCGCCCTTCCCGATTCATCGGTTTCTAACAGGATGGTTTGGGCCTCAGCTCCAGGGGCATCCGGATGCTGTAAGGTGCCGCCTCCGGCAAAAATTTCAAAAGCGATATTGTATTTTCCCGTAAGGGGTTGTCCATTGCTATGCACTTCTACCACAATCAGGTTTTCGGTAGAAGCATTGGCCAAATATCGAATCTGTGGCACTTCAATGACGCCGAAAATATCCTGCTCCACCGCACCTGCTTTGATGCGACCCAATTTTACCCGGGTACCGGGTGTAAAACCATTGGCGGAGTTCTTGATTTTCCAGCGGAAGATGTTCTCCCATGCGTTGACCGTGAAGGTGTAAGGACTGCTGGTGGCAGTTTCGGTACCCAAACTCACCGATTCGACAAACGACTCAAAACTCACTTCCACCTCGATGCTCCGATTGCCCGATGCAAACATCCCCGAAGGAATGCGCTCGCCAATCCGCAAATAGGTTTGCGTTGCATCCTGCTCCTCCGCATAAAAGTCATATTCTTCCAAACGCAACGCCGGATCCGGACTCAGGAAACCATTTGGTACCCCACTCAAGTCCATGGCAGGCTCGATCGTAGTGACCTGTTTGCCAAATACGCCTTCATCCGATACGTAGAAATGGTGCCGGGCTGACCGGGTGGCATCCGCAACGTCGGAGGTGAATTTGAGACTGTTGTAAGTGCTCAATGCGCGATTGGCCGTGTTGCCCAAACCGTTGAGCAATCGGTACATGGATTTTTGCCCCGTACAGGATTCTGCCTGCAAAGCCTCGGCCAAAGAATAACAGACAAATGAAAACAGCGAAAGGGCTTCCGCACCTCCCGCTTCATCGTCCATAAATATTTGGATGAAGTTTTCCTGCGAGGCATCCATGACATCAGTCAAACCTTCCAAACACATCAAATCCGACGGGGTGCCTCCATCCAAGGTCAACAACAAGCCGTCAACAGCCTTGAAGGAAGGAAACAGCGAGAAAAGATGGTAAAAATGAAGACTGGTGTTGTAGTTTTCGATGAACTGCGTGAGGTTGACGTATTTCTCGCCCACAATATCGCGCCCATTGTCCAAAGCAACCACAATGTCCTCCTCCGACAGCTCCCGATCCAACAAGTCCATACTGTCCAGTTTGCTGGTGCTGCCACTCCTGAAAATCAAGGCATCCAGGAAGCGCGAGTCGCTGAACAAACGCGAAAAGAAACGGAACATATACGGCAAATCCGCCAGCGGCTCTCCCGAAAAAACAACCGGATTGCTCAAGACCACACCAGTCGTATCTTGTACCTGAGCGGCATAAAACAAGGTGTTGCCCTCCGGCAAAAACTGTATGCGATCTCCCATTGCCCGCAACATGGGGTTGGGGGCATCCGTTACCGTGGACTCATCGTTGAAATTTAAACCCAGATCTGCTTTGATTAGCTCGACTAAATCAAATTTGTCATTACTGTACTCGTCCACATAACCCAAGGTCTGCAAATCCGCCTTGATTGCATTTTTCAGTTGCAAAAACAAGGCATTGGTGGCCAAATAAGTACGTACATTTTTTTGTCGGGCTTCCGATCCTGCTCCATAACCCAGAAAAACCATGTAATATGCCGTCTCCGTTTCGGAGAAATAAATGGTGTCCTGAGGATAGCCGATGTAGGTGGCACCCAGGAATTTCCCCTCGTCATAAATATTGCCGTCGTAGAGGTTGACGATGTCAAATCCCTCCGACAATTCGTATCGAATCGTGAAGTTAGCAAGCGTATCTAGTTTTTTTTCTTCTGCAAAACTAAATACCTCCAAAGCCTCGTAGGTAATCGGGGTTTCAAAGGCAGGAATGGCCAAGGCCGTGCCCCCTGTTTCGACAATCGTAAAACTGAGTTCGCTGCTCAGGGCTACACAACCTATCGTGTCCACCCCGCGCGCATAAACGGTAAAGTCAATGCCCGGATTGGGGAGTTCCGTCACCAATCCATCCGTGACAAAGGGTTGATCGTTGATAAAGTAAGTGAGGTATTCAAAGTCGTTGAGCTCGATGACCCGAACCAATACATCTTCTTTGTCCGATACCTGAGTTCCGCTGGAACTGTTAAGGGTAATCGGAATATCACTGGTACAACCTTCTACCTCAAATGCCAACACCGATCCGTATCCGACCCCAAGCGCATTTTCTGCAAAGGCCCGAACGTAATATTGATCGCCGCCCACGAGTTTGTCGAGGAGCAGCTTCATACTGTCTGTGTTATTGACCAACACCCGGTCTCTTTCCAAAACCGGAGTGCTGCTGGTTCCCCATACCAATCCCTGTCGCAAGAGCGGCAAACCGCCATTGTCGAGAAGGCTATATCCGATCAGAGCGGTATTCGAACTGCTGTCCACCACCACTGCGCGACCCAGGGTCGGCACCTGATGCAGTACCCAGGCCGGCATTCCGCTGGAATCCACCGCAAGGCGCGTACCAGGCGCACCCGCCATCAGGGGCTGCCATTCCGATCCCGACCAGACATACAGGGACTGACCCGGGGTATTGAGCGGGTTGAAACTCATGCTGGTCAGACTGTCTGCCGTGGCCGCAAAAAACGCATAGGGCACGGCAAGCAAACTCATATCCATCTCCAGCGCCCAGGGTTCTCCCCCCACACTTTCTATGCTTGCCCGCAAAAAATAAGCTCCCGATTGCCAGTTGATGTCCATCAGGTCGCCCGAAACAGGCGTTCCTGTGCCGATCATCAGGCTAAACAGTCCATTGGGACTGGTCGTTACTGTGTGTAGTTCTTCAAAAACCACCGGGCCCTCCGGGGTGCCCTGTGCAAGCGCCATGCGAAGACTAACCTCACCAGAGGCTATCAGTTCGCCGTCGCTGTTGCGCAAAATACCCTGAAAACTAATGCCGGATTGGGCTGTCGCCAAAAACACAGACGCCAGCAGGAAAAATATGGTATGTAGTAGTGTTTGTCTCATGTGGGATATAATTGATGCCCGCTTAATGCTGATGCTTTGGTTTAGTGAGTACCCGCCGCTATGCGGAAACCGAGGTTAGCTTGCCTGAAATCGGGATTTACAGCATCCCGGTTGGACACCAAACAGGTGCCTGCAAAAGAGTTGAAGGCGCAGCCCCTGATGCTTTTTCGTTGACCTTGTACGGGGCCTTCCGGGTAGCGAATGGGATCCTTGGCGTAAGCGTTGCCCTGATACCAATCCGATACCCATTCCCATACATTGCCGCGCATATCGTACAAGCCCAACAAGTCGGGGTCTTTGCTGCCCGTTTTTTGTACCCGGCTGGAATTTCCTTTGTAAACGGCTACCTCGTCCAAGTCCAACGGGTCATCGGCCGGTACCGCTCGAATGCCCCTTTTTGCCGCGTACTCCCACTCGGTTTCTGTAGGCAAGCGGTAATGTTTTCCGGTAAGCCGGTTGAGCCGCTGGAGAAATAGGCGGACTTCATACCAGGTAATGTTGGTTACCGGACACTCCCCACACACCACTGCGGCGGGATTGAACCCCATTACGGCAGTCCAGATATCCTGAGTGACTTCTTTTCTTCCTATGGAAAAATCATTTACAGCTATTTGTTGAACCGGAAATTCGTCGGGGGAACATATTTCTACCGACAAAGATCCTTCCTGGCAACCTCTTTCGTAGGTTCCCCCCGAGATGTCCACCAGGTCTATCGCTTGCTCCAGCGCGGCGACCCAGGCGCTATCCGTTCCCGTGATTCGACTGGCATCCCACTGCAGACTCCCCGCATCGGTGACGATGAGGCGCGCGCCGGGCTGCCCAATGGGCAAAACGACCCAATTGCTGTCCTGCCAGACCAAAAAATCACCCGGCAAAGTTCCATCCGGAATACCGGGGTCATATCCGTAGATCGAATCGGCTATGGCCGTGTGGAAAGCATAGGGAAGGGTAGCCAATGGCAGCTCCTGTACCAGGAAAAAATCGGTGCTGCCCACAGCTGCAGCGTAGCAGCGGATGACGAGCCCAGATTGGCGCCAGTCAATGTCCGACAACTGTCCCTCGGGCATAGTGCCCTGACCGAAAGAAACATACACCAAGCCGTTGTCGTTGGTCATCGCGGTATGAAATTCCCGGTAAAGTACCTGCTCCTCAGCTCCGGTCTGCAGCAAATCCATCCTCAAATCCAGGTTTTGGTTCAACTGCAACTGGTTGTCCTGATCGCGAACCACTGCCTGAAATTGCATGCCCAGAGGCATCTGGGCCAGCAGGAGCAAGGGAAAGAAAAAACAAAAGGTTAGTAGTAATCTCATAGCTCTAAATTTCTAATGGGTCAATGGGCCGATCTGGCCAGTCGCAAACCAGTGTCGGAGTTCGCCGAAGTGGGAAGCAATCCGTCGCGGTTAGCCGTGCGCAAATACCGGGCTTCGGTTTTCCAGCTTCCTCCCCTGCGAATCCGGTTAAAACCCGTTTCCACGCCAATAGGGTTACTCGTGTCCATTACACCGTTGTAGTCTTCATCCGACCAATCCAAACACCATTCATATACATTGCCGCTCATATCATACAAACCCAATACATTGGCTGCTTTTTGTCCAACCACATGGGTACTGTCACCTGCATTGGCCACATACCAGGCGACCTGTGTCGCATCGTCCGATCCCGCATACGGCAAACCAGCCGCCGATTGACCACCACGTGCCGCGTATTCCCATTCTGCCTCTGTGGGCAGGCGATAATTGAGCCCTGTCAGGGCATTGAGTTTGCCGAGAAATTGTTGAATTTCCTGCCAGCTCACCTGTTCGACCGGGCATTCCGGACAGCCGGAAAAGGTACTGGGATTGCTCCCCATAACGGTCTCCCACAAAGCCTGGGTGACCTCGTATTGTCCTATGTAAAAATCTCCTACGGTAACCAATTGGGTGGGACTTTCATCCCCATCGCAGAGACCTCCCTGGTCGGCCGTACAGCCCCTGGTATAAGATCCACCGCCTACCCACACCATCTGAGCCTCCACATCCAAGATTGGGGATGCCGCTAAGGAAGGATCCAGCCAGGCAAATGCCCCCTGGGCGGATACGGCCAGACTAGTCCCCCCGCGTCCGGGCGACAGCACCCGCAGACTATCCTCCTGCTGGTACAACAAATCTCCGGTTTGGGTGCCTTCCGGAATCACCGGTTCGCCCCCTGCCAGGTCATACGCAATGTTGGCATACAGCGAAAACGGCACTGAGGTCATTTCCTGCAAGCCAATCAACGAGTAAGCCCCATCTGCCGCATACGCCAATTCGGTTTGCAGGAAAAATGGTCCCTCCTGCCAGGGCAACCCGGAAAGGGTTCCCATAACGGGAGAACCATTGCCTATCTGCAAGCGAACGAGACCCGTAGTGCCTGAATTGGCGGTATGCAATTCTTCAAAAATGACCGTCTTGTCGAGGGTATCGTATAGGATTCGGAAGCGGAGCCAGACATCGGTATCGAACAGCGGAGCCGCTTTTGTGTCCGTCACCATCATTTGAAAGGACATGCGATTCGGCACCTGAGCCGCTAAACGCGGGGAAAACAAAGGAAGGAAAATCCCCGCCAGCATGACCATTCGGGTGAGCAAGGTCGAAAAATCGGTTTTTTTGGATATATTCATGGTTTAAACTTATCAATCGCCGGTAAAATTAATTCTCGGAACCCGAACTTTCATCAGGCTTTTTCTTTGTTTTTTTGGTGCCACCAAAAGAAGCGGTAGTGAATCCTAATCCTATGGTATATTCTCCCCCGGTAAAAACGCCCTGGTTGCCGGTTGGATAGTTATATTGTACCGACAGGTTGAATCCCTTGTATTCCGTTTTGGAGTAAAACATCAGTCCCTCCGGCTTGCTTTCCTTGTACCGACTCGCCATACGGTATCCCACACCTGCACTCATACCCAGGCCATTGTCGAAATCCAACTCCGCAATCAGGTTCAAATCCGCCTGAATATTGCCCGAAAAATCCAGCGAAGCCACGACCAAAGGATTGAGCCGGAAGTTTTCTCCCAACTTGTTTTCAAAGCCAATCAGAAAAAATCCGGTAGGCTCCTGCACGAGTTCGTCAAACGCCGATAGCGGTCTGACCCTGCCGCCGGCAATGTTTTGTACCGAAAATCCCCCCTGGAAACCCTCATAGAAATAAAGCATCCCAAAACTGGCGCTCAGACTCGGCTTGCTTTCTCCCTGCAACATAAATACCGGGTCGTCGTTGAAGGCATCCAAGTCCTTGACATTGAGCTGCCACAACTGAATACCGGCCGACAATCCGAAAGACACATAATGGTTAGAGGTACCATCTTCGTTTTTGTCGTAGTTGACTTTATAGGAGAATGCCCCCTCCGCACTGGTCAGGGACAAAGGGCCGTTCTGGTCCCGGAAAAGGTTAATCCCCAAGCCCGTGTTGTATTCCGCAAATCCATTGTTGATCGAGAACACCTGCGTCTGGGGACCGGCCGCAATCTGGGTCATCTGACGTTGGTGCAATACAGACACGGTCATCTCTTCTTCCAATCCAGCCATAGCCGGATTCAACAGATTGGGTACGAAAAAATACATGCGCGGCAAGGTACTGGGCTGACTTTGTGCCAGCAAAACCTGTACCTGTATGAGTAATAAGGTGGAAAGTAGTAATTGTTTCATCGCATCAGGGTTATGCTGCCAGTTAATGGGTTTGTTTTTTCACGCGTCTCGACCATGTACCAGTAAACACCGGACGGAACATCCACGCCTTGGAGCTGTCCATCCCAATATTCGTAAGCAAATAACTGCGCTACCCGCTTGCCAAAACGGTCAAAAATGTAAATCCGACTGCCCGGATACTTGAGCTCCAGCGCCGGCAAACCCCAAACATCATAAATGCCATCCCCATTGGGCGAGAAAAAGTCCGGAAGCTCCAGATCCTGCGGAAAGACTTCTATGCTCAATTGACAGGTTTTTTCGCCAATTACGAGATCAAAATTGGCCATCCCCGCCGTTGCAGCAGTACCCGTGAGCCGCAAGGTAAGTACCCCATTGCCCTCCTCCAAGGTCATGGGATCCAGCAACAACGCCAAACCACTTACCCCCGTACTGGAAAAAGTCATAGGTTCCAATTCCAAGCCATTGCCCCCCTGGTAGTCAATGCTCACCGTACCCAAGGCCGCCTGACCCGCCAGAACTTCGGCCGGAGCAAACACAGCACTGGCACAGAGCAGACTGTCCACGTTGACAATCAGCGGCACAAAAGGCTGCTGGAGACCCTGCTGGAAAAAATAATTGCCGTTGAAAAAATTGCCGTAGTCCAATTGACCCACGGTGGCGTCTAACTGCCCTTTTCCATTCTTAGCAGTCGCACCGGCACTTGCCAGATTGACCTGCCCCGATAAAGGAACCGCCGTTAGCGCTGAGAGCAGAACGCCCATGATGATGAACCTTGAAAAGCGATTCATTAGTTGCTTTGTTTATTTACTGACTTAAATTAAACAAACCCATAGGTTTCTCACAACCAAATTACCGTTTTCAATTGCTATTGCCCAACCCAGGCACGACGAAAATCGGCATGGAAAGGACAAAAAACCGATCGGTTTTTGCAGGACTATTGTTCTTTTAGAAATTTGTTAAGGTTCTTTCAAACAAAAGTCTTAAATTTTTTTCCTAAAAAAAAGGATATGTCCATTTTTTTTCATATTTGAATGATTTTAGTGCATCCTGGCGGAAAATCATTGTTAGAAAACCCACGCTATTCTTGCTTTTTAAGGCTACCTGACGACAAGTTTGCCCACCGCAGTCTGATTGTCGTGGAGAACCTGTACGATATAGTAGCCCGCCTCCAGCTTGGGCAACTGCAATGGAAGGTTGTTTTTCCAAATCCGCTTGGCGACTCGCCACACCTCGCGCCCCTGGATGTCCCGAATGCTGACCTGGTACTCCTCCCCTCTGCCGCTCATCGTTGCCGGCAGCTGCAATTGCAGGTCTGCCCCGGACATAGCAGGGTTAGGGTACAGAACTACCCTGGGAATGGACTCCTGATTAATTTGCGCCACCGTCTCGCTTTCGCCAAAATACGATCCCGCTTTTTTGGCGGCAGCCTGGCCAATCACAAGCCCCATTTTCCTGCCCGGAATGTCGTCCTGCGGGGGGTGTATGCCTCCCCAGATTCTCGACAGACTGGTTTGGTCAGCCGCGTCGCGATAGGTAGCCCATTGCAGACGTACCTCCACGCTCGGTCCTTTTTCGAAGTGCAGAAATGCGTCTTTTGGAGCGATAAATTCGCCCATCCCCCCAGGGAAATAAGGGCTACCGGTAAACCAAGTGATGGCTTCAGCCGCTGCGCGGGAAAACGTAGAATGGCCGGAGACATAGCCGGCAAAAGGGGGCGTGATAAAGGTAGGGCGCTGAAAAGGCCACCAGTTTTCGGCCAATACCCAGCCTACCCCCGAGACATCTGTTTCGGGATCAACAATGTAGTCGGGACCCCTCCAGGTGTAGAGCTTGATTTTGCCCACATGGGCGCCATCCACACCCGCCAGCGGATCGCCCGGTCGCACCAGTTCGATATACCCAGGCATCAAAGGAATGCCGTTGGGATGATAACTCAGATCCGACGGATCAGAGCTTTGTCCTTTCCCGGCCATGTACCGCACCGCAGAAATGGGGCGAACGTAATCGTACTTGCCCTTGACCCCCCAGGCTGCAATGGCCGCATCGTGCACGGCTCCCCCCAAGGTAAGGTAAGCCTTGACGTCCCACTCCAACGGATCCAGCTCCGGGCCTTCTCCGTGATACCGGCGCACCAGCGTCGGTTGGTCGTTGACGTAATTGAGGATGGAAAACCAATGCCCCGGAGGCGTTTCAGAGTCCGGCCCGTCTGCCCAATATTCGGCCAGTACACGGGTATAATCTCCTCTCGGCACCCACTGCGGCGCATAAGGCAATCCCGTAAGCGGATTGGTTCGATGCCCCTCGCTTCCGTACTCCCCTCCTTCAAAAAATTTGTAATGTGCGGGATAGTCCGCAAAACTATCCGGTAGGGCACTCAGATTGCCCAATCCCCCCGGAGAAATGTCCCAAAATATGCTGTCTTTTGGATCCAAATGGGCACCCCACACGGGCACCATGGCAAAGCCCCATCGGTACGACTCAGACAGTCCGCCCTGCGCCAGGGTATCGAGATAAGGCGGAGGCCCAGGATCGTGGTGCGCCTGGTAAGTAAACCCATCGCGGGTCACCGGGTTGGGATCCAATTCTTCCAGCGCAAAACCCGCGACCTGACCCCATTCCGGACTTTGAAATGCCGGGGTGGCCCCCGGAAAAATATTACCACTCTGATCCACAAAAAAATCGAACGACAAGGGCTGCCAGCGATTGGGATCCTTCATGGAGGGATTGCCGGGTTGAGATGGTACCAGGGCGGGGTTTACCGGTCGGTAAAACAGGTTCTCGTAGTTGAAGATCTCGTTGGATCCATCTTGTAAACCATAGTCAATCAAACACTTGGCCAAATAACTCCCCACTGCAGCCGGATCGCCGCTGCTGTAGTCGAGACTCACATCGAATCGGTCGTATCCCAGGGAATCCATCAGGTTGCGGTAGGCAGACAAACTGCTTTCCCAGCCCGGGCTGTAAAAAAATCGGTTGCTCAACAACAGATACGCCGCAAAACTCATCGCTTGTTCCTGGGCTGCGCGTTGGTCGGCCGGCTCAGGGATGCCTTCAAACGGGCAGGTAAACCCATTGACCGTTTTGCCCAGCAGATAGGGTTCCGCCGTGTCGTCATACACCGCCCAAGCATCGTAAAGTGCAATCGCAGTGTGATACAGGTTGCGGGCATGCACGGGTGGCCGTGCAAAATCGTTTCGGATAGACTCCAGCAACACCTCGTTCCACTGGCGGGCCACAGAATGCTCCTGCCCAAAAAGCGCCAGTCCCGTCAGAAGCCATATATACCCGGCGAGTAATCCTTTTTTCATGCCTTTCTCGTTTTACGGATTGCAAACATCAGCAACAAGCAAACAATTTACCAGCAATTTCGGTTAAGGACAAAGTTGTTAACCCGAAAAAAAGAATCACCATGTTGCAAAAACCCCTGCTGTTTTTCAGCCTCCTGCTGGCCTTTTCCGCTTGTCAATCGCCCGACAACCAGGTAATAGCCCAGACCGGGAAAGACATTTACAAAATCAAAGACTACGTCCAGGACAAAGGATACGAAAAATACGAGGTGGCTACCCTGGCAGGAGGCTGCTTTTGGTGCACAGAAGCTGCTTTTGAGCGCATCAACGGCGTGGTGGATGTGATCAGTGGCTATTCCGGTGGAAAAAAAGCTTATCCGACTTACAGTGAGGTGAGCAACAAACAGACCGATCATGCCGAGGCCATCCAAATTTACTACGATCCTGCCGTCCTGAATTTCGAGCAAATTCTGGATATTTTTTTCGTGGCACACGATCCAACCACCCTCAACAGACAGGGTCCCGATGTAGGGCCTCAGTACCGCAGCGAAATTTTTTACCACAACGATGCCCAGAAAGCTGCGGCCACGGCCAAAATGCAACAGCTCAATGCTTCGGGCACGTTTAGTTCACCCATCGTAACGGCCTTGTCTGCTTACCGCGAATTTTGGGTAGCCGAAGCCTACCACCAGGACTACTACGAATACAATCCCGGCAATCCCTATGTGCAACGCATCAGCAAGCCCAAGGTCGAAAAAGTCATGAAGACCTTTGCGCCCATGCTCAAAGACAAATATAAAAAGTAGGCATTTTTATCCCGCAGTGCCCAGCATAGCATTGATCTCGGCAATTTCCTCCGGATAAATGCTATGCGGCCTGCCCGGATACACCTCCAGTTTGACCGCGGCGCCCATTTGCCGGTAACGGCTGGCACTCTCTTCCACCCGATCCAGCGGCACGTGGGGATCCCGGTCGGTAATCCCAAAATACACAGGTGTCCCTGCAAAATCGCCTTTGTAGCGTTCTTCCGCTATATGATCCCCAATCAATCCACCGCTCAGCAAGAAAGCCCCGGCATAGCGATGCGCCCGGGAGGCCAGAAAATCGCAAGTCAGACAAGCCCCCTGGGAAAAGCCCAGGAAAAAAATATGGTCATCGGCAATTCCTTGCTCGTTCAGGTACAAACAGGCCTCCTGTAGCAACTCCAATCCCGCCGAAAGACCGGGTTCGTTGTTGTTGCGCGGCGCCAAAAAACTATACGGATACCAGGAGTTTCCTTTGGCCTGGGGAGCCAGCAAAGCCAAGTCCTTTCGCTCCAGGTAACCCGAAAGCCCCAAAATATCGCGGGCACTCCCTCCCCGACCATGCACCATCACCATCGCCTGAGCAGCATTTTTAGGCGACAAGCCTCCGAACACAAAAGCAGCATTAGGATCACGCATATTTCGTCATATCTTGGTTGATCTGTTCCAACTGTGCCTCGATCGCTGCCCGTTGGGCCTCCACCCAGGGCGGCAACTTCAGCTCCTGTCCAAGTGCCGCTACCGGTTCATCCCAGGCAAAACCTGGGCCGGAAGTCGCCACTTCAAACAATACCCCGCCGGGTTCCCGAAAATAAATAGACTTGAAATACTGCCGGTCCAGCACCTGTGTCGTAAACACTTTTCTGCGCAGCAGCCGCTCCCGCAGAATCAATTGATCCTCTTCGCTCGCCGTATCGAAAGCGATATGGTGCACCGTGCCGGTTCCGCCGGAGCCAAAATCGGGGTGGGCATCCCACACAAGATCCAGGAAGCCGGTAGAGCCGGTTCGGGGCGCGTACCGCCTGCGAGCACCCGACTCGCCCACAAAATCGTAATCCAGCATATTCACCAGAAGTTCCTCCGTAGCCTCATACACCCGCTCCGACAACTCCACATGGTGGAAGCCCCGGATAGCCACAGACTCCGGAATAAATGGCCGCGAAAACGGCTGTCGGGTATCCCCTGCATGCGCCACCAACTCCAATCCCAATCCATCCCAATCCTCAAAATAAATAAACTGCTCGTTAAAACGCTCCTCCGGCTGCGTAAACCCAATCCCGAAGCGCCTTAGCCGCTCCATCCAAAACTCCAAGGCCCCCTCCGGCACCGAAAACGACGTCCGCACCGTCTGGCTCCTCCCCTTTCTCCCCCTTGCCATCTGCGCAAAAGGAAAAAAGGTCATGATCGTCCCCGGATCCCCGACTTCATTTCCATAATAAAAGTGATACACATCCGGCGCATCAAAATTCACCGTCTGTTTCAACAAACGCAACCCCAGCACCCCCGTATAAAAATCCAGGTTCGACTGTGCCCCCGAGGCCATCGCCGTCACGTGGTGCATCCCTGTAATCAATGTGGACATAACCCTTAGTTTT
>JANQWK010000015.1 GCA_030729925.1 Saprospiraceae bacterium
GCTTACGCCCGGTCTTCTTGCGCAGACTCTTCGGGGCAGGTTTATTGAAAGTATCGGAAGAGGGTGGTTTGTTGCTGTTACGGCTGTTTTTGGCAAGTTGGTCGCTCAAATGCTTTGCCTCAGCTTCCAACTTCTCAATCCGAAATTCATACACCATAAATACAGGCTCACCTATCTCGCGATATTCTTTAGGTAGGAGAATTAATATGGCTTGTGTTTTTTTCAGGTGCATCAATTCTATCTTATTGTCACGCGTGAACTAAGACAAACAATGCCGCATACGGCATCCTCAATCCTCCTCATAAAATCCTTCATCCGACACCTTCTTGTCGCGGATCTGTTGGCTGAATTTGCTCCTGTAAGCTTTTTCTTTTTCAAACATAGCATTTATGCCTTCGTCAGTTTTTTGAAAAGCCATGGTGTTGGTAATGGACAACTGGTCTGCGACTTTGGAGATGTCGTGATCGGTACCGATGTAGGTAAAGACCCAGCCCTCAGCTTTTAGTCCCTCCACCAAGCTTTTGATGGCCTGGGCATTGAACTCCGTAGAAGCATTTTCTTCTCCGTCGGTGAGGATGGTTACCAATACGTTTTTTTCAGGGATTCCGGTTAATGCCTGTTTGAGTTTTTGTGCCCCAAATCCAATGGCATCGAACAAGGGGGTACTGAAATTGGGTTGGTAGGTAGAGGCATCAATAGCTTTCAGGCGGTTTACCGGATCCAAAAAATGGAGCAATTTATTGCCGCTACTGTTGAAGGAAATCATCGAAATAAAATGCGCCTGGTCTGGAAATTCCCGTTCCGTGTGCTGGATGGTCTGTACCAGTTCGTTGAATCCGCTAATGATAACGCTTTTGATGGATTCCATAGATCCGCTTTCATCTAAGATGATGAGGTTATGAACCTGGTGCTTGTTTTCCATATACTTGCTTTTAATTTTGCTATCCAAAAAATTTTTCGACTTCTGTTGGTTTACTCGTTTTTTTATACCGACAATTAAGGAGAATTTGTTCTTTTCGCCAAATTTTTGTCATGAGTGACCGATTTTTGTCATGAGTGACATGTTTTGGAAAAAATTTTGACAGTTTTGAAAAAAATTTGACTCCCCAAAGGGCCACAGATGACACGAATTTTTTGGAGGATGGACACAAAAAAACGGTTCGCCCCAACCCGCCCAATATCCCATTGGTGCAAATCCCCCTTCAATCGGTGACATCTGTGGATCAGAATTGATCATGATTGGACAAATTGACTCCCCAAAAGACCACAGATGACACGAATTTGGGGGGGGATGGACACAAAAAAACTGTTCGCCCCAACCTGCCCAATACCCCATTGGTGCAAATCTCCTCCAATCGGTGACATCTGTGGATCAGAATTGATCATTATTGGACAAATTGACTCCCC